>NZ_JBHLVZ010000002.1:0-920319 GCF_042433125.1 Muricoccus vinaceus | reverse complement strand
CGCCAGGCGGGCCATGACCTCGCGGATGGAGAGGAACGGGCGCGACGAGATCAGCCGCGACAGGTAGGCCGACATGGCGCCCACGGGGCGGGCGATGGACATGTCGTTGTCGTTGAGCACCACGATGAGCCGCGACTTGAGCACGCCCGCGTTGTTCATCGCCTCGTAGGCCATGCCGGCCGACATGGCGCCGTCGCCGATCACCGCGATCACCGCCTGCCCCGCGCCCTGGCCCAGCCCCTGGGGCGCCAGAAGGTCGCGCGCCACCGCCATGCCCAGCCCGGCCGAGATGGAGGTGGAGGAATGCGCGGCGCCGAAGGGGTCGTACTCGCTCTCGGCGCGGCGCGTGAAGCCGGACAGCCCGCCGCCCTGGCGCAGCGTCCGGATGCGGTCGCGCCGCCCGGTCAGGATCTTGTGCGGATAGGCCTGGTGCCCGACATCCCAGATCAGCCGGTCGCCGGGCGTGTCGAAGATGGCGTGCAAGGCCACCGTCAGCTCCACCACCCCCAGGCTCGCGCCCAGGTGCCCGCCCGTGGTGGACACCGCGTCCACCGTCTCGGCGCGCAACTCGTCCGCCAGCTGCCGCAACTGCTCGGCCGAGAAGTTCCGCAGGTCCGCCGGAACACGAACCCGGTCCAGCAACGGCGTCCGCGCGCGCGACACGCCAGGCGACACAACAGGGGGAACAGTCATCAGAAGCTTCCTCGGGCCGTTCGTGCGTGGGGGCATGCGGCCTTCGCGGGGTGGTGAGACCGGGTCAGGCCGGCGTCAACTGGGGAAGGATGTCGTCCCGAGCGCGGCGGACATCCTCGGGGAAGTCGATCTCGACCCAGGGCAGGGCGGTCACGTCGGCAACGGCGAAGCGCGCGGGCTCGGCCAGAATCAGGTCGCGAATCGCTTCCTCGTATTCGAGTTCCGTGCGGCCCGCCGCAACATAGGATGCGCAGCGCTCGGCCAGCGCCGCGGCCATCGGCGCCGAGAAGCGAAAGAAGCCCACGGACTCCCCATGGCTGTCATGCGCGTGCTCCGGCCGCTTGCGGAAGTCCACGATCGTGCCGTCACGGAAACAGATCTTCACGGGCTCGTCGCCCGGCTCGATCTCCCGATCCAGCAGCAGCACGTTCTCCCCGGGCGCCTTGATCAGGGTCGCGAGCATGCGATGATCGTACAGCACGTCGCCGTCCATCAGCAGCAGGGGGCGGCCAGCCCGCAGAAGGTCGCCTTGCACCGCGAGGGAAACAAGGCTGCCATCCCGGTAGTGTGGGTTGTGCACGAAGCGCACCCGCCCCGACCAGCCCAGGCGGGCGACCTCGGCCTCGATCATCTCGCGGCAATGGCCGACGGTGATGCTCACATCCTCCACACCGTTCCGTGACAGGGCGTCAAGATGACGGGAAAGCAAGGTTTCATCACCGAAGCGGAGCAGTATCTTGGGGCCGTCCTGCCCTTCGCCGAGCCGCCGACCGATCCCCGCGGCCAGGATGATCGCCGAGGCCGGACGAGTGGAGCTGATCAATCCGGGCTTCCCAATATTGGCCTCTAGGTCCTGTGAAGGTAGGATGACAGCCGTGGACCTGGCAAGTTCGGCGCACCCTGCGTGCCGGGCGGGACCAAGCGGACGGGCCCACCCTGAGCGGAGAAGAGCCCCTTGAGCGACGCCACGCCATCCCCCACGCGCCCTCGCGCGGCAGCGGCCCCCACCACGCGCTTCGCAGCCCTGCGGCGGGAGATCACCTCCTCCTCGCTCTCCTTCCTGATGGAGGCGCATGACGGCATCTCCGCCAAGCTGGTGCAGGAGGCGGGGTTCCGTGGCGTCTGGGCCTCGGGCCTGACCACCTCGGCGGCGCTCGGCCTGCGCGACAGCAACGAGGCGTCCTGGACGCAGGTGCTGGACGTGCTGGAATACATGGCGGACGCGACCACGCTGCCGATCCTGGTGGATGGCGACACCGGCCACGGCAACTTCAACAACGTCCGCCGCTTCGTGCGCAAGCTGTGCGAGCGCGGCATCGCCGGCGTCTGCATCGAGGACAAGCTGTTCCCGAAGACCAACTCCTTCATCGGGGAAGCCCAGCCGCTGGCCGATGTCGACGAGTTCTGCGGCCGCATCAAGGCCGGCAAGGACAGCCAGACGGACGACGACTTCGTGCTGGTGGCCCGCGTCGAGGCGCTGATCTCCGGCCAGGGCATGGAGGAGGCGCTGCGCCGCGCCGAGGCCTATCATCGCGCGGGCGCCGATGCGATCCTCATCCACTCCAAGAAATCCGACGCCGCCGAGATCTTCGAGTTCACCGAGCGCTGGGCCAACCGCGCGCCGGTCGTGATCGTGCCCACGATGTATTACGCGACGCCGACTGACCTGTTCCGCCAGGCCGGCATCTCCACCATCATCTGGGCGAACCACCTGCTGCGCTCCTCCATCGCCGCCATGCGCGAAACGGCGGCGCGCATCCACGAGGACCAGTCGCTTGTCCGTGTGGAGGGCAGCGTGGCCACGGTGAAGGACATCTTCCGCATCGTCGGCAACGCGGAGCTGGAGGAGGCGGAGCGCCGCTACCTTCCTGCGCGGCCGGCGGTTTCCGCCGTGGTGCTCGCGGCCTCGGGCGGCGAGCTGTCCGGCATGGCGCCGGGCCAGCCGAAATGCATGGCCGACATCCGCGGCCAGTCGCTTCTTGCCCGCCTTGTCGGCACCCTGCGCGAGAGCGGCGTGCGCGACGTCGCGGTGGTGCGGGGCGCGCACAAGGAAGCGGTGGTCCTGCAGGGCGTGCGCATGGTCGACAACGACCGCCACGCCTCCACCGGCGAGGCCTGGTCGCTGGCCGCCGCGCGAGACGCCATCCAGGGCGAAACCGTGGTGGCCTATGGCGACGTGCTGTTCCGCCGCTACATCCTCGACAGCCTGCTGACCAGCCGCGCCGACGTGGCCGTCGCCGTGGACACGCTGGGCGCCACCCAGGCACGCCCCAACCAGCGCGACCTCGTCGTGGCCGACCGTCGCTTCTCCGGAGACTATCTGGACGACAGCCCGGCGACCTTGCAGCGCATCGCGCACGACATCCCGCAGGGGGAAGCCTGCGGCGAGTGGATGGGCCTCGCCCGCTTCAGCGCGCGCGGCGCCGGATGGCTGCGCGAGGAAATCGCGGCCATGGAGGCCGAAGGCCTGCTGGAGGCCGCCGACATGCCGACGCTGCTGACGCGCATCGCGCAGAAGCACCCCGTGCGCGTGAAGTACTTCACCGGGCACTGGCTGGACGTCGACACGCTGACCGACCTCGCCGAAGCGCGAAACTTCACCTGAAGATCGCGGAACCATGATCGCAGCCCAGGACTTCATCGCCGAGGCCGGCCGCGCTGGCTTCGACTTCTACACGGGCGTGCCGTGCAGCTTCCTCACGCCGCTGATCAACGGCGTGCTCTCCTCGCCGTCGCTCGACTATGTCGGCGCAGCGAGCGAAGGGGAGGCGGTGGCCATCGCCTCCGGAGCATGGCTCGCGGGCCGGCGCACGGTGGTGATGTGCCAGAACTCCGGCCTGGGAAACGCGGTGAACCCGTTGACCTCGCTGAACGCGCCCTTCCGCATCCCCACCCTGTTCCTGACCACCTGGCGCGGCGAACCCGGCATCCCCGACGAGCCGCAGCACGAGGTGATGGGCCGCATCACCCATGACCTGATCGCGCTGATGGGGCTGGAACAGGCACCCTTTCCGGCGGGCACGCAGGCGCTCGCCCCGGCGCTGGCGCAGGCCATCGAGCGGATGGAGGCCACCGGCCTGCCCTTCGCCTTCGTGGTCCGCAAGGACGATGTGGCCGACACCCCGTTGAACCAGGCCCCGCGCGCCCTGCCGCCGCCCGGCCGGCGTGAGGACTTCCCCGGAGAGGGCCCGCGCCCCGCCCGCGCGGCCGTGCTGGAACGCTTCCTGTCCATCGTGCCGGAAAGCGCCGCGGTGATCGCAACCACCGGCAAGTGCGGGCGGGAGCTCTTCACCCTCGCGGACCGTGCGCAGCACCTTTACCAGGTCGGCTCCATGGGGGCGGCCAGCGGCATGGCGCTCGGCGTCGCGCTAAACAACCCGCGCCCCGTGGTGGTGCTGGACGGCGACGGCGCGGCGCTGATGAAGCTCGGTACCTTCGCGACCATCGGCGCTTATGCCCCCACCAACCTCGTGCACGTGCTGCTCGACAACGGCGTGCATGACTCCACGGGCGGACAGGCGACGGTCTCCCCTTCCGTCGATTTCGCCGCCGTCGCGCTGGCCTGCGGCTACCGCCAGGCCTTTTCCTGCGAGAGCCTGCCGGGCTTCGAGGCGGCCTTCCGAGCGGCGCTGGCCGGCACCGGCCCCAGCATGATCCACCTGCGCATCGCGCCCGGTTCCATGGCGAAGCTCGGCCGCCCGACGGTGGGCCCCGCCGAGGTCGCGCGGCGCTTCCAGGCCTTCCTGGCGTCGCCGGTGTGATCTGGTCCAGCGCCATCGGGCTGCTGGCCGGCCTCGGGCTCGCGGGCGTGTTGATCGCGACGAACGATCCCGCCGAGATCCTCCGGCTGCTGCTGGACACCGGCTGGTGGATGGCCGCGGTTGTGGCGCTGAACATCACGCAGATCTTCGCCTCCGCCGCCGGCTGGGCGCCGCTGATCGACGACCCGCGCCGCCCCGGCCTGCTTTCCCTCACCCGCATGCGCTGGATCCGGGTGGCGACCAACGCCATCCTTCCCGTGGTGCAGGCGGTCGGGGAGCTGGTGCGCGCGCAGCTGCTGTTCCGCGCCGGCGTCGCGAAGGTGCGCGTGATCGCCAGCGTCGCGACGGACCTGGGCACGGAGATGGCCTCCCAGATCGCCTTCTCGCTGCTCGGCCTCGCGGTGCTGATGATGGTGCCGCATGGCGGAAGCGCATCGACCACCCAGTGGGCCGTGGTGGGCACCGCGCTCGGCGCGGGGCTCACGGGCGCCTTCATGGCAGCCCATCGCTGGGGCCTGTTCCGCATGATCGAGCGCCTCCTGCCCGGCCTCGCCGCGCGCGTCGGCTGGACCTCGCTCGGCGAGCTGACGGGGCTGAACGACGCGGTGGTGCAGCTCTACAGCCAGCCCGGGCGGCTCTGGCGGAGCGGCGGCTGGCACTTCGTGTCCTGGCTGCTCGGCGTGCTGGAAACCTGGGCGGCGCTGCACGCGGTCGGCGCCGAGGCCGGGCTGGCCGAGGCGCTGGTGATCGAGAGCCTGGGCCAGGCGGTGCGCAGCGCCGGCTTCTTCATTCCGGGCGCCCTCGGCCTGCAGGAAGGCGGCTACGTGCTGATCTGCGCGCTGTTCGGCATTCCCGCGGAACAGGCCATCGCCCTCGTCCTCGTGCGGCGCCTGCGGGACGTGATCCTGGGCGTGCCTGGCGTGATCGCCTGGCGCTGGGGCGCCGCGCGCGGCACCGATGCCCAAGCGGGCGCGAGGATACCGACATGAGCGACAGCCCCATTCTCCTGACGCCGGGTCCTTTGACCACGGCCATCGAGACCCGCCGCGCCATGCTGCGCGACTGGGGCTCGCGCGACCCGGCCTTCATCGCGCTCACCGCCGAGCTGCGGGCCCGCCTGCTTCGCGTGGCGAACGGGCAGGGCACGCACGCCGCCGTGCCGCTCCAGGGCTCGGGCACCTTCATCGTGGAAGCCGCAATCGCGACCCTGGTGCCGCCCGCCGGCAAGATGCTGGTTCTCGTCAACGGCGCCTATGGCGAGCGGATGGTCAACATCGCCCGCCGCATGGGGCGCAACGTGGAAGCGCTGCGTTGGCCGGAGGACCGGCCGGTGGAGCCCGCGCGCGTGGCCGAGGCGCTGCGAACCGATCCCGGCATCACCCACGTCGCCCTCGTGCACTGCGAGACAACCACGGGCATCCTGAACCCGCTGGCGGACGTTGCCGCGGAGGTGGCAGGTGCCGGGCGCGCCCTGCTGCTGGACGCCATGAGCAGCTTCGGCGCGCTGCCGATTGATCTTGCCGCCGTGCCCGTCGCCGCCGTGCTGGCTTCCTCCAACAAGTGCCTCGAGGGCGTGCCGGGCCTCGGCTTCGCGCTGGTGCGGCCGGATGTGCTGGAGGCCGCGGCGGGCAACAGTTCCTCGCTCTCCTTCGACCTGCACGCTCAGTGGCGCGGCTTCGAGGGCGATGGCCAATGGCGCTTCACGCCCCCCGTGCAGGTGGTGGCCGCGCTGGTGGAGGCGATGCGCGCGCTGGAAGCGGAAGGCGGCCCCACGGCCCGCCACGCCCGCTACCAGGACAATTTCGACACGCTTCTGGTGGGCATGCGGCGGATGGGCTTCACGCTGTTTCTCGACCAGGCCGTGCAGGCGCCGATCATCGCGACCTTCCATCTGCCGGACGATCGCGGCCTCGCCTTCCGCCCCTTCTACGACGCGCTCGCAGCGCGCGGCTTCCTGATCTATCCGGGCAAGCTGACGCAGGCGGAAACCTTTCGCATCGGCTGCATCGGGGCGCTGCACCGCCGCGACTTCGAGCGGCTGCTCCAGGCGGTCTCGGAAACCCTCGCGGTGCTGGAAGCGGCCTGAGCCGCTAGCGCGCCTGCGCCTGTCGCGCCCCGGTGAGGCCCAGCCAGAGGGCTGCGAGGGGAGTGATGACGGCGGCCGCGACCAGCATCGGCGCCGTCGCCCCGAGCCAGACCAGCACCGGCACCAGGGCGATCAGGTCGTCGGGGTCGATGACGATGCCCGGCGCCAGCTCGTAGCCGCGAAGGTTGCCGATCCGCAGGATGTGCAACTGCGCGAACAGCGCCCCGATCCCGAGGCCCGCGACCACGCCCAGCGCCGGTCCCAGCAGGCCCGGCTGCCCGCCCGCGCCCAGGCCCAGGCCGATGAAGGCGATGATGTTGGAGGTGCAGTCGCTGACCAGGTCGTAGCGGTGGCCGCCCGGGCTGGACTGCCCGGTCAGGCGCGCAAGGTCCCCGTCCATCCGGTCCAGGAAGAAGGAGAGAAGGAAGATCGCGCCCCCGATCGCCGGCCAGTTCCCGCTGCCCGCGAAGGCGACGGCGGCGGCGATGCCCGTCGCCAGGCGCAGCGTGGTGATCTGGTTCGGCGTGACGCCGCTGGGTGCGATCGCGCGCACGACCGGGCGGACGGCCCGGTGGACGATGGTGTTGCTGCTCACCTCAGGCCGCCGCGGTCTTCGGGCCCATGAAGCGGCGGGCCAGGCGAATGAAGAAGGGCACGGTGGTCGGGCGCAGCAGGCGGCGGTCGTAGCCGCCCATGCGGCGCGCATCCTCGGCCAGGCAGATGTCGATCATCTCCGCCGCGCTCAGCGTCACGCCGATGGAGCCGGAGGTGGCGGTGAAGTTCGTGTCCTTGGACGCGCTCCCCATGTCGCGGGCCAGCACCAGCCGGTCCCAGATCAGCACGGCCCAGACGGCCGCTGTCTTGGCCAGGAAATACGGCTTGCGCCACCAGGGCTGCTGCGCCCGCGCCCAGGCTGCCCAGTTGGCGAAGAACAGGATGTGCCGCGCTTCCTCCTGGATCACCGGCTCGAAGGTATCGACCAGATCGGGCGGGAAATAGCCGGAACGGCGCGCGGCCTCGAAGAGGCCGAAGGCGAAGAAGCTGTCGATGCACTCGCTGTAGCCGGTGCGCATCCAGCCCCACTCGACGTCGCGGAAGCCCTTGTACTCGGGCTCGGGCTCCAGCACGACGCCATAGGCCTCCACGAGGTTGGACAGCACCTTCTTGTGCCGCGCCTCTTCGTTGCCATCCATCACCATCGCCTCGTTCAGGAGGGGATCGGCGATGGTGGCGGCGTAGTCGAGCACGCGGAGCGCGGCGCGCCCCTCGGTCTGCACGGCGATGTCCCAGATCGGAAGGCCCGTCAGGCGCGCATGCGCCTCCGCGTCCAGCTTCGGCCAGTCCAGCACGCGCGGCTTGTAGGGATTGTGCGTCTCCAGCATCATCCGCGCGAACATTTCCATGTGGTCGCGGCTGCCGATGCGGATGGGGCCGGGCTTGTCGAAGGTCCAGTGCCGCGCCTCATGGTCCGCCACGGCCACGCTCTCGGTGTCGAGCGGGATGCGGTCAAAGGGAAGGGGCTCCGGCCGGCCCGTGGACGAGCCGGTGGAGGCGCCGGCGGACAAGTCGGAGGGCAGCTCAGAGGACCGGCCGGAGGACAGGCTGGATGACATGCGGGATCCCCGATCTTGCGGACGGCGGGCCCGGTTTCTGCTGGATCGGCGGCCCGGCGACGGATAGCCCACGATTAATGGCACTGTGACCGGAAAGCGCAACCCGAAGGGGAATGGGCCCGCTCCCCGTTTCGTGGGATGCCTACCCTGTAGGAGACTTGCCACAGGGCGGTCTAGCCTTTGCATGGCGCCGATTCAACGATGCGCCGTGACGGAGGGTGGCCCTGGAATGCGCGTTCTTCTGGCCCAGCCCCGCGGCTTCTGCGCCGGCGTTATCCGGGCGATCGAGATCGTCGAGCGATCGATCCGGAAGTTCGGCGCCCCGGTTTATGTCCGGCACGAGATCGTCCACAACCGGCACGTGGTGGAAACCCTGAAGAAGCAGGGCGCCATCTTCGTCGACGAGCTTTCCGAGGTTCCGGACGGCGCGGTCACCATCTTCAGCGCCCACGGAGTGTCGCGCGCCGTGGAGGATGAGGCAGCCGCCCGCAGCCTGCCGGTGCTGGACGCCACCTGCCCCCTGGTCGCCAAGGTCCATCAGCAGGGCCGCCGCTACGCCGCGCGCGGGCGCGTCCTCGTGCTGATCGGCCATGCCGGCCATGCGGAGGTGGAGGGCACGGTTGGGCAGGTGGACGCGCCCATCCACCTCGTGGCCAGTGCCGAGGATGTCGCCCGGCTGGACCTGCCCCGGGACGCGCCGCTCGCCTATCTCACCCAGACAACCCTCTCGGTGGACGACACGCGCGGGATCATCGCGGCGCTCCAGGCCCGCTTCTCCGACGTGGAGGGGCCGGATGTGTCCGGCATCTGCTACGCGACCCAGCATCGCCAGGCCGCGGTGCGGGAACTCTGCGCGGAGGTGGACCTTCTTCTGGTGGTGGGCAGCCGCAACAGCTCCAACTCCACCCGCCTGCGCGAGATCGGCGAGGAGATGGGCCGCCCGAGCCACCTGATCTCCCATGGAGGGGAGCTGGACCCCGCCTGGCTGGCCGGTGTTCGCACCGTGGGCCTGACCGCCGGAGCCTCCGCGCCGGAGGAGCTGATCCTGGACGTCATCGCTGCCCTGCGCCGGCATGGGGCCGCCGAGATTGCCCAAATGGCCGGAATCACCGAAGATGTCGAGTTCAGGCTGCCCGCCGAGCTGAGGGAACCGTCGCCGTTCCCGGCCGTTCAGGCAGCCCAGTAAGCCAACAGCCAGCGACCCAATTCGTCAGCAAAAGGAGCGCAGTCTTGGGAATTCCCCTCGCCCAGGCCGCCCGGATCGGCACCTATCTCGTCAAGCAGCACCTGAGCGGCCGGAAGCGCTACCCGCTGGTTCTGATGCTGGAGCCGCTGTTCCGCTGCAACCTGGCCTGCGCCGGTTGCGGCAAGATCGACTATCCCGGCGAGATCCTGAACCAGCGCCTCTCGGTCGAGGACTGCATGCAGGCCATCGACGAGTGCGGCGCGCCCGTGGTCTCCATCGCCGGCGGCGAGCCGCTGCTGCACCGGGAGATGCCGGAGATCGTGCGCGGCTACCTGGCCCGCAAGAAGTACGTGATCCTCTGCACCAATGCCCTGCTGCTGACCAAGAAGATCGACGACTACAAGCCGCATCCGGGCTTCACCTGGTCCATCCACCTCGATGGCAACCAGGCGATGCACGACAAGTCCGTGTGCCAGGGCGGCGTCTACGACAAGGCGGTGGAGGCCATCAAGCTCGCGAAGTCCAAGGGCTTCCACGTCAGCATCAACTGCACCCTGTTCAACGATGCCGACCCCGCGCAGGTCGCGGACTTCCTGGACGATATGAAGGCGCTCGGCCTGGACGGGATGACCATCTCGCCCGGTTACGCCTACGAGCGCGCGCCGGACCAGCAGCACTTCCTGAACCGCACCAAGACGAAGGAGCTGTTCCGCGGCATCCTGTCCCGCGGGAATGGCGGCAAGAAGTGGGCCTTCAGCCAGTCCGTGCTGTTCCTGAACTTCCTGGCGGGCAACGAGGCCTATAGCTGCACGCCCTGGGGCAACCCCACGCGCACGGTGTTCGGCTGGCAGAAGCCCTGCTACCTGCTCGGCGAGGGCTACGCGAAGACCTTCAAGGAGCTGATGGACGACACCGAGTGGGACAAGTACGGGGTCGGCAACTACGAGAAGTGCGCCGACTGCATGGTCCATTCCGGCTTCGAGGCCTCGGCCGTGAAGGACATGGTGAAGAACCCGCTGAAGGCGCTCGCCGTCTCCATGCGTGGCGTCCGCACCGACGGGCCGATGGCCGAGGACATCTCGCTGGCCAACCAGCGCCCGGCCGACTTCGTCTTCTCAGGCCATGTCGAGCGGAAGCTGGCCGAGATCCGTGCCCGGCCCCGGCCCAAGAAGACGCGGCCCGAGGAGTCCGTGCCCGCGGAATAGCGCCCTGAAGGCCCGCTCCGCCTCCAGCCCCGTCCTGACCAGGGCGGGAAGCTGGAGCGGGGCGGCCAGCAGCGCGCGGAGAACGGCGGGCAGGTCCATGCTTCCGTCCGCCCGCATCCCCACGCGCGCCGCCGGCGGCAGGCTCCGCGCCGCGCCGTCCGACACCGCGCGCGCGCAGGCGAGGGGCAGCCCGTGCCGCCGTGCCACCCGGGCGGCGACATGGGATTCCATATCCACCGCCAGGGCGCCGGTTGCGCGGTGGAGCGCTGATTTCTCCCGGGCTTCCGCCGCCATCAGGTCCCGGCCCAGAACCGCGCCCGCCCGCGCGCGCGGCAGGCGCGCAAGCAGCCGCGAGGCCCAGGCCGCGTCGGCGGGCAGGCGCGCCGCCCCGTCCAGCACTGCCTCGGCCACCACCCAGTCACCGGGGCGCAGGTCCGGCGCCAGGGCGCCGGCGATGCCCATGCTGATGATGCCGCCGGCACCGTGTGCCCGCGCATCGAGCGCCGCCTCGAGCCTTGCCGGATCGCCGCCGCCGGCGATGACCTCCAGCCCCGGCCCGGCCAGGATGCGGGCCTCCCGCAGCAGGCCCGTGGCGACGAGGATCACCGGGGCAGGGGAGGGGCGCCCGCCTCACATGCCATGCAGCACGCGCCGCGCGTTGCTGCGCCGAAGGTTTCGGTAGCGCGCCAGCGCCCAGAGCGGGAAGAACTTCGGGTAGCCGTGGTAGCGCAGGTAGAAGACGCGCGGGAACCCGCCGCCCGTGTAGGCGTCCTGCTGCCACAGCCCGGTTTCGTCCTGCATGTCGCGCAGCCAGGCGATGCCGCGCGCCACCGCCGGATGGTCCACCTCGCCCGCGGCCATGAGCGCGAGCAGGGCCCAGGCCGTCTGGGAGGCGGTGGAGGGCGCGGGCTCGTAGCCGCGGTAGTCCAGGCTGTAGCTCTCGCAATCCTCGCCCCAGCCGCCATCGGGGTTCTGGATGGCGATCAGCCAGTCCGCGCCGCGGCGCATGCTCGGCCGCGTCGCGTCGAAGCCCACGGCGTTGAGCGCGATCAGCGCCGACCAGGTGCCATAGATGTAGTTGACGCCCCAGCGGCCGAACCAGCTTCCGTCCTCTTCCTGCTCGCGCTCCAGGAAGTCGATGGCGGAGCGCAGCCGCGGGCTGTCGGGCGTCTCGCCGAGCTGGGCCATCATGCCGATGCAGCGCGCGCTGACATCGGCGGTGGGCGGGTCGAGCAGCGCGCCGTGGTCGGCGAAAGGGATGTTGTTGAGGTAACCGTGGACGTTGTCGGCGTCAAAGGCGCCCCAGCCGCCGTTGTTGCTCTGGAGCCCTTCCGTCCACTCCGCGCCGCGCGCGATGGCCTCGTCATGCACCTCGCCGAGCGCGAGCTGGTGGCGCGCGCGGTCCATGGCCATGACCACCACGGCGGTGTCGTCGAGGTCGGGGTAATAGGCGTTGCGGTACTGGAAGGCCCATCCGCCCGGCCGCACATGCGGGCGCTGCTCGGCCCAGTCGCCGCGCACCTCAAGCTCCTGCAACGGCCGCAGCCACTCCAGCGCCCGCGCCGTCGCGCCCTCGGCTTCCTCGCCGCCGACCTCCAGCATGGCATGCGCCACCAGCGCCGTGTCCCAGACGGGGGAAACGCAGGGCTGGCAATAAGCCTCGTCCTCGCGGATCACGAGAAGCTTCTCGATCGCCGCCCGGGCGGTGGCGCGGTGCGGATGGTCCGGCGCGTAGCCCAGCGCGTCGTACATCATCACGGCATTGGCCATGGCCGGGTAGATCGCGCCCAGCCCGTCCTCGCCGTTCAGGCGTTCCGTCACGAACTGCACGCAGCGGGTGATGGCGCGCTGGCGCAGCGGGCGCGGCCAGACCGGCTCGGCCTCGGTCAGCACGCGGTCGAAGGCGGTGAACAGCATGGCCCAGCCGCGCTTCTGGTGCGTGCGCGCCCGCCCCCGCCGCACGCGCGCCCGCACGAACAGCTCCCCGATCCGCACCCCCCGCGGGTTGCGCGCCCGCACCCGCATCGCCTGCAGCACCAGCAGCGGCACCAGCACGGTGCGCGCCCAGTAGGACATGCGGGAGATGTGCACCGGGAACCAGCGCGGCAGAAGGATCATCTCCACCGGGATGGTCGGCACGCGCTTCCACGAAAGCTCGCCGAACAGGCAGAGCAGGATGCGCGTGAACACGTTGGCGCGCCCCGCCCCGCCATGGGCCAGGATGGCCGCCCGGGCCCGGGCCATGTGCGGCGCGTCCGGGTCGTCGCCGATCATCTTGAGGCAGAAATAGGCCTTCACCGACGCGCTGATGTCGAAGGCGCCGCCGTGGAACAGCGGCCAGCCGCCATGCTCGCCCTGGATGCGGCGAAGATAGTTGCCGATCTTGCGCTCGAGCTCGGGCTCCTCCGGCTCGCCCAGGTGCTGGCGCAGCAGGATGTACTCCGCGGGGATGGTGGCGTCCGCCTCCAGCTCGAACACCCAGTGGCCATCCGCGCGCTGCTGCCCCAGCAGCGCCTCGGCGGCACGGCCGAGCGCGGCCTCTATCCCGTCCAGCCAGCCCGCATCGCTCCTGGCGAGCACCTCACCCGCAACATCCTTCATGCCGCTACAATCCCAGGAACGCGGCCGTTTGTGGAGAGGGCGAGGGCCGCCGCGGCCTGCCCGGAACGCAGAGCACCCTCGATTGTGGCGGGAAGGCCAGTGTCGGTCCAATCCCCCGCGAGCGACAGGTTGGCCCAGGCGGTGCGGGCCGGCGGGCGGCGCGCGGCCTGGGCGGGGGTCGCGGCAAAGGTCGCGCGGCGCTCCTTGACGATCCGGTGCGGCGGCACGGGGCCGGACAGGCCGTGGGCGGCCGCGACATCCGCCCAGAGGCGCACGGGAAGGTCCTCGGCCTCCATCAGGTGGTCCGCCGCGCTGACGGTCACGGAGAGGCGGTCGGGAAAGGCGAAGACCCACTCGGCGGTGCCGCCGATCAGGCCGATCATGGTGGGGGCCCCGGGCGGCGGGGCGATGGCGAAGTGGGCGTTCACGATGGGGCGGAACTCGTCGGGTGCGGTCAGGCCGGGCAGAAACTCCTGCGCGGCCCAGGGGGGAACGGCCAGAACCACGGTGTCGGCAGGGCCGAGGGGCACGGCGCCATCGGCGAAATGCAGCCCGGTGACGCGGCCCTCGCCCAGGCCAAGGGCACGCAGGCGGCGGCCGAGGCGGATCTCCGCGCCCGCCTCGCGCAGCCGGGCCAGCGCGGGCTCCACGAAGGCGGCGTCCAGCGTGGGGGTCGCGATCCGCGGCCGGCTCGCCAGCCCGCCCTTGGCCAGGCTTTCGCGCAGGACCGCCCCCGCGAGGTCGGCCGAGCCCTCCTCCGGCGCGGTGTTGAGGACCGACACGAGCAGGGGCCGCAGCAGACGGTCCCAGAGCGGACCGCGGCAGGCCATGACCTCGTCGATCCGCCGGCCGGGATGGCGGCGCAGCAGCGCGGCCAGGGCCAGGTAGTCGCGCGCGGTGGTGCCGGGCACGCGGCGGTGCGGGGCCATGATCCACCAGGGCAGGGGGCCGTCATTCGGGCGCACGGCCCAGCGCGCGCCGCTCGGCACGTCCAGGAAGTCGAACTCCGCCCGATCGGGACCGGCCAGCCGGTTCTCCGCCCCGATGGCCCGGAGATAGCGCGCGACGGCCGGGTTGCCCGAGAGCACCAGGTGATTGCCGTTGTCGACGACCATGCCGAGCTGGGCGTCGTGGTAGGACCGGCAGCGCCCGCCCGCCTGGCGCGCGGAATCCGTCAGCACCACGCGCGCGCCGGCTTCCACGAGGGTCACTGCCGCCGACAGCCCGGCCAGACCTGCCCCCACCACATGCACCCGAGGCATCGCGCTCAAGCGTTCGGTGCTCCCGATCCCGGCATCATCGCCTGGGCGCGGCCCTTCCACATGCCGCCCCGCCCACGCCAGACCTGCATCGCGGATTGCACCGTGAAAACAAGATAGGCCGCCGCCGTCGCCGGCAAGGCCAGTCCCCAGAGAAGGCCGGCGAAGCGGGACGCGCCGTAGAAGCGCCGCATCGGCTGGAAGGCCAGCGCCATCAGAGCCCAGGCCGCGAGCCCCGCCAGGCGCGCGAGGCCTTCGCCGAACAAGGCAAGCACCGGCGGCGCCACATAAACCAGCGCCATGCCGAACACCGTTCCCGCCAGCAGCAGCGGCGAGTAGCCGAGTTGCGCATAGGCCGAGCGCGACACCATCCGCCCGATCTCGCCGAAGCCGCCATAGGGCCGCAGGCTCACCGCCCGCCGGGTGAGAAGCAGCCGGATCGGTCCCTGGGCCTTCAGGCGGCGGGCGAGCGCGCAGTCGTCGATGATCTCGCGCCGGATGGCCGCGATCCCGCCCGCGCGCTCCAGCGCCTCGCGCCGCACGAGCATGCAGCCACCGGCCCCCGCCGCCGTGGCGCGTTCCGCCCGCGCCACCCAGGCGAAGGGGTAGAGCATGCCGAAGAAGAACACAAAGGCCGGGATCAGGAAGCGCTCCGCCGCGTTGGCGCAGGACAGCTTCGCCATGAGGGACACCAGGGCGCAGCGCCCGGCCTCCGCGCGGGCAACCAGCGCGCGCAGGTTGTCGGGGGCGTGGCCGATATCCGCATCGGTCAGCAGCACATAGGCAGGCGCCTCGCCGGCGGTTGCATGCCGCACGCCCTGCTCCAGGGCCCAGAGCTTGCCCGTCCAGCCCGCCGGAAGGGCCGCGCCAGGCAGCACCTCCAGCCTTGCGGCGGCCCCCGCGGCCTGGCGCGCGGCCTCGGCGGTGCCGTCCGTGCTGCCGTCATCCACCAGCACCACGCGGAATGGGCCGGGATAGTCCTGCGCCAGCAGGCTGCCCACGGAGCGCGCGATCACGTCCGCCTCGTTCCGCGCCGGCACCACGGCCACCACGGAAGGCCAGTGACCGGGCGGGGAGGGGGTGTCCGCGTCGTCGCGCTCCCGGCACATCCAGAAGCCGCCGCGCCCGAGCAGCAGAACGAGCCAGATCGCGAGCGACAGCAGGCCGAGAAGCAGGGCGACGCTCATGCCAGCCGTCCCGCCTCCCGGAACCAGGCCAGTGCATCGGCCACCGCCTCCGCATAAGGGCGCGCGCGGTAGCCCAGCTCCCGCTCCGCCTTGGCCGAGGTGAAGAACATGCGGTAGCGCGACATGCGCAGCGCATCGACCGTCAGCAGGGGCTCGCGCCCCGTCAGCCGCGCCACGGCCTCCGCGCCCAGCGCCAGGGGATAGAGCGGCCCGCGCGGCAGGCGGATGCGCGGGGCCGGGCGGCCCGCCTGGCGCGCGATCTCGGCCAGCAGGTCGCGAAGCGGCAGGTTCTCGCCCCCCAGGATGTAGCGCTCGCCCACGCGGCCGTGCTCGAAGGCCAGCAGGTGGCCCTCGGCGATGTCGTCCACATGGGCGATGTTCAGCCCGGTGTCCACGAAGGCGGGGATCTTCCCCCGCGCGGCGTCCAGGATCATGCGCCCGGTGGGCGTGGGCCGGATGTCGCGGGGGCCGACGGGGGTGGAGGGATTCACGATCACCGCCGGCAGGCCGTCGCGGGCCACCATCTCCTCGACCACCCGCTCGGCCATGGTCTTGCTGCGCTTGTAGGCGCCGATAGCCTCGCCGGGATCCAGCGGCGCGTCCTCATTCACCGGGGCGGTGGCGCCGGCAACCTTCAGCGCCGCGACGCTGCTCGTGTAAACGATCCGCTCGATCCCCGACGCCAGCGCCTCGCGCATCAGGGCGCGGGTGCCGTCCACGTTCACCCGCAGGATCGCGCCGGGATCGGGCGCCCAGAGCCGGTAGTCGGCCGCGACGTGGAACAGGTGCTGCATGCCGCGCAGTGCGGCGCGGAGCGAGGCGGGGTCGCCAAGGTCCCCCTCCGCCACCTCGCAGCCAAGCCCCTCCAGGTTGGCACGCGGGCTGGATGGCCGGGCCAGGGCCCGCACCCGCAGGCCGCGCGCCAGCAAGGCGCGCAGCACCGCCGAACCGAGGAAGCCCGTACCCCCCGTCACAAGGACGGGCGCGCCGGACCGGAAAGGAAAGTCCATCATGGGCGGGTCGCTTTGCGGGGCAATCGAGCATGCTGTTGGATAGAACGCATGGCCATTCGCGAAAGGGCCATCAAAGGCCGGTCAGCGCTCAGGATCCTGAACTCCCTTCGCCGCCGGCCACCGCATTGTGGCCACGGGCCAATGTCCGGCACCACCGGCGCGCGGAGACCGGGCGGCAGGAGACCCTGCGCCCGGCGGCACCGCGCATGTTATGTCAACCATAGCCCACTCGCAATTCGGCAGGCGCAATCCAGCAGTCGCGATTCAGCACTCGCAACTCACCGCGCCGGAGATGAGGGGGGGCAGCCTATCGGGGTTCCAGCCAGTCGAGCGCCAGCGCCGCACCCGCCCGGGGTTGAAGGTGGCCGGCGGCGCTCGCGGCGCCACCTTCGCCGCCCGGTGCCCATCCGTCATTCCGCTCAGCCCCGCAGCGAATTCTCCCACCACCTTCGGAAAGAAGGAGACCATGGCGGCCGGTCCTTCACGGCCCTCAGACCATGTAGAAGCTCTTGCCCCGGGCCTCGCGGCTGCGCAGCAAGGCCGTGCGGACCTCGCGCACCGTCCGCCGCCCGACCGTGTTCGCGTAGTAATCCGCCGCGTCGGGCGCGCGGTCCATCAGCAGGCGCCAGAGCTGGTCCAGCTCCTCCCGCGTCACGAGGCGGTCCGGGTTCAGGATGCGCCCGCGCAGCTCCTCCAGCCTGGCCGGGAAAGCCGTCTGGCGGAACTCTGTGCAACTCGCCCGCTTGGCCCGGATGATCTCCTCCACGGCGGCGGGGGTGATGGCCGGAGCCTGCCTCGGCCGCTCCGTGGCATAGGCCATGGCGGGGAAGCCCAGCCGCGTGAAGCCGGCGGGGCTGAAGGATTCCCCGCGCTCCCCGATGTAGCGGGCAAAGCAGACATCGGTGTTGACCCGCGCGAAGCCGAGGTCGGCGCAGGCCATGGTCTTCGCCACGTCCTGCGAGGAGGCGGTGTGGGCCACGGGCTTGTCGAGGTAGAGCTCAGCGATCGCGAGGTCCGGACGCATCTGGTAGTCCACGCGCCCGTAGGTCCGCAGAAAGGGCTGCAACCAGGGCTGCATCGCCCGCCAGCAGCGGCGGGTCAGCCCAAAGCCCCAGTGGTGTTCCAGCGGCACCAGTTTCGGCGCGTCGGGATCCGAGACGCGGCGGTGGTCGCCATAGGCCGCGAAGTAGCCGATCTCCGGATGCGCGCCGAGCTGCGCCCGCATCGCCTCCAGCGTCGCGAGGTACCAGGGGCCCAGCTCCAGGTCGTCCTCGAAAAAGTAACCCACCTCCGCGTCCAGGGACTCGAACACCAGGGCCTCGCCGCGCTGGATGTTCATGGCGATTCCCAGATTGTCCGCCGAGGCATGGACATGCCCGCCCGGAAAGGCCTCCCGGAAGGCGGCGATGCTGGCCTCGATCCGCGCGGGGTCTCCATACACGTTGCCCGAGCGCGGGGAGCGGGCGCCGTCCTGCACCAAGTGGACCCGCCCCTCCTCCAGGCGCACGCCCTGCTGCGCCCGGAGCGAGGCACAGAGCCGGCGGAGGTAGTCCTCGCGCGTGAACGAGAAGATGACGATCGGGGGAAGGGGCGGCTGATCCGACATGGTCACGCCGTGCGGCGGAAGGGAAATGCGTGCCGGCGCGGCAGGCTCAACCGAAATGCCCTCGCCACCACCGCACGAAGTGGCCGAGGCCGGTGCGCAGGTCGGTCGTCGGCTCCCAGCCGAAGTCGCGCTTCATCGCGGACACGTCGGCGAAGGTGGCGGGCACGTCGCCGGGCTGCATGGGCTTGAGCACGCGCACCGCCTGCACGCCCAGCAGCTCCTCCAGGATGGAGACCATGTCCAGCAGCTCCTCCGGCCTGCTGTTGCCGATGTTGTAGAGCCGGTGGCCGCCATCCGCGGGCGGGTTGTCCAGCGCGGCCACGATCCCCGCCACGATGTCGTCCACGAAGGTGAAGTCGCGCCGCATCCGCCCCTCGTTGAAGAGCTGGATGGGGCGGCCCTGCAGCATGGCCTCGGTGAACAGCCAGTAGGCCATGTCGGGCCGCCCCCAGGGGCCATACACCGTGAAGAAGCGCAGCCCCGTGAGCGGCAGCTTGTACAGATCCGTGTAGACCCGGCTCATCAGCTCTCCCGCCGCCTTGGTGGCGGCGTAGAGCGAGGCCGGGCGGTCCACGCGGTCCGTCTCGCGGAAGGCGCCGTCCGTGCGCGAGCCGTAGACGGAGCTGGTGGAGGCATAAACCGCGTGGGCGATCCGTCCCTCGCTGCGGCGAACCCCCTCCAGGATGCCGAGATGCCCCGTGACGTTGGCGGCGGTGTAGGCGAAGGGCGCCTCCAGCGACCAGCGCACGCCGGCCTGGGCGCCCAGATGCGCCACGCGGTCGATCCCGGTCTCGGCTTTCATCAGCGCCAGCAGGGCGTCGGTGTCCGCCAGGTCCAGCCGGTGCAGGCGGAAGGCGCCGGGCCGGGCATGGCCCGTGAGTGCCGCGAGCCGCGCCTCCTTCAGCGCCGGATCGTAATACGGATTGAGGTTGTCGATGCCGACCACCTCATCCCCGCGCGCCAGCAGGGCCTGGCAGAGATGCGCGCCGATGAAGCCCGCGGCGCCGGTGACGAGAACGCGCCCCACGTCTCAGCCCCGCCCAACGAGGGTGGCCGCGAGGCAGGGGCCCCGGCCGGCGAAAAGGGAGCCATCGGGGCAGGCCGCCCGCGTTCGGAAAGGCATCAGGCAGGTTCCTCGGGGTCAGGCCGCTCGCTGGCCGCAACGTATAGCGGCCCGGCCCATGCCGAACCATCCTCCCCCGCGGGGGGGCCGTCCCGGCACGGCCGCTCTTCACAAAGCAGCCATCCCCCTCCCGCGGGCACACGCTGGCGTGTCCACGGCGTTCACCCCTCCCGCTTCCGGCCTCCCGGAGGCTGCGACGCGGAACTCCCGATTTGACCGAACTGCCATGGATCGAGCGCGCGGCGGGCGCGCCCTATTTCGTCACCGCCCAGGGCGAGCCCTGGACCCCCATCGGACAGAACGACGCGATCAGCTGGCCCGAGCTTGAGGGCCTGTTCCGCCGCCGCGACCTGCCGGGCGTGGAGCGGCACCTGCGCCACCTCCGGGACAGCGGCGTCACCTGCCTCCGGCTGATGCTGGAATATGCCCAGGGCAACCACCGCTTCCTCGAGCGCCCGGCCGGGCGCTTCGTGCCCGCCATGGTCCAGCTCTGGGACGACCTGTTCCGCCTCTGCGAGCGCGTGGGGATGCGCGTTCTCCTCACCCCCTTCGACACCTTCTTCACCTGGGTGCGCTGGCGGCACCACCCCTACAACGCCGCCAATGGCGGTCCCTGCTCGTCCCGCACGCGCCTTCTGGTGTGCCCGGAAACGCGGGAATTCGTGAAGGCACGGCTCGCCTTCGCCACGCGGCGATGGGGCGGCAGCGGCGTGATCTTCGCCTGGGACCTGTGGAACGAGATGCACCCGGCGCAGGCCGAGAACCGGCACGGCGCATTCGCCGAGTTCATCGACGATGTCGGCCCCTTTCTGCGGAACCTGGAGACGGAGCTGCACGGGCGGGCGCACCTGCAATGCGTCTCGGTCTTCGGCCCGGAGCTGCTGTCGAGCCCCGCGATCGCCGACCCGATCTTCCGCCACCCGCGGCTGGATTTCGCCAGCAGCCATTTCTACGAGAGCGGGACGATCGACCACCCCGCCGACACCGTGGCCCCCGCCCTGGCCGTCGGCCGCCTGACGCGGGACGCCCTGGGCCACATCACCGACCTCCGTCCCTTCCTCGACTCCGAGCACGGCCCGATCCACAGCTTCAAGGACCGGCATAGCACCCTGCCGGAGGAGTTCGACGACGAGTACTTCCGCCACATCCAATGGGCCCACCTCGCCTCCGGCGGGGCGGGCGGGGGGATGCGCTGGCCGAACCGCAGCCCGCATGTGCTGACCCCGGGGATGCGCACTGCGCAGGCGGCACTTTCGCGCTTCCTGCCGCTGGTGGACTGGCCGCGGTTCCGCCGGCGCAACATCTCGGACGACATCGGCCTGCGGGGCGATGCCGCCCACGTCTTCGGCTGCGGCGACGCGCACCAGGCCGTCGCCTGGCTGCTGCGCCCGGGCCTGGAGGACGCGCCGGCCGCCAGGGGCAAGCGCCTTCTGCACCGGGTGGCACGGGGCACCGGGGCCTCCCTCACGCTCACCTTGCCCGGGCTGGACCCCGGCGCCTACGAGGCCGTGCTCTGGGACACGCGCGCGGGCCGGGAATGCGGGCGGTTGCGCGCCGTGGCCGAGGGGCCGGCGGGGCTGGCCCTGCCGCTGCGCCTCAGCGGCCCCGACCTGGCGCTCGCCATCCGCCCGATCTGAGCGCCCGATCCGAGAGCCCAATCCGAGAGCCTGGCCTGAGCACGCCCGGCCGGCGCGTGGGACGGGGGAGGGGACCCTAGCCCGTCGCGTCCAGCGCCCGCCGGATTGCCTCGGCCAGGTCGCGGCGGCGATAGGGCTTCTTCAGCAGCAGCACCCCCGACTCCACGGCGCCGTGCCGGGAGAGCGCGTTCTCCGTGTGGCCGGATGTCAGCAGCACCCGCAGCCCCGGATGGAGCTGGCGCGCCCGGATCGCGAGATCCAGCCCGTTCATGCCGCCGGGCATGACCACGTCGGTGAAGAGAAGGTCGAAGCCCGGCGCGTCGCGCAGCGCGGCCAGCGCCGCGGCGGCCTGGTCCACCAGCGCGACGTCGTAGCCCAGCTCGCGCAGCTGGGTCGCGACGTGCTCGCGCACCAGCGCGTCGTCCTCCACCAGCAGCACCCTTTCCCAGCCCCCCGCCTCATCCATCACCGCCGGCGTCGCCGGGGCGCGGGCGCGGGTCTCGGCGCCCGGGACATACATGCGGATGGCGGTGCCCAGATCGGGCATGGAGTTGATGCTCACATGCCCGCCCGACTGCTTCATGAAGCCATACACCATGCTGAGCCCCAGGCCCGATCCCTGCCCCACCTCCTTGGTGGTGAAGAAAGGCTCAAAGGCGCGCGCCAGCACCTCGGGCGCCATGCCGGTTCCGGTGTCCACCACCTCGACCACCACGTAGCGGCCCGGGGCCAGGTCTCCCGACGCCTCCGCTTCCGGGTGGTCGGCCCCGATTTCCATGTTGCGCGTCGCGATGGTCAGGCGCCCGCCCGCGGGCATGGCGTCGCGCGCGTTGATGCAGAGGTTCAGCACCGCGTTTTCCAGCTGCGGCGGATCGATCAGCGCGGGCCACAGGTCTTCGTCAGGCTGGATGTGCAGGTCCACCTGCTCCCCGATCGTGCGGCGGAGCATGGTGGCGAGCCCGTCGAGGAGGGCGTTCACGTCCACCACCTTCGGGTCCAGCGCCTGGCGGCGGGAGAAGGAGAGCAGGCGGCTGGTGAGCGCGGCGCCGCGTTCCGCCGCGGCCATGGTCATCTCCGCCATCTCACGCAGCTCGCCGTTGTCGTCCAGGCTCTCCATCAGGATCTCCGCATTGCCGAGGATCACCGTGAGGAGGTTGTTGAAGTCGTGCGCGACGCCGCCGGTGAGCTGCCCCACCGCCTCCAGCCGCTGGGACTGGCGCAGCCGCGCTTCCAGCTCCAGCCGCTCGGTGATGTCGGTGTTCACGGCCAGGATCGCGCGCGGCGAGCCGTCGGCGTGGCGCATCAGCGTCCAGCGCGCCTCCACCACGATCCGCGTGCCGTCCTGCCTGCGCTGGATCAGCTGGCCAGCCCATGCGCCCCGGGCCAGCACCGTCTTGATCGGGACGGACAGGCAGGAGGGATCGTCGTAGAGCAGCTCCGCAACCGTCCGGCCGCGCCAGTCCGCGGCGGTCCAGCCGTAGAGCCGCTCCGCCCCCTGGTTCATGTAGGTGAGAAGGCCGTCGGTGGTGCGGACCAGGATGGCGTCCTGCACCTGGTCCAGAAGCTCGGCCTGCTCCTCCAGCCGGGTCTGGTAGGTGCGGCGGTCGGTGATCTCGCGGTTCACCGCGACCCAGTGGGTGACCTGTCCGGCCGCATCCGCCACCGGCTGCATGTCCAGCTCGACCCAGAACTCCTCGCCCGATTTGGTGTGGTTGATCAGCTCCGCACGCACGGGCTGCACGGCTGCGACCGCGGCCATGATGCGCTCCATCTCGTCGCGCTGGGTGCGCGGGCCCCGCAGGATCCAAGGGCTCTGGCCCTGGGCCTCGGCGCGCGTGAAGCCGGTGCGCCGCTCGAAGGCGTCGTTGACGAAGACGATGCGCAGCGCATGCTCCTCGCCCCCACCCGCATCCGTGATCAGCACGATGTCGTTCATGCGCGCGACGCAGGCTTCCAGCAGCCGCAGCTTCTCCTGCTCGCGCCGCCGCTCCGTCACGTCGTGGAGCGTGACGGTCAGCCCGCCCACGGCGGGAAAGGCGTGGACGTCCAGCCATCGCCGCGACGGCCGGAGGAACTCCTCGAAGCGGATCGTATGCTGGTCCCGCGCGGCGTCGCGCAGGCGGGTGCCGATGGCGCCGTCGGGCGCGAAGCCCGGGCAGTCCCACAGCGACTGCCCCAGCAGATCCTCCAGCCCGAGCACCTCGAGCGCCATGGGGTTGGCGTAGGTGATGCGGAAGTTGGCGTCGAGCGTGAAGAAGGCGTCCGTGATGCTGCCGACGCGCGCCGCCAGCCGCTCGGCCAGGCGCTGGTTCGCCTCCTCCACCGCGCGCCGCTCCGACACGTTCTGCAGCGCCCCCGCCACCGCCGTGACGCGCCCGGCCTCGTCGCGCTCGGTCTCGGCCACGATGCGCAGCCACTTCCGCCAGCCCCGCGCACCGGTTGCCTCGAACTCGCTGGAAAAGGCCGTGCCGTTGCGCACGCAGGCCTTGAACAGGCACCGCAGCCCCGTGCGCCATTCCGGCACCACGAAGCCCAGAGCCTCCCGCAGGGTGGAGGCATGGCCCGCCGGCAGGTCGAGGATGGCGCAGGCCTCCTCCGACCATGTGATCAGACCCTCCTCGAGCCCCATCTCGAAGCCGCCCACCCGTGCCGCCTTCTCCGCCACCCGCTGCAGCTTCAGCGCATGGGTGAGGCGCTGGCGGTCGGCCTCGCGCTCGGTCACGTCCTCGGCGCGGTGGATGATGCAGCGCACGCCGCCGGCCTCGTCCAGCACGGGGGTGTTCAGCCAGCTCCAGACCCTCTCGCGCGGACCGGCACCGCGCGGGCCGCGCGCGCGGGCGGGCCAGCGCTGCAGCGGCATCCATTCCCGGATGCCGCTCGCGGCCACCCGGGCGAGCGAGGCGCGGAGGCCTTCGGCCACGGAACCCGGCAGCGCGCCGGACATGGCCTCGAACAGCGGCCGGCCCAGAAGCGCCGCGCGCTCCGTGCCGGTGGATGCCAGGTATTGGTCGCTGGCGCCCAGGATGCGGAAGTCGCCGGGTGCCAGCACGAGGCAGGCGGCCGGCGCCGCCTCGAACACGGCTTCGAAGGGCACCTCGCCGGCCTTCGCCGGAGGCGGCGCCGGCGTGGCATCCGGCATGATGTCCACCACCGCGGCGAAGCCGGAACAGGCCCCGCCCGCATCGCGCAGGGCCGAAAGGTTCAGGCGCGCCGGCACCGGCCCGCGCCGGCCGCGCAGGCTCGCCCTGGTGACGAAGCCCGGCGTGCCCGCGGCGTGGGCGGCCTGCATAAGGGAGCGCAGGCGGGCCTGGTCTCCGGCATCGGCCCAGGCGGCGAGATCGGTGCCGAGCACCGCTTCGGCGGACGCTCCGAGCAGGATGCAGAAGGCGGCGTTGGCATGCCGGATCCGCCCCGCGCCATCCGTGCCCGCCAGCCCCACGGCGGCGCCCTCGAACAGGGTGGAAAGGGAAGGGGGTTCGCCTGTCGCGGGCTGGGCCGTGCCGGCTGCGGCGGGATCGGCAGGCCGCCCGGTCATCTGCAGCGCCGGTGGGGTCAGCATCGGGCCCGGCAGCCGTGGCGTCGCTTCGACAAGATGGCTTCTCCACTTATGCCCGGGGCGGGGAGGGCTCCGTGCCGGAACCCCTTTCCCGCCATGCGGCGAACCACCGTGCCCGGACGCGACGCGGCGGAAGCGCGCCCCTGCCGCCGCCCGTCAATGTCCCGGCTTCCGGCCGCCGGCGCATCCGGGTAAACCGGAGCGATGCACGCAGGGGTGGTTCACTTCCCCGGGCTTACAAGGGAAAGCTGTGTTGCGCGAGGTTGACTTGGCGCCGACGGGATATTTCGCAAGCGTGTTCACGTGATCATCGGCCGGAGTGACCGGGTCACCACACCAGCCGATAACCCTTGCCGCGCACCGCCACCACCGTAACATGCCCGCCCGAGGCGGCGCTCAGCTTCTGCCTGAGGTTGGAGGCAAGCTGGTCCACGCCGCGCTGCTCCGGAAGAAGGCGGCGTCCCAGCACCTTCTCCGAGATCGTTTCGCGTTCCGCGAGATGGTCGGGCGAATCCAGCAGCACCCCGAGGAAGCCGGCCTCGCCCCCTGTGAGGCGTGTTTCGGTCCCGTCCGCCGCCACGACCCGCAGGCGGGAAGGCTCCATCTGCAAACCGCCCAGGTTCCATCCTGCCGGTTCGGCCGCCACGACGGCGGCGGGAGTGGTGGAGGCAGGGGTGGTCGCGTCCAGGCGGCGGCTGAGCGCACGGACGCGCGCCACCATTTCCCGGAGCGAGAACGGCTTGGCGAGGTAGTCGTCCGCGCCGACCTCCAGCCCGACCACGCGGTCCATCTCGTCCGCGCGACCGCTGACGACGATCACGCCCAGGTCGGCGCGCGCCGCCGCCTCGCGAACGAAGGCGATGCCGTTGCCGTCGGGAAGGCCGAGGTCCACCACCGCGATGCGCGGGTTGTCGCGCTGCAGGTGGATGCGTGCCTCGGCCAGTGTCGCCGCCGTCTCGGTCTTCCAGCCATCGCGAATGAGGGCGTTGCTGATGGTCGCCGCTACCCCTGGATCGTCTTCGAGAACAAGGACTGGCCGAGAGCCAGACATATAAGACACCCCTCCACGAGTGATTGATCATCGGTGCCCTCGGGCGCGAGAGCAAGACCGATTCCACACGCGTGGGTTTAGCGCGCCTCACTGTGGCAGCGGAGAAGCAGCACGGCTCAGGCCGGGGCGAGCAGGTCCTGGTTTTCCAGCGATGTTTCCTCCAGCGCGGCCTCCGCCCGGGCAACGACCTGCGCCACCTGATCGCCCGCCAGGGCGGAGGCGAGCCCGCCGCCGCAGGAGACGCGCAGCGGCCCGGCAGGGGTCGGGAAGGCCGATGCCGCGACGGCCGCACGGAGGCGCTGCACCACCGTCCGCGCTTCCACCAGCGCGAGGCCGGGCATGCAAAGGCCGAATCGCGCATCGTCCAGGCGCCCCACCAGATCCACCCGGCGGAGATTGCGGGCCAGCAGGCCGGCCACCCCCATCAGCACGGCATCCGCCGATCGCGGCCCATGCTCCGCCCGGACGGCGGCCAGCCCATCGACGCCGAGCACGGCGAAGCAGAAGCGCGCGGAGGGCTGGGCGGCGAATTCCAGCGCCGAGACCCGCAGCAGGGCCTGGCGGCCGGGAAGGCCGGTCAGCAGGTCGCAGTCCGCCATGGTGTCCGGCGCGCTCCCGTCCGGGCCCTGCCCGGTCACGTTGCGCGCGAAGCTGGCGAAAACGCCGATCCGTCCGCGGGGGTCGAGCATGGGCACCACCTGCATGTCCAGCCAGAAGGGCATGCCGTTGCGCGTATGGTTCAGCAGCCTGGCCGAGGCCGGACTGCCGGCCCTGAGCGATGCTCCCATCGCGGCGAGCACCTGGCGGTCCGTTCCCGGCCCCTGCAGCAGGCGCGGCGATCGACCCAGCACCTCCTCGGCGGCCCAGCCCGTCACCCGGGTGAAGGCGGGATTGACGTAGCGGATATAGGGCCCGGGCCAGTCGAGGCTGGCATCGGTCAGGATCACCATGTCCGACGCCCCCTCCACCAGCCGGCGGAAAAGGGGCCCCGAGGGGCTTCCGCCCTGCCTCATGGCCTCCGCCAGGGCGGCGGTGGCGGCGGCGCGCTGCATGCCCTGTTCCTTCAAATCAACGCCAGGCCGGCGGCGGCGCGCTCAGCGAGTTCCACGAGGAGAATATCGGCCAGCACGGGATCGAAATGCGTGCCGCGGCAGGCACGCAGCTCCGCCAGCGCGGCGCCGTCAGTCAGCGGCGTGCGGTAGGCCCGCCCGGGCTCCACCATGGCGACATAGGCATCGGCCACGGCGGTGGCGCGCGCCACGACGTGCAGGTCCTCCGAATGTCCGCCGACGGGATAGCCGCCCCCCTGCCAGCGCTCGTGGTGGTCGCGCGCGGCGGCCACCACCACCGGAGGGAAGCCCAGGCTGCGCAGCACCTCGGCGCCCGTCTCGGGGTGGCGGCGGATGGTGGCGAGCCCATCCTCATCCAGCGCCCGGTCCGAGCCGAGGGTCGAGGCGGGCACGAACAGCTTGCCAATGTCGTGCAGGGCACCGGCGATCAGCAGCGTCTCGGGGTCGCCCAGCTGGTCCGGTGCGCGGGCCCACATCCGCATCAGCACGCGCGCCACCCGCGCGCAGTGCGCGGCGGTGGGCGCGTGATGGTGGCGCAGCTGCCCGATAAGCGAGCGCGCCGCAACACCGCGCGGCGTGCTGCCCAGCAGCGCCGGCAAGCCCGTCTCCCCCGCTTCACCCTCCCCAGGCGAAGAGGGCGCGGAGGGCAGCCCGTGAATGTTCAAGATCCCCTCCTTGGTCGCCGCGGAGGACGCGTCCCCCGGCGCCGCGATCATCGCAAGGCGGCCGCGCCGGCACATGCACGGAGTCGTCCGAAAGTGTAGGCGGAGATCAGGACGCGGCGCGGCCGTCCACCGCCATCCGCACCGCTTCCGCCACGGCTCCGCAACGATAGGGCTTGGTCAGCACCACGGCGCTGCCCTCCCGCCGCATGCGCTCCACCACCGGATCCTCGTGATGGCCGGTGACGAAGACGATGCCCAGGCCGGGCAGCCGCCGCCGCGCGGCCTCCGCCAGCTCCCCGCCGCCCATGTCCGGCATCACCACGTCGCTGAACAGGAGGTCGCAGCCGGGATCGTCGGCCAGCAGTTGCAGCGCCTCGGTTCCGGCCCCCGCCTCGCGCACGGCGTGGCCGAGCGCGCGCATGAGGCGCGCCGCGTGCTCGCGCACCGGGCCGTCGTCCTCCACCACGAGGACGCGAAGGCAGGCCCCGCGAGCCCGCTGGGCAGCGCCGGGCGGGTCCGCGGCGCGCGGCGCCGGATCGGCCCGGCGGCAGGCCCCCTGCACGCCGTTCCGGCTCCTCGACGGAACCCAGGCGAGGCCGCCCGGACCTGCTGCCGGGACGGCAGGCGCCAAACCGTCGCCCGGCAGGCGAGCCGGCACCCGCCCGGCACCGTGGCCCCGGCGCCAGCCCCGGCCATCCGCGGCCCGGGCCGCTTCCCGCATGGCCAGCCGCTTCCCGGCCCGCATCCTACGCCACGCGCGCCGTCCGCAGCTCCTCCGCCACCGCCTGGGCCAGCTCGGCCTTGCGGAAGGGCTTGGGCAGCAGGCGGATGCCGTTCTCGCAGAGCGTTGTGCCATGGGGCTGCGCGGCATAGCCGGACATCAGCAGGGCGGGCAGGGACGGGATCCGCCGCCGAACCTCCGCAACCAGCCGCGCCCCGTCCAGCCCGCCGGGCAGGATCACGTCCGCCAGCAGCAGGGAAGGGACCGGCCGGCAGCGCTCCAGCGCCTCCATCGCCTCCTCCGCCGAGGCCACGGCGGTCACGCCGTAGCCCAGCCCGCCCAGCAGCCGCGCGATTCCTTCGCGTCCGGCCGGGTCGTCCTCCACCAGCAGCACATGGTCCGCCGGGGGGGCACCCCCGGTGCTTCGGCGGGGGTGCCCGGCAGGTCGAGCACGGCACGGGTTCCTTCGCCGGGGCGGCTTTCCAGGTGCAACGCCCCGCCATGGGCCGTCGCGAAGCCGTAGGCGGCCGAAAGCCCCAGGCCGGTGCCCCAGTGAGCCTCCGCGGTGGTGACGAAAGGCTCGATGCAGCGGTCCAGCATTGCCCGGGCCATTCCATGCCCGGTATCGGCAACCGTGAAGGCGACGCGCCCCTCCTCCGCCTCCGCGGCGGAAATCCGCAGGGTGCCGCCGGGGAGCATCGCCTCCAGCCCGTTGGAGGCGAGTTCGTGCAGGGCCGCCTCCAGCGCCGCAGGCTCGGCCAGCACCAGCGGCAGGCCGGGCCCGGACGAAACCTCGATCCGGTGCTCCGGGGCCCCGGCCCGCAGCCTGTTCTCCAGGCGCGCCAGAACCTCCTGCGCGCCCGCCTTCCCATCACCCGGCGGGGCCTTCCTCCGGGCGAATTGCAGCACGCGTCCGGTCAACGCCGCGGCACGCTCGCCTGCCTGCCCGATGAAGCGGACGGCCTCCAGCAGCTCCGCCTGGTCGGCCAGGAGCTCCTCCAGGTACTCGGCGTTGCCCATGATCACGGTGAGGCAGTTGTTGAAGTCGTGCGACAGGCGGCCCGTGGCCAGCGCGGCGGCGTCCAGGCGCTCGGCCCGCAGCTGTGCCGCGATGCCGCCAGGCGTATCGGTCACGTCGGTGAACCGGATCTCCAGCGCCTTTGCCGGCAGGGGCGTGATGACCACCACGTACCAGCGGTCCAGCGGCTCGAAGCGGAACAGGACGTCCTGCGTCCCGGGCGTCTCCGCGCCGGCAAGGGCAAGGCAGCGCCGGTGCGGCTCGGTCCCGCACAGGGCGGGAAAGCGATCCCAGAGGCAGTGCCCAAGCAGCGCCGCCGTGGGCAGGCCGAGCAGCCTCGCGGCCTGCGCGTCCACGGCCTCGATGCGGTGGCGGCTGTCCAGCCGGAGGGTGCCGCTTCCGCCCATGGCCGCCATGGACGGATCGGGCGGGTACTCCGCGGTATCCAGCATGGTTCCTCCGGCCCGGTGCGGCCGTTTTATGACATGCCCGCCATCACCTCCCCGTCCGGAAAAAGGTGAGCAATTGTGATCGTGTGTCACGCGGCCGGCCGGAGCGCGGCGTGGCGCGCCCGGCCTGCCATCTCCACGCCCGTGCCCCGCGACAAAAACGAACAAAAGCTACTTCGCTGGCCGGACCGCCTAACCGTTACGACATCTGAAGGAATCATGAACCCAGTCCGCTTCCAGGAGCCCGGCCGGAGATGTCGAAAACCCAGCGCGCCGCTCCCGCCCATGATGCCGGCGCGGCCGGCGTTGCTCCGTTCGGCCGCCGCAACCTGTTGAGCGCGGCGCTGGCCGCGGCGGCGGCGGTGCGCACGCGCCCCGCCCGCGCGGCCGCGGCGACCGCGGACTGGGTGGCGTTCCGCCAGCGCTTCGTCATGCCGGATGGCCGGGTGATCGACACCGGCAACAGCAACGTGTCCCATTCCGAGGGGCAGGGCGCCGCGCTGCTCTTCGCCGCCCGCTTCGACGACCGCGTGGGCTTCGAGCGCATCCTGGCCTGGACGCGCGGGGTGCTGCGCCGGCCGGACGACACCTTGCTCGCCTGGCGCTACCAGCCCGGCGCCTCCGTGCCCGTGGCCGACCTCAACAACGCCACCGACGGGGATCTGCTGGCGGCCTGGGCGCTGTCCGAGGCCGCCGGGCGCTGGGGCGTGGCGGAACACCGCGCGCTGGCCATCCAGATGGGGCGCGACATCCTCCGGCGCGTGGTGGTGGCGCAGGGCAAGGATGCCGTGCTGCTGCCGGGTGCCTCCGGCTTTCTCAAGCCCGACCATGTCGTCGTGAACCCCAGCTACTCCGTCCTGCCGGCCTTCCGCGCCATGGCCCTGCTGGTGCCCAATCCGCTCTGGGCCAGGCTGGAGGAAAGCGGCCTGGCGCTGTCCGAGGCCGCCTGCTTCGGGCGTTGGAAGCTGCCCGCCGACTGGGTGGCCCTGCCGCGCGGCGCGGGCCGGCCGACGCTGGCGTCGGGATGGGCGCCGCGCTTCTCCTACGACGCCATCCGGGTGCCGCTTTACCTGGCCTGGGCCGGGTACCGCCAGGCGCCGACGCTCCGCGCCGCCGTGGAGTTCTGGAACGACCCGGCCCATGCGGCGCCGCCCGCCTGGGCCGACCTGCGCACCGATGCGGTGGCGCCCTATGCGGGGGACGCCGGGCTGCGCGCCATCGGGTGCCTCGCCGGCGCGTCCAGCCGCCGTCCGGCCGGGGTGGCGGCCGGCGGGGCAACCCGCGCGGCCTCCCTGCCCGAGGTTTCGGAGGCCCAAAGCTACTACGCCGGGCTGCTCGTGATGATGTCGCGCCTGGCGTGGAGCGATGCGGGGCTGGAAGAGGACGAGCAAAGCACCGCCGCGCTCACGCCCCGCCCGGCGCCGCTGCCGCGCACGGGGGTCGAGGCCCGGCTGGCCACCTTCCTGGCGCCGACGCGGTTCTGAGCGAAAGCCGGGAGTGGGCCGGACCCGCTGGCGGCCACCGCCGCCGGAGGCCGCGTTGCGCATCCCGCCCGGGGCCATGGATGACCGGCGTGGCTGCCGGCGCGGGCCGGGATGAGCACCTTCCCGCATCCGGCCCGCCGGCGACGGATGGGCAGACGACAAAATCCCACAAAGCGCCGCATTTCGTGAGTGGCCGCCCGGCTCCTGCCGGCGGCAGCCGTGCTTCCTCACACAACCTCACGCCACTTTCCGGCTCCGCTGCGGCATGGTCCGGGCTGCGGGCGGGCTCCTGTTCCAGGCCGGGCCCGCCGGCAGCCGGTTCCCCGCGCGGCTCTCGCTTCTGCCTTGCCGCGACACACCGGAGACCCGTGGATGATCCCAGCCCCCATGCCCCGCGACGAGCGCGAGCGCATCGCGGCCCTGAGGCGGCTGGATATCCTCGATACGGCGCCGGACGCGGTTTACGACGCCTTCACCGAGCTGGCACGCTCGGTCTGCGGCACGCCCATCGCCGCGCTCTCGCTGGTGGACACGGACCGCCAGTGGTTCAAGTCCGTCCTGGGCCTGCCGCTGCAGCAGACCTCGCGCGACCACGCCTTCTGCGCCCACGCGATCATGCGGCCGGATCATGTCATGGTGGTGCCGGACGCCCTGCTGGACGACCGCTTCGCTTCCAACCCGCTGGTGACGGGCATGCCGGGCATCCGCTTCTATGCCGGCGCGCCGCTGCTGGACCGGGACGGCTTCGTGCTGGGCTCTCTCTGCGTCATCGATCGCGAGCCGCGCGAAGTGGACCGTGACATGGTCGCCAAGCTCGCGCAGATCGCGGCCGGCGCCTCGGCCACGCTGCAGCTGCACGGCTGCATGCGGGAGCTGAGCCGCATGGCGCTGGTCGATCCCCTCACGGGCCTGGCCAACCGCGCGGCCTTCGACCGGCGGCTGGAGGAGTCCTGCGCCGGCACGGGAAGCGCGGCCCTGCTCATGTTCGACATCGACCGCTTCAAGGGCATCAACGACCTGTTCGGCCATCCGGGGGGCGACCGCGCGCTCTGCGAGGTCGCGCGCCGGCTCCGCGCCGTGGCGCGCGCGGGCGACATGGTGGCACGCTTCGGCGGGGACGAGTTCGCCATCCTGTGCGGCGAGGGCGCCTCGGTGGATGCGGCGCTCGCCATCGCCGGCCGCGTTCACGCGGCGCTGGCGGATACCTTCCAGATCGACGGCCAGGTCGTGCCGCTGCGCACCTCCATCGGCGTGGCGGTGGCGCCGCGCCACGCCTCCGGCGCCGAGGAGCTGGTGGCCGCGTCGGACGCGGCGCTCTACGCCGCCAAGCGCGCCGGGCGCGGCATCACCCGCCTTGCGCTCAGCCCCGAGGCCCCGGCCGAGCGCGCGCCCGTCGACATCGCGGGACGGATGACCCTGCACAACCTGCTGCGCGAAGCCCTGCTCACCGCTGGCTGCAACCCCTTCCACCTGCACTTCCAGCCGATCCTCGACCTGCCCTCCGGCCGCGTGATGGCTTTCGAGGCGCTGGTGCGCTGGACCCTGCTGGACGGGCAGCGCGTGGCCCCCAGCGACTTCGTGCCGGTGGCCGAGCAGTCCGGCCTGGTCCCGCATATCGACCGCTGGGTGCTCATGCAGGCCTGCCGCGCCGCCTGCTCCTGGCCCGAGGCCTGGGCGGTTTCCGTGAACATGTCGCCGGCCACCGTGGCCTTGCTGGATGTGGTGGAGCTCGTGCAGGAGGCGCTGGCGGTCAGCGGCCTGCCGCCCTCCCGCCTGCGGCTGGAGATCACGGAAACCATGCAGGTGCCGAACCCCCAGCGCATGTCCGAGGCCATGCAGGCGTTGCGCGCGCTCGGCGTCACCGTGGCGCTGGACGACTTCGGGAACGGCTACGCCTCCGTGACGAACCTGCGCCGCTTTCCCTTCAACGCGGTGAAGCTGGACCGCAGCCTCACGGCCGGGCTCGGCACGGACCGCCAGGCGCTGCCGGTGGTGCGGGCCATGCTGGACCTGACGCAGGCGCTGGGCCTGCGCGCCGTGGCGGAGGGGGTGGAAACGGACGGACAGTTCCGGCTGCTGCACGGGCTGGGTGTGTCGCGCATGCAGGGCTTCCTGTTCGGCCACCCGGTGCCGGAGGAGGAGGTGGTGCAGACCGCGTCGGAGGCGGAGACGCTGCTGGCCGCCCTGCTTCGGCCGGAGGGCGCGCCCGGCGGCCTTGCTCAGTCCGTCTTCTCGCCGGGATCCATGCTCCGGCGCGATCCGGGCGAGGGTTCCGCCGGGCGCCAGGGGCGCATGACGCCGGCCTGAAGGCGGAGGACGCGAAACGCCTCCGCCGGGCGGGCGTTCAGCCCCTCGCGGCGCAAGCACCGCGCCGCACCGTCACCGCTGCCGCGCTCCGCCGACGCATCGAGGAGCCTGGCACATGTCGAGCGACGGATCGCGCCGCGTGATCATGGCCGCCCTGGCCGGCAACCTCGCCATCGCCACCACCAAGTTCGCCGCGGCCTTCTGGACCGGCTCCTCCGCCATGCTGAGCGAGGCCATCCATTCCACGGTCGATACCGGCAACCAGGGCCTGCTGCTCTTCGGGCTGCGCCGCGCGGCCCGTGCGCCCAGCCCGGCGCACCCTTTCGGCCACGGCATGGAGCTGTACTTCTGGGCCTTCGTGGTCGCCCTGCTCATCTTCGCGCTCGGCGGCGCCTTCTCGATCTACGAGGGCTGGCACAAGCTCTACAACCCCGAACCGGTGGCCTCCGCCTGGGTGAATTTCGCGGTGCTCGGCGCCTCCATGCTGTTCGAGGCGCTGTCCTTCCGCGTCGGCTGGCGCGAGTTCCGCCGTCTGCACGAGGGCGAACCCTTCTGGGCCGCCATCCGCCGCAGCAAGGACCCCGGTGTGTTCGCGGTGCTGCTGGAGGATGCCGCCGCGCTGGTCGGGCTCCTCATCGCCATCACCGGCCTCGGGCTCGCGGAATGGCTGGGGCGGGCGGAGTTCGACGGCATCGCCTCGATCGGTATCGGCCTGCTGCTGACCGGCACGGCCGTCGTCCTCGCGCGCGAAACCCGCAGCCTGCTGACGGGCGAGGCCGCGGCGCCCCACCGCCTGAACAGCGTGCGCGCGCTGCTGAAGCGGGACCCGCGCGTGGTGTCCGTGGACGAGCTGCTGAGCATGCATCTCGGCCCGCGCGAGGTGCTGCTGGCCGTGACCATCGACTTCGCCGACACCATGCCGGGCGGCGAGGTGGAGCGCGCGGCGGCGGAGCTGACGCGGCGCATCGAGGAAACGCATCCGGAGATGACGCGCGTCTTTCTGCGGCCTGTTCCTGACGCGCAGCGGCGGGACGGCTGACCGCCCCGCCGCCCGTTCAGGCCCGCGCGGCGTCCGCCAGGGGCTTCGCCCCGGGCCCTTCGCCGAGCACGCGGGTCAGCCGCGCCACCGCCTCGCGCGCCAGCGCCGGGCTGACCGCGAAGCAGATGCGGATGAAACCCTCTCCCTCCGGTCCGAAGGCCGTGCCGGGGGCCACGCCCACCTTCGCCTCGCGCAGCAGCCGGAAGGCGAGGTCCAGGCTTGTCTCGCCCGTGTCCACCCGCGCCATCAGGTAGAAGGCGCCCTCGGGCGCGAAGACCGTCACGCCGCGCAGGCGGGCCAGGCCATCCACCATGATCGCGCGGCTCTCGGCGCAGCGCCCGACCATGGTGCGGATGAAGCTGTCGCCCTCGTCGAGGGCCGCGATGGCCGCGTGCTGGATGAAGGTCGGGATGGAAGTCGTGTTGTACTGCCCGAGCTTGCCGAAGGTGGCGGCCAGCCCGTCCGGATAGACCACCCACCCCGCGCGCCAGCCCGTCATCGCCCAGTTCTTGGAGAAGGTGTTGGTGACGATCAGCCGGTCGGACGGCGTGCAGATCTGGAGAAAGGACGGCGCGATCGCGTTGCCGTAGGTGAAGTGACCGTAGACCTCGTCGGAGATGATCCAGAGGTCGCGCGCGCGGGCGAGGTCCCGCAGCGCCTCCATCTCGGCGAGCGGCATCACCCAGCCCGTGGGGTTGGAGGGGGAGTTCACCACCAGAACACGCGTGCGGGGCGTGATGGCGGCTTCGATGTCCTCCAGCGGCAGGCAGAACTGCCCTCCGGCGGTGCTCCGGTAGGGCACCGTGACGGGCACGCCGCCCGTCACCCGCACGGCCTCGGCCAGGTTGGGCCAGTTGGGGGTGGGGATGATCACCTCGTCCCCGTGCTCCAGCAGCGCCTGGCAGGCCTGCATGATGGCGTTCATGCCGCCCGCGGTGATGGCGAAGCGCTCGGGCGCCACCTCCGCGCCCCAATGGCGGCGATGGTAGTCGGACAGGGCCTGGTGCAGGCGGGGGATGCCGCGGGAATAGGTATAGCGCGTCTCGCCAGCCTGCATGGCGCGGTGCGCCGCCTCCACCACGAAGTCCGGGGTGGGAAGGTCGCCCTCACCGATCCAGAGCTTCACCACCTCCGGGTCGTCGCGCCCGCGATCGGCCACCATGCCGATCTGGCTGGTGCCCACGGCCTGAATGCGTGCCGGCAGCGTGCCGGCCAGGTCAGGGGCGCCGTGCTCAAGGCCATGGCCGTGCGTGGCATCGGACCGGAAGGCGGAGGGCAGGGTCACGGGGATGGTGCTCATGCGGAACAGGGATCCTTGGGGACCGGGCGCCGCGGGCCTGAGCCTGGGCGGTGACGGACAGCGAGGAAACCTTCTGCCGTGCCTGCCGGGGAGGGGGAAGGGGGAACCTCTCCCGCCTCCGCGGCGCCCTCCGCCGGAAGGGAACCGTGGCAACCCCGCACCGGTCCGGGCGTTCACGGACATGCGCGCGGGAACAACAACTGCGATCCTGGTGATGAGAAACAGGGTGGCGACGGTGGGGGACGGCAGCAGGCGGGAATGCGACGTCGGGGCGCAAGGCCAGACCCTGCCGCCCGACCGCGCCCCGCACGCCGTGAGCAGCGTTGCCGACCTCGTGGCCCCCCATCCCGGTGCCGTCGCCGGTGGCCATGGGGTGTTCGGGACGATCGCCGCCGTGCGTGCCCGGCAGCCTCTGTCGGACCAGGGCATCTGGCGTGTTTCCCTGGCCGGGGAGCCCGGTGGCCGGCTGGTCCGGCGAAGGGTTGAGGGAAACTGGCAGCTTCTCCAGGTCGATGACCTGACGGATGCCCAGCTTGAGGCGTATGAATCGGGGATGCAGCATTCTCCCTCTTCCGCCGAAGCCACTCCTCCGGCCGCCCCGCGCGGCGCCCGATGAAGCCCTTCGACTATCACGCCGCCTTCTCGCGCAACCTGGGCTGGGTCAGGGCCGAGGAGCAGGAGTCGCTGCGTGGCCGCCGCGTCGCCATCGCCGGCATGGGCGGCGTCGGCGGCGGGCACCTGATCGCGCTCGCCCGGCTGGGCATCGGCGCCTTCACCATCTCGGACCTCGACACCTTCGACTGGCCCAATCTGAACCGCCAGGCCGGCGCCTTCGCCTCCACGGTGGGCCGCCCCAAGGTCGAGGTGCTGGCGGAGATGGCGCGCGACGTGAACCCGGAGGTGCGGCTCCGCACGTTCGGCGCGGGGATCACGGCGGAGAACCTCGACCACTTCCTGTCCGGCGCCGACCTCTTCGTGGATGGCATCGACTTCTTCTCCATGGACATCCGCCGCCGCGCCTTCGCACGCTGCCGGGACCTCGGCATTCCCGCGCTGACCGCGGCCCCGATCGGCATGGGGGTCGGCCTGCTGGCCTTCATGCCGACGGGCATGAGCTTCGAGGAATACTTCCAGCTCGAAGGCCACCCGGTGGAGGAGCAGTATCTGCGCTTCCTCATGGGCGTTGCCCCGCGCGGGCTCCACCGCGCCTATCTGGTGGACCCCTCACGCATCGACCTCGCGAACCACCGCGGCCCCTCCACCGGCGCGGCGTGCCTGCTCTGCGCCGGGGCGGTGGCGGCCATGGCGACGCGCATCCTGCTGCTGCGCGGCGGGGTGGAGGCGGCGCCGGCGCACCACCACTACGACGCCTATCTCCAGCGCTTCGCGACCACGCGGATGCGTCGGGGCAACGCGGCGCCGGCCCAGCGCCTGAAGATCGCCATCGCCCGCCGCCAGTTCGGCGCCATGCTGCGCGCCCCGCGCCCGCCCGAACCCCCGGCCGGCGTGCTGGAATCCATCCTGGAGGCGGGCCGCTGGGCGCCCAGCGGCGACAACGTCCAGCCCTGGCGCTTCGAGCAGCGCGGCCCGGATGCGGTGCGCGTGTCCTTCGACGCCCACGATCCCGGCAACCCCTACGAGTACCGCGGCGGAGAGCCCTCCCGCCTTTCGGCCGGGATGCTGCTGGAAGCGCTGCGCATCGCCGGCACGACGCATGGCCGCGTCATGGAGGGGCAACTCGACGAGAGCGCCGGCCGCCTGGTGGCGGACCTCCGCTTCCCCGCAGCGCGCGGGGTGGAGCCGGACCCGCTCTACGCCCTGTTGCCGCTGCGCTCGGTGGACAGAAGGGCGTACCGGCGCCGCCCGCTCCTCGCGCGGGAGAGGGCCTCGCTGGAAGCCGCGCTGGGTCCCAACCTGATCCTGCGCTGGCACGAGGACGACCGCGACCGCATGGCCTTCGCCCGGCTTGGGGGATTGGCCACCCGCTTCCGCCTACGCCTGCCGGAGGCGCACGCCATCCACCGCAGCGCCATCGACTGGGCGCCTGGCCACAGCGCCACGGGCATTCCGGCGGGAGCCACCGGACTCTGGCGACCCACCCTGCCGCTGATGCGCTGGGCGGTGCGGGACTGGCGGCGGATGGTGGCGGTGAACCGGCTGGGTGGCGCCCATGCGGCGGCCCTGCAGATGGACTGGGCGACGGCGCTGGGCTCTTCGGCCTTCCTCACCGTCGCGCTGCCCGAGGAAGGCCGGCGCGACACGGAAGGGCTGCTGGCGGCAGGGGCCAGCCTGCTGCGCTTCTGGCTGACCGCGACGCGTCTGGGCCTGGTCATGCAGCCCGGCATCGCGATGCTGCTCTGCGCCCATATGGCGGAATCCGGCCTGGACGATCCGGGGCTGCGGCGGGATGCCGCGCGCTGCGCGGAAGGATTGCGCGCCCTTGCCGGCGAGGAGACGGATCGCCTGATCTTCGTGGCCCGCCTCGGCGAGCCCCGGGACAAGCCGCCGCGGCAGCGCTCCGTGCGCCGCTCGGTGGCGGACCTGCGCGGCGGCTAGGCCGCGGCAGCCGCCTGCATGGGGGCGGGCCAGAGGGCGCCGCCGTCGGTGACGTAGTTCCACACCGCCGGGCGCTCGGCGAACATGCGCCCCAGCACCTGGTCCACCGGGCCCCAGCAGGGCTGGCGAAGCCCGCGGAACTCCACGGCGGGCCCCAGCGGCTGGAAGTGGATGCCGCTGCCGCGCAGCAGGCGGAGCAGCGTGTGCTCCATCACGGCGCACCAGTGGCGGATGCCCATGTTGGCGCTGAGCTGCACCACGCCGCGCATCAGGCCCAGGCGGAGCGGGATGCCGTCGGCGGAGGCGTCGCGCAGGCTCTTGGAGATGGCGAAGCGGCTGATCTCCCCCGTTCCCCGCGTGGGCAGGGCGCGGATCGCGCCGTCCTGGCAGAGGCTCTGCATCGGCAGGTCGAGGTCGCTCCCCACGGCGGAGGGGGCGATGATGCGGACGGTGCCGACCAGCCGGCCCGTGCTGCGCTGGGTAAGCAGCGCGTGGCCGGCGCGGCGGTCGAAGCGGTCGGTCTCCAGGGCGCCGGTGCCCGGCTCGTAACCCCGCTCCATGCAGTAAACCTGGTGGCGGAGGCTGTAGGCAGCACGAAGCCGCTCCGGCGTATCCGCAATGGTGACCTCGAAGTCTTTCGCTGCGTCCAGGATGTCGCTGCGTGCAGATGTCATCGCTCGCCTTTTCCCCTCACGGATCCGTGTGGTGAACAAATTCCGGCGGGGATGCAAGGCAAGTTTCAGCCGTTACAGGTATGAATGGGCTTTTTTTGTTTTGAGGTGCGGGCAAGGGAAAAAACCAAGCAGCATATTCCTAACGTTCCGAAATAAATACAAAGCTGGCTGGTGATTTGTCTTCTTTTGATCAGCCCCTAAATATATATCGTAAATCGTACTGTTCCGGAGATGATCCGGCCGAAAAACAAAAAAAGGGCGGTGCGTCTCGCGCACCGCCCTCAGTCTAACTAACTAGATAAGCTTTCGTCTGGCGCCCGCGCTTGCGCGCGGAATGCCTTTCAGACCGACTTGCGGCGGCGCGCAGCGGCACCGAGGCCGATCAGCGCGGTGCCGAACAGGATCATGGAGGCGGGCTCCGGAACCGGCGTCGGGTTGGTGGTGGCGGTGAAGGAGATGTCGCCGCCGCCGCCGTTGATCAGGAAGCTCCGGCCGTCGTTCACGACCGTCACGATCTGCTCGTTGTTGTTGAAGGCGCCGAACACGCGAAGGGTCGAGTTGGTCGGCGAGAGGATGAAGTTGGACAGCTGCTCGATGTAGGTGGCGCTGATGTTGGCGGCAGCACCGGTCGGGTTGGCCGAGAAGCTGGTGGTGCCGTTGATCAGGCTGCCCGTGGCGAGAACGGTCGTCGCGCCCTCGTTGCTGACGGTCGGCTGGCTGCCGTCAACGCTGAAGCTGGACTCCCCGACAGCGCCGTAGAGCGTGTAGGTGAGGCCGGTGAAAACGCCCTGCGAGCTGGACGTGAAGTCCGTCGCGTTCTGCGTGCCCGTGCCGTTGTACTGGAAGTACAGGGTGTAGGCGTCGCGGTTGCCGGTCGGGTTGAAGGTCTCGCTGCCCAGCGAAGCGTTGTTGACGAGCAGGAAGCCCTTCTCGGTGAAGGCGGTGGAGCCGCCGCTGCTCGCGCCGAGGTCAACCCGCGAGTAGTCCTTCAGGTTGAGCACGTCCGCGGTGAAGGACGAGGCACCCGGGACAAAGGCGCCGGGATCGAAGGTCACCGCAGTCGCGGCCTGCACGGCCACGCTGCCAAGCGACAGCGTGAGGACCATCGCGCCACCAGCCAGCGTCGCGCGAGTCAGTGCCTTCGCCGTCGCAGAAATATTGCGCATGCGCTGCATCCTTATGATCGAAACGGCGGAATTGCCGCCTCTGCCAGATTGCCTCCTCTCATACGCATCCATCGTGCCATCGATTATCGACAGATAAATCAGGGGCTTGCAGCAAAGAACCTCAACGCCTGCCATCAGGTGTAAGATAATCCGACAGATAATGCCCGGAGAAAGCGCGCAAATCGTAACGTAATGGTCCTGTTATCACCGTGATTTATTATCTTAGATCAATCAAGCTGTTTTCCTGCGGAGGTCGCAGCCAGCCTCGACCTCCGCAGGAGCGGCCCCGCCACCGCGTTCATCAGACCCCGGAGCGAGCGCGGGTTCGAGCCCACTGGCCGGGAATGCCACGCCCGCGCGCCGGGGCAGCGGCGGCGCGCCGGTCGTGGGGAAGGCGTGCTCCGACCCGCCCCTGGGGGCTGGGCCTAAGGCCCCGGCACCAGGGGCGAGGTCTCATAGCGCGCCAACAGGTCGGCGGGGCCGCCGAAAATCGCGACACAGCCTGCCCGGCGCAGGTCTTCCTCGGGAAAGCCGCCGCAGAGCACGCCCACCGCGCGCAGGCCGGCCTTCCCCGCGGCCTCCGCGTCATAGGGAGTGTCGCCGACCACGACGACGGAGCGGGCCGGGATGCCATCCAGGCGGGACAGGGCGGCCTGGAAGATGTCGGGAAACGGCTTCGACCGCTCGGCGTCGTCCGAGGAGGTTTCCGCGTCCACAAGGTCCTCGATGCCGGCGATGGCCTTGTAGCGCTGCAACTCGTCCGCCTTGGCCGAGGAGGCGAGGGCGATGCGCGTGCCATCGGCCCTGATGCGCAGGAACAGGTCGCGTACCCCCTCGAAGCCGCGGATCTGCCCGAGGTAGCGGTCCTGCATGATCGACGTCCGGTGCTTCGAGAGTGCCTCGCCCTTCGCTTCCATCTCCTCCGGCGAAAGAAAGACGGGCATGAGCTGGTCGCCGCCCTTGCCGATCTGGCCGCGGATCCTGTCGAAGGCGATCTCGTGCCCGAAGTCCCGGAAGGCGTCCTGCCAGGCCCTGGCATGAAGGTCGACGGAATCGACCAACGTTCCATCCACGTCGAAAATCACCGCTTGGACCATCAGTGGCCTCCTGTGCAGGCACCCTCAACGCGCCGGTGCCGGCGCCGCTGCTTTCCATCCGTCGGAATGGTGGAAGGCGCGAACCCCGCCGCGCCGCTGGCGTTAGGCGGACAGGTCCTAAAAGGAGAGCGCCATGACTGAGCCTGCCGAGAAGGGCGCCGACATCATGCCCGAGGAGAACGCCGTCTCCAGCAAGACGACCATGAGCGGGCCGGTGCCCCGCCCGCGCGACAAGTCGCCCGAGCACCAGTACAAGCCGAGCCCGGGCGACAACAACAACTTCACGGGCCCGGATGCGCCGGGCGGCCCGGTGAACATCAAGGTCAAGGGCGCGGCGGGCGATGCACCGGGACAGCCGGACGAGCTGGCCGATCCCGACAACGGTGTCACTGACGAAACCAAGGCGAAGACCACGGGCATGGGCAAGCACGGCGTCTGAGCACTCGCAGGGCGGCCCAGCGGCCGTCCTGCCCCGGCGGTCCCGTCCTAGCCGCCCCTGCGCCCGATCAGGCGGGCCAGCACCATGAGCAGCACGCCCAGCGCCACCACGCCGAAGGTGGTGGGGTCCGAGCGCACCGCATCGATCGCGGCGGCGGGAATCCAGAGCAGAGAGCGGATGGCGGCCATCGGCAGCCAGAGCAACGTGTCCCAGCCCACCTCCCGCGCGGCCAGGCCGAGCGCGACGAGGAGGATTCCCAGCGACCAGAGCCTTGTGGACATCCTCGACCTCCCTGTCTCCGGCATGCCTCGGGACGGAGCGCCCGGCTCCACCATCCAGTGGCTGCGCTCCTGCGCCCCGTTCCGCATTCCACGATGCCGCGCGTCAGCGTCCCTCACGCTTGCTCCCTGCCATGGCTGTTCCGGCGCGATGGCGCAATCCGGCGCACCCCACTCCGGAACTGCATCTGGTGATGGTCTTGTTCGCCTACACCCGCATGGCTGGGCGGAACGGTAGCGCGCTGCGCGACGGTCCCCCCCCGAACCCCGCCGAACCCTTCCCTCGCGAGAGAAGAGCGGCGTCGTCCGCCGGAGGGAAGGGATAGCCATGCAACCATGCCTGGGCGTGCGGGTGGCAGATCGCGCGCGCTTTTCCTTGAGCCGTGCGGCGTCAGGAGATTGCGGACCGCGTGGATGAGCGCGGCGTGCTGCGCAGCAGGCTCGGCGTGAATGACGCGCTCTCGGCGGGATGCCGGGCCATCAGGCGCCTGATCGCTCGTGATCAGGACTGACGCGCCCCGCATGCCCTGCACGAGCATGACCGCGGCGGCCAAGAACGAACCGGTGTCCAGGGTGCCGGGCCAGGCGCATCCTGAACCCGGTGACGGTCACGCCATGACCACCGGTCCTGCCATGGTCATGCGGCAGATCAGGAAGGCGTCGGTCGCCTGCATCGGGCGCCGCTCTGTCTATCCGAGCCTCCTGCGGCCTTCGTGGTGGCTTTAAAGTTGCGCTAACAGCGTCAGGAAGTCGCGCAGTGCCCAGGTCAGGTCGAATGTCGCTTGCGAGCAGGCTTGCAGCTGCAGGATCGTTTCGCTCCATTCCGGCGATCCTGGCCTGATATGTTCAAGTGAAGCGCCAAGCGCGGCGGTGATCTGGCGGGTGGCGGTCAGTTTATCGAAGGCTTCAAGCGCTTGGGCGGCCGTCTTGATGCAGGGGCGCGTCATGCTGAGCTTCCTGGCATTCCTTCATTATTGGGATCGATCCCGTGCGGTGATTAGCTGCGGAGGAGCGGCACAGGTTTCTCGACCTTCCCTGCTTTTTGCAATCGTTCCTTGGGTGTGATCAGGCCTGGGGTGCAATACGGATACGCCGCGGCTGCTTCCCCTGCTGCTAGGGCGGCGGGCGGCGAGGCGTGATTCACGCCGGGATCGTGAAACCGAGAGAACCGCAGCGGGATGGCCGACCTCCCGCGCAGAATGCAGCGCTACCCGTCTGACCTGACGGACGAGGATGGGAGGTGTGGCAGCTACTGCTGCCGCAACCCACGCGGCGCGGACGCAAGCAGGGCGTGGACCTGTGCAACGTGCTGAATGTGATGCGCTACCACGAACGACCTGGTCGCCATGGTCGCTCTGGTCGTTAGGTGCATCGCCCATCCCCGATCCCAAAACGGGCTCTTACGCCTGTGGGAACAAGGGCGACTGCCACGCATGCGGACGCCCAAGCGAGTGCTTCGGCCACGACATCAGGTTTCGGAAAGGGAAGTGGTGCCCAGGAGTGGAATCGAACCACCGACACTGCGATTTTCAGTCGCATGCTCTACCAACTGAGCTACCTGGGCCCAAGCGAAGCGGCGTTGCCGCCGGCAGAGGTCGCGGGGGATAAACGATGCCGCGGCACCTGTCCATCCCGCCCCCGCGGTTATTCCACGTCCTGTTCCTCCGCCGTCTCCGGCTTGCCCGGCACGGCATAGGTTTCGCCAAGCCAGCGGCCAAGGTCGACGGCGCGGCAGCGGGGCGAGCAGAAGGGGCGGGCGTCCGGGCGTGCGAGCTTCCCGCAAACGGGGCACGCTTTGGTGTTGTCAGTCGGCATGGGGCTGGGCGTCCTCGATGACTTCCTCCCCGGGCGTGAGCGCCGGATCCGGGACAAAGGAAATGGGGTGCGCGGCGCCCGCCGCGAAGTCCTCCAGCGCGCCGGGAAGGCCGCGCAGGGCCGCCAGCACGCGCGGATGCGCCCGGAGCGCCAGCGCCGCCCCCGGGCGCGCCACCGCTTCCCGCGCGGCGCGGCGCAAGGCGGCCAGGGCCTGGGTAAGGGGGGAGGGCGGCTGGCCGAGCACCTCGTGCAACGGCGGATGGATGCGGGTGCGCACCATCTCCATGAGACCCAGCCCCGTCAGCCCCACCACCCGCAGCAGCGGGTCGGGCCCGGCCGCCGCACGCAGGGCCGGCAGCAGGGCCGCACGGGAGGCCGCGCTGCCTCCGGCAAGGTCCAGCAGGATCGGTCCCGCCAGGTGACGCAGCCGGATCTGCCGCGCGGCCTCGGCCAGCGCCGCCGCGTTCACGGCGCGATGGGCCCCGCCGTCGCGCCCGGCGGCCGGGCCCGTGTCCACGTCCAGCGCAATCAGCGCGGGGGTGGGATGCACCAGCAGGCGCCCGCCGCCCGGCAGGGGAACCTCCGGCGAGGCCAGCAGGTCGAACTCCGCCTCCACCGCCTCGTCGAAGGCGGGACCTGCGAGCAGGCGCACACGATCGGGCCCGAGGGTGGCGCGCAGCCGGGCGGCCTCCGCGGGGTGATCGGAAAGAAGGGGTGCGCGGGAATGGGCCAGCGCCAGGCGCAGCGCGGCATCGGGGCCACGGCGCAGCAGGCGGGGCGGGCCGTCCCGGGAAAGGTCCTTTGGCAGGCCGGTGCCCGACAGGCGTGGCCCCTTGCCGCCCTGGGCTGCACGGGTGACGCGCAGCGGAAGGATGGTGCCCTCCGTCAGCCGCTCGCCGCCCTGGGCATCCGGCAGGAAGCCGCTGAGATCGCCCTCCAGCGCCACGAAGACGCCGGACAGGGCGGGCACGCGGGCGGTGACCCGGCCCAGATGGACGTCGCCCACCCCGTCCGGCCGTGCCGGACGCTCGATGAAGGCCTGCTCCAGCGTGCCGCCGCGCCAGAACGCCACGCGGCGCTCCCCGGGCGAGGTCGAGACGAGGATGGTGGCCTCGGCCGTGGCGCCGCCGCGCGCCGCGGCAGGCTTCAAGGCCGCAGCCAGCCCACGCCGCGCAGAAGCTGCGCCGTCTCGAAAAGCGGAAGGCCCACCACGGCGGAATGGCTGCCCGAGAGGAACCGCACGAACACCTCGGCGCGCTGGTGGATGGCATAGCCGCCGGCCTTGCCCTCCCACTCGCCGGTGGCGACGTAGTCCTCCGCCTGGGCATCGGTCAGGCGGTGAAAGGCGAGGGTGGTTTCGACAACCCGCTCGCGCAGGGTGCCATCCGGCGAGACCAGCGCCACGCCGGTGGTCACGCGGTGCCGGCGGCCCGACAGGAGGTCGAGGAAGCGGCGCGCCTCGGCGGCATCGGCGGGCTTGCCAAGAATGCGGCGGCCCACCCCCACCACCGTGTCCGCGGCCAGGACCAGGGCGCCGGGGGAACGGGCGGCAACGGCCTGAGCCTTGGCCCGCGCCAGGCGCTGGGCCAGGCGGCGCGGCATCTCGGCCTTGCGCGGCGTTTCATCGAGGTCGGCGGGTTCGATCCGGTCGGGCACGATGCCCAGCCGGGCCAGCAGGTCCAGGCGGCGCGGGCTGGCGCTGGCGAGGATCAGGGGCGGGCGGCCTGCGTCCTGCCCCGCGGGCGGAGCCTCCTGCAGAGGCCTGTCACCCGAAGCGAGAGTCACTTGAAGCGGAACGTGATCCGGCCCTTGGTCAGGTCATAGGGCGTCATCTCGACGTTCACGCGGTCACCGGCGAGCACGCGGATGCGGTTCTTGCGCATCTTGCCGCTGGTGTGCGCGAGCAGCATGTGCTCGTTGTCCAGCTTCACGCGGAACATGGCGTTGGGCAGAAGCTCCATCACCTGGCCGCTGAATTCGATCATGTCTTCCTTCGACATGCCTATCCTTCATGAGAGGCGCTGCGCCCTGCCAAAGGGAGCGGCGCGTGGTCCTCGGGCAGCGCGGATGCGCGTCCGGCCCGGCACGCAAAATGAGCGCGGCCCCGCATGGGGTGCCGCGCATCCTGTGGCAGAGCAGGGGGAAGATGATGCCTCGGCCCGCCCGGGTCAAGGAAATGGCGGCTTCGTGCACGCATTGGTGCCCTGCGGCAGGCCCGCGGGAAGCCCCCCCATGGATGTGTCAGGCCATGCCGATCCGGCCCGCGATGCTCCGCGCATGGGCCTCCAGCCCCTCGGCCCGGGCCAGCGCCACGGCGGCGGGGCCGGTGGCGCGCAGCCCCGCTTCCTCCGCCGCGATCCAGGTGGTGCGCTTGAGGAAGTCGAACACCGAGAGCCCCGAGGCGAAGCGCGCGGTGCGCCCGGTGGGCAGCACGTGGTTGGGCCCGGCCACGTAGTCGCCCAGCGCTTCCGGGCACCAGGGGCCGAGGAAGGCCGCGCCCGCGTGGCGGATGCGGGCGAACAGGCCGGTGGGATCGGCGGTCATGATCTGAAGGTGCTCGGGCGCCAGGCGGTCCGTGAGCGCGGCGCCCTCCGCCCAGTCCCGCACCAGGATCACCGCCCCGTGGCGGCTCCAGGATTCCCCGGCAATGGCGGCGCGGGGCAGGGTGGCGAGCGCCGCCTCCACCGCCACCGGCACGGCCTCGGCCAGCGCCGGGCTGTCGGTGATCAGGATGGACTGCGCGGCCTCGTCGTGCTCGGCCTGGGCCAGCAGGTCCATCGCCACGCGGGCGGGGTCCTGGGCGCCGTCCGCCAGCACCACGACCTCCGAGGGGCCCGCGATGGAATCGATGCCCACGCGGCCGAAGACCTGGCGCTTGGCCTCCGCCACATAGGCGTTGCCGGGGCCGGTGATCTTGTCCACGGGGGCGATGCTGGCGGTGCCCCAGGCCAGCGCCGCCACGGCCTGCGCGCCGCCGATGCGCCAGACCTCGGTCACGCCCGCGCGGCGGGCGGCGGCCAGAACCAGCGGGTTCAGCTCCCCGTCCGGGGTCGGCACCACCATGGCCACGCGCGGCACGCCCGCGACGCGCGCGGGAATGGCGTTCATCAGCACGGAGGAGGGATAGGCGGCCTTGCCGCCGGGCACGTAGAGGCCGGCGGCGTCCACCGCGCCCCAGCGCATGCCCAGCAGCAGCCCGGCCGGGTCCGGCACGGTGACGTCGGCGGGCATCTGGGCCTGGTGGAAGGTCTCGATCCGGGCGGCGGCGGTGTCCAGCGCGGCCATGAGGCCGGCGGGGATGGAGGCGGTGGCCGCGTCGATCTCCGCCGTTGTCACCCGCAGCGCCGCGGCATCGCGGGGCTGCCAGCGGTCGAAGCGGGCGGTCAGGTCCAGCAGCGCGGCGTCGCCCTCGGCCCGGACCCGGCCGATGATCTCCGCCACCGCGCCGTCCACGCGGGCGGTGGTGTCGCGCGCCATGTCCAGCAGGACGGCGAAGCCGGCCTCGAAGCCGGCGTCGCGCGTGTCGAGGCGCTTCATGCCGCCAGGGCCTCCCGGAAGCGGGCCAGCCAGCCGCCGATCAGCTCGGGCTCGGTCTTGAGCGCCGTGCGGTTGATGATCAGCCGCGAGGTGACGGGGGCGATCACCTCGCGCTCCACCAGGCCGTTCGCCTTGAGGGTGGAGCCGGTCTGCACGAGATCCACGATCAGGCGGGCAAGGCCGAGGGAGGGGGCCAGCTCCATGGCACCATTGAGGTGCACCACCTCCGCCTGCACGCCGCGGGCGGCGAAGTGGCGGCGGGCGATGCCCGGGTACTTGGTGGCGACGGTGACGCGCGACCAGCGCCCGGCCTCCTCCTCCACCGCGTCATCGGCCGGGCCGGCGACGCTCACGCGGCAGCGGCCGACGCCGAGGTCCAGCGGCGCGTAGATCTCGGGGTAGTCGAACTCCATCAGGACGTCCGCCCCGCAGATGCCGATCTGCGCCCCGCCATGCGCGACAAAGGTGGCGACGTCGAAGGGCCTCACCCGCACCACGTCCAGCCCGGGATGGTTGGTGGGAAAGCGCAGGTGGCGGCTGTCCTCGTCATCGAAGTCGCTGCCCGGCACCAGCCCCGCGCGGGCGAGGATGGGCTGCACCTCCTTGAGGATGCGGCCTTTGGGCAGGGCGAGGATGAGCCCGGTGGTGGCCTGCGGGGCGGCCAGGGCAGGGGCGGCGAACTGGACGGTCATGGTGGGGGCGCTCTTAGCACCGCCCCATCGGCGGGCAAAAGCGCGCCCTGGGCAGGACTGCCATCAGCGGGCCGGTGCGGCCGGGCGCGCGCCAGGTCCTGGCCCTGGAGGAGCCGGCCCGGCTCCTTCCCGTCCGCCTCAGATGAACAGGATGCCGAAGGAGCCCGAGCCGGGCTGGATGGCGGCCTCGGTGTTGAGGGCGTGCTCCAGGCTCTCGGAGAAGCCGATCGCCACATCGGTGCGGCTGCCACCCTGCGCCAGGAAGCCGACCCAGCCGTTCAGGCCGTCCGGGTCGGGCAGGCGGTGCAGCGTGTTGAGGTACAGCCTTTCGACGAATTCCGGGTTGGCGAGCGCCCCATAGACCGACTGGAACTCGTTGCTGCCCACGAAGTCGTCCGCCACCGTCGAGAGCGCCGTGCCGCCGGCCAGCCTGCCGGCGTGCCAGGCCAGCCCCTGCACATCGGGCGCGCGGCCCAGCACCGCGTCGTAGAGGCGGGCCACGACGATCGCGTTCTCGTCCCGGTCCCAGATGCCGGCGGCCACCAGCGGCGCGGTGTTCAGCAGGTTCTCGTTGCTTTCCGAGAAGGAGGTCAGCACCTGCGCCCGGTTCATGGCGCCGGTGCCGAGCTGGCCGAGCCAGAAGGACTGGCCCGACGGATCCGGCCCGCGGCCGAGCACGTTGGCGTAGAGCTGAGTGACATAGACCGTCACATCGCCCGCCCCGGGATAGCGGAGGAGGAACTCGTCGCTGGCGAGGAAGCCTTCCGAGATCTGGTCGAGCGAGGCGCCGTGCCGGAGCGCGTCGATCCAGCCGTTCAGCCCCGCCTGGTCGGCGCCGCGCCCCAGCGCCGCCTGGTAGAGACGCGCCACCTGCGCCGCCACGTCGCCGGGGTCGTAGACCATGCGGCCATCCACGAAGGACAGCACCTCGATCGAGAACAGGGTGTCGGAGCCGGAGCCCGGGCTGCTCACCTGCCGCGGCCCATTGGTGCCCGTGGCGATCGAGGCGGAGCGCAACCCGCTGGCGAAGCTGACGGTGTTGAGGGCGCCCACCTGGCCCGAGAAGACCTCGTCCGATGGCGTGCTGGCGACCGGGGCGGTCGTCACGCCGTGGACGTCGAAGCGGTAGACGCCGGGCTCGCCGACATTGGACGCCGAGGCGAGGTTCAGCAGCGCGGCCTGGTTGCCAGACTGGGAAAGCTCCAGGAAGTTGACGCCGTTGCCGGAGGAATAGCCGGCGCGCGCCACCCGGCCGCCCAGCCCGCCGGTGCCGCCCGAGGCATCGCCGGTGACCCAGTTGATGTCCTCGTAGCGGAACTCGATCGAGAAGTCGGTGCTGCCGAACCGGGTGAGGCGGAGCTGGAAGGCGTTCAGCTTGTCGGTGTTCCCGTCGAAATAGCCGACGTCGTCCCACGTCACGGTGAAGGTGCCGGTGGCGGCGTCCTGGTCGTAGTACATCAGGTCGGTGCCAAGGCTGGTGCCGCCCGGCGTGGTGCCGCCCGCGATTCCGCCTTCAATCAGCCGCGTGTCCACATCCGCCCAGAACGGGGCGATGATGGGATTGTTGGTGGTGCCGGTGATCGCGGTCGGCGTGTAGTCGTCGGTGGGGGCGGCGAAGGTCACCGAGCCATTGTTGTTGACGTAGAGGCCCGTGTAGCTGACGCCGAAGAAGTCGAGGCCGGCCGGAAAGGCCTCGGCGAGGCTGACGAGGCCGGTGGAGTCGTCGTCATTGCGCGCGAGGAGGTTCTCGCCGAAGCCAGCCGCTCCGCCGAGGCCGTTGATAAGCTGTGCCAAGGCGGCGATCCTCCCTTAAATGGCGCTGAGTCTCAGCATTTCGAGATGCTAACGATCTCCACTCGCGGGGTCCAGCGTCGCTGGGATCCTCCTGTTACAACTTTCAAAACGGCGCCGATGAACCGGACCGGTCAGCCGGGAAGCCGCTCGATGTCGGCCCCCACCGCCGCCAGCTTGGCTTCCAGGCGCTCGTAGCCGCGGTCCAGGTGATAGACGCGGTTGACGATCGTCTCGCCGCCCGCGGCCAGCCCGGCCAGGATAAGCGAAACGGAGGCGCGCAGGTCGGTCGCCATGACGGGCGCGCCGGACAGGCGGGACACGCCGCGCACGATGGCGGACGATCCGTGGACGTTGATGCGGGCGCCCATGCGGTTCATCTCGGGCACGTGCATGAAGCGGTTCTCGAAGATGGTCTCGGTGATCATCGAGGCACCCTCGGCCACCGCCATCAGCGCCATGAACTGCGCCTGCATGTCGGTGGCGAAGCCCGGGAAGGGCTCGGTCATCACGTCCACGCCGCGCAGCCCGGACAGGCGCTTCACGACCACGCCCCTGGGGGCCTCCTCCACCTCCACGCCGGCCTCGCGCAGCACGCGGGCGACGGTGCCGAGGTGCTCGAGCTTCGCGCCCTCCAGCAGCACCTCGCCGCCGGTGATGCCGGCGGCGCAGGCGAAGGTGCCGGCCTCGATGCGATCCGGCACGATCGGGTGGGTGGCGCCGTGCAGCGCCTTCACGCCCTCGATCCGCAGGCGGTCGGTGCCGATGCCCTCGATCTTCGCGCCCATGGCGATGAGGCAGTGGGCGAGGTCGTCGATCTCGGGCTCGCGCGCCGCGTTCACGAGTTCCGTCATGCCGTCGGCAAGGGTCGCGGCCATCAGCAGGTTCTCGGTGGCGCCCACGGACACCTGGGTGAAGAACACCTTCGCGCCGCGCAGGCCGCCCGGGGCGGTCGCGTTCATGTAGCCGGAATCGAGGTCGATCTTGGCGCCCATCTCCTCCAGCCCCTTGAGGTGGAGGTCCACCGGGCGCGTGCCGATGGCGCAGCCGCCGGGCAGCGAGACCTTCGCCTCCCCATAGCGTGCGAGCAGCGGGCCCAGCACGAGGACGGAGGCGCGCATCTTCCGCACGAGGTCATAGGGCGCGACGAGGTTGGTCGCGGTGCCGCCCAGCGTCATGGTGCGGGCGATGGTGTCGTGCTCCACCGAAAGCCCGTGCTGCGCCAGCAACCCGGCCATGGTGCGGGTGTCGTCCAGGGCGGGCGCGTTGGTCAGCACCAGCGGCCCCTCGCTGAGAAGGGCCGCGGCCATCAGCGGAAGGGCGGCGTTCTTGGCGCCGCCGATCGGGATGCTGCCGCGCAGGGGGCGGCCGCCGCGGAGGCGGATGCGGTCCATGGTGTGTGCTTCCTAGAGCCGCGGCAGCGCGACGCCGCGCTGATGCATGTATTTCCCGGCGCGGTCCGCATAGGACACGTCCGGGGGGCCCTCTCCCTTGAGGAAGAGGAACTGGCAGATGCCCTCGTTCGCGTAGATGCGGGCGGGCAGGGGCGTGGTGTTGCTGATCTCGATCGTCACCTGGCCCTCCCATTCGGGCTCGAGCGGCGTCACGTTCACGATCAGCCCGCAGCGGGCATAGGTGGACTTGCCCAGGCAGATCACCAGCACGTCGCGCGGGATGCGGAAGTACTCGACCGTGTGCGTCAGCACGAAGGAGTTGGGTGGCACGATGCAGGTGTCGCCGGCGCGGCTGACGAAGCTGTCGTCGGAGAAGCGCTTGGGGTCCACCAAGGCGTTGTCCACATTGGTGAAGATCTTGAACTCACCGGCGGCGCGCGCGTCGTAGCCGTAGGACGACAGGCCGTAGGAGATCACGCCCTCCCGCCGCTGGGCCTCCACGAAGGGCTCGATCATGCCCTGCTCCGTCGCCATGCGGCGGATCCAGTGATCGGGCATGATGGGCATGGCTGGTTTTCCCTCGGACGCTTCCGCGAAATATCAGGCAGGCGGGGTGCGCGCGGGGGGGGATAGCCCCTGGGCGGCGGGCGGGCAACCGGGCGGGAGGCGCAGCGCCGGGTGCCGCGCCCCGTGCCTTCCCTGGCCTCAACCTTCCTTCGGAGGAGGGGAGGGAGGCGTGGCGCGCTCGCGCGACTGCGCCTTGCGGCGCCTCAGGTTCTCGCGCAACGCGGCGGCCAGGCGCTGCTCGCGGGCCGAGAGTTGGGCAACCGTGGCGGATGCGGGGGCGCGGCGCGGGTCCGGTGGGGCGGGTGGTTCGTCGGTCATGGCAGCCAAGGCTTCGGGTGCCCTGGCGCCCCGGTCAAGCGCGGTTCCGCCGGTTCGCCGGAAGTACCAGGCCCGGTAGCGCCCGCCTCCGGCTGCAAGGCGTGCCCCACAGTTGTCCATGCCTGCAGATTTATCTTGCGACAGGAGGTGATCACGGAATAGTGAGGGCTGCGGCGGTTCGTATCCGGAACGAAAGGTTTTGGGGATGAAGAGCGGAGATCCAGGCTCTGAGGAGGTGCGGATCGTGGTGGAGCGGGGCGGCTTCGGCCCGCATAAATGGCGGTGGCGCCTGGCGCGGGAGTGCGGACTGTCCGTGGGCGTCGGCACCGGGTTCAAGAGCGCCGAGGACGCCTACCAGGCCGCGCGCGAGAGGGTGCTCGACCTTCGGTCGGCAAACGACGCCCCGGGAACAGCGGGGTTCGCGCGGCGCTGACACCATGGCCCAGCCATGGATCGGCACCGCAGGGCCACAGTTGTCGGCAGAACCGCCGGGGTGACGCAGGCAGCGTCCACGTCGCCCGCTTGCCAGGCAAAGCATGGCCGCGGGGTGAACCGTTTCGCAAGCCCACGGATATTTCATGTGTCCGGTGTGGAAACTATGTCCTACTTTCAAGAAACGATGTTCGGCATTCGTGTAACGATTCCTGCGGGCTTGTCGGAATACATTACATCATCTGGAATTTGCGCGTAAATTGAAAGCCAACACTTTGATTTCAAAGCGTAATTTTCAGTGGCATGGACGTTGCCATTACGGTTCGTAAGGACGCAACGATGCGCCCGTGACCGCAGCAACAAGGACCTCCATTCCATGCGCAAGCTCCTCCTCGCCGCCGCCGCCATCTTCGCGGCAGCACTCACCTCCCAGGCGCAGGCCGCCCCTGACCTTTCCGCCCGCATCTTCGAGGATGGCAGCCTGGTGCCGGGTTCCATGACCACCTCGAGCACCGGCACCCTGTTCATCAGCGGCGTGGGCAACAACTTCACCTTCCTGAGCGCCCTTTCGCTGGGCTTCCCGCAGATCGCCCAGCCGGCGCTGGACGTGCAGACCACCAGCGTCAGCAGCATCGGCAACTTCAGCGGTTCGCACACCCTGACCTTCGAAGTGACGCAGACCGGCCTTGACAGCGCCAGCGCCGGGACACCGCTGGCCGCGCTGGCGAGCAGCTTCACTGCCAACTTCCTCATCAACGGCAGCGCCATCAGCAGCGTCACGATCGCGTCCTATGTGGATGCCGCGAACACGGCCTTCGGCACCTCTCAGCTGCTGGCTTCCAACACCTACACCAGCGGCCCGACCAACGCTTCCGGCGCCATGCTGGCCAACCCGACCCTGAATGGGCCGCTGTTCTCCGAGACGGTGGTGATCACCGCCACCTTCACCGGCGCTGGCGCCAGCCTGAACGCCTCCGCTCAGATCGTGGCCGTGCCCGAGCCCGCATCCCTTGCCCTGTTCGGCATGGGGCTGCTCGGCATGGGCCTGGTGCGCCGGCGCGCGGCGACGCCGCAGGCCTGAACCGGGTCGGCGAGAACGAACGCGTAACTTCTAAGTAACAAGGGCCGGGTGCATTGGCACCCGGCCCTTTCATTGCTGTACTGTCAATGGATGAATTCAGCCTGGTCCGCTCACAGCCCCTATCGGCAGTCCGGTGGGCGTTTCGGACTTCTCGGCGGCATCGGTATGATAAGGCATGTCCCGCCAAGCAAGCCCTTCTCCGGCACGACGCTTCCTGATGCGATCTTTTCGGTTGATGTCGGCTTGTTCATCGATCCAGATCGCAAGCAGCGCCTGGCCGACGGAGGCTACTGTCCAAACCAGCGCCACAGCCACCGCGGCCAGCATCCAGAGCATTGGCGTTCCTATTTTTCGGTTTGTTGTTCGGCAGCCCATTAAGCCAATCGTGTAGCTTTCTGTCAGAACACATTGTCGTGCCAGCTGCAACTTTTCTGGATAAGCGGGCAGAAGGCGTCCCGTTTCGATTGTGCGATAGTTTGGGTTGGTGTGGAGCCACGCTTGGGGCGCGGGCGAACTTCGCGTCACCCTTTTTTGGTGGCGATCCCGGTGCTCGGCCGCATGAAACGAGAGAGGTGGAAGAGCACTCGACGGGCCGGGGACTTGGGTGCGCCCCGGGGAGAAGGGTGCCGGCCGGAACTGGCTTGGTCCCCAGATACGAACACGGTGCTGATACCCTACATGGCGCCATGTCGGCCGTCGGTGGGGTCGTGCCGCCGCCCGTTGCCGCCGTGTGATGGATTGAGGAGGGAAGGGGTTGCGCCGGGCAGAGCGTGCGGCTAGACGCTCCGGGCGTTAGCCACCGGTACGCTGCCGTAGCTCAGTGGTAGAGCACTCCCTTGGTAAGGGAGAGGTCGAGAGTTCAATCCTCTCTGGCAGCACCATTCCAGCGCATCCGCCGAACAGCCTTTTTTGCGGAATTTCGTTTCGTGGGCGGTGGTCGGCTGGCCTGCTTCAGCACAGATTCGGTGGGGATCGCTGGACCGGGCTCTTCCCGCAGGAAAACCGTCCAGAACGCCGTGGCGCGAATAGCAGCGGGTTCCGGAACACATATCCCGCGCTGGCAGAGCCATTGGGCTGGCCGGCGACGTTGCCGGTGCGGCGCACAGCCCGGATCAGGACCTGGTAAGGCAAACAGGCAAAGTGCCGGGGGCGGATAGACCAGGACCTTGCGGCGCCTGCCACGCGTGGGAAAGCCGCTTGTGTGAGGAAGGCTCAGTCCTGTTTGCGGGTGTGCAGCAGCACCAGAAGCTCCGTGAGCAGATCGTCCGCGTGCCTGAGGTTGCTGGCCCGCACATGATCGGCCAACTCGCTGATGGCAGATAAAATATCCTCGTGCGGCCCTTCCAGCCCGGCTGAGGGCCGCTGCTTGGCCGATAAGAGATAGCCCCTCTCGCTCATATCCGGTTCCATGAACTGCGCCGCGGCTTGGCAGAATGCACGAGGATCGTGACGGTGGTGGCACGCTACTCTGTTAAGCCGGGCAATGGCAGGGGAGACGGGCTTCTCCGCTCTGAAGTCAGGCCTGAGAAATCATAGCTTTGCCAGTATTCACAACATTGTGATGTATTTTTGGGGCTAGATGACTGGTTGGATTCGGTTTGGGAATTCTTCTCACGGGTTTGTTCCTTGCAAACCATTCTCCTCTGGCTGCCGCAGCGGCCGATCCGCCGCGGTTTGCCCGCTCCTTGAACGGGAGGCACCTGGGGAGACGGCTTGCCAAGGACGGCGCGGAGCGGAACATTTGGGGAACGATGATCCCCGATTCGGCTTTTCCATCTCCATTCCCGGGTGTCCTTGCCCAGGCGGAAGGGCACCTGGGGGGCCGAGCCAGCCAACCTCCCAGCCTGCCCGAAGCAGCGCAGGGCGATGCGTTGCCCGCCCACGCTGCAGCGGCCGTCCCCCAGGGTTTCGAGGCGGCCAGGCCGCGTATCCTCGCCCTGCACCTGCCCTGGCTGGGAACGGAGGTTCTGTGTGGCGGGTCCCTGCGCCTCGCCGGCCCCGTGCTCACCTGGCACGCGGTCGGAAACCGGCGACTGGTCGCGGCCGCCAACCCGCAGGCCGCGGCGCTGGGCCTGCACCCCGGCCAGGCGCTGGGTGATGCCCAGGCCATGGTGCCCGCTGTTGGCGTCCACCCTCACAGGCCTGAGGGGATGGCGGCACGGCTGCAGGAACTCTCTCTCTGGGCCCTGCGGATCGCCCCGCTGGTCGCCCTCGACCCACCCGACGGGCTGCTGGTGAATATCGCCGGCACGGAGGGCGTGCTCGGCCGGGAGGAGGCGGTGCTGCGCCGTGCCGTGGCGGGGCTGGCGAGGCTGGGCCACGCGGCCTCCGGCGCGGTTGCGGGCAGCGCGGGCGCTGCCATGGCGTTGGCCCGTTGCGGCATTCCAGCCCTGGTCCCCCCCGGGGAAGAACTGGCGGCCCTGGCGCCGCTCCCCGTCGCGGCCCTTCGGCCTGTCGGCGGGGAACTGCCCCACCTGGCCCTGGCCCGGCTGGGCCTGCACCGCATCGGGGATCTCGTGGCTCAGCCCCGTGGCCCCCTGGTGCGCCGCTTCGGGGCCGGGCTGGCGCTGGCGCTGGACCGCGCCACCGGCGCTGCGGCGGAGCCCTTCCGCAGCATCCGCCCGGTGCCCGACCGCCACGTCGCCTTCGACTTCGAGGAACCGCTGATCACCCGCGCCGCCATCGACATCGCGGCGGAGCGCCTCCTCGTTCTGCTCTGCGCGCGCCTGGCGGAGGAGGGGAGGGGGCTGCGGCGCCTGCTGCTGCGGGCGCACCGGGCGGATGGCGGCGTGCAGGAGGTGTCGGCCGGCCTTGGCCAGGCCAGTCGCGACCCGCGCCACCTGGCCCGCCTGCTTTCCCCGAAGCTGGAGGCGCTATCGCCCGGCTTCGGCTTCGACCGTATCGCGTTGATGGCCGGCGAAACCGAACCCATGGCCGCTGTGCAGTCGGGACTGGACGGGGAGGACGGGCGCGATGCCCTGATCGCCCTGCTGGACCGCGTGGAGCAGCGCCTGCCCGCCTGGCGCCTGCGCCCGCGCGCGAGCCACTGGCCCGAGCGAGCGGTGGAGCGCGCCGATCCATTCTCCCCCATGCCGGCGCTGGAGGACCGGATTCCGGAGGGGTGGTCCCCCCGTCTGCGCCCGCTCCGCCTGCTGCGCCGGCCGGAGCGGCTGGAGGCCATGGCCGTGCTGCCCGACGACCCACCCTTCCGCATCCGCTGGCGCGGCACCTGGTTCCAGGTGCGCGCGGCCGAGGGGCCGGAGCGGCTGGCGCCCGAATGGTGGCGGGATCGCCCGGGACGCCCGATGCGCGACTACTACCGGCTGGAGATGGCGGATGGGCGCCGGTTCTGGATCTGTCGGGCGGGTGAACCAAGCGAGGGCGGGTGGTTCCTGCACGGCCTGATGCCGTGAGCGCCCATCCCGGAACCGGCCTTGCGGACGCCGGCTTCGCGGAACTGGGCGCGATGTCGAACTTCACCTTCCTGGAGGGTGCCTCCCACCCCTGGGAACTGGTGGCGGCGGCGAAGGCGCTGGGCCATGCCGCCATCGGCATCGCCGACCGCAACTCCTTCGCGGGCCTGGTGCGCGGCATGGTCGCGGCCGAGGAAGCCGGGCTGCGCTTCGTCCCCGGCTGCCGCGTGGCGCTGGAGGACGGGCAGGAGTTCCTGGTCTGGCCCACGGACCGCCCGGCCTATTCGCGCCTGGCGCAAATGCTGTCCGACGCCCGCATGGCCGGGGAGAAGGATGAGTGCCGCATCCCGCGCGACGCCCTGGTCGCGGCGGCGGAAGGGCAGGTGATGGCCATGCTGCCGCCCGACGGCGCCGGGGAGGACTTCGCGGATCGCCTGCGGCGCGACGCGGCCGCGATGCGCCGCGCGCTCGCGCTGCCCCTGTTCCTGGCCGCGCAGCACCGCTTCGCCGGGGATGACCGCCTGCGGCTGCGGCGCCTTTCCGCCATGGCCGGGGGGGCGCGGGCCGGGCTGCTGGCGGCGGGAGGGGCGCGCATGCACGTTGCCTCGCGCCGGCGCCTGGCCGATGTGGTGGCCGCGATCCGCCGGGGCGTGACGGTGGACGCGCTAGGCCTGCACGCCGCCCCGAACGCCGAGGCGCACCTGAAATCCGCCCGGGAGATGCGCCGCCTCTTCGCCGGCCACGAGGAAGCGGTGGAGGCGACGCTGCGGGTGGTGCAGGCCTGCCGCTTCAGCCTGCGCGACCTGTCCTACGAATACCCCGACGAAATTCTGGAACCCGGCCTGTCCGCGCAGCAAACCCTGGCGCGCCGCGTGGCGGAGGCCGTGGCGGCGCGCTGGCCGGAGGGCACGCCGCCGAAGGTCGCGGCCCAGATCGCCGAGGAGATGGCGCTGGTGGAGCGCCGCGGCTACGCCCCCTACTTCCTCACGGTGCACGAGATCGTCCGCTTCGCGCGAAGCAAGGGCATTCTCTGCCAGGGGCGGGGATCGGCGGCCAATTCGGCCGTCTGCTACGTGCTGGGCATCACCGCCGTCGATCCCTCCAAGCACCGGCTGCTCTTCGCCCGCTTCCTGAGCGACGCGCGCGGCGAGCCGCCCGACATCGACATCGACTTCGAGCACGAGCGGCGCGAGGAGGTGATCCAGCACATCTACCAGCGCTACGGCCGCGACCGCGCCGCCATCGCCGCCACGCTGATCCGCTACCGCACCCGCAGCGCCGTGCGCGAGGTCGGCCGCGCCATGGGCCTGTCCGACGACATCACGGGCCGGCTCGCCAAGGCCTCCTGGCACGACGGCGCGGAAGGGCTGCGGGACGTGGCGCGCGCCACGGGGCTGGATCCCGATGCCGACCCGCGCCTGGGGCTGGCGATGGACCTGGCCGAGGAGCTGCAGGGCTTTCCCCGCCACCTGGCCACCCATGTCGGCGGCTTCGTCATCACCCGCGGCCGGCTGACGGAGCTGGCCGTGGTGACGAAGGCGGCCATGAAGGACCGCCACACCGTGGAATGGGACAAGGACGACATCGGCGCGCTGTGCATGCTGAAGGTGGATGTGCTGGGGCTCGGGATGCTGTCCTGCATCCGGCGCGGCTTCGACCTGCTGCGGCGCTATGACGGCATCGACCACGACCTGCAATCGGTGCCGCAGGACGATCCCGAAACCTACGCCATGCTGTCGCGCGCGGATTCGCTGGGCGTGTTCCAGGTGGAAAGCCGGGCGCAGATGAACATGCTGCCGCGCATGCGCCCGCGCGAGTACTACGACCTGGTGATCGAGGTGGCGATCGTCCGCCCCGGCCCGATCCAGGGCGACATGGTGCATCCCTATCTGCGCCGCCGGAACAACCGGGAGGCGGTGGACTACGCCAAGCCCGAATTGCGCGCCGTGCTGGAGAAAACGCTGGGCGTGCCGCTGTTCCAGGAACAGGCGATGGAGATGGCGATCGTGGCCGCCGGCTTCACGCCGTCCCGCGCCGACGAGCTGCGCCGCTCCATGGCCTCCTTCAAGCACGACGGCAAGCTGGACACCTTTCACGACGAGTTCGTGGGCGGCATGATCCGGCGCGGCTACGAACCCGGTTTCGCGGAACGCTGCTTCTCCCAGATCCGCGGCTTCGGCGGCTACGGATTTCCCGAAAGCCACGCGGCCTCCTTCGCGCAGCTCGTCTACATCTCCGCCTGGATCAAGCGCCACCACCCCGCGGCCTTCGCGGCGGCGCTGCTGAACAGCCAGCCCATGGGCTTCTACGCGCCCGCGCAGATCGTGCGCGACGCGCGCGAGCACGGCGTGCCGGTCCGCCCCGCCGACGTGACGGTGAGCGACTGGGACTGCACGCTGGAACGGGAGGGGGAGGGATGGGCGCTGCGCCTGGGGCTGCGCCTGGTGTCCGGCCTGTCCGAGGCCGAGGGCAAGGCGATCGTCGCGCGCCGCCCGGATGTTTCCCCTGCCTCGCTCGCCTCGGCCGGGCTGGACCGGGGCGCGCTGGAAGCGCTGGCGCGGGCGGACGCCTTTCGCGGCCTGGGCCTGGATCGCCGGCGCGCGCTGTGGGAGGCGGCGGCGGTTGAGCGCAACAGGCCGCCGCCCCTGCCGCTCTTCCTCGCGGCCGAGGCGGCGCCGCGCCTGCCAGCGGAAACAAAGGGAGAGGCGACGGTGCTGGACTACGGCGCCACCGGCCTCAGCCTGCGCGCGCATCCCCTGGCCTTGCTGCGCGACCGGCTCACGGAGATCGGCGCACGCGACAGCCGCGCGGTGGCGGCGGGGCGGCAGGGGCAGCGGATGCACGTGGCGGGGCTGGTGCTGGTGCGCCAGCGCCCGGGCACCGCCCACGGCACCGTGTTCTTCACGCTGGAGGACGAGTTCGGCACGGTGAACCTGGTGCTGCACGCCGACACCATCGCGGCCCACCGCGCCCCCGTGGTGGCCGCCCGCCTGCTGCTGGCGGAAGGGCGGGTGGAGCGCTTCGACGAGGGCGCGGTGCCGATCGTCCACCTTCTCGGACGGAAGCTGGAGGACCGCTCGGACCTGCTGGACGGGCTGCACCTGCTCGGCCCCGTTCCCGTCCCGATGGCCCGCGCCGACGAGGTCTCGCGCGGGACGGACCACCGGCCCGACCCGCGCGGCCCCGCTTTCCCCGGCAGCCGGGACTGGCACTAGCCCCGGCGGGAATTCCGGCTCAGGTCGGGTTCACCACCAGGCTCTCGGCGGGCACCGTCACCGTGCCCGTCCCCGTCATGGCCACGGGGGAGGCGAGGGGGGAGACCAGCAGCGGGTTCCCGCCCGAGGCGGCGTCGTAGAGCCCCACATGCGTCAGCGTGCCGGCCGAGGCCGAGAAGACGAAGCGCAGCGCCTCCGCGTTGCGCTGGATGCCCGTGCCGGTGAAGGTCACGCGCTGGCGGACATAGCCGTTGCCCGCCGGTTCGCCGGCCAGCCCCGCCGCCGCGGTGCCGCCGGTGCCGAGCGCGGCATAGACGGCCGAGGGAAGGCTGGGCGCGCGGGCGCAGACGGCGCGCGCCAGCAGGTTGCGTGCGTAGTCGGTCAGGTCGGACATGGGTGTCTCCCGTTCAGTTGGACGTGAGGGCCTGCAGGGCGGCGTCGGGCAGGCGCGTGGCATGGAGGTCGAGGGGACCGGCCTCGCCGAAGGCGGCACGGCCGAGGCCCGCCGAGGCGTGGCCGATCAGCAGCCGGGACAGCCCGGCCGGCAGGGTGCCCGAGGACTGCACCGCGCCTCCGCCGAGGCAGGCCGAGACCCCGGCGGCGTTCCAGCCGATCGCGGCACGGAAGGCCGTGCCCGGCACCATGCTTCCGGCGGCCAGCGTCGCGAGCGTGCTCCCGCCCGAGGCCACCAGGGCCTGCACGGCGTTGCCGCCACCGGCATTCTGCAGCACGAGGCGGTTGGTGTCCGTTCCGTCATCGAGCTGCAACAGCCCCTGGTCCAGGCCGGCCGGCGCGGATTGCGGCAGCAGGAAGGTGCCCACCAGCGTTCCCTGCGGGGGCAGGGCACAGCTCGGCACGTCGGCGGCCCGCGCCGTGACGGCGGGCGCGCCGGCCGCGGGCAGGATCGGCGAGGAGGCGAAGGCACCCCACTCGATTTGCGGGCAGGCGATCCGCAGCGTGAAGTTGACGGCCGCCCCCGGGGCGAAGCTGAAGGACAGGTAGTGCTGCATGGCGGTCGCGCCGGCTCCCGCCGTGACGGTGCTGCCGAAGCGCGTGAGTGCGCCCGACAGGCTGGCCAGCACGTTCTGGCTCGCCGTGCCCGTGCCGCCCGAGGTCACGTTGCGGTTGTTCACGGAGGACAGGTTGGCGAGGCTTCCGCCCACCAGCGCCAGATAGACGCTGTGCGTGACCTGCTGGCCGGCGGTGACGGCCAGGCTCGCCGTGTCGAAGGAAAAGGCGGCGCTGGTCCCGGAGGTGGTCCCGGTGAAGGCGAGGTCGAGGTAGGGAAGGCCGCTGGCCGTCCCCGTTCCCGCGACGGTCGCGGTCAGGCCGCCGGAGGAGAAGTTCCCCCAGAAGCCCGGCAGCGCCGAGGAGCCGGCGCCGCCCACCGTCGCCCCTTCCGCGCGCGGGTTGCGGATGGCGTTGGTGCGCGCGCCCTCCACCAGCAGCCGCCGCGCCGATCCCTGGAAGCGGGCGGTCCCGGCGGCCGCCATCAGGAAGGTGGCGTCGTCCGCGCCGCGGCCGCTGGCGGCGGAGGCGCGTGCGAAGCCGAGCGAGAACAGCATGGCCCCCGCGCCGAGGAGGCGGACCGGTCCGCCCCCCAGCGCGAGGATGACGGGTGTGGTCCCGATCATCAGGGGGCCCCCGCGCCGGTCAGGTGGCAGAGCTTCGTGGTCCCGCCGTCGGGCGAGTAGACGATCAGGCTGGCAACGCCCCCCGCGCGGATCCTGGTGTAGCCGTCGGCGTTCGCGATGGCGGCGGAGAAGCCCGTGAGAGCAACCGCGAGATCCGTGCCCGAGCGGTTCACCACGAGGCAGGAGAAGCCGTTCCCCGTGCTCGCCCAGTCCAGCGACAGGCTCGTGCCGGAATTGGCCACCAGCATCCGTGCGTTGTGCGTGGCGAACACCAGCGGCGTCGCGGCCGCCAGCGCCACGACCGGCATGGCGCGCTGCGTGAAGCTGTTGTCCACGTAGTTCCGCGTGGCCGCCTGCATGGCCGATGCCGGATCGGCCGGCAGGGTCAGCGGCCCGGAAAGGGTGACGGCGCCGGATGAGGCGACCCGCAGCCGCTCGGCCAGCACGCCGGCCGCGCGCGTCTCCACCACGATGGCCCCGGCCTCGGCCCCCGCCGTCACGCCCTCGGCGATCGCGCCGATGCGCCCGAAGGTCACCTCGGCCGCGCCGCTGTTCAGGCCGTTCGCATCGAGGTTGAAGAGGCGGTCATTGGCCACGGGCGCGGCGGAGAGACGCCGCAGGCGCAGCGACATCGGCTGTGTCATGCCGCTGCCGCCGAAGTTGATGGCGGCATTGGGGTTCAGGCTGGCATCGCCGGAAAGGAACACATCCGTGCCCGTCACGCTGAGGGAGGCGGCGGCCGTGTCGGCGCTGCCGTGCAGGCGCAGCATCGCGCCCGCGCCGGTGCTGCGCCGGTGCACCGCCACCACGCCGTCGCTGCGGGCGGAAACGCGCGTCTCCACCGCGCCCGCTGCCGAGATCGCCGCCAGCTCCGACTGCCCGCCGATCGCGCGGCTGATGCCCACGCCCGACGCCATCCGGCTGCCCGAGACCTGCAGCTTCTGCAGCGCGGCCGGGCTCTGCCCCGTGAAGCTCGCGCTCTTGAGGTCGCAGCCCAGGATCTGCAGGCTGTCCGCGTTGTCGGCGAGATAGACGGCGCCGTAGATGTCGCAGCCCATCAGCACCAGCCCGCCGTCCAGCAGCTCCACCGAGCGGCCGGAGCCCGAGGGCATCATCACGCCGGAGATGGTGTTCTGGTCGGCCGACTGCACGTCCACCACCAGCGCGCGGCCCTTGCTGGACCAGAAGCCGCCGAACCACTTGTTGCGGTTGGCCTGGCCCGAGATCTGCACGCCGACGGTGGCGGGATCGACCACCATGCCGTCCAGGCCGCAGTTCACGAACTGCGCGGAATGGGTCAGGTCGTCCAGGTGCCAACTGATGTCGTGGCCGAAGTCGAAGCAGTTGACGAAGTTCGGCATGTCGGCGTCATAGATGTGGAAGCCCTTGCCGCGCCGGTGGTTCGGCATCGGGTTCACTGTGCCGCCGCTGGTATAGGCGCCGGAGAAGACGCTGCCCGACAGGTCCAGCGTGGTGGCGCCTGGCACCGCGGCCACGGTGAAGCGCCCGTTCGCCGCGCCGACCCCGCCGACGCCGCCGACCACCACGACATCCCCCGCGCGCAGCTCGTGCGCGGCGGACAGCGTGAGCCGCACCAGGCCCGCGCCGTTGTTCGCGCAGCCCGACACCGTGAAGGAAGCGGAGGAGAAGCTGCGCCCGGTGGTGTGGAGCGGGTGCCAGTTGATGCGCTCGCTGTGCGCGATGTCGTAGGACTTGCCGAGATAAAGGCCGTTGGTGCAGTCGCCGATCACGTCCAGGATGCGGGTGCGGCTGGCGCCGTTGCTGTGGATGCCCCAGTTGAAGCCGATGATCAGCAGCCCGCGCACGGCGGCATCGGTGGCGTTGGTGGCGCTGCTGCCCGTGGTTCCGTCGCCGATGCTGATCGCCGTGCCGGAGAAGGCAGCGACCCCGTCGAGCGCGTCCCGCAGGGTGGCGGGCGCGACCAGCCCCTTGCGCAGGACGGCGACCCCTTCCAGGCACGCGTTGCGGCGCAGGCGTATGGTGCGGAGGGGGTTCAGCAGCACGCAATAGGGCAGGGCGGTGTAGTCGTTGTTCACCCGCCAGCCACCGGGATCGGTGCTGCCGCGCAGGGTGACGTTGGCGGGAATGACGATGTCCGCGCTGTCCACGAGGTATCGGCGCGGGCCGAACATCACCACCCCGCCGCCGGCGGCGGAAGCCGCGTTCAGTGCGGCCTGGATGGCGGCGGCGTCATCGGTGGTGCCGTTGCCCTCCGCGCCGAAGTCGCGGACGTGCAGCGGCCGGTCGGCGTGCACGGCGGCGCGAAGCTGGCCGAAGGTGGCGCGCCGCGTCTCGGGCGAGGTGCCGATCCCCTGCACGAAGGGCGTGATGTCCATGTCGTGGAGGGTGGAGACGGCCGGAAGTTCGCTGATCCTGGTATCGGGCATCGGGGCGGGGGGCTCCGTTGAAAAGGGGCGGCGGGGGCGTCGGGAAAGGAAGCGGCGCGCTACAGGACGACCCGGCTGCCGGTTTCGAGCAGCAGGCCCACCCCGCTCTCGATGAGAAGGGCGAAGGCCGACAGCACGACGAAGGAGGGGGAGATCTGCGCCACCAGCGAGTCCGACGCGTCCTCCACCTTCACCCGGTAGCCGTTGCCGGGCGCGGGCGCGGCAAAGGTCGCGCTGGCGGCGCCGGCCGCGACGGGCACGCTGGACGGGCCGAGGATGGGATTGCCGGCCGCATCCAGCACGCTGAAGCGCAGCGTGGCGGTGGCGCCGGAGGCGCTGGCCTGGACCGTGAAGCTCTGCCCCGTGGTGATGCCGCTGGGCATGGCGCCCAGCGTCACGCCGCGTGCCACCGCGCTGGCGGCAAGGTCCGCCCCGAGGTTGAGCGAGCCCGCGCCGGTGAGGCGGAGCGGCGCGGAGGAAGCATCCACGACGATGCCGTTGCCCACCTCGCCATTGCCGCGCACCGGCAGGATGGCGGTGGCGTCGCCCGCCTGCACCACCACCATGTGCCCGGGCAGCAGCCCGCCCGCCGTGCCGAAATAGCCCGGCGACAGCACGGTGGCCCGGCTGTCCGGGGTCTTGTAGAGCCAGAGCGTGAAGCCGTCGGCCGCGATCAGCGGAATCAGGTTGCTGGCGATAAGGGACATGCGGGCATGGCTCCTGCGGGGCGGACACGAAAAACCCCGCGCCGGCAGGGCCGGGCGGGGGCGGAGGAGGGATGGGGGTGAGAGGCCGGGCGCAGATGTCCCGTTGGCGGATGGGGGATTACAGGACGTTCAACCTCGTGTCAAGAAATAATTCCTTTTGCGCGCAAAATGCCCCGGGCTTGCGTCCGGCCCGCATGCCCATAACCTGCGGGACAACGGCCCCCTCCTGCGAGACGGCATGACCCTTCTGCGCGCCCTTTTCCTGCTCCTCGCACTCGCCGCGCCCGTGCCCGCGCCCGCGCAGCAGCCGGTGCTGAACGTCTACAACTGGACCGACTACATCGATCCCCAGGCGATCGAGGGCTTCCAGCGCGAAACCGGCATCCGCGTGCGCTACGACGTGTTCGACAGCCTGGAAACGCTGGAGGGCAAGCTTTCCGCGGGGCGATCCGGATACGACGTCATCGTGCCCACCAGCGAGCCCAGCTTCGCCCGCCTGGCCCGCGCCGGCGCGCTGCGCCCGCTGGACCGTGCCGCCATCCCCAACTGGTCGGGCCAGGACCCCGCGCTGCTGGCGCAGGTGGCGTCCAGCGACCCCGGCAACCGCTTCGGCGCCATCTATCTCTGGGGCACCATCGGCATGGGCCTGCGCCCCGACCGCATCCGCGCCCTGGCCCCCGACGCCCCGCTCGACAGCCTCGACCTGATCCTCAGGCCAGAGAACGCCAGCCGCATCGCCCGCTGCGGCATCGCCATCATGGACAGCGGCATCGACATCATCCCCAGCGTCCTCCGCTGGCTGGGCAAGGACCCCAACAGCGCCGACGCCGCCGACCAGCGCGCGGCCGAGGCGGCGCTGCTGGCCATCCGCCCGCATGTGCGCGCCATCATCCCCTCCTCGGCCATCACCGATGCGCTGGCGCAGGGCGAATACTGCGCCGTGCTCACCTATTCCGGCGACGTCGTGCAGGCCCGCACCCGCGCCGAGACCGCCGGGCGCGACTCCGGCCTCACCTACGCCCAGCCGCGTCAGGGCGCGCAGGTCTGGTTCGACATGCTGGCCATCCCCGCCGACGCCCCGAACCCCGAGGCCGCGCAACGCTTCATCGACTACATGCTGCGCCCCGAGGTGATCGCGGGCGTCACCAACCAGGTGCGCTACCCCAACGCCGTCCCCGCCTCCCGCCAGCACCTGAGGCCGGAGGTCGTGGCCGACCCCAACGTTTATCCCTCGCCCGAGGCCGTCGCCCGCGCCTTCACCGTCGCCGCGCCGGGCCCGGCGGCGGAGCGCGCCCGTGCCCGCTCCTGGTCCCGCTTCAAGGCCGGCCGTTGACCCCACGCCTTTCCCTCCGCGCCGTCACCCGCCGCTTCGGCGGCGTGGCCGCGCTCGACGGCGTCTCGCTGGACGTCGCCCCCGGCGAGTTCCTGGCCCTGCTGGGCGGCTCCGGTTCCGGCAAGTCCACCCTGCTGCGCGTGGTGGCCGGCTTCGAGCAGCCCGATTCCGGCACGGTCGCGCTGGACGGCGCCGACCTCGCCGGCGTGCCCCCGCACCGCCGCCCCGTGAACATGATGTTCCAGTCCTACGCGCTCTTTCCGCACATGAGCGTCGCCGCGAACATCGCCTACGGCCTGAAGCGCGAGGGCCGCCCCCGCGCCGAGATCGCGGACCGCGTCGCCCAGGCGATCGCCATGCTGCGCCTCGACGGCATGGAATCCCGCCGCCCCGATGCCCTGTCCGGCGGCCAGCGCCAGCGCGTCGCCCTCGCCCGCGCCCTGGTGAAGCGCCCCCGCCTCCTGCTGCTCGACGAACCCCTCGGTGCCCTCGATGCCAACCTCCGGGAGCGCACGGGCTTCGAGCTTCGCGCCATCCAGCGCGAAAGCGGCGCCGCCTTCGTCATGGTCACCCACGACCAGGCCGAGGCCCTGGCGCTCGCCGACCGCGTGGCCGTGATGGACCGCGGCCGGATCGTGCAGGTCGCCCCCCCGCGCGAGGTCTATGAGCGCCCCGCCACCCGCTTCGTGGCCGGCTTCCTCGGCGCCGCCAACATCCTGTCGGGCACCCGCACCGCCGGTGGCGCGCTCGACTGCCCGGAGGCGGGCTGCACCCTCCGCGCGGCCACCCCCATCCCGGAGGGCCTCGCCGCCGTGGCACTCCGCCCCGAGCGCATCCGCATCGCCCCCGCCACCGGCGACAACACCGCCGTCGGCACCATCGAGGAGGCCGCCTTCCGTGGCGAAAGCAGCCTCATCCTCGTCCGCCTCTCCGGCGGCGCCCTGATCCGCGTCTCCCACGCCGAGGAGGACGGCGCCCCCCCCGCGCGCGGCACAGCGGTCCGCCTGGCCTGGGACGCCGAAGCCGTGATCCCGCTCGCCGAATGAAGGCCCTTCTCCGCCTCGTCCCCGCCGCCTGGCTCATGCTCCTGGTGGCCGGCCCCCTGGTGCTGGTGGCCGTCATGGCCTTGTCGTGGCAGGCCGAGGGCGTGCCCCCCTACAGCCCGCCCTGGGCCGGGGAGGGGGCCAACCCCGAGAACCTCCGCCTGCTGGCCGAGGACCCGCACTACCGCGACGCCCTCGCCCAGTCCCTGGTTGTCGCCGCCCTCACCGCCGGCCTCTGCCTGCTGCTCGCCACCCCCATGGGCATCGCCATCGCCCGCGCCGGCCGCGCCCGCAACGCGCTGCTCGGCGCCGTGCTGCTGCCCTTCTGGACCGGCTTCCTCATCCGCATCGGCGCCTGGATCGGCCTGCTGCGGGACGAGGGCTGGATCAACTCGACCCTGCGCGCCCTCGGCTGGATCGAGCAGCCCCTGCCGCTGCTCTACTCGGACGGCGCCATGCTGCTCGGCATGGTCCACGCCTACCTGCCCTTCGCCGTCCTTCCGATCTTCGCCGCCGCCACGCGGCTGGACCCGGTGCTGGAACAGGCCGCCGCGGATCTCGGCTCCACCCCGGGCCACGCCTTCCTTTCCATCACCCTGCCGCAACTCCTCCCCGCCCTGGCCGCCGCCTTCCTCCTCGTCTTCATCCCGGCGGCCGGCGAATACGTCATCCCCGAGCTCCTCGGCCCCGCCGACGCCACGCTCGTCGGCCGCGTGCTGTTCCAGGAATTCTTCCAGAACCGCGACTGGCCCGTCGCCTCCGCGCTCGCGCTCGCGCTTCTCGCCCTGCTGATCGGCCCCATCATCCTCTTCCAGCGCCTGGGCCGCTCCGCATGATCCCCCGCTGGCTGCGCGCGGCCATGTGGGCCGGCATCGCCTTCCTCTGGCTGCCCGTGGCGCTGCTCGTCGCCTACGCCTTCTCCGCCGATCCCGTCCCCTTCCGCTGGGGTGGCTTCTCCACGCGCTGGTTCGCGGCGCTGGCGGCCAACGACCGCCTGCTGGAGGCCGCCTGGCTCTCACTCCGCGTCGCCGCCGGCGCCGCCACCCTCGCCGTCCTCCTCGGCGGCGCCACCGGCTGGGTCCTCGCCCGCCACGGCCCCTTCGCCGGCCGCGCGGCCTTCGGTGCCCTGGCCGGCGCCCCCCTGGTCCTGCCCGAGGTCGTCACCGGCCTCTCCCTCCTCCTCTTCTTCGTCGCGCTGGAAGGCGCCACGGGCTGGCCGGAGGGCCGCGGCGCCCTCACCGTCCTCCTCGCCCATGCCACGCTCGGCACCGCCTATGTCGCCGTCGTCGTCCAGTCCCGCCTCGCCTCGGGCGAGCGCGACCTGGAGGAAGCCGCGCGCGACCTCGGCGCCGGCCCGGCCACCGCCTTCGCCACCATCACCCTGCCCTTGATGGTCCCGGCCCTGGCCGCCGGCTGGCTCCTCGCCTTCACCCTCTCGCTGGACGACGTGGTGCTCGCCTCCTTCGTCTCCGGCCCCGCCGGCACCACCCTGCCGGTGGCCCTCTTCTCCATGCTCCGCCTGGGCATGACGCCGGAGGTGAACGCGCTCGCCACCCTCCTTCTCGCCGCCGCGGGGGTGGCGCTCGCCGCCATCGGCTGGTTGTTGCGGCCGCGCGACTGAAAATCGGAACAGGAATGCGCCGATCGGCGGTTCCGCCGGGCGCGCGGGCGCATTAGGGTCCGCCGCGTTTTCAACTCGAAGTCCGAGACAGATGACCCTCACCGCCGAGCGCCTGAACAAGATCTCCCCCTCCCAGACCATCGCCATCTCCACCAAGGCGCGGGAGATGAAGGCGGCGGGGCGGGACATCATCAGCCTCTCGGCCGGCGAGCCCGATTTCGAGACCCCGCGCAACGTGAAGGACGCGGCCATCCGCGCGATCGAGGCCGGCGAGACCCGCTACACCGACGTTTCCGGCACCAAGGCCATGCGCCAGGCCGCCGCCGACAAGTTCCGGCGCGACCACGGCGTGGACTACAAGGTGGAGGAGATCGTCGTCTCCACCGGCGGCAAGCAGGTCATCTTCAACGCCATGGTCGCGACGCTCGACAAGGGCGACGAGGTCATCATCCCCGCCCCCTGCTGGGTCTCCTACCCCGACATCGTGGCACTCGCCGACGGCACGCCCGTGATCGTCGAGGCCGGGCCGAACCAGGGCTTCAAGATCACCGCCGACCAGCTTGAGGCCGCGATCACCCCGCGCACCAAGTGGTTCATGCTGAACAACCCCTGCAACCCCACGGGCGCGGCCTACACGGCGGAGGAACTGAAGTCCCTCACCGACGTGCTCCTGCGCCATCCCAACGTCTGGGTCTTCACCGACGATATCTACGAGAAGCTCGTCTACAACGGCTTCACGTTCGCGACCGTTGTCGAGGTGGAGCCGAAGCTGCGCGACCGCACCGTCACGATGAACGGCCTGTCCAAGGCCTATGCCATGACGGGCTGGCGCCTGGGCTATGCCGGCGCCCCGGCGGCGCTGGCCAAGGCGATGGACAAGCTGCAGAGCCAGTCCACCTCCAACACCTCCTCCATCACCCAGGCTGCCGGCGTCGAGGCGCTGAACGGCCCGCAGGACACGGTGGAGACGATGCGCCAGGCCTTCGAGCGCCGCCGCGACCTCGTGGTGTCCATGCTGAACCAGGCGCCGGGCATCCACTGCAACACGCCCGAGGGCGCCTTCTACGTCTTCCCCTCCGTCACCGGCTGCCTCGGCAAGACCACCAAGGGCGGGAAGGTGCTGAAGACCGACGAGGATTTCGTCCTCGCCCTGCTGGAGGAGGAGGGCGTCGCCACCGTCCACGGCTCGGCCTTCCTCTTCCCCGGCTACATGCGCATCTCCTACGCGGCCGCCGACGACCAGCTGAAGGCCGCCTGCGAGCGCATCCAGCGCTTCTGCCAGGGCCTGCACTGAGGCCGCGCCGGGAAAGGCCGCTGCGGCCTTTCCCGCTTCCGCTCAGCCCATGCTGACGCCGTGGCGCGCGCAGATCGCCACGATCTCCGGCGGCGTCAGGCCGCCGGGCGCCGCCCGTGCCGCCCGGTCGAAGTGGCGGAACATCTCCAGGCTCTGCACGCCGGGGCAGGCCATCACCAGAAAGCGCACGACCGCCGCCGTGGCGTTGCGGAAGCCATGGCGCGAGCCCGCAGGCAGCGTGGCACTCCCTCCGGCACCAAGCCGCGTCTCCGCCGTGCCGTCGAACACTGTCAGCTCCCCCTCCAGCACGTAGAACACCTCCTCGTCTTCCGCATGGACGTGCGGCGGCACGCCGAAGCCCGGTGGCACGAGGTGCTCGCCCAGGAAGAAGCCGGACAGGCGCGGCTCCGCCTTGACCACCATGGCGGCGCCGAACACGTCCAATGCCTCGCCGTCCCCCGCCGCCAGCCGGCCCACCGGCCTCGGCTGCTGGCCCACCGCATCCAACATCGCCATCTCCCTTTCCTGGTGCGGGCTCCATCCCGCGCCGGCAGGGTGCGGCACGGTGCGCGCGCATGGCAGCACCCGGTTCTGGACAGCCCGTTCGCCCCGGCGAACAATGCTCCCATGCGGGCCTTCCTTGGAATCGAAGCCTTCGCCCGGGTGGTGGAGACCGGCAGCATCACCGCCGCCGCCGAGCGCCTGCAAACGGCCAAGTCTTCGGTCAGCGAGACGGTCCGCGCCCTTGAGGACCGTCTCGGCGTCCGCCTGCTGGACCGCGGCGCGCGCAAGGTGCAGCCCACCGAGGCTGGCCGGGCCTTCTACGCGCGCTGTCTCCTGCTGCTGCGGGAGGAGGAGGCCGCGAGGCTGGAGGCCCAGGCCCTGGGGGAAGCCCCGGCCGGCCGCCTGCGGATCGCGGCGCCGGAATGCTTCACCGCGCGCCACCTCATGCCCGGCCTCGCCGCCTTCCTGGCCCGCCACCCAGCCATTGAAATCGACCTGGTCGAGTCCGCCGGCGCCGTCCGCCTGGTCGAGGACGGTTTCGATCTCGCAATCCGCGTGGCCGAGGCCCCGGCGCCCGGGCTCGTGGTCCGCCGCCTGGCGACGTCACGGGTCGTGATCGTGGCCTCGCCCGCTTACCTCGCCCAGCACGGCTTCCCGGCCGCGCCGCAGGACGTCGCGCGCCATCGCTGCATCGGCTTCGCCCCGCTGTCCTGGCGCGACACCTGGCGCCTGGGCGCGGAAGCCGTGCCGGTGCGTCCGGTGCTGCTGACCGACAACGCCGAATCACTCCGCGCCGCCGCCCTGGCCGGCATCGGCATCGCCGCGATTCCCGATTGGGCAGTGGCCGATGCCCTGGCCTCGGGTGCCCTGCGATACGTCCTGCCCGGTTGCGAGACGCCGGCCAGCGGCATCTTCGCGGTTTATCCCACCAACCGCCTGATGGTGCCCAAGGTTCGCGCCTTCACCGACCATGTGGCCGCCATGCTGCGCGAGCGCGGCCTGCCGCCCTGACGCCGGGGTTGGCGCGATGGCCCCCTGGCCCTAGTTTCCGCCCCCTAAAGCATGGCCCATGCCGGGCCCAGACTGGAACGCATCCCATGCCCGCCCTCGCCCAGAGGCTGCAGGAGATCACCCTCTCCGGCTCCTCCCGCATGTCCATCCGCGCGCGGGAGTTGCGCGAGGCCGGCCACAAGGTCATCAGCCTCACCATCGGCGAGCCCGACTTCGCCACCCCACCCCACGCCATCGAGGCCGCCCACGAGGCCGCGCTCGCCGGCAGGACCAAGTACCCGCCCAATGACGGCTGGCCCGAGCTGAAGGAAGCCGTGCAGCGCAAGTTTCGTCGCGAGAACGGCCTCGACTACGCGCTCGACGAGATCATGATCGGCAACGGCGGCAAGCAGGTCATCCTGGACGGCATCCTCGCCACCGTGGATGCGGGCGACGAAATCGTCATCCCCACGCCCTTCTGGTCCGCCTATGCCGATATCGGCAAGCTCGCCGGCGGCAAGCCCGTGCTGGTTCCCTGCCCGCAGAACAATGGCTTCAAGCTGCGCCCCGAGGACCTCGACGCCGCCATCACGCCCCGCACGAAATGGGTCGTGCTGAACTTCCCCAACAACCCCTCCGGCGCGGCGCTGACGCGCGACGAGGTGGCCGCGCTCGCCGCCGTGCTGATGCGCCACCCCCATGTCTGGGTGATGTCGGACGAGATGTACGAGCACATCTCCTACGTCGAGACCGGCTTCCACAGCATCGCCGCCGTCGAGCCCGGCCTGCGCGACCGCGTGCTCACCGTCAGCGGCGCCTCCAAGACCTATGCCATGACCGGCTGGCGCGTCGGCTTCTGCGGCGGCCCGCGCGCGCTCATCAAGGCCATGACCAACATGCAGAGCCAGACGACGAATGGCATCGCCACCGTCGCCCAGGCCGCCACCATCGCCGCCCTCGACGGCCCGCAGGATCAGGTGGAGGAGCGCCGCGCCCTCTACCGCGCCCGCCGCGACCTCGTGGTGGAGATGCTGAACCAGGCGCCGGGCCTGCAGTGCCACCGCCCGGAGGGCGCCTTCTACGTCTATCCCAGCGTCGCCGGCCTCCTCGGCCGCACCACCGCCGGCGGCCGCCGCCTGGAAACCGACGAGGACGTCGCCATGGCCTTGCTGGAGGAGAACCACGTCGCCACCGTCTCCGGCACCGCCTATGCGATGAGCCCCTATATCCGCCTCTCCTACGCGACGGACACGGAAACGCTCCGCGAGGCCTGCTCGCGCATCCAGTCCTTCTGCCAGGCCCTGTCGTGACCCCCGCCATCCGCCGGGGCAAGGATGCCGACGCGGATGGCTTCATCCGCCTGATCGGCGACGCCTGGGCCGAATACCCCAACTGCGTCCTCGACGTGGACGCCGAGGTCCCCGAGCTCCGGGCGCTGGCCACCCATTTCGACAAGGTGGGGGGCGCCCTCTGGGCCGCCGAGACGGACGGAACCATCGTCGGCATGGTCGCCACCCGCCCGCTGCGCGACGACGACGAGGCCTGGGAGATCGGCCGCATGTACGTCGCGAAATCCGCCCGCGGCACCGGCCTCGCCCATGCCCTGCTGGATCGCGCCGAGGCCCATGCCGTCGCCCACGGCGCCAAGCGCATGATCCTCTGGACCGACACCCGCTTCGAGGCCGCGCACCGCTTCTACGAGAAGCGCGGCTACGTCCGCGCCGGCTCCATCCGGATCCTCGACGACATCTCCAACTCCCTCGAGTTCCGCTACGCCAAGCCCGCGACCGGCGTGGTGGTGGAGGTGCTGGACGCCGCCGCCGCGGCCAGCGCCGAGCGCCGCCTGGCCGAGATCCTCGTCGCCTGCGTCGCGGCCGGCGCCTCCGTCTCCTACCTGCCGCCCCTCTCACCGGAGGTCGCCCGCGCCTTCTGGCGCGGCGTCTCGGCGGACGTGGCCACCGGCGCCAAGGTCCTGCTCGGCGCCTGGTGCGACGGCCAGCTCGCCGGCACCGTGCAGCTCGTCCTCGCCCAGCAACCCAACGCCCCGCACCGGGCCGAGGTCGCGAAGGTGCTGGTGGACCCCGCCTTCCGCCGCCGCGGCATCGGCCGCGCCCTCATCCGCCGCGCCGAGCAGACCGCCCGCGGCACCGGCCGCAGCCTCCTCGTGCTGGACACCGAGGCCGGTGGCCCCGCCGAGCGCCTCTACCGCGCCCTCGGCTGGCAGGAGACCGGCCGCGTGCCCGGCTACGCGCTCGGCCACGACCGCAAGCCCCTGGACACGGTCTTCTTCTGGAAGCGGCCCTGATGATCACGCCAGGCTGGTGCCGGATGATGGCGGCCTACAACGCGGAGATGAATCGCCGCCTTTTTGCCGCGGCCGCCCGCCTGCCGGATGCGGCACGGCGCGAGAACCGCCGCGCCTTCTTCGGCAGCCTCCACGGCACGCTGAACCACCTTCTCTGGGGCGACATGCAGTGGATGTCGCGCTTCGACGGCGGCGAGAAGCCCCCGGTCGGCGGCGGCCAGGCCAGCACCGGCCTGGAGCCCGACTTCGACGCCCTGGCCAGCAAGCGCGTGGCCATGGACGCCCGCATCACCGAGTGGACAGGCCGCCTCTCACCCGAATGGCTGGCCGGCGATCTCACCTGGTACAGCGGCGCCGCCGGGCGCGAGGTCACGCGCCCCCGCGCCCTGCTGGCGGCGCACCTCTTCAACCACCAGACCCATCATCGCGGCCAGGCCCACGCCCTGCTGACCGCCGCCGGCGAGGACACCGGCGACACCGACCTCTTCCTCGTGCTGGACGACGCCTAGCTCCGCTGGAGCAGCTCCACCCGCACGTTCTCCGGCCCTTCGACGAAGGCGATCCGCGTGCCCGGCCGCACATCGTTCGGCTCCATCACCACGCGCACGCCCTTGGCCCGCATTTCCTCGATGATCGCGTCAATGCCGCTCACGGCCACCGCCAGGTGTTCGATCCCCAGGAAAGGCGCAGGCGGATTGCCCGGCGTGGAGGCGGGCACCCGGTCGATGAAGATGTCGACGCCGCCGAGGTCGAGCATCACCCGAAGGCTCGAAGGCCCCTCGTTCCGCCCCTTCTGCGTGCAGTCGAAGTGCTCCACGAACCAGGCCGCCGTCGCGTCCGGATCGGGGCTGCGCAGGTGCACGTGGTCGAAGGCGAAGCGGCTCATGGCGTTTCCTCAGCGAAGGCTGTTGAAGCCGCCACTACCACCGACATAGGCCCCGCGCGACCCCTCCCGCTGCTCGCAGGCCGCGAGGCCCAGCAGCGCGAGCAGCACCAGCGCCGCGCGCATCAGACGGGCATCCCGCCATGGTCCGGCAGGTCGTTCAGGTGGCACCGGCTGCGGTGCCCGGGCGCCACCTCCTTCAGCGCGGGGATCTCCACCCGGCAGCGGTCGAAGGCATGCGGGCAGCGCGGATGGAAGTGGCAGCCCGCCGGCGGGTTGAGCGGGGAGGGGATCTCCCCCTTCACCGTGGCGAAGGCCTTCTTGCGCGCCTCGATCTTCGGCACCGCCGCCAGCAGCGACTGCGTGTAGGGATGGTTGGCGCGGGCGAACACCGTCTCCGTCGCCGCCTCCTCCACCACGCGCCCGAGATACATGATCACCACCCGGTCGCTCAGGTGCTCCACGACGCCGAGGTCGTGGGAGATGAACAGATAGGTGAGGTTCAGCTCCTGCCGCAGCCGCATGAACAGGTTCAGCACCTGCGCCTGGATCGACACGTCCAGCGCCGCGACCGATTCGTCGCAGACCAGGAACTCCGGCTGCACCGCCAGCGCCCGCGCGATCCCGATCCGCTGCCGCTGCCCGCCCGAGAACTGGTGGGGGTAGCGGGCCTTGAACACGGGATCGAGCCCCGCCCGCCGCATCTGCTCGTCCACATAGGCGGACAGGCCCGCCCGCGTGGTCAGCCCATGATACAGCGGCGCCTCGCCGATGATCTCCGCCACCTTCAGCCGCGGATTGAGCGAGGACATCGGGTCCTGGAAGATCATCTGCGCCTGCAGCATCGCCGCCCGCGCGTCCTTCGCGTTCAGCCCCGTGCGGTCGCGCCCCTTCCAGATGATCGTTCCGTCCGAGGGCGGCAGGATCCCCGCCACCATCCGCCCGAGCGTGGACTTGCCGCAGCCGGATTCGCCCACCAGTCCCACCACCTCGCCCTTGCGGATGGTCAGGTCCACGTTGTCGACGGCGTGCACCACCTCGTCGCGCAGGGGCGCGCCCAGCTTGGCCGCGATCTTTCCCGCGAAATCCAGGCGCTTGGCGAAGCGGCGGGATACCCCCACCACCTCGATCAGCTTCTCCGCATCCGCGCCACGCGCGAAGGCCTTCGGGGCATCAACCGTCGCGCTCATGCGGCCACTCCCGCTTCCTCGAGATGCGGCCGGAAGCAGCGCGCCTCATGCGCGGGCAGGATCTCGGCCATCGGCGGGTCCTGCGCGCAAACCTCCGCCGCCCGCGGGCAGCGCGTGCGGAAGGGGCATCCCACCGGCAGGTTGAGCAGGGAAGGGGTCATCCCCGGGATCTGCAGCAGCGGCTGCCCCCGCTTGTTGCGGCTGGGCACGGAGCCCAGCAGCCCGTGCGTGTAGGGATGCAGCGGTTGGTCCAGCACGTCGTCCACCGCGCCGTATTCCGCGATCTTCCCCGCGTACATCACGGCGATGTCGTCGGCGAGCCCGGCCACCACCGAAAGGTCGTGCGTGATCCAGATGATGGATGTCCCGGTGTTCGCCGCCAACTTCTGCACCTCCGCCAGGATCTGCCCCTGGATCGTCACGTCCAGCGCCGTCGTCGGCTCGTCCGCCACGATCAGCTCCGGCTCGTGCAGCAGCGCGATCGCGATGGCGACGCGCTGGCGCATGCCGCCCGAGAACTGGTGCGGATAAGCCTTCAGCCGCTCGTCCGGGGAGGGGATGCCCACCATGCCCAGCGTGTCCCGCGCCCGCTGCCGCGCGTCGTCGTGGCTGATCTTCCGATGCGCCTGCATCGTCTCGATCATCTGCGTGTCGATGCGGAGGACCGGGTTCAGCGTCATCATCGGGTCCTGGAAGATCATCGCGATCCGGTTCCCCCGGATCGCCCTCATCTCCTCCTCCGAGGCGCGCACGAGGTCGCGCCCGCCGAAGAGCATCTCGCCCCCCACGATCCGCCCGGGTTCGTCCACCAGCCGCATGATGGAGAAGCCGGTCACGGTCTTGCCGGAACCGGATTCGCCCACAAGCCCGAGCACCTTCCCGCGCCCGACGTTGAACGACACGTCGTTCACCGCCGGCACCACGCCGGCGCGCGTGAAGAAATGCGTCCGCAGGTTCCGCACCTGCAGGGTGGGCGGGGCGGCGGAGGCGGGGATATTGGGCTGCACGTTACTTCTTCAGCCGGGGGTTGAGGACGTCGCGCAGATGGTCGCCCACCAGGTTGATGGAGACGATCGTGATCAGCAGCGCGATGCCCGGATAGAAGGAGATCCAGTACTTGCCGGACAGCATGTACTCGTAGCCATTGGCGATCAGCAGCCCGAGCGAGGGCTCCGTGATCGGCACGCCGAGGCCGAGGAAGGAGAGCGTCGCCTCCAGCGCGATGGCGCGGGCGATCTGGATGGTCCCCACCACGATCAGCGGCGGCATGCAGTTGGGCAGGAGGTGGCGGAAGATGATCCGCCGCGTCGGCAGCGCCAGGCACTGCGCCGCCTCGATATACTCCCGCCGCCGCTCCACCAGGGCGGTGCCGCGCACCGTGCGCGCGTAATAGGCCCATTCCACCACGATCAGCGCGAAGACCACGTTCATGATCCCCTTGCCCAGGAAGGCCAGGATCATCAGCGCCGAAAGAATGGTCGGGAAGGAAAGCTGGAGGTCAACCAGCCGCATGATCACCGTGTCGGTCCGCCCGCCCGCATAGGCCGCGAGCATCCCCAGCGAGGCCCCGATCAGCGCCGCCGCTATGGCCGATCCCGCGCCCACGATCAGGCTGATTCGCAGCCCGTACATGATGCCCGACAGCATGTCCCGGCCCTGGTCGTCGGTGCCGAGCCAGTAGGTCATGGTGTCGTCGGCGTTGCGCGACCCCGGCTCCAGCCGCCCGTCCATGATGTCGAGCTGCGCGAGGTCATAGGGGTTCTGCGGCGAGATCACGGGCGCCAGCACCGCGACCAGCACGATGCAGACGAAGACCAGCAGCGCCCCCGTCGCGATCTTGCTCTCGAAGAACTCGGAGACGAAGCGCCGGAACGGCGTCTCGACCTTCGGCGCCTTGGCGGGCGCGGCGGTGGGCGCCGGCCCTGCGGTGGTCGCGCTCATCCCTTGCTCTCCAGCCGCACCCGCGGGTCGAGGACCGAGTAGAGCAGGTCCACCACGAGGTTGATGACGATGAACATCAGGACGATGCTCATGAGGTAGGCGACGATCACCGGCCGGTCGAGCACGTTGATGCTGTCGATGATCAGCTTGCCCATGCCCGGCCAGGCGAACACGCTTTCCGTCACCACCGAGAAAGCGATGGTGGAGCCCAGCTCAAGCCCCACCACCGTCACCACGGGGATCAGGATGTTCTTGAACACGTGCACCCCGATCACCCGCTGGGGCGACAGGCCCTTGGCGCGCGCGAACTTCACGTAATCCATCAGCATGGTCTCCCGCACGCCGGCGCGGGTCAGGCGGATGACGAGGCTGATCTTGAACAGGGCGAGGTTCAGCGCCGGCATGGCCATGTGCCGCAGCCCGTCCCAGGTCAGGAAGGACCATCGCATCCCCAGGAACTCCGCCGTTTCGCCCCGCCCCGTGGAGGGCAACCAGCCCAATTGCACGGCAAACACCATGATCAGCATCAGCCCCACCCAGAAGGTCGGCAGGGAGAAGCCGAGGATGGAGCCCGCCATGATTGCCTTCGCTCCGGCCCCGTTCGGCCGCAACCCCGCATAAAGCCCGAGCGGCAGCCCCACCAGAATCGCGAGGATCGTGGCCCCGAAGGCGAGTTCCAGCGTCGCCGGCGCCCTTTGCCCGATCAGCTGCAACGCCGGCTCGTTGAACACGAAGGAGCGCCCGAGGTCGCCCCGCAGCGCGTTCGACAGGAAGGAAAGATACTGCTCCCACAAGGGCTTATCGAGGCCAAGCGCCGCGATCGCGCGCGCCTTCTCCGCCTGGTCGGCATCCGGGGAGATCAGGATCTCAACGGGATCGCCGATGGCGTAGACGCCCACGAAGACGATGACGGACATGGCCAGCATGACCAGCGCGGCCTGGATAAGCCGGCGCAAAAGGTAAACGCTCATGCCCTATCCCTTTCGGTCAACGTCCCCGCCTCCGTCAAGACCAGCCGGCCGAAACGAGGCTCAAGGCCCCGCCGGCCGCACGTCCTGCCCGCGGGACAATTCGTCATTGCGAGCATCGTGCCGCAGTCCGCGCCGCATGGCCCAGATGTTCGTCTGGATGTGGATCGGGATCACCGCCACGTCCTCGGCCGCGATCCGCTCGGCGTCCAGCACCAGCTTCTGCCGCTTCTCCTCGTCCAGCTCCGTCAGCGACGCTTCGAGCAGCCGGTCCACCTCGGGGTTCGAGTAGCGTCCGCGGTTGGAGGCGCCCCAGCCCTTCTCGGCGTTCACCGTCGCGAGGATGTTGCGAAGCGGGTGTGACCCGTCGGGGTTCGACCCCCAGCCGATCAGATGCGCCGAGAGCTCGGACCGCGCGGCCCGGCCGACGAAGACCGACCAGGTCTGCCCCTCCACCGCCGTCCGCACGCCGATGCGCGTCCAGGTCTGCCCGATCGCCTGGATGATCCGCCCGTCGTTGATGTAGCGGTCATTCGGCCCGTTGAGCTGCATGCGGAACCCGTTCGGATAGCCCGCCTCGGCCAGCAGCCGCCTTGCCCCCTCGGGGTCGTAGCGCGTGGGCTGCACGTCCGGCACGTGGCCGGTCACCCCCGGTGGCAGGAACTGCCCGGCCGGCGTCGCCGCCCCCTCCATCAGCCGCTCCACGATGGCCTGCCGGTCCACCGCCATGGACAGCGCCCGCCGCACGCGCACGTCGCGCAGCGGGTTCCGCCCCAGCGGCTTGCCGTCGTTGTCGGTGATGAAGGGCGAGTTCTCGTTCGCCGCCCGCAGGTGGTCCAGCCCGAGGAAGATCAGCCGCAGCCCCACCGTCTCGCTCAGCGCGACCCGAGGATCGTTCCGCAGCTTCGACAGGTCGGTGGTCGGCACCTGGTCGATGAAGTCCACATCCCCCGCCAGCAGGGCGGCCGTGCGGGAGGCGTCGTTCGTGATCATGCGATAGTTCACGCGCTCATAGGCGGGCTTCGGCCCCCAATAGGCGTCGTTCCGCGCGAACTCGATCCGGTCCCCGTTGCGGTAGCTCACCGCTCGGTACGGCCCGGTTCCCACCGCGGCCCACACCGCGTTGAAGTCCTCCGTGGCCGCCCGCTCATGCGTTTCCTTGTCCAAGATCCGCACGTTGGTCATGTCCAGCGGCAACAGCGGATAGGGCTGGGCCGTGTGAAAGCGCACCGTCAGCGGGTCCACCACCTCCACCCGCGTGATCGGGCGCGAATAAACGGCATAGGAGGCCGGGCTGTTCGGCACGTTGGGAAGCCGCGCGATGGTGAAGGCCACGTCCTCGGCGGTGAAGGCGCTGCCGTTGTGGAAGCGGACATCCGGCCGAAGCTTGAACTCCCAGACCGTCGGGCCGACCACCCGCCACTCCGTCGCCAGCCCCGGGATCATCCGGGACTGCCCGTCCGTGTTCACCAGCTTGTCGAAGATCATGTCCGACACGGCGTTGTTGGGCGAAAGCTGGTGGTAGTGCGGGTCCAGCGAGGTCACCGGCGCGCCCACCGCCATGGTCAGCGTCTGCGCCCAGGCCGCACCGCCCGCCAGGGTCCCGAGCGCCACGGTCGCACCGAGCAGCAGCTTTTTCATGCGCATCCCTCGCCATCCCTCGCTCTCAAGGCTGCATCGGGCGCACGTCCTGCGCCCGCGTCAGCTCGTCCGCCCGCGCCTCGTGCCGCAACCCGCGGCGCATGGCCCAGACGTTCTTCTGGATGTGGACCGGAATGATCCCGACATCCTCCATCCCGATCCGCGTGGCCTCGCGCAGCAACGCCTCGCGCTTCTCGTCGTCCAGCGTGCGCAGCGCCTCGTCCATGGCCGCGTCCATCGCCGGGTTGCTGTAGCGCCCGCGGTTCGATCCGCCGAAGCCCCGCTGGGCGTTGAAGGTCGCGAGCAGCGACCGCAGCGGGCTCGATGCCTCGCCCGAGGACGTCCCCCAGCCCACCAGCATGGCCGACAACTCCTGCCGCCCCGCCCTCCCCACAAAGGTGGCCCAGGGCTGCGCCTCCACGCTCGTCCGCACCCCGGCGCGCGTCCACATCTGCCCGATCGCCTGGATGATCCGCGCGTCGTTCATGTAGCGGTCGTTCGGCCCGTGCAGGGTCAGGCGGAAGCCGTTGGGATAGCCGGCCTCCGCGAGCAGCCGTCGGGCGCCATCCGGATCGCCCCGCTGCGCCACCAGCCCGGGGATGGAACCGAAGGCCCCCGCCGGCAGCAACTGCGCGGCCGGTGTCGCCGCCCCCTCCATCACGCGCTCGGCAATGGCCCCGCGGTCGATCGCCATGGACAGCGCCCGCCGCACCCGCACGTCCTTCAGCGGGTTGCGGGGCAGGGGCCGCCCATCCTCCCCCATCGCGAAGGGGGAGGCCGCCTCCCGCGAATGGTCCAGCGCCAGAAAGATCAGCCGCAGCCCGTCGATCTCGCTGATCTGCACCCGCGCATCGCCGCGCAGCTTCGCGATGTCGCTGGTCGGCACCTGGTCGATGAAGTCCACGTCGCCCGACAGCAGCGCCGCCGTGCGCGCCGCGTCGTTGGTGATCATCCGGTAGCTCACCCGCGCCCAGTGCGGCCGGTCGCCGAAATAGGCATCGTTGCGCGCGTACTCGATCCGGTCGCCGTTGCGGTGGGCCATCACCCGGAACGGCCCCGTGCCGATGGCCAGCTTGCCGGAGTTGAACTCCTCCGTCAGCGGGTTCGCATGCGTCTCGCTGTCCAGCATCTCCACCTGCGCCAGGTCCACCGGCAGCAGCGGGTAAGGGCCGCTGGTGTGGAAGCGCACCGTCAGCGGGTCCATCACCTCCACCCGCCGGATCGCCCTCGTGTAGATGCCATAGGAAGACGGGCTGTTCGGCACCGTCGGCACCCGCGCCACGGTGAAGGCCACGTCCTCCGCCGTGAAGGCGTTCCCGTTGTGGAAGGTGACGCCGGGGCGGAGCTTGAACTCCCACCCGTCCTCGGCCACGGGCCGCCAGCTTTCCGCCAGCCGTGCCACCACCCGCGCCCGCGCGTCGAAGCTCGTCAGGCTGTCGAACAGCATGTCCGCCACCGCGTAGTTCGGCGACAGCGCGTGGTAGTGCGGGTCAAGCGATGTGACCGGAGCGCCCACCGCCAGATTCAGCGTCTGGGCGGCCGCCGGAAGGATGCCTCCCAACGCAAACGACGACAGGCAGGCGGCCAGGGCCGCCTGTGCTACATGCCGCATTCAGTTCCCCCGGATTTCCCGATGGCGCCTTCCCAGGCACCCCTTCTAGCAGTCCGCTCACCCTGCCGCTAGTTTGCGCCCCCGAAGGATTACAAAAGGGAGAGCTTCAGATGACCAAGCCCATCGGCCGGCGTCTCTTCGTGACCGCCCCGGCGGCACTGGCCGCCATCACCGGTGGCCTCGCGCCATCCCTCGCCACGGCCCAGGGCGCGGCCGCGCCCGCTGCCCGCCCGCTCACCATCGGCATCGGCGGCGCCGTCACCTCGCTCGACCCGCACTTCTACAACGCCTCCCCCAACAACAGCCTGTCGATGCACGTCTTCGACCGGCTGGTGGAGCGCGACGCCCAGACCCGCCTCGTCCCCGGCCTCGCCCTTTCCTGGACCCCCGTTTCCGAGAAGGTCTGGGAGTTCAAGCTCCGCCCCGGCGTGAAGTGGCATGACGGCCGCGATTTCACCGCGGACGACGTCGCCTTCACGATCGAGCGCGCGCCCAACGTCCCGAATTCGCCGGGCGGCTTCGGCGGCTTCGTCCGTGCCATCCAGCGCACCGAGGTGGTGGACCCCCTCACGGTGCGCTTCCACACCGCCGCCCCTTCGCCCTTGCTGCCCACGGACCTCGGCTCGGTCGCGGTCGTCTCCCGCCACGCCGGGGCGAATGCCGGCACGGAGGACTACAACTCGGGCAAGGCGGCCATCGGCACCGGCCCCTACAAGGTGGTCTCCTATGCCCCCGGGGACCGCACCGAACTCGTCCGCAACGACGACTGGTTCGGACCCAAGCAGCCCTGGGCCCGCGTGTCCTACCGCTTTATCGGCAATGACAGCGCCCGCACCGCCGCCCTCCTGGCGGGGGACGTGGACCTGATCGACCAGGTCCCCACCAGCGACCTCGCCCGCCTCCGCCGCGAGAGCCGCGTGGCGCTGGCCGAGGTCCAGGGCGTGCGCGTGATCTACCTCACCTTCGACCGCTCGCGCGAAGGCGCCGTGCCCTTCGTGACGGACAATGCCGGCCAGCCCCTCGCGAAGAATCCCTTCAACGACCTCCGCGTCCGCCAGGCGCTGTCGCTCGCCATCAACCGCGAGGCCCTCTGCCGCCAGGTCATGGAAGGCACCGCCGCCCCCACCGGCCAGTGGCTGCCCCCCGGCTCCTACTCCTACAACCCCGAGGTCAAGCCGAACCCCTTCAATGCCGAGCGCGCCAAGGCCCTGCTCGCCGAAGCCGGCTTCCCCCAGGGCTTCAAGCTCACCCTGCACGGCCCCAACGACCGCTACCCCAACGACGCCCGCACCATCCAGGCAGTGGCCCAGATGTGGCAGCGCGTCGGCATCCAGACGAGCGTGGAGGCCCTGCCCTGGACCACCTATTCGGTCCGCAGCAACCGCCAGGAATTCGCCGCCCGCCTTGCCGGCTGGGGCAGCGTGACGGGCGAGGCCTCCTACACCCTCGTCAACATCACCGGCACCTACGACACCGCCAAGCGCATGGGCACCAACAACACCGCCCGCTACAGCAATCCGGCGCTTGACGCCCTGACCGAGCGGGCCACCGCGACGCTGGACGACAAGGCGCGCGAGACTCTGCTGCAGGAGGCCGTGAAGATCGCCATGGACGACCTGGCCTTCACCCCGCTGTTCCAGCTCGTGAACATCTGGGCCCTCAAGCGCGGCCTGGCCTACGACGCCCGCGCCGACGAGCGCACCCTGGCCACCGGCGTCACCCCGGCCGCCTGACGCAAGCAAGCCGGGGCGGAGGCCGACACCGGGGCGGGGAAGGGGGGCTACTCCTCGTCCGCCTCGGCCACCGGCAGGATCATCGTTTCCTTGGCGGAGGCCAGGGCGACGATGATCTCCGTCCGCTCCACTCCCGTCTGTCCCCGAACCTCCTCGGCCACGAATCGCTCCAGCCCCGAAAGGTCGTGCAGGCGCAGCTTCAGCAGGTAATCCCAGGGGCCGCTGACGGCGTGGCACTCCAGCACGGCAGGCGCCCGGCGCATGGCCTTGCGGAAGGCCCCGTCATCCCGTCCGGGACGCAGCCCCACCATCACGAAGGACAGCAGCGCGCAGCCGACCGCGGCCGGGTCCAGCGCCGCGTGCCAGCCGCGGATCGTTTCACGCTCCTCCAGCCGCTTCACCCGCTCGGCGGTGGCAGAAACGGAAAGCCCGGCCACCTTCGAAAGCTCCGCCAGCCCCGCTGCGCCGTCCTGCTGCACCGCGATCAGGATGTTCCGGTCGATCTCGTCCATGGGATGCAGCCTAGTGCCTGTACCGCTTCTGGCAAACCGCCTGTCCCGCCTTCGGGAACGGCCTGCTCCACCTCAGGCGCAAGAACACGCGGCCCCCAAGGCACGCTTGCCCTGCGCTCTGGCTTCCTGAAGCCGGATGGTCGATCGGGCACAAGGCCCGCCTGGCCCGGACGGACTCAGATGACCGGAACCGTCCGGGCCGAACGACGCCTGCGGTAGAAGCGGCGGAACAGCACCACCGCCAGGACCAGCAGAGCCCCGCCCGCGATGACGTGGAACAGACGCTCCGGCCCGATCAGCGCACCGAGATACCAGCCGGCCGCGACGAAGCTGCCCGCCCAGACGCCGGCCGCGATGAAGTTCAGGGCCGCGAAGCGGAGCTTCCCCATGCCCGCCAGCCCGCAGGCCGCGGCCGCCACGTTTCGGATGCCGTAAAGAAACCGGAAGGTCAGCACAAACAGCGTGCCGTATTGGAGCAGCATGGAGGTGGCGGTGGCCATCTTCGCCTCCGCCTTGGGATAGCGCTTCATCACGCGCGGCCCATAACGCCGGCCCAGGGTGAACCAGGTCTGGTCCCCAAGGAAGGATCCCAGCCACACCGCGCCCATGAGAAGGAAGGGGTCGATCACCCCCATTGTCGCGCCCACGGCCGAGGCCGCCAGAACGAAAGTCTCACCCTCGAAGAACGCCCAGAGCGCCGCAACAACATAGGCCAGCGCGCCCCATTCAGCCCAGAACTCTGCCACGCAAGCCCCCGGTCTTTTGCGGCATTATTACCGACACGTCATGCTTAACAAAGCAGATTCCGTCCTGCGTTGCAGCAATCGAGACAAGGCGTCGCCTGGAACCAAAAACGAGAAGGGGCGCCATGCGGCGCCCCTTCCGTTTACGCCAACGTCAGATGTAGTGCTCGGCCAATGGCGCGAAACCATTGAAGCCCTGGCTGGCGTAAGTCGTCACATAAGCCCCGGCCGAGAGGATCTCGATCCGGTCACCCGGCACCAGGCTTTCCGGCAGCCGGTAGTTGGACTTCTCATAGAGCGTGTCGGTGCTGTCGCAGGTCGGCCCCGCGATCGTCACTGGCCCCTCCGCCCCGCCATCGTGCGGCGTGCGGAAGGCATACTTGATGGCCTCGCCCTCCGTCTCGGCCAAGCCGCCGAAGCGCCCGATGTCGAGATACACCCAGCGCACCGGATCGTCCTTCGACTTGCGGGACACCAGCACCACCTCGGCCGAAACCACCGCCGCATCCCCCGCGATGAAGCGCCCGGGCTCCACCACGATGTCGGGCAGGGCATTGCCGAAGTGCTCGGCCATGGCCCCCATGATCGCGGAGCCGAAGGCGTCGATCTCCGGCACCTCCGCGCGGTAGCGCACGGGGTAGCCGCCGCCCAGGTTCACCATGCGAACCTTCACCCCGGCCTGCTTGAGGTCGGTGAAGAGCATGGCGACCTTGGCGATCGCCGCCTCATAGGCCGTCGTGTGCATCTGCTGGCTGCCCACGTGGAAGGACAGTCCGAACGGGTCCAGCCCCAGCTCGCCGGCGCGGAGCATCAGCTCGCGCGCCATCTCCAGCTCGCAGCCGAACTTGCGCGACAGCGGCCACTCGGCCCCGTCATTGCCGACGAGGATGCGGCAATAAACGCGCGAGCCCGGCGCCGACCGGGCCAGCTTCTCCAGCTCACCCTCGGAGTCGAAGGCGAACATCCGCACGCCCCGCGCATAGGCGGCGCGAATGGCGCTCTCCTTCTTCACGGTGTTCCCGTAGGACACCGCTTCCGGCGCCGCGCCGGCCTCCAGCGCCGCCGACACCTCCTCGAAGGAGGCCGCGTCGAAGCAGGAGCCCAGCCCCGCCAGCCGCTCAAGGATGGCGGCGGCCGGATTGGCCTTCACGGCATAGTAGATGCGGGCCAGCGGCAGCGCCGCCTGCAAGCGCCGGTAGTTCGCCTCGACCCGGTCCACGTCAAGGACGAGGCACGGCGTCGCCGGTTGAACATCGGCCAGATACTGCGCGATCTTCGGAGTCATCGCACCACCCTCCCCATGATGAGGCGGCAGGCGTTCGCCAGGGGCGATACGGCCATGCTCAGGTTGACGAACGGTCGAACGAACCAGCGACCAAGTGATGGCCCCGTCGCATCCTTCCACCCTCTTTGTCGTGAGGGTCGTCCGAAGCGGCAGGGGGTTGCCAGAACGCTTGACGTCGTTGCGTAACCTTGCGGGCCAGAGGCACGTGCGTACTGCGTCTGAGCGGGCAGATAGCCCCCGCCTGCCCCCCATGCAAGGGACTTCGCGCTCCGGCTCAAGATTTTTCCGCAAGGCGGCTGCCAGAGCCGGAAACAGGCCGGGCGAACCGCCGACCGGCCCGGCGATCGCACGGCCAAACCGGGCCCAGGCAGGCCGCTTTACGGCACGACCACACCATAGGCCCGCAGAAACACCTCCACCGCCTGGTCCACGACCGCGTTGCTCGCCGCCTCGTCCGGAGTCGGCCCGCCGAGGATGGTGCGGAGGTAGAGCTCGCCCCGCATCAGCCCCATCAGGTGGTCGGCCGCCACCCCCGAATCGGCATCGGCCCGCAACCGCCCTTGCCGCTGCTCCTCCGCCAGGCGCCGCATCAGCCAGGCCCGGCCCGCGCCCGGCCCCGCCGCATAGAAGGTGGAGGCCAGGTCCGGGAAACGGCCGCATTCCGCGATGACGATCCGGTGGATCGCGATGCTGGCCGGCTCGAGCAGGAAGCGCATCCAGAGCCGCCCCATCTCGCGCAACGCGCCATCGGCCGAGGCGGCATGGGCCGCGAGCTCCTCCGCCTGGGCCGCGATGGCCGCGCAGCGTTCCCCCACGATGGCGCCGAACAGGGCCTCCTTTCCCGCGAAGTAGGCGTAAAGCGTCGCCTTGGAGACACCGGCCTCCCTGGCCACCGCATCCATGGAAACGGTGGCATAGCCACCGGCCATGAAGAGCCGGGCCGCGGCCGCAAGGATGGCGGCACGCTTGGGGGAGGTCTCCGCTGGAGGAGTGAGGGCTACGGACAAGACGGGATGCTCCGGTAGGGGCAGGCCGATAGGTGATACTGAACGGTTCAGTTTTCCATGGACAAAACGGCGGGCCAGGCCCATTTACCCGATTGAACTGAACGGTTCAGTCAGATCATGAATGCTCGCACCTCCACCCAGCCCGACCCCGAGCCGCGCTCCAGCGCCCCGCAGGCCAAGGCCGCCGCCGATCCCCACCCGGTGCCCGAGGCAGCCCCCGCCGTCACGGCCCCACCCCGCCGCTCCCGCTTCCGCCGGGCGCTGCCCCTCCTCGGCCTGCTGGCCCTGGCGGGCGGCGCGCTGGGCGGCACCTGGTACTGGCAGGTCGGCCGCTTCATGCAGTCCACCGACAACGCCTATGTCGGCGGCGACATCGCCGTGCTCTCCTCGCGCATCGAGGGCGACGTGGCCCGCATCCTGGTGGGCGACAACCAGCCTGTGGAGGCCGGCCAGCCCCTGATCGAGCTGGATCACCGCGACTGGCAGGCCCGCCGCGACCAAGCGGCCGCCGCGCTCGCCGAAGCCGAGGCCAATATCGGCACGCTGGCCGCCCAGCGTGCCCAGGCCGTCGCCCAGGTCGCCGCCGCCGAGTCCCAGATCGCCCAGGCCGAGGCCGACCGCGTCTTCGCCGTCACCGATGCCGGCCGCGCCGGAACGCTGGCCTCCTCCGGCTTCGGCACGCGGGAAGCCGTGGACCGCACCACCGCCGCCCGGCGCCGCGCCGAGGCCTCGGTCGCGGTCGCCCAGGCCGGGCTTGAATCGGCCCGCGGCGCCGTCCCCGTGCTGGATGCCCAGGCGAAGTCCGCCGTGGCCCGGCGCGACGCCGCCCGCGCCGCGCTCGCCCTCGCGGACTCCAACCTCGACCACGCCACGATCCGCGCACCCTTCGCGGGCATCGCCGGGAACCGCGCCGCCCAGCTCGGCCAGCACGTCCGCGCCGGGCAGAACCTGATCGCCGTCTCGCCTCCCGCCGAGCGCCTCTACGTCACCGCCAACTTCAAGGAGACGCAGCTCCGGCGGCTGCGCGAGGGCCAGCCGGTGGAGCTTTCCGTCGATGCCGGCGGCACGCTCCACGGCACCGTGCAGAGCCTGGCCCCGGCCACCGGCGCCCAGTTCTCCCTGCTGCCGCCCGAGAACGCCACGGGCAACTTCACCAAGATCGTCCAGCGGGTGCCCGTCCGCATCGCGGTGGAGCCGGGCCAGCCGGTCGGCAACCTTCGCCCGGGCCTGTCGGTGGAAGCCGAGGTCGACACCCGGGACGATCCGCACGCCCCCCGCGGCCTCCTTGGCGCCGCCGCGGCGATGATCCGCGGGCACTGAGCCCCCCCATGTCCGCCACCGCCACCGCCAGCCCGGGGAGCCTTCCCGCCGCGCCCCCCGCGGCGGGCGCCGTCTCCCGCCAGCACTTCCTCGGCTTCATGACCATGGTGCTCGGCATGTTCATGGCGATCCTGGACATCCAGATCGTCTCGGCCAGCATCACGGACATCCAGGCTGGCCTCGCTGCCTCCCCCGACGAGGCATCCTGGGTGCAGACCTCCTACCTGATTGCGGAGATCGTCATGATCCCGCTCTCGGGCTTCCTGTCGCGCCTGCTGTCCACCCGCGTGCTGTTCACCATATCGGCGGCGGGATTCACCCTGTTCTCGCTGGCCTGCGCCACCGCCACCTCGCTCCCGGTGATGATCACGGCCCGCGCCGCGCAGGGCTTCCTGGGCGGGGCGATGATCCCCACCGTCTTCGCCACCGCCTTTCTGCTCTTCCAGGGACCCCGCCGCGCCTCGGTCAGCGTGCTGATCGGCCTCACCGCGACCCTCGCGCCCACCATCGGCCCGACGCTGGGCGGCCTGCTGACCGAGAGCTTCTCCTGGCACTGGCTGTTCCTGATCAACGTCCCCGTCGGCATCTTCATCGCCATCGTGGTCTGGACCACCATGGACATCGACCGCGGCGACCGCAGCCTGCTCGGCCGCTTCGACTGGACCGGCCTCGTCGCCATGGCCGTCTTTCTCGGCAGCATGGAATACGTGATGGAGGAGGGGCCCCGCTGGGACTGGCTGGACGACCCGACCATCGCCGCCTTCGCCGCCGCCTGCCTCGTCTCGGCCCTCGTCTTCTTCTGGCGCGCCTTCAACCGGCAGGACCCGATCGTGGAGCTGCGCGCCTACGGCAACGCCAACTTCGCCTTCGGCAGCGTCTTCGCCTTTATCGTGGGCATCGGCCTCTACGGCGCCGTCTACCTCATCCCCGTCTTTCTCGGGCGCGTCCGCGGCTACAACTCGCTCCAGATCGGCGAGACGATGTTCATCACGGGCTTCGCCATGTTCCTGGCCGCACCCGTGGTCGGGCGCCTCTCGCGCGCGGTGGACCTCCGCCTGCTGCTCGCCTTCGGCATGGGCGTGACCGCCGTCGCCATGTGGATGACCGCGCAGCTCACCGCCCAGTCGGCCTTCGGGGAACTCTGGCTGCCGCTCTCGCTGCGCGGAATCGGCACCATGTTCGCCATGGTGCCGGTGAACCAGCTCGCGCTCGGAACCCTGCCGCCGGCGATGATCAAGAATGCATCCGGCCTCTACAACCTCATGCGCAACCTCGGCGGCGCCGTGGGGCTGGCCATGATCAACACCCTGGTGATCGGCCGCTCCGCCGCCCACCGCCTGCATCTATCCGAAGGGGTGAACTGGGCGCGCCCGGGCGTCGCCTCCTCGGTGGACGCCATCTCCGGCGCCCTGTCCTCGCGCCTCGGCGAGGCCGCCGACCACGCCGCCCTGGCCCGCGTCTCCGCCATGCTCACGCGGGAGGCGCTGATCCTCGCCTACAACGACGTGCTGGTGGTGATCGCCGGCCTGTTCGCCCTGGCGGTCCCTCTCGTGTTCTTCATCAAGGCGCCCAAGCCCGGGGCAGGGGGCGGCGCCGCGCATTGATCGCGCCGTGCCTCAGCCTTTTCCCGCCTGCCGCGTTCCAGAGGCTGACACAAGGCAGAGGAGTTCGCCCATGCAGGTCCTGAGGCTCTCGCGTTTCCTGGGCTGGTTCAGCATTGGCCTCGGCCTGCTGCAAATCCTCTACGGTCGCGACCTGGCGCGCACCATCGGCATGCGCCGCCACACCGGCCTGATCCGTGCCTTCGGCGTGCGGGAGGTCGCGAACGGCGTGGCCATCCTCGGAAGTCCCGCCTCCGCCCCCCTGCTCATGACGCGCGTCGCGGGCGACGCCATGGACCTCGCCCTTCTCGCCAGCACCCCCGTCTACGGCCCGCGGGAGCGCGCCAACGCCCAATGGGCCATCGCGGCGGTGGCGGGCGTCACGCTGCTGGACATCCTCTGCGCCGCCCGCCTTTCCACCGAGGACGACGGCGAACTGCCCGGCCTGCCGGTTTACTGGGACTAACCGCAGCCTCTACCGGATCAGTCCGCTCATAGGGCTGGAGGCATCGGCGGCGTAGTTGCGGGGCATCCGTCCCGCAAGATAGGCGTGCCGCCCGGCCTCCACCCCCGCCCGCATGGCCCGCGCCATGCGGACCGGGTCCCTCGCATGGGCGATGGCGGAGTTCAGCAGCACGGCGTCGCAGCCCAGCTCCATCGCCTGGGCCGCCTCGCTCGCCGTCCCGATCCCGGCATCCACCAGCACCGGCACGCGCGCGTTCTCGATGATGGAGCGCAGCATGAAGGGGTTGGACAGCCCCAGGCCCGAGCCGATCGGCGCCCCCAGCGGCATCACGGCCACGCAGCCCATCTCCTCCAGCCGCTTGGCGGCCAGGGGGTCGTCCGCGCAATAGACCATGACCTCGAACCCGTCCTTGATCAGCGCCTCCGCCGCCTCGAAGGTCGCAGGCATGTCCGGGTACAGGAAGGGCGGCGGCCCCAGCACCTCCAGCTTCACCAGGTTCCAGCCCCCGGCCTCCCGTGCCAGCCGAAGGGTCCGCACCGCCTCCCTGGCCGTGTGGCAGCCAGCGGTGTTGGGCAGGTAGGTGTAGCGGTCCGGAGGCACGAAATCCTGCAGCATGGGCGCGCCGGGATCCGACAGGTTCACCCGCCGCACCGCGACGGTCACCATCTCCGCGCCCGAGGCCTCGATGGCCGCGGCCGTCTCCTCCAGCGACTTGTAGCGCCCGGTTCCCACCACCAGGCGGGAGCGGAAGCGGCGCCCCGCCACCTCCCAGAAGTCAGACACGGGATCGGCAACGCCGTTCTCGGCCGCGATCAGCCCATCCATCGCCTCAGCCTCCACCAATGAAGTGCACAACCTCGATCTGGTCCCCCGGCCCGAGCACCGTGGTTCCGTAGGCCGACCGCGGCACGATCTCCTCGTTCCGCTCCACCGCCACCTTGCGCAGGTCCAGCCCCGCCGAGGTCAGGAACTCGGAAAGGGCGAGCGGGGCGTCCAGGACGCGCGGCTCGCCGTTGACGGTGATGGAAATGGGGCTGTCCATGCCGCCCGCATGTGGCACGGGGCTCGCACCGATTGAAGGGCCCTGTCACAAGGATCCGGCGGCACGGTCACGCCACGATCCTCATCCGGCCCCCAACCACCATGGCAACCAGGAGTTGTAATCTGTGGCGCCTCGACGCCGAACCCTGTACATCTCATGTTAACGCCCTTCCTCTAGGCAGCCGTTCTTGTCCTATCCGCTCACCCTGGCCGCACCGCCTGCGCTCGATGGACGGCCGCGCTTTGTCTGCCCGATCGACCGTGCGCCGCTGGTGGCGGAGGGGGACATGCTGGTCTGCGCGGGCTGCGGCGCCCGCTTCCCCGTGCTGCGCGGCGTCCCCGTCCTCATCAACGACGAGAACAGCGTCTTCCGCATCGAGGACTACAGGAACGATGACGGGTATGGCGGAGCGAGCGCCTATGGCGGCTCGGCGGACCACACGAGCGGCCTGAAGCGCGCCTACCGCAACTTCGCCCGCCGCCTGTCCGAGGCCCCTGTGCCCGGCTCGGGCTTCGACCCCATGGCCGAAATCCTCCGCCAGCAGCCCGATGCGCGCATCCTCGTCATCGGCGCCGGGGAACGCCGGCACGCCGGCAACGTGACCTACACCGATGTCGCCTTTGCCCGGAACATCGCCTGCATCTGCGACGCCCACGACCTTCCCTTCGAGGACGGCGCCTTCGATGCCGTCCTCGCCGAAGCCGTGCTGGAGCATGTCTGCGACCCCCAGCGCGTCGTGGCCGAGATCATCCGGGTCCTGAAGCCGGAGGGCTTCGTCTACGCCGTCACCCCCTTCCTGCAGCCGGTCCACATGGGGGCCTACGACTTCACGCGGTTCACCTATCTCGGCCACCGCCGCCTGTTCCGCCAGTTCGACGACCTGGGCAGCGGCATGGTGGGCGGGCCCGGCTATTCGGCGATCCACCTGTTCCGCAACCTCGTGCTCAGCCTGTCCGACCGCCCGACCATCCGCTCGGTGCTGCGCCTGGGGGCGCTCCTGGTCACCTATCCGCTGCGCTACCTCGATCCGCTGCTGTTCCGCACAGAAAGCTCCTACAACGCCGCCTGCGCCGTGTATTTCTTCGGCCGCAGGCGGGCGACACCGATCCCCGACCGCGAGATCATCGGCCTCTTCCGCGGCCGCTGAAGCCAGGCCTCGCGGGGGAGGGGCCTCCACCCGGGTTGCCGGGGCGCGCCCCGCCTGCTAGCCCGCCCGCCCACAGCCCCGGAGCAGCCGGGGCAACCGGAACCAGGCCCTTGGAACCCCCTCTGATCGCCGTCCTGAACGGCCCGAACCTCAATCTCCTCGGCACGCGCGAGCCCGAGAAGTACGGCTCCGCCACGCTGGACGACGTGGAAGCCCTCTGCGCCGAGGCCGCCGAGGAACTGGGCCTCGCCATCGACTTCCGCCAGACCAACCTGGAAGGCGAGCTGATCTCCTGGGTCCAGGAATGCCGGGGCCGGGCCGCGGGCATCATCATCAACCCCGCCGGCTACTCGCATACCTCGGTCGCGCTGATGGATGCCCTGCTGGCGGTGGACCTGCCGGTGGTCGAGGTCCATATCACCAACATCCACCGGCGGGAGGCCTTCCGGCATCTCTCCTACGTCTCCCGCGCGGCGGTGGGCGTGATTTGCGGCCTGGGGGTCGGGGGCTACGCCCTCGGCCTGCGCGCGATCGCCGGCATCATCGGACAGGACGAGACGGCATGAGCGGCCTTTCCTTCGACCCGGACGCGATCCGCGCCCTGGCCAAGATCCTTCGTGAAACCGACCTGACCGAGATCGAGCTGGTTCAGAACGAGGCCCGCATCCGCGTCGCCCGCACCGCGCCCGCCCAGCAGGTGGTCCAGGCCGTCGCGGCCCCGGCTTCGCCCGCCATCGCCGCCCCCGCCGCGGAGGCCCCCGGCGTGCCCACCACCGCCAGCGAGGAGGTGAGCGCCGCCACCCCCGGCGCCGTCACCTCGCCCATGGTCGGCGTCGCCTACCTCTCGCCCGAGCCCGGCGCGGCCCCCTTCATCACGCTCGGCGCCCGCGTCACGCAGGGCCAGACCGTGCTGCTGATCGAGGCGATGAAGACCTTCAACCAGATCAAGGCCCCGCGCGCCGGCACCGTGACCCGCATCCTGATCGAGAGCGGCACGCCCGTGGAATTCGGCGAGCCCCTGCTGGTCATCGAGTGATCGCCGCGTGCCCCCCTTCAACAAGATCCTGATCGCCAACCGCGGCGAGATCGCGCTCCGCATCCACCGCGCCTGCCAGGAGATGGGCATCCGCACGGTGGCCGTGCATTCCACCGCCGACGACACGGCGATGCACGTCCGCCTGGCCGACGAGAGCGTCTGCATCGGTCCTCCCTCCGCCCGGGACAGCTACCTCAACGCCGCCGCCATCCTTTCGGCCGCCACCATCACCGGCGCCGAGGCCATCCACCCCGGCTACGGCTTCCTGTCCGAGAACGCCCGCTTCGCCGAGATGGTGGAGGCCCATGGCATGGCCTTCATCGGCCCGACGGCCGAGCACATCCGCATCATGGGCGACAAGATCGCCGCCAAGGACGCCATGCGCCGCCTCGGCGTGCCGCTCGTCCCCGGCTCGCCCGGGGCCCTGGCCTCCGTGGACGAGGCGCGCGAGATCGCGGACCACATCAGGTACCCGGTGCTGATCAAGGCCGCCGCCGGCGGCGGCGGGCGCGGCATGAAGGTCGCGCACAACGAGGACGAGCTGGAGGAAGCCTGGCGCGTCGCCCGCACCGAGGCCAAGGCCGCCTTCGGCGACGACAGCGTCTACATGGAAAAGTATCTCGACCGGCCGCGCCACATCGAGATGCAGATTATGGCCGACACCCACGGCAACGTCGTCCATTTCGGCGAGCGCGACTGCTCCCTCCAGCGCCGCCACCAGAAGCTGGTGGAGGAGGCGGGCAGCCCCGCCATCACGGCGGCGGTGCGGGAGGCCCTGGGCGAGACGGTCACCAGCGCCCTCAAGCAGCTCGGCTACCGCGGCGCCGGCACGCTCGAGTTCCTCTACCAGGACGAGCAGTTCGCCTTCATCGAGATGAACACGCGGCTCCAGGTCGAGCATCCCGTCACCGAGATGGTCTGCGGGGTGGACCTCGTGCGCGAGCAGATCCGCGTCGCCGCCGGCGAGCCGCTCGGCTACGAACAGGGCGACGTGCGCTTCAACGGCCACGCCATCGAGTGCCGCATCACCGCGGAGGACCCCGTCACCTTCGCCCCCTCTCCCGGCCGCGTCACGGCCTATCACGCGCCGGGCGGCCTGGGCGTACGCAACGACAGCGCGCTCTACGCCGGCTATTCCGTGCCGCCGCACTACGACAGCCTGGTCGCCAAGCTGATCGTGCACGGCGCGACTCGCGCCGAAGCCATCGCCCGCTGCCGCCGCGCCCTGACGGAGCTGGTGGTGGACGGCATCCGCACCACCATCCCGCTGCACCAGATCATCATGGACGACCCCGAGTTCCAGTCGGGCGACTACACCATCCACTGGCTGGAGCGCTTCGTCGCGCGCCACACCCCCGGCGGCTGAACGGCGCGGGGCGCTGGCCCCGCGCCCCGGATGCGCCTATTCTCGCGCCATGCGGCACCGCGCGGACCAAGCCTGCTTCGCGACCGGCTTCGCCGGATGAGCCGCCGCGCCCTGCCCGTCACGCCCGAACTCGTGCTGCGCGCCTATCGCGCCGGGCTCTTCCCCATGGCCGAGGGCCGCCGCTCCGGCCGCCTCTACTGGCTCGACCCGAAGATGCGCGGCATCCTGCCGCTGGACCGGTTCCACCTGCCGCGCCGCCTGCGCCGCACCGTGCTGTCGGACCGTTTCGAGGTTTCCGCCGACACCGATTTTCCCGGTGTCCTCGCCGGCTGCGCAGCGCCCGCCCCAGGCCGCGAGGACAGCTGGATCAACCCCGAGATCGAGGATCTCTTCAACGCCCTGGCCCGCATGGGCAACGCCCATTCCATCGAGGTGCGCCAGGGCGGCGCGCTCGTCGGCGGCCTCTACGGCATCCGCCTGGGCGCGGCCTTCTTCGGCGAAAGCATGTTTTCCCGCGCCGACGACGCCTCCAAGGTGGCGCTGGTCCACCTCGTCGTGCGGCTGCGGCGGGGCGGCTTCACCCTGCTCGACACGCAGTTCCTGAACGACCACCTCGCCCGCTTCGGCGCGGAGGAAATCCCCCAGGCCGACTACCGCGCCCGGCTCGCCCTTGCCGTGGACAGATCCGCCACCTGGCTCCCCACCATCTCGCCGGAAACGCTGTCCGAGGAAGTGGAGATGCTGCGCGACATCAGCCGCGCCTGAAACACCGCCAGGGCCGCCGCGCGGGAAGGCGGCGCCTCGGCCGCGTCGTGGCCTTCCAGCACGTCCAGGAAGGACTTGGCCCAACCGCCCACCGTGTTCTCCCGCAGGCGACGCAGCATGGTTCCGTGCCGCTCGCGCCGCTCCTCCAGCGGCATCTCGAGCGCCGCCTTCATCGCCTCCGCCATGCCCACGGCATCCAGCGGATTGACCGTCAGCGCCTCCGGCATCTCCTCCGAAGCGCCGGCAAAGCGCGACAGCACCAGCACGCCCGGATTCTCCGTGTCCTGCGCGGCCACGTATTCCTTGGCCACCAGGTTCATCCCGTCCCGCAGCGGCGTGACCAGCCCGACCTGCGCCGCGCGGTAATACCCCGCCAGCGTGTCGCGCGGCACGGCGCGGCCGACATAGCGAACGGGGGTCCAGTCGGCATCGGCGTGCTCGCCGTTGATACAGCCCGCGAGGTGCTCGATCTCGCGCTTGAGGTCCTTGTAGCTTTCCACATCCTCGCGCGAGCGCGCGGCCACCTGCAGGTAGGTCACCTTGCTCCGGTACTCCGGGAAACGGTTCAGCAGCGCCCCGAAGGCCTTCAGCCGCTCCGGCAGCCCCTTGGTGTAGTCCAGCCGCTCCGCCCCGATGATCAGCGCCCGGCCCGCCAGGCTCGCCACCAGCCGCTGCGCCTCGGGCGCATCCGCGCTGCGCGCCGCGACATCGGCGAACTCGTCCGTCGCGATGCCGATGGGAAAGGCCCGCAGCCGGATTCGCCGCCCGCGGAAGCGCACCTCGCCCCCCGCGCGCATCTTCATGCCCGTGCCCTGCGCCATGCAGTCCACCAGCCCCGCGAGGTCGCGATGCGTCTGCACGCCCACGAGGTCATAGGCCAGCAGGTCGCGGATCAGGTCCTCCGCCCCCGGCATGGCCGAAAACACCGCCCAGGGCGGGAAGGGGATGTGGTGGAAATAGCCGATGCGGTGGCGCGACCCGAGCGCCCGCAACTCCGCCCCCAGCGGGATCATCTGGTAGTCGTGCACCCAGATGGTGTCGTCCGGGCGCAGCATGCCCATCAGCTTCTCGGCGTAGCGCCGGTTCACCGCGCGGTAGCACTCCGCCTGGTCCCGGTCATAGCTCAGCAGCCCTAGGCGGAAGTGGAACATCGGCCACAGCGCCGAATTGGCATAGCCCGCGTAGAACCCGTCATAGGCGGCCTGCGAAAGGTCGATCACCGCGTAATCCACCTTCGCGCGCCGCGCGTGGCGCACCACGTCCGGCGGCTCGGGGGAAACCGTGCCGCTCCATCCGAACCAAAGGCCGCCCCGGTTGCTGAAGGCATCCTTCAGCGCCACCGCCAGCCCGCCCGCCGCCGCGGCCTCGCCGCGCCGCGGCACGGCCACGCGGTTCGAGACGATCACGAGCCGTCCCATCATCCATTCTCCTGCAAGGTCCGGCCGGTGGGCGGCATCAAGACATGCCGCGGCAAGGGAGCCAGACACTGGCCTGCCCCTGGCACACCGGTTCGCCAGGACGGGCCGGATGACCCGCCGCGGCCGGGAGGTCGCGCGATCATCGTCCAACCCCTCCCCATTTCCGCCGTAATTCAAAAACCGCCCAGCCCGGGACCGGTTTCGGTCCAGATAACGGACCGGATACGCCGCCAGGAACTTGGCAGGGAAGGGCGGGCGGTTCAGCCCGCGCGCCCGTCACCTTCCAGAGAGGACGCGACGCGCCCAAGCCAGGCGCGCACCAGCGCCGGCCGCCCCGCGAAGTCATCTGGCACGCGCAGGCCGTGGCCGCCATACTCCGCGCAGGCCGCCATGCCATCCTCGTCCGTCACGTCATCGCCGATAAAGACCGGCCGGCGCCCACGGAACGGCGCCACCGCCATCAGCCGCCGCACCGCGCCGCCCTTGTCAGCATTCACCGGCCGCAGCTCCGCCGCCGCATGGGCGGGCACGATGTGGAAGCCCTGCGCATCCTCGCGCAGAAGCCCGCTCAGCAGCGCCAGCGCCTCCGGCCCCGCCTCGGGCCTCTGCCGGAAGTGCAGCACCATCCCGTGCGTCTTGTGTTCGGCCAGCGTCCCCGGCCGCGATGCCGCGAACTCGTCCGCCGCCCGGCGCCATTCCGGCGGGGGCACGGGCAGCGGCACCGCGCCAGGCAGGGTCGGGTCCAGCACCGCCCCGTGCTCCGCGCCGATCGGCAGGCCCGGCACGCCCGCATAGCCGCGCGCGACCGCCAAGCCGCGCCCGGTCACCACAGCCACCGCGCCCCCCAGCACCGCCTGGAGGCGCGTCAGCAGCGCCGGCAAATCCTGCGGCACCACGACCGCATCGGGCCGCGCCGCGATCTCCAGCAGCGTGCCGTCGAGATCAAGGAAAAGGGCCGCATCGGGGCCAAGCAGGGGAGGGCCCGAGGTCGCGGCCTCGCCTGAGGGAAAGGCGGTGTCGGGCCTGTCGGTCATCGCGCCTTCGAACCCTCGCTCAATCTTAACGGCAGTCAAGGATCCGCAGATCGTAGACCGGATGCTCCAACATATGGGCGGCCGGCGCATTGGCCAGCATCCAGCCGCGAAAGGCCAGGGGCGCGGTCGCGGCCAGCAGGTCGTCGCGCACCTCGATAAAGGCCGCCGCGTCCGGCACCTCGTCCGGCGGGCGGGCACTGCAGGCGCGCACGGTGATGCTGAGCGAGCCGAACCGCACCGCTTCCCCCACCGTCGCGTCCAGCAAGGTGATCCGCGCCGTCACCTTGTCCAGCGCCTGCAGTTGCGCCGTCCGCTTGCGCACCCATCCGGCCTCGGCGGGCGGCCCCTGGTCGAAGCCCTGGGACGGTCCCTGGGCCAGGGCGGGCACCGCCATCGCCAGCATCGCCAGGGCGAGCGCAGCCCGCCTCACGTCCCGCGCCTCGGGCTCGGCAGCGCGGCCACCAGGTCGGTGAGCACCTGCCGCATGGCGGTCTCGTCCACGCCCATCAGGATCGCGTCCTCAAAGGCATCGCGCAGCACCTGGGCGGCCTCGGCATGGTTCTCGGCCAAAACCTTCAGCTTGTCCCGGCAGGACAGCGGCTGGCCATCCGCGCCCGGCCAGCGCTCCGGCGGCGCCATGGGGTCGCGCCCGCCGTCATGGGTGGGCCCCGTGCTCAACGCGCACCGCCGGCCGGCGCGCTCCGGCCCTGGGCCGCGCGCGCGGGAGCGCCCGCAGGCGCAGGTCCCGGTGCCGCCGGGGCCTGCGCCGGCTGCCCCGCCGCCGGCGGGCCCGCGCGCTGTGCCTGGTTGCTCGCAAGTTCCGTCACCGAGAAAATGAAACGACCCAGCAGGCTCTCCAGGCTCACGGCGGACTGGGTGATCTTCACCTCGCCGCCATTCGCCAGGTTCCGGTCGCTGCCACCCGGCACCAGGGCGACGTACTTGCCGCCCAGCAACCCCTCGGAGGTGATCTCCGCAGAACTGTCATCCGGCAGGCGCAGCCCCGAATCCACGTTCAGCGTCAGCACCGCGAGGAAGGTGGCGGGATCGATCCGCTGTCCGGTGACGCTGCCCACCTTCACCCCTGCGATCCGCACGTCGGCGCCCGCGCCGAGCCCGTCCACCCGGTCGAAGCGTGCCGTCAGCACCAGCCCGCTTCCGGCGGAGGAGCGCCCGGAATTGGTCACGGCATAGGCGAGGAAAAGCACGGCCGCGAGCAGCACCACCGCACCGGCCGCGACCTCCGCGAAGCCGCGCCCCTTCACGCCCCGCACCCCGCGGAACCGCTGAACGCCGGAAGAAACGCCTGCAAGGGACAACTCATCAGGAACCGGGGGTCCACGCCTCGTAGTCTCCCGCCGTCGGCGCGCGCTTCCCGCCGGCATAATCATGCCCGCTGGGCCGATAGGCCTGGGGGGTGCCCGTCATGTTCTGCTGATGCGGCTTCATCCAGGGCAGCCGGCGCGTGGTGTCCAGCGGCACATCCGTGGTGTGGTGCAGCCAGGCATGCCATTCGGGCGGAACCACCGTGGCCTCGGCCACGCCGGAATAGACCACCCAGCGGCGCTTGCGCCCGTAATCCAGGAAGTCGCGCCGGCTCTCGAAGTAGATGTTGCCGGAAGTGTCGGTGCCGATTCTGCGGCCGGAGAGGCCGGAGAGCCAGCGCTGCATGGCGGACATGGAGGGGCTCCTGCCGATGCGGGCGGGATTGGGGGGAAGGCGCTGCATATGGCACGTCATGCCCCCCAGCGAAAGCCACGCTCCCGCCGGGCTTTTCCACACCCGATCTTGTGTCCCCCGGCGGACCCACCCACGACATGGCGGCTTCACCACCGGGCGGGGCGCGCCTATGTTCGACTCATGACGCGCGATGACGGCTCGACCCGCAACACCGTTTGGCAAGGCGTGGCCCTGCGCCGCACGCGCGCGGCCGCCGATCCGGACGCCGCTCCCCGCTCCGTGGCTCTTCCCGCCACCTGGGACGACACCGCCGCGGAAGCCCTGGCCGCGCTCGCGCCGGGCCAGGGCCCCGTGGCCCTGCCGCGCCTGGCCGAGGCCTGGATCCGCCGCCTGTCCGCCCGCGGCCGCAAGCTGAACATCCTCGCCGATGCCGATGCCGCGAATGCCTTCGCCGCCGGCCTGCGGGCCCTGCTCCTCGCCCGCCGCGCGGCCCCCGGCGCCGGCACCTGGGCGAACGACTCCGCCGCCGAGTCCCGCTTCGTGCTCAACCTCCCGGCCTTTCTTGAGGGCGAGGGCTTCGACTCGGCCGGCTACGCCGCCGCCATCCGCCTCGGCGTCACCGCGCTGGAGATCCTCGGCGGTGCCAAGGCCACGCGCCTGCAACTGGGCTTCGCCGACCTCGCCGGGCTGCTGGCCGGGCTGCGACTCGATTACGAGTCCGCCGAGGGCCGTGCGGTCGCCACCAGCATCGCCGCCCTCACCCGCGGCGCGGCCGAGGCCGCCTCGGGCGACCTGGCCGAGTCCCTGGGCGCCCGTCTGCCGGTCGCCCTGATCTGGCCCGAGCCGCCCGCCGAAACCCGCGTGCCCGGCCTCGCCGAGGCTGCCCAGGCCGCGCTGGACGCCGCGGCCGGTGCTCCCGGCCTCCGCCACGCCACCGTCTTCGCCCTTTCGCCGCCCGATGCCGTGGAGGCCCTGCTCGGCGCCGAAACCGGCGGCTTCGCCCCGGCAGCGGCGCCCACGCGCCTTGTCGCCACGGAGTTGGGCGACCTCGTCGAGTCCCCCACCCGCGCAGCGCTTCTGGCCGGGGAGGACGCCGCCCGCCTGCTCGCCCCCCGTGGCCCCGGGGCCCGCGCCGCGATGGAGGCCGCGCTGCGGCCATGGCTGCATGCCGCGGCCCCCGCCGCCGCTCCGGCCCAGGCGCCCCGGCCCGCGCCCAAGCCCCGCGCGGCGCAGCCCGCCCACGGGCGCGGCGCGGTCTGGAAGGTTTCCATCGGCGGCCATCGCGTCACGCTCCGCACCATGGAAGGTGCGGAGGGACTCGAGGAAATCTCCCTCACCCTCGCCAAGGACGGCGCGGCCTTCCGCGGCGTGGTGGACGCACTCTGCCACTCCGTCACCGTCGGCCTCGGCGCCGGCGTGCCGCTGGACGACTACGTGCAGGCCTTCGCCTACACCCGCTTCGGCCCCGCCGGGATGGTTGAGGGCGACCCGGCCATCCACCGCGCTTCCTCTGTGCTGGACTGGGCCTTCCGCCGCCTCGCGCTGGACCATCTCGGCGGCCGCATCCTGCCCGACCCGACCGAGGAGGAGTGCGGCGCCGACCAGCTCGGCACGGCCTCCCAGCAGCTTCCGCTGCTGCCGGACCTTCCCTCCACCCCCGCGCCGGCCGCCCGCCGCCGCGCCCTCCGGCTGGTGGGCTGAACACCATGGCGCAGGCCGACGCCGGGCGCATCGCCGCCCGCCTCGCGGAACTGGGCGTGGCCCTGCCGGAAGCGGCGAAGCCCATCGCCAACTACGTCCCCGCCGTGATCACCGGGGACCTCCTGTTCATCTCCGGCCAGGTGCCGATGCGCGACGGCAAGATCGCCTACACCGGCAAGCTCGGCGCCGCCGTGCCGATCGAGACCGGGCAGCAGGCCGCCCAGCTCTGCTTCATCAACGTCCTTGCCCAGGCGCTGGCGGCGCTCGGCAGCCTGGACCGCGTCACCCGCGTGGTGCGCCTCGGCGGCTTCATCGCGGCCGGGCCGGAATTCACCCAGCACGCCCAGGTGATGAACGGCGCCTCCGACATGGCCGTCGCCGTCTTCGACGAGGCCGGGCGCCACGCCCGCAGCACCATCGGCGTCCCCTCCCTGCCCGGCGACGCGGCGGTTGAGGTCGAGGCCGTGTTCGAGATCGCGTGACGGACGCCGAGTCGCTGGTCCGACACTGGATGGACACCGGCGACCACACCCTGTTGGCCGAGGACGTTTCCTGGCGCGTTTCGCCGGGCTATCCCGTGCCGCGCACCGAATGGCATGGCCGCGCGGAGGTGTCGGAGCAATTCTTCCCCACGCTTCGCCGCCATTTCCCGCACTGGCGCATCGCGGTGGAGTCCTTCGCCCCCCTGGCCGATGGCCGCCTCCTGGCAAGCGGCGCCTACGACGCCCGCGACTCCGCCGGCCGCAGCGGGCAAGTCCCCTTCCTCCATGTCTGGACGCTGCGCGGCGGTGCCATCGCGGGCGTGGAGGCGGTCGCGGATTTCGGGGCCTTCGCGGCCCTTCCCGGTGCGGAGCAAGGCTGATCCCCGCTTGCACCCGGCCCCGCGCGCCGCACATGCGCCCCCATGCCCTCTGAGCTGACCCTTTCCCTCCATTCCAGCATCGCCGACATCCCGCCCACCGAATGGGATGCCTGCGACGAGACGGAAAATCCCTTCACCTCGCACGCCTTCCTCCTGTCTCTGGAGGAATCCGGCTGCACGGGGCCCCGCACGGGCTGGCTGCCCCAGCACCTGGCGCTGCGCGATGCCGCGGGCGCGCTGGTCGGCGTGGCGCCCGCCTATGTGAAGGGGCATTCCTACGGCGAATACGTCTTCGACCACGGCTGGGCCCGCGCCTTCGAGAGCGCGGGCGGCGACTACTACCCGAAGTTCCAGGTGGCCGTGCCCTTCTCTCCCGTGCCCGGTCCGCGCCTGTTGATGCGCCCCGGTTCCGGCGTGCCCCACGCGGCGTTGGCCAGCGCCATGGCCCAGGCGACGGAAGCGCTCAACCTGTCCTCCTGCCACGTCACCTTCTGCACGAAGGAGGAATGGCACGACCTCGGCGAGGCCGGCTGGCTGCAGCGCATGGGCGTGCAGTTCCACTGGACCAACGAGGGCTACGCCAGCTTCGACGACTTCCTCGGCGCCCTTTCCTCCCGCAAGCGCAAGTCCATCCGGCGCGAGCGGCGTGACGCGCAGTCGGCCGGGCTCACCATGCGGACCCTCCGCGGCTCCGAGATCACCCCCGAGATCTGGCGCCAGTTCCACAAGTTCTACCGCAGCACCACCGACCGGAAATGGGGCAGCGCCTATCTCACCGCCCGCTTCTGGCCCCTGATGGGGCAGCGCCTGGGCGACAAGGTCGTGCTGATGCTGGCCGAGCGCGACGGCAAGCCCGTGGCCGGCGCGCTGAACCTGATGGGCCGCGACGCCCTTTATGGCCGCAACTGGGGCAGCCTAGTGGAGGCGCCCTTCCTCCACTTCGAGCTCTGCTACTACCAGGCGCTGGACTTCGCGATCGCGTACGGCCTGCAGCGCGTGGAAGCCGGCGCCCAGGGCGAGCACAAGATCCAGCGGGGCTACCGCCCCGTGCCCACCTATTCCGCCCACCTCATCGCCCATTCCGGCCTGCGCCGCGCCGTGGCCGAGTCCCTGGTGCAGGAGCGCGCGGCGATGGAGGAGGAGATCGCCACCCTCGACACCCTCTCTCCCTATCGCCGGGACGACGAGGCGGCGTGACCCGCCGCCCGTGCTGAGCGCCTACGCGCAGCTCGCCGGCTCCATGGTGCTGACCGGGGCGAACGTGGCCGTGGCCAAGTCGCTCGCCGCCGCGCTGCCGATCCCCCTGATCCTCGGCCTGCGCTGCCTGATCGCCTGCGCCGTCCTTCTGCCGCTGGCGCTCTGGCGCGATGGGCTGCGCCGGCCGGGCAGGGGGGTGCTGTGGAACCTCTTCCTCCAGGCCGCCGCCGGCACCATCCTCTACAACGTCGCGCTTCTCGGCGGCCTCCGGCTGACCACGGCACTGGAAGGCGGGCTCGTTCTCGCAACGCTTCCGGCCGCTGTCGCCCTCGGCAGCGCCCTCTGGCTGCGCGAGCGCATCGCGCCGCGCGGCTGGGCGGCGGTGGCACTGGCCGCCGGGGGCATGGCCGCCATCGTCCTCGCGCGCGAGGGGGAGGGGGGAGGCAGCGCCATCGGCAACGGCCTCATCTTCATCGGCGTCTGTGGGGAAGCGGCCTATGTCGTCCTGGCCAAGCGCGTTTCCGGTGCTCTTCCGCTGCTGACCGCCAGCCTCGGGATGCAGTTCTTCTCCGCCGCCCTGCTGCTGCCGGCCTGGCTGCCCGCGGCGGGTGCCGCCGCGAAGCTGGCCGATCCCTGGCTGATGGGCCTGCTGATGTTCCATGCCTTGACGGCCAGCGTCCTGTCGCTCCTGCTCTGGTATGGCGGGCTCCGCCGCGCTCCCGCGGGCATCGCCGGCATCTTCACCGCCTTCCTGCCCGCCACGGCCGCGGCGGCGGCGATCCTGTTCCTGGGCGAGGAACCAACCGCCACCCATGCGCTGGGCTTCGCGCTGCTTCTCGCCAGCATGCTGCTGGCCACCTGGCCGTCGCGGAGTCGCCTATGAGGCCCTGGCTGACCCTGGGCGTGCCCGCCCTGCTCGCTCTGCCGGACGAGGGCGTGGCCGCGAAACTGGCCCTGGCGCAGACCTACCGGCATGCCACGATCGAGCCCGCGCAGCGCGACGCCTGGATCGCCACGGCGCGCATCCTGCGCACGGCACTTTCGGGCCCGGAGGTGGCCGGCTGGACCGTCATGCTCGAATACGACCTGCTCCGCCTGGAGAAGCGCGCCGATTGCGTCATCCTCACGGACCGTGCCGTGCTGGTGCTGGAGATCAAGGACGGCGCGGCGGGCCATGCCCCCGCGGACCGCAGGCAGGCCGAGGACTACGCCCTCGACCTGCGGGATTTCCATGCCGGCTGCCGCGACTGGCCGGTCGTGCCGATCCTGGTCGCCACCCTTGCCCCAGCCGCTCCGTTCGAACCGCCCCTCATCTGGCAGGGCGTGCCGCCCCCGTTCCCGGCGAATGCGGCCGGCCTTGCCGGAACCCTGCGCGCGATCCAGGCCGCCATCGGCCCACCCGCCGCGCCGCTCGACCATGCCGCCTGGCTGGCCGCGCCCTACCGCCCGGTGCCGAACGTGCTCGAGGCCGCCACCATGCTCTTTGACCGGCATCGCAGCGCGGAGATGGTCTCCGCCCGCGCCGACGCCGCCAACCTCACGCGCACCACCGAGGCCGTGCGGCGCGCCATCGAAGCCGCCCGCACCGCCTCGCGGCACGTCATCGTCTTCGTCACGGGCATCCCGGGCGCAGGAAAGACCCTTTGCGGGCTGAACATCGTCTTCGGCAGCCTGCGCAACGACGGCGCCGCCTTCCTGACGGGCAACGCGCCCCTGGTCGAGGTCCTGCGCGAAAGTCTCGCGCGCCGCGCCGCCGAGGGCGGGCAGGGCCGGACCAAGGCAAGGCGCGATGCCGTCACCGCCCTCCAGAACGTGCACCGCTTCCTCGAGCAGTATGTCGAGAAGCCCACGGAAATCCCGGAAGCCCGCGTGATCGTCTTCGACGAGGCGCAGCGCGCCTGGGACCGCGCCCAGGCCACCAAGCCATCCCAGCGACGCGGCGCGAGCAAGCTGACGAGCAGCGAACCCGCCCACACGCTCGAGATCATGGAACGCCACGCCGACTGGTCCGTCATCGTCGCGCTCATCGGCAACGGGCAGGAAATCAACACGGGCGAGGCCGGCCTCGCCGAGTGGGGAAGGGTGATCGAGGCATCGCCGGGCTGGCGGGCGGTGGCCGCTCCCCGCGCGCTCTCGGCGCCCCTCGCGGCGCAACGCCTCGCCGATGGACCGCGTCCCTGGCTGGCGCTCGATCCCGACCTCGACCTGACCGTCCCGATGCGCTCGGTCCGCGACCCGCAGGGTGCCCCCTGGGTGGATGCCGTCCTCGCCGGTGACGTGCAGGCCGCCGCCCGCATCGCCGGGCAGCCGGAAAGCGTCCCCTACTTCGTCACCCGCGACCTCCATGCCATGCGCGCGGCCCTGCGCGGCTTTTCCCGCGGGCTCCGCCGCCCTGGCCTGGTCGCCTCCTCCGGCGCCCGTCGCCTCCGTGCCGAAGGCCTGGGTGTGCAGGCCGCCGACATTCCGCACTGGTTTCTCGACCGCTGGCCCGACATCCGTGCCTCCGACGCGCTGGAAACCTACGCCACCGAATACGACTGCCAGGGCCTGGAACTGGACCAGGTCGGTCTCGCCTGGGGCGGCGACCTGCTGCGCCCGCATGGCGAATGGGTGATGCGCAGCCTGTCCGGCGCCCGCTGGAACACCACCCGCAACGAAACCGACCGCGCTTTCACGCTCAACACCTATCGCGTCCTGCTGACCCGCGCCCGCTACGAGACGGTGATCTGGGTTCCGCCCGGCAGCCCGCAGGAGGATCCCTGGCACGACAGCACCCGCAGCGCGGCCGAGCTGGATGCGGTGGAACGCTACCTTCTCGCCTGTGGCGCCCGGCCGCTCAGCCCCGCGCACCGGGCAGACCCCGCACCCGTGCTGCTGTAGGAACGCCCATGCTCCGTGCCCTGCTCGCCCTCCTTCTCCTCGCCACTCCCGCCGCGGCCGCGGAACTCAAGCTCGCCACCTGGAACATCGCCTGGCTCACCGCCCGTCCTCCCGGCGACCCCGGCCTCCCGCAGGACGTCCCCCGCCGCGCGCGCGAGGACCTCGACCGCCTGCGCGCCTATGCCGACCGCCTGGCCGCGGACGTCATCGCGCTCCAGGAGGTGGACGGCCCCGAGGCCGCCGCCCTGGTCCTCGATCCCGCGCGCTGGCGCTTCTTCTTCCCGGCCGAGCAGGACGTGCAGCGCGCCGCCGTCGCCGTGCGCCGCGGCCTGCCCGCCGCCCAGAACCCGGACCTCGCCTCGCTGGACCTGCACCCCGGCGCCCGCTTCTCCCTTCGCCGCGGCGTGGACGTGACGGTGGGGGAGGGGGCGTCCCGCCTGCGCATCCTCTCCCTCCACCTCAACGCCGGCTGCCGCGAGCCCGACGACCGCGGCCGCGCCTGCGAGAGCATCGCGGAACAGGCCACCATCCTCGCCGGCTGGATCGAGGCCCGCCGTGCGTCCGGCGAGGCCTTCGCCCTCGCCGGGGACTTCAACCGGCGCTTCGACCGCGACCCCGTGATCCTTCCCGCCCTGGAACGCGCCGCCCCGCTCACCCGCGCCACCGCCGGCCGCTCCAACCCGTGCTGGGGCGGCCGCCCCTTCATCGACCACATCCTGCTCGGCGGGCCCGCCCGCGATTGGCTGGCGGAAAACAGCCTCCGCGTCATGGTCTATGCCGAACGCGGCCCGGAATGGCGCGCCCGCCTGTCCGACCACTGCCCCGTCAGCGTGGTGCTGAACATTCCCTGAAGAGACTCGTCCGAACGGCCGTCCCGCGCGTTCGGGCCCTGGAACAGCACAGCCCCTGGATGAATCCCGTGACCGCCGAGCCCCTCCGCCAGCTCCTCGCCGCCTGCCGCGTCACCGACGGCGCCTCCTTCGTCCTGGAGGACCACCGCACTGACGAGGACGGCGAGACCGGGCTCGACAAGGGGGAGGGGAACAAGGCCCTGGACGCCGCCGTGGAGCGCATCGCGGACCAGCAGGCGCGCCTCTACGCCAACGACCGCTGGTCCGTCCTCTGCATCTTCCAGGCGCTGGATGCCGCCGGAAAGGATGGCGCCATCAAGCACGTCTTCTCCGGCGTGAATCCCCAGGGGGTGCAGGTGGAATCCTTCGCCGCCCCCAGCACGCGCGAGCGCGCGCACGACTTCCTGTGGCGCCATGCCATCGCCATGCCCCGCCGCGGCCGCATCGGCGTCCACAACCGCTCCTGGTACGAGGAGGTTCTGGTTGCCCGCGTGCAGCCCTCCATCCTCCAGGCCGCGCCCATTCCCGCCTCGCTGATCGGCCCGCATATCTGGGACGAGCGGCTGGAGGACATCGCGGCGCATGAGCGCTACCTCTCGCGCCAGGGCGTGGTGATCCTCAAGTTCTTCCTCCATGTCGGCGCCGAGGAGCAGCGCGAGCGCCTGCTCGCCCGCATCGACGAGCCCGCCAAGAACTGGAAGTTCGAGGAAGGCGACCTCGCTGTCCGCGCCCGCCGCGCCGAATACCTGGCCGCCTACGAGGCCGCGATCCGCGCCACGGCCGCGCCCCACGCCCCCTGGTTCATCATCCCCGCCGACCGGAAGTGGCTGGCGCGCCTGCTGGTCGCGGAAGCCGTGGCCAGCGCGCTGGAGGCGCTCGACCTGCAATTCCCGACAATCGACGCCGGCACCCGCACCACCCTGCTCCGCGCCCGTGACGCCCTGACCTGAGGTGCCCCAGGGCGGCGCGCCCGCACGCCGGGCGCGCAACATGTGTGCAATTTTCAATCTTTATGCGGCGGTTCAGGCGGCAACTCTCGGGCGCCAGGGAATTTGAGATCCCCATGCGGTCTCACACCCGCGCCGAGGAACACTGCATGACCACCCCGCGCGGCACCCGACGCCGCTTCCTGTTCGCCACCACCGCCCTGATGGGCCTCGCCAGCACGGCCGGCGCCCGCACCATCGAAGGCCTTCCCTGGACCAGCAACGAGGTCTACCCGCCCGCCGAGGCCCGTCCCGGCCCCTGGCTCTTCTTCACCGCCGACGAGGGCGCGGCCATCGAGGCCATCGTCGACCGCCTGATCCCGCAGGACGATCTCGGCCCGGGCGGCAAGGAGGCCGGCTGCGCCGTCTTCATCGACCGCCAGCTCGCCGGTCCCTATGGCCGGGCGGAGGGCGTCTACATGCAGGGTCCCTTCCCGCCGAACCCGCTGCCCACCCAGGGCTTCCAATCGCCGCTCACCCCCGCCCAGGCCTACCGCAAGGGGCTCACCGGCCTGGCCGCCCATGCGGCGCGCAACTTCGGGGGGCGGAAGATCCCGCAGCTCTCCGCGGAGGAACTCGACCGGCTCCTCACCTCGCTGGAGAAGCGCGAGGCCAACTCGCCCGAGTTCAACGGCAGCGAGATCTTCGACCTCATCTTCAACAACACCATGGAAGGGTTCTTCGCCGACCCGATCTACGGAGGGAACCGCGACATGGTCGCCTGGAAACTCATCGGCTTCCCCGGCACGCGCTACGACTACCGCGACGTGCTCGCCAAGCCCGGCATGCCCTACGGAATCCCGCCCGTCAGCCTGCTCGGACGATCGGAATGGCGCCGCCCGGGAGGGCGCGGCTGATGCGCCGCCTTCCCCGCAAGGACGTCGTGATCGTCGGCCTCGGCTGGACCGGTTCCATCATGGGCCATGAGCTCTGCCAGGCCGGCATGCAGGTGGTGGCGCTGGAGCGCGGCCCCTGGCGCGACACGGCGAGCGACTTCAACGTCGGCACCGCACCCGACGAGCTTCGCTACGCCATCCGGCACGAGCTGTTCATCCGCACCGCGCAGGACACGGTCACCGCGCGCAACACGCCGGACCAGACCGCCCTGCCCATGCGCCGCTGGGGAAGCTTCCTGCCCGGCAACGGCGTCGGCGGCTCCGGCGTCCACTGGAACGGCCACACCTGGCGCTTCCTGCCGAGCGACCTCAACATCCGCACCCACTACAAGGAGCGCTACGGCGAGGGGATCTTCCCCGAGAACCATATGATCCAGGACTGGGGCATCAGCTACGACGAGCTCGAGCCCTACTATGACAGGTTCGAATACCTCTGCGGCATCGCCGGCCAGGCGGGCAACATCAAGGGCGAGATCCAGCCCGGCGGAAACCCCTTCGAGGGCTGGCGCCAGCGCGGCTATCCCACGCCCCCGCTCAAGATGCAGCTCACGCAGGACCTCTTCACCAAGGCCACGACCGAACTCGGGATGCATCCCTTCCCGATGCCGGCCGCCAACATGTCGCAGGCCTACACCAACCACCTCGGCGTCACCCAGGCCCCCTGCACCTATTGCGGCTTCTGCGAGCGCTTCGGCTGCGCCAACTATTCCAAGTCCAGCCCGCAGACCACCATCCTGCCCGTGCTCATGCGCCACCCCGGCTTCGAGGCGCGCACCGAGTGCGAGGTGATGAAGGTCCTGATGAGCGCCGACGGCAAGACCGCCACCGGCGTCACCTATATCGACGCGCAGGGCCAGGAATGGGAACAGCCGGCGGACCTCGTGATCCTCGCAGCCTACCAGCTCTGGAACGTGCGCCTGATGCTCTATTCCGGCATCGGCAAGCCCTATGACGTCAGCACGGGCGAGGGCGTGGTCGGCAAGAACTACGCCTACCAGGCCAATTCCTCGGTGAACGGCTTCTTCGACGACAAGCGGTTCAACAGCTGGGCCGGCGCCGGTGCGCTGGGCATGACCTGCGACGACTACCAGGGCGACGTCTTCGACCACACCGGCCTGAACTTCGTCGGCGGCGCCAACATCAACGGCACCACCTTCCACGCCCGCCCGATCTCCGCGCGCCCGGTCCCGCCGGGCACGCCGCGCTGGGGCAGCGCCTGGAAGAAGGCGACCCGCGACAACTACAACACGACCACCAACGTCGGCAGCCAGGGCAGCGTCATGTCCTACCGCGACTGCTACCTGGACCTCGATCCCACCTACAAGGACCGCCTCGGCCGCCCGTTGCTGCGCATGACCTTCGACTTCAAGCCGAACGAGGAGCGCATGTCGGCCTTCGTGACGGACAAGATGGTGCCGATCATGCGGGCCATGGGCGCGAAGCAGATCGTGGCCTCGCCGAAGAAGGGCCCCTGGAGCGTCGTTCCCTACCAGACCACGCACAACACCGGCGGCGCCATCATGGGCGACAACCCCCGCACATCCGCCGTGAACAAGTTCCAGCAGACATGGGACGTGCCCAACGTCTTCGTCCTCGGCGCCTCCGCCTTCCCGCAGAACGCCGGCTACAACCCCACGGGCACGGTCGGTGCCCTGGCCTACTACGCGGCGGACGCCATCAAGAACGAATACCTCAAGAGGCCCGGCCAGCCGCTGGTGCAGGCCTGATGCGCGCCCGTCTCCTCGCCGCCCTCTCCGCGGCAGCCCTCCTCCTGGCGGCGCCCGCCCGCGCCGCGCCCGACAACTTCGACCAGGTCGAGCGCGGCCGCTACCTGGTCGTCCTCGGCGACTGCGTGGCCTGTCACATGTCCACCAGCGGCGACCACCAGGGCTCCCAGGGCTTCGTCGGCGGTCGCCCGATCGAAACGCCCTTCGGCAACATCGTCACGCCCAACATCACCCCCGACCGCGCGACGGGCATCGGCACCTGGTCTGCCGACAGCTTCTACCGCGCGATGCACGAGGGCATCCGGCCCAACGGTGCCCGCCTCTACCCCGCCTTTCCCTACACCTACTTCACCCGCATGCCGCGGGAGGACACCGACGCGATCTTCGCCTACCTCAACACGCTGGACCCGGTGAACCACGCGGTGGACCGCAACAGCCTGCCCTTTCCGCTGAACATCCGCGCCTCCATGCTCGCCTGGAACGGGCTCTTCTTCGAGCCGGGCGAGTTCCGCCCGGACCCGAACCGCTCGGCCGAATGGAACCGCGGCGCCTACATCGTGGAAGGCCCGGCCCATTGCGGCGCCTGCCACACGCCCAAGAACCTGGCCGGCGCCGACCGCAGCAGCGAGCGCTTCGCCGGCGGGCCGCTGCAAGGCTGGTTTGCCACCAACCTGACCGGCGACCAGCGCACCGGCCTCGGCGACTGGAGCGCCGACGAAATCGTCGAATACCTGCAAAAGGGCCGCAACGCCCGCAGCGCCGCCTCGGGCCCGATGGCCGAGGTGGTGGAATACTCCACCAGCGTGATGACCGAGGCCGACCTGCGGGCCATCGCCACCTACCTGAAGGAGCCACCCGCCGCCGCGCCGGCATCGCCCGCCCGCACCGCCCTGGCCGCCGACAACGCCCAGATGCGCGCGGGCGAGGCCATCTACGTCGATCGCTGCGGCGCCTGCCACACGCGGAGCGGGGAGGGGGTGGCACGCATGTTCCCGCGCCTGGCCGGCAGCCAGGTGGTGCAGCAGGAGGGCAACGAAACACTGCTCCGGGTCGTGCTCCAGGGCGTGCGCGCCGCCTACAGCCCGCACGCGCCGACATCGCCGGCCATGCCCGCCTTCGGCTGGCGCCTGAACGACGACGAGACCGCCGCGGTCACGACCTATATCCGCAACGCCTGGGGCAACGCCGCGCCCGCCGTTTCGGCGGCCGATGCCGCCAGGATGCGGGACCTGCTGCGCGACCGCCCCTGAGCCTCCGATCCCCGCCCGCAACGAGCGGGCGGGGCGCCGCGTTGGCAAGAGGATGATCCTCCGCCGCGACGTCCTCTGCGCCCTCGCCCTCGCGGCCACGGGCTGTTCCCCGCTCGACCTCGCCAACGGGCTCACCCCTTCGGGTGGGATTTCGCGCCAGCCGGACATCTCCTACGGGCCGGGGGAGCGCGGGCGCTACGACCTCTACACCCCCGATGGCGCAAGCCCCCGCGCCCCCCTCATCGTCTTCTTCTACGGTGGCGGCTGGCGAAGCGGGGCGCGCGGCGACTACGGCTTTGCCGCCCGCGCGCTCGCCTCCACCGGTGCCCTCGTGGCCGTGCCTGACTACCGCCTTTTCCCCGAGGTGCGCTGGCCCGCCTTCGTGGAGGACGGCGCCGCCGCCGTGCGCGCCATCCGCGCGGGCCCTGGCCGCGATCGCCCGGTGATCCTGGCGGGCCATTCGGCCGGAGCCTTCAACGCCATGGCCCTGGCCTGCGACCCGCGCTGGCTGGGTGCGGGGCGGGACAGCCTGGCCGGCGGCATCGGCCTCGCCTGTCCCTTCGACTTCGGTCCGGCCGACGACCCCTCCGGCATCTTCGCCACCGCGCCCGCCGCCCGCGCCCGCGTGGCCCCGCCGGATGAGGCGGCGCTTCGGGGAACGCCGCCCCTGCTGCTGCTGCACGGCAAGGCGGACACCACCGTGCGCCCCGAACAGACCACCCGCTTCGCGGCGCTGGCCCGGTCCCACGGCGTTCCGGTGGAGGAGCGGCTTTATGATGGCGTGAGCCACGCGGGCATCATCGCCGCGCTTGCCGCGCCGTTGCGGGCCCTCGGCCTGGAGGGTGCTCCGGTGCTGGACGACGTCGCGCGCTGGTTGCCGGGACGGACCTCGCCCGGCCCGGCCTGAGCCGCCGTCACTCCGAGCGCATCAACACCGATTTGGCGGGATGCCCGATCTCGGGCCGCAGCATCAGCTGCCCCGCGCCACCTTCGGTGGAGCGGACCACCACCGCGCTCTCGTCCGGGTGGTCCAGGATCCAGTTCCCGGCCGCGAGAAGCGCATCGAACCGGCTCGCCCCGTTCAGGGCATAAACGCTGCCTTGATGCTCGAAGAGGGCAACGGTTCGCCCGGGCACCCCCTGCGCGCCATCCAGCCGTTCCCAACCGGGATGCGCCAGGTGGCGTGGCCGCACAACACGGTCCAGCACGGCTTCGAAACTGGGCAGGATCTCGCTTCGGGCAGACCGCCCCGTGGGCGTTCCTTCCGCTTCCGCCTCCAACCCGTCCAATAAAGAAGGGGCCGACTTCGTCCGGCCGACAGCCAAGCGAAGCACAGCCCCAAGCAGCAACACGGCAAGGATCGCCAAGCCACCCAGGCTCAGGATGGAGTCAACGCGCCCGCCCATCCGACCTCAGCAACGTCCTTTGCCGGTTCACCGATCACGGACGCGGCGAAAAACGTGGCAGCCGGCCCGTACGCCTTCCGCAGCGGAGATGGCGGTCGGCCCGCCATCCCCACCTTTCTCATCCAGGCTGCGGCTCAGCCCGCTGCCTCCGGCTCCCGCTCCGCCTCGCCGTCGCCCGAACCCTCGTCGGGCTTGGGCAGGGCGGCCGGTGGCGCCTCGGCGATGTCGAAGGTCAGCGCCCCATCCTTGAACCCGACCTTCACGGCCCCGCCCTTCACCAGCTTGCCGAACAACAACTCCTCGGCCAGCGGCTTCTTGACGTATTCCTGAATGACGCGGGCCAGCGGGCGCGCGCCGTACAGCGGGTCGTAGCCACGCTCGGCGAGCCACTCCTTGGCGGCGGAGGACAGCTCGATGGTCACGTTCCGATCCGCGAGCTGGGCCTCCAGCTGCATCACGAACTTCTCCACCACGCTGCCGACGATCTCCTGCGTCAACCCGGCGAAGGGCACCACGGCATCCAAGCGGTTCCGGAACTCCGGGGTGAACATCCGCTTGATCGCCTCCTCGTCCTCGCCGACGCGGACGCTGCTGCCGAAGCCGATAGCCGGCTTCGCCATGTCGGCCGCGCCCGCATTGGTCGTCATGATGAGGATGACGTTGCGGAAGTCGACGGTCTTGCCGTTGTGGTCCGTCAGCTTCCCGTGGTCCATCACCTGCAATAGGATGTTGTAGAGGTCCTGGTGCGCCTTCTCGATCTCGTCGAGCAGGAGCACGGCGTGCGGGTGCTGGTCGATGCTGTCCGTCAGCAGGCCGCCCTGGTCGAAGCCCACATAGCCAGGGGGGGCGCCGATCAGCCGGCTGATGCTGTGCCTCTCCATGTACTCGGACATGTCGAAGCGGATCAGCTCGATGCCGAGCGTCTTGGAGAGCTGCTTGGCCACCTCCGTCTTGCCGACGCCCGTGGGGCCGGAGAACAGGTAGTTGCCGATCGGCTTCTCCGCGTCGCGCAGCCCCGCGCGGGACAGCTTGATGGCGGCCGAGAGCGTCTCGATCGCCTTGTCCTGCCCGAAGACCATCGACCGCAGGTCACGCTCGAGGTTCTTGAGCACCTCCTTGTCGTCGGTCGAGACGGACTTGGGTGGGATGCGCGCGATCTTCGCGACGATGTCCTCCACGTCCTTCAGCGTCACCGTCTTGCGGCGCTTGTTCTCGGGCAGCAGCATCCGGGAAGCGCCGACCTCGTCGATCACGTCGATCGCCTTGTCCGGCAGCTTGCGGTCATGGATGTACTTGACCGAGAGCTCCACCGCGCCGCGGATCGCCTCCGGCGTGTACTTCACCTTGTGGTGCTTCTCGTAGTTCGTCTTCAGCCCGGTGAGGATCTTCACCGCGTCCTCGACGTTCGGCTCGTTCACGTCGATCTTCTGGAAGCGCCGGACCAGCGCCCGGTCCTTCTCGAAGTGCTGCCGGTACTCCTTGTAGGTGGTGGAGCCGATACAGCGCAGCGTGCCCTGGGCGAGCGCGGGCTTCAGCAGGTTCGACGCATCCATCGCACCGCCCGAGGTCGCACCGGCACCGATCACCGTGTGGATCTCGTCGATGAACAGGATGGCGCCGGGCTGCTGTTCCAGCTCGTTCACCACGGCCTTCAACCGCTCCTCGAAGTCACCGCGGTAGCGCGTGCCGGCGAGAAGGCTGCCCATGTCCAGCGCGTAGATCGTGGACTTGAGCAGGACCTCCGGCACGTCCTCCTCGATGATCCGCTTGGCCAGGCCCTCGGCGATGGCGGTCTTGCCCACGCCGGGGTCGCCCACGTAGAGCGGGTTGTTCTTGGTCCGGCGGCACAGGATCTGGATCGTGCGCTCGATCTCGTCGGCGCGCCCGATCAGCGGGTCGATCTTGCCCTGACCGGCCTTCTTGTTGAGGTTGACGCAGTAGTTGGACAGCGCATCGCCGCCCCGCTTCGCGCCACCCTCGCGCCGCTCCTCGCCGCCACGGTTCTCGCCCTCGCCGTCACCGTCCTTGCCCGCATTACCCTGCACGGGGCGGGTGGCGCTGCGGCCAGGAGCCTTGGCGATGCCGTGGGAGATGAAGTTCACCGCGTCCAGCCGCGTCATGTCCTGCAACTGCAGGAAATAGACGGCATGGCTCTCGCGCTCGCTGAACAAGGCCACCAGCACATTGGCGCCGGTCACCTCGTCGCGGCCCGAAGACTGGACATGGATCGCCGCGCGCTGAACCACCCGCTGGAAGCCGGCCGTCGGCTTGGGGTCGCCCCCGCGGTCGGTCACCAGCCCGGCGAGATCCTTGTCCAGGAACTCGGCCAGGTCGCGCTTGAGCTTATCCACGTCCACCCCGCAGGCACGGAGGACGGTGGTCGCATCCGTATCTTCCGCGAGGCTGAGGAGCAGATGCTCCAGAGTCGCGTACTCGTGCCGGCGCTCGCTGGCGAGGCCAAGGGCGCGGTGGAGCGTCTGTTCTAGGTTACGGGACAGCATGTCGTTCGACGCTCCCCTGTCTCGACGGCCGCCGGGATCTCCCGGCAGGGCACCCACCTGGGCACGAAGCTTGAGACGGCCGTACGCAAGAAGTCGATAGGTTCAATATTGGGTTCCCATCTCCGAACGCGGAGGGGCCCGGCGGGTTACGCCGTGTATCAGCGTCGGAATTCGCGACGGGGAAGCCCAAGCTCATTCTTTCTCGATCGTGCACTGGAGAGGATGCTGGTTCTGGCGCGCCAGGTCCATCACCTGCGTGACCTTCGTTTCTGCCACTTCATAGGTAAACACCCCGCAAACACCCACGCCGCGCCGATGGACGTGCAGCATGATGCGCGTGGCTTCCTCGCGGTTCTTCTGGAAGAACCGTTCCAGGACGTGAACAACGAACTCCATGGGCGTGTAGTCGTCGTTCAGCATCAGGACCTTGTACATGGTGGGCTTGCGCGTCCGGGGACGCGCCTTGACCACCACGCCGGTGGAGGGGCCCTCGCCACCACCGGCGCCGCCACCCGGCGGCGCGGCCGGAGGCTGCGGCCCTCCACCATCCCTGTCGGGCCCTTCCTTGTCCGGCCCGCCCTTTCGTGGACCGGCCCGGCCAAGCTCTTCCCACTGCTGGCCGGCCAGATTGCGTCCGGCCGCGGGCAGCCCGGTCCGGCGAGGTCCGGCCGAACCGCCGGATTGCACGGGCACGGCTCCCGCCTCGATCGATCCCGCTCTACCGCTCGGGCGCTTGTCCTGCTTGCTCATCGCCCCGCCATGGTCTCACGGATCACGGGCTTGCCAAGGGGCCACCGCGTCCGTTGCGCTGGAATTGTCTGTGGAAAGGATACCGGATCACGGCGCAGGAGGTGAAGCCTCACAGCGCCTGCGGGGATATGGGGCCTGACCCCGGCCCGCGCCAGGGCCCGCGGCCGGCGGACCGGTGGAGGAACCCGGCGGAAGAGGCCGGCGCCAGGCTTCGGCGCCAGAACTTGGGGCCGGAGTCGGGCGCGCAAACGCGAAGGCCCCGCCAGCCATCCCAGAGGGTGGCGGGCGGGGCCCGGCGGTCTGAGGCCGGCGGGGGCTCCCCCGCCGGCTTCTGTTGCTTCGGCTCAGGCGGCCAGCGGCTTGGTCGCGCGCTCGACGGCCTGGGACACGCGCTGGGTCACGGGCGTGGCCACCTGCTCCACGAGGCGGAAGGAAGCCTCCTGCAGCTTGGCGGTTTCGGACATCACCTTCTCCATGCTGCCGCGGGCGTAGGTCGCCTGGATCTCGGCGGCCTCCTTCAGGCTCTTCACGCCGGAAAGGGCGCGGGCACCCTCCAGGGCGTGGTCGGCGAGGCCCTGCATCAGGGCGAAGGCCTGGCGGGAGATCTCCTGGGTGCCGGTCATCCAGGTCTGGGTAACCTGCGTCAGGGTCTCGACATTGCCGCGCGAGAACTCGGCGAAGTCCTGGGCGGCCTTCATGCTGCCCTCGGCGGCCTTGCTGGCCTGCTCCATGCTGCGCTCCATGGCGCTGCGGATCTGGGAAGCGCCGGCATCGGCCATCTTGGTGGCGGTCGCGGTGCTGGCGGCGTCCGGGGTGATCGTCGGCGTGCTCACGGCTTCGGTGGCGATCCGGGCGATCTTGGGGGCTTCGTTGGCCATGGTGACTTCTCCTGGGGCTCTGAAGAGGCATGCCATGATCGAAGCCATGGCTTTGCTGCGCTGCAACATGGGGCTTGTATCAAGCGCAGCGAACGGCCGTCCACAAAATTTTGCGATGCAGCATAAAAATTATCCTTCCAGTGCTGCAACTTTGCCAGTGGGGCAGAAATGCAGCAATTTCCGTCCCATGCAGGAATTTTCCGCATCTTGCGATGGACAATCCCCGAAGGACCCTCCTATCGTCCGCCACAGCGCGGCTGGGGGGTCGCGTGCCGGTATGCCCGAGGGCGACCCGGCGACTGCCAGGATCCGCGGGGGCGGATCCGTTTGAAGGGGGATTACGCATGGGTGATGGTCTGGCCGCACGGAGCGGCTGGCGGCGCTGTACCGCCCGGTTCGCGGCCCTGCGAAGCGCCTCCCGCCTCCGATGGATGGCCGCCCTCATCCCCGCCGTGCTGGCCGCCCAGCCCGCCGCCGCCCAGATCGGCAGCGAGCGCTACGCTTCCTTCGTGATGGACGCGCGCACCGGCCAGCAGCTCGGCGGCGCCAACCCGGATGCGCCGCGCTACCCGGCATCGCTGACCAAGATGATGACCCTCTACATGCTGTTCGACGCGATGCGCGAGGGCCGCATCACCATGGACAGCCGCATCTACATCAGCGAGGAGGCCAACAGCCGCATGCCCTCCAAGCTGGGCGTGCCGCCCGGCATGACCATCCCGGTGGACGTCGCGATCTACGCGCTGACCATGAAGTCCGCCAACGACGTCGCCGTCGCGGTGGGCGAGGCCCTGGGCGGGACCGAGGAGCGTTTCGCCCAGATGATGACCATGCGGGCCCGCCAGCTCGGCATGACCAACACCACCTTCCGCAACGCGTCCGGCCTGCCGGACTGGGACCAGGCCACCACGGCCCGCGACATGGCCACCCTCGGCCGCCGCCTCTTCCTCGATTTCCCGGAGCGCTGGCACTACTTCGGCAACTCCAACATCCGCGCCGGCAACTACGCCTTCCGCAACCACAACCATATGCTCGGCGAGTACGAGGGCGTGGACGGGGTCAAGACCGGCTACATCAACGCCTCCGGCTTCAACAACGTCATTTCCGCCCAGCGGCAGGGCCAGCGGGTCTTTGTCTCGGTCTTCGGCGGCGCCTCCTGGATGGAGCGCGACCGCCACGCCGCGATGCTGCTGGATGACGGCTTCTCGCGCCTCGGCGTCGCGCCCACCACCCGGGTGCCCGACGCCGCCATCGCGGTCGCCCGCACGCCCCTGATCTTCGCCCGCGCCCGCGCCGCGACCATCGAGGCGCCGCGCTCCGCCATCCGCCAGGTCTCTCTCCGCGTGGTGCGTCCCGCCGCGCCGGAGCCCCGCGGCCGCAGCGCCGCCGCCGCCCGCGCCGAACTCCGCCCGCTGACCGTCCGCGTCGGCGGCCGCGCTGCCGCCACGCGCACCCGCCGGGTGATGGAGCAGGGCGACGGTGGCCGGGTCGTCCGCGTCACCACCCCGGCACGCCGCCCTGCCGCGGCGCCCGCCCGCGCCGCCGCAGCGAAGCCCAAGGGGCGCTGAGCCCGGGGGGGAGGGGGCTCGCGTCCCCTCCCGCCACCGTTCCTCAGACCATGCCGCCCCGGGCGGAAACCGGCCAAAGGCATTCCACGCGCCCGCCCCGCACGCCCACATACCAGTCGTAGCGGTCCACCGTCGGGTCGCAGTGCCCGGGCACCAGCCGCAGCCGCTCCCCCAGCTTCGGGCGCGCGCCGCCCTCCACCGCCAGCGCCCCGTGTTCGTCCGAGGCGCCGACATACCGGATCCCCGGGCGCTGCCAGACCAGCGGCAGCCCGGAATCCACCGCGACGGCCTTGTGCCCGGCGTCCAGCACCGCCACCCCGTCCCGCGGCGCGGACATCACCTGCGCCAGCACGAACAGGCTTTGCCGGAAGGGCGGCGGCGCGCCGTTGGCGGCGTAGTCGGCATCCATGAAGGCGTAGGACCCGGCCTGGATCTCCGTCCAGAGCCCCGCCTCGAGCTCCAGCTCGTAAGTGCCCGTGCCGGCGCCGCCCACGATCGGGCAGTCCAGCCCCTGCTGGCGCAGCTGCTCCACCGTGCGCCGCACGCCCTCGGCCGCCCCCGCGATGGCGGCGCGGCGCTCATCGGCCGTGCGCCGGTGCTGGGCGCTGCCGTGATAGGCCTGCAAGCCCCCGAAGATCAGGTGCGGCGAGGCCGCGATCCGCCCGGCCAGCGCGACCGCCTCGGGCCCGGGGTCCACGCCGCAGCGCCCGGCGCCCACGTCGATCTCCACCAGCACCTCCATCCGCCGCCCGGCCGCCTCGGCAACGGCGGCGATGGTGTCGATCCCCGCGGCGTCGTCGGCGCAGACCGCGACCTTCGCGATCCCCGACAGCGCCGCCAAGCGCCGCAGCTTGCGCGCATCCACCACCTGATTCGAAACCAGGATGTCCGGCACCCCGCCCCAGGCCAGGGCCTCGGCCTCCGCCACCTTCTGCACGCACTGCCCGACCGCGCCGCGCCGCATCTGCTGGTGGGCGATGGCCGCGGACTTGTGGGTCTTGGCATGGGCCCTGAGCTTCGCGCCGGTGCCGGCCAGCCGCGCCGCCATGGCGTCGAGGTTGGCCTCGAAGGCATCGAGGTCGATCAGCAGCGCGGGGGTATCGACCTCCTCCTCGCGCATCCCGGGCTCGGCAGGGGGGGCTTGCAGCATGGTGTCGGGCGCTCCGTCGTTCCCACCGGTTCTAGCCCGGGCGGGAACCGTGCGTCAGGCCCGGGCGCCACTCGTCCGGCGCGGCCATGCGGCGCGGCACCATCCAGGCACGCGCCCAGCGAAGGCCGCGCCCACTCCGGACACGAAGGGGTATCAGGCGGTAGCAGGCGCCCTCGTAGCGCCGCAGAGCGGCCATGGCGGACGGGCCGGGCCGCACCAGCGCGCCCTCCACCACGCCGCCCGCATGCCGCGCCAGGGTGGGATAAGCTGTTCCGCGGAAGACGACGCGGGCATGGCCGTGCAGCGCCGCCGGCCGCAGCCGCAGCGCCAGGCGGGGATCGCCGGACCGGCGCGCGAGCACGCGCCGGTCCAGCAGGGTGCCGTAAAGAAAGAGCGGGATCAGTGCCCCGCATTCTCCCCGGTGAAGTCCGGCGCCGCGAGGCCGCTGGCCTCGAGCTGCTTCGCGATCATAGCCTTCAGCCGCTCCAGCCCCTGGTCGCTGCTCGCCTCCGCGCGGGCCACCAGCACCGCCTGGGTGTTGGAGGCACGCAGCAGCCACCAGCCGTCCTGGGTCAGCACGCGCACACCGTCCACGTCCTGCACCTTGGCGCCCTCGGCGGCCAGGCGGTCCTTGACCTCCTGCACCACCACGAACTTGCGCTCCTCGGAGCAGTTGAAGCGAAGCTCGGGCGTGTTGATCACCTTGGGCATGGCGTCCCGCACCTGGGACAGCGTCTCGCCCATGCGCGCCACGATGCCGAGCAGCCGCACCGCCGAATAGGGTGCGTCGTCGAAGCCGTACCACTTGTCCGCGAAGAAGATGTGCCCGGACATCTCGCCGGCCAGCGGCGCGCCCGTCTCGGCCATCTTGGACTTGATCAGCGAGTGACCCGTCTTCCACATCAGCGGCGTGCCGCCGGCCTTGGCCACCTCGTCGAACAGCACCTGGCTGGCCTTCACGTCGGCGATGATGGTGCCGCCCGGCTTGCTCTTCAGCACGTCGCGCGCCAGCACCACCAGAAGCTGGTCGCCGAACAGGATGTTGCCGTCGTTGTCGACCACGCCGATGCGGTCGGCATCGCCGTCGAAGGCGATCCCGAGGTCGGCACCCTGCTTCGCGACCTCGGCGATGATCTGCTCGAGGTTCTTGGCCACCGTCGGGTCCGGGTGGTGCGCCGGGAAGTTGCCGTCGATCTCGCCGTTGATCACGGTGTGCCGGCCGGGCAGCCGCGCCGCCAGCATCTTGGTGATCTCGGCGCCGGAGCCGTTGCCGGGGTCCCAGACCACCTTCAGCGCGCGGTCGCCGCCGTCATAGTCCTGCATCAGCCGTGCGACGTAGTCCTCGGCGATGTCCACGCTGCGGGACGACCCCTGTGCCTCCTCCACCACGTCGCCGGCGGCGGCCATGGCGCCCAGTTCCTGAATGTCCTTCCCAAAGAACGGCTTCTTGCCGATCATCGACTTGAACCCGTTGTAGTCGGGCGGGTTGTGGCTGCCCGTCACCATCACGGCGCCGTCGGTCTTGAAGTGGTAGGAGGCGAAGTAGAGCATCGGCGTCGGCCCGCAGCCGATGCGGATCACCTCCATGCCCGAGGCCATGAGCCCCGCCACCAGCCGCTCCTCCAGCATCGGGGAGGACAGGCGGCCGTCATAGCCGACCGCCACCTTGGTCCCACCCGCGCGCGCGACGATGGAGCCGAACACGCGGCCGATGGCGAAGGCGTCCTCGCCCGAGAGGGTTTTGCCGACCACGCCGCGGATGTCGTACTCGCGCAGGCTGGTCGGGTCGAAGCGGTGGTTGAAGCTCGTCATGGTCCGGGGGCCCTTCAGCTCTGGCTCACTGGCGTCCGATGGATTGATAGGTGAGCCCGGCCTCGCGGAAGGCGGCTGGATCCCAGGCGTTGCGCAGGTCCAGCACCACGTCGCCGCGCATGGCGGCCTTGAGGCGATCCGGCGAAAGCGCGCGGAACTCGTTCCATTCCGTCAGCAGCACCACGGCATCCGCCCCCTCCACGGCGTCGAGCGCCGTTTCCGCAAAATGGATGCCGGCCGGCATCATCTGGCGGGCATGGCCGGGCTGGGGGTCGTAGGTGCGGATCGCTGCACCCGCCTCCACCAGCCGCGGCACCACCACCAGGGACGGCGCGTCGCGCATGTCGTCCGTCTCGGGCTTGAAGGTCAGGCCCAGCACCGCGACGGTCTTGCCCGCCGCAGAGCCGCCCAGCGCCGCAACCACGCGATCGGCCATGGCCTCCTTGCGCGCGTCGTTGGCCGCGATGGTCTGCTCCACGATGGTCACGGGCGCGCCCAGTTCCTGCGCGGTGCGCGCCAGCGCCAGCGTGTCCTTGGGGAAGCAGGAACCGCCATAGCCCGGCCCCGCATGGAGGAACTTGCGCCCGATCCGCCCGTCCAGCCCCATGCCGCGCGCCACGTCGTGCACGTCAGCCCCGGCCTTCTCGCACAGATCGGCCATCTGGTTGATGAAGGTGATCTTCACCGCCAGGAACGCGTTGGCCGCATACTTGATCAGTTCCGCCGTTTCGAGCCCGGTCTGCACGATCGGCGTCTCGATGAGGTAGAGCGGGCGGTACAGGCGGCGCAGCACCTGGAAGGCGCGGTCGCTCTCGGCGCCGATCACCACGCGGTCGGGGCGCATGAAGTCGCCGATCGCGTTGCCCTCGCGCAGGAACTCGGGGTTGGACGCCACGTCGATCTCGAGGTCCGGGCGGGTCTTCTTCAGGATCGCCTGGATCTTGCGCCCGGTGCCGACCGGCACGGTGGACTTGGTCACCAGCACCAGCGGGCCCTTGGCCGCCCGCGCCACCTGCTCGGCGGCGGCGAACACATAGGACAGGTCCGCATGGCCGTCGCCGCGGCGGGAGGGCGTGCCCACCGCGAGGAACACGGCGTCCGCGCCCTCCATCGCCTCCGCGAGGTCGGTGGTGAAGCTCAGGCGCCCGTCGCGCGCGTTCTCTTCCACCAGCCGGTCCAGCCCGGGCTCGTAGATCGGGATACGGCCCGCCCGCAGCGCCTCGACCTTGGAGACCTCCGTGTCCACCACGCAGACATCGACACCGAATTCGGCGAAGCAGGCCCCTGAGACAAGCCCGACATAGCCTGCCCCAATCATCGCGACGCGCATGAGAACCCCCAGTCCAGCCCCCGGGGAGGGGGCGTTGCAGGACGGTTCCTTATCCCCCCCGCGCCGCAGGGTCGATATGCCGGACCCGCCTCATTGCGCCGCCAACATCGATGTGATCCCGAACCGACGCCGCGCGGACCCGCGCGGCGCCGCTTCCGGAAACGGGCGGGTTCAGCCCATGTACTTCGGCAGGAAGGCGTGCACCGCCGCCGCCAGGTCGGGGCGCTTCACCGCGAAGGCGATCTGTGCCTCCAGGAAGCCCGCCTTGTCGCCGCAGTCGAAGCGCCGGCCCTCGTAGCGCAGCCCGTGGAAGGGCTGCTGCCCGATCAGCTTCGCCATGCCGTCCGTCAGCTGCACCTCGCCGCCCGCGCCCTTCTCCATGGCGGAGAGGTAGCCCACGACCTCAGGCATCAGCACGTAGCGCCCGATGATCGTCAGGTTCGACGGCGCATCCTCCACCTTCGGCTTCTCGACCAGCCCCTTGACCGAGACCAGCTTTCCCTTGTCCTCGGCCACGTCGAGCACGCCGTACTTGTTCACGCGCTCCATCGGAACTTCCTCGATGGCCACGACGTTGCCGCCCGTCTCCATGTAGGCGTCCGCGAGCTGCTTGGTGCAGGAGACCTCGCACTGCATGAGGTCGTCCGGCAGCAGGATGGCGAAGGGATCGTCGCCGATGAAGCTGCGCGCGCACCAGATGGCGTGGCCCAGTCCCATCGGCACCTGCTGGCGCACGGTGGTGATGGAACCAGGCTGCAGCGCGGCGTCACGAAGATCCGCGAGGATGGTATCCTTGCCACGCTCGGCCAGCGTCCGCTCCAGCTCATAGGCCACGTCGAAGTGCTCGACGATCGCGGTCTTGCCGCGGCCGGTGATGAAGCAGAACTGCTCGATACCGGCCGCCCGCGCCTCTTCCACGGCGTACTGGATGAGGGGCTTGTCGACGATCGGCAGCATTTCCTTGGCCAATGCCTTGGTGGCGGGCAGGAAGCGTGTTCCCAGGCCGGCGACGGGCAGGACGGCCTTTTTCAGCGGCTTCAGCACGGCCAGCGATTCCCCTTTGCTATGGTGGGTTGAGATGTGCCACGGACCACACGTAATGGAAATGGTTCGCGCTCAGCCCAGCAGGGCGTCGCGGGCTGCGTTCAGCCGAGCGGCCAGCCAGTCCGACCCGCCCGCGTCGGGATGGGCCGTCCGCATCAGCCTCGCATGGGCCGCCCGGATCTCGGCCTCCGTCGCGCCCTCCGACAGGCCGAGGACCGCCAGCGCCTCGGCGCGCGGCGTGGCCGGCGAAGGGGCACCCCCGTCGTCCCGCCAGCCGGGATGGCCGTGGTCCAGCCAGGCCTCGAGCAGCGGCACGCTCTCCGGGTCGTCCGATCCCACCTCGTCCAGCAGCGCCCGCAGGGCCCCGCGATCCAGGTCCGCCAGGTCGCGCCCAGCCCAGCGCCCGCGCAGCACCCGCCCGGACAGCGTGCCGGAGGCCGGGTCCAGCCGCATGGACAGGGTGGCGGTCTCCACCAGGTCCGGCGCCGCGCCGCCGAGCCCCCCCGGCGGCTGTCGCGCCTTCCACCAGCGCCAGGCCACCGGCCCGAACAGGAACAGCGCCCAAACGACCTGACCCGCCCGCCCGGCGATCACCAGCGCCGCCACCAGCACGATGCCGATCCCCGCCGCCGCGCCCGCCAGCACGGTTTTCACCTGCCCCACGCTGGCCGCGCTGAAGGCGCGGAGCCCCCCGGCCGCCAAGGCCAGCAGGATCGCCCCCGCCGCCAGCCAGATCATCGCGTGGGCCCCCCGATCTGGGCCAGCAGGCCTCCGGCGCCCGGCAGCTTCGCCAGCGCCTCCCGCCCGCCCGTGGCATAGGTGGCCGCGCCCCGCAGAAGGGCGGCCAGCGCGCCGGGGCTGCGATGGTCGAAGGGCGCCCAGGCGCCGCCCGAATGCCGGGCGATGCCGCGCAGAACGGGGGTCGCGCCGGGGTCGTCGCCCTCCTGGAACACGAAGGCCGGCACGCCCCGCGCGCCCAGCCGGGCGGCCGCGCGCCAGATCGGGTCCGGCTCCTCCTCCACGGCATCGCCCACGAAAACCAGCGCGTGCAGCCGCGCCCGGGCCGCCTCCGCCTCGGCATGGCGCAGCAGGCGCAGGATCTGGGTGTGCCCGCCCCGGCAGGACACGCCCGTCATCTGCGCCGCCAGCGCGGCGGGGTCGGACAGGAAGGCCGATGCCACGAACTCTCCATGCCCCCGGAAATAGGCCAGGCTCACCGTGAGCCGCCCTGCCGTTGCCCCGAACATCTCGGCCTGCACGTGGCAGGCGCGGTCCCAGGTGGGCTGGCGGCTGGCCGTCGCATCCACCGCGAAGATCAGCCGCGCGGGGGAGGGCGCGGCCCGCAGGCTCGGCACGGAGGCCGCCCGTTGCAGGAATGCGGACACCGCGCTGCGGGGCTGGTCGGGTCTGGGAGCGGGAACGGGCGGCTTGGCCATGGAATGGACATGGTGCCGGACCCCGCCCCGCGAAACACCGGAACGAGTGGCGCCCCTGCCACGCTTCGCATAGCCTCCCGGCGATCAAAGGAGCCGCCGACCCGCCATGCGCCGCCGCAGCCTGCTGCTTGCCACCTGCCTCTCCCTCGGTGGCCTTCACCTGGGTGGCCTTGTCCTGCCCGCGGCCATCGGTGCCCTCGCCCAGGCGGAAGGGGAGCGCCAGTTCGACGCCGCCGCCGCCCGCCTGCGCGCCGGGCTCGGGCCCGACTCCGCGCTGGAATGGCGCAGCCGCAGCATCGATCCCGTGACCGGACAGGCCCGCTTGCAGGGGGTGGCCATCCGGCGCGGCAAGGAGCGCATCTCGGCCGAGGAAGCCACCTTCAACGACCTCCGGGCCGACCGCGTCGGCCGCGCCGTGTTCACGGCGGTGCGGGTGGATTCGCCGAACAACGACCCCGCCCGGTCCAACACCCTCACTGCCGCCCGGGTCGTGGCCTCCTCGCTCCTGCTCCCCGCCCTCGCCGGCGGCCCCGGCGTGGACTGGTCGGCCGCCGCGGTGGAGGAAGCCGTGGCCGAGGGCCTGCGGGTGGAGGCCGCCGACAGGTCGGGCGCCGAACTCGGCCGCCTCAGCATCGCCGGCTACGCCCCGGGCAGCGTGCGCGAGGCCGTGCTGGAGGGCCTCCGCTTCACCGACAGGCGGGATGGCGAGACCCGCATCCAGCTCGGCCGCGCCCGCCTGGCCGGGGCGGCCGTGCCGCGCCTGGGCCAGCCCTTCGACCCTTGGGCCCTGGCCGCCGACAGCGCCCTCCTGGAAGGCCTGGAGGTGTCCGTGGAGAAGGACGACGTCCGCTTCCGCCTCGGGCGCACGCAGCTCGACAACTGGGGCGAGGGGCGCCTCTCCGCCCTGGCGGTGGAGGGCCTGGCGGTCGAGGGCGCCGCCCCCGGCAGCGGCCCCTTCACCGCGGAGGTCGGGCGGATCGGCCTCTCCGGCGTCGCCGGGCGCGACACGGCCTATGCCATCGCCAACGACCTCAACCCACCCCAGTCGTCCCCCGGTCAGGACCAGACGGGCGCCATCGAGGGCATCGCCGTCGCGCTGGGCGGCACACCGGTGCTGCGCATCGCCGCCATCCGGGGCCTGAACACCTGGGACACGGCCGTGCCCGGCACCGAGCTGGGCCACCTTGGCGTGGATGGGCTGACCATCGACCTGCCGGCGGAATACGGAGGCGCCTGGCTGGACTCGCTGGGCTACAAGCAGATCCAGGCCGCCATCGGCATCGACACGCGCCTGAGCCGCAAGGACGAGCGGCTGGCCGTCGAGCCCTTCGCCATCGACGCGACGGGCATGGGCCGATTCGGCCTGTCCATGGACGTGCGCGGCTTCGACGTGCCCGTGCCCGGCCAGCCCGTGGCCGACGACCCCATGGCGCTGATGGCCAACTGGTCGGTCGCGGGCATGGGGCTGCGCTACACCGATCTCGGCCTGCTCCGCGCCCTGATCGCCCGGCAGGCGGCGCAGGAGCGGGTGCCGGAGCGCCAGCTTCGCGACCGCTACGCCCAGATGGCGATGCGCACCCCGCTGCCCGGCGCCGGCCGCGGCAAGGAGGCGCCCGGCGTCACCCGCATCCGCGAGGCCCTGGCCAGCTTCGCGCGCGACCTCGGCACCATCGAGCTGACCATCCGCCCGCCCAAGCCCGTCGCCTTCCTGGAGGCGGTGGGCTTCGCGGGCATGCCGCCCGAGCAGGCCGTGCGCGAGCTCAACCTCACCGCGCGCGCCACCCCGCCCGCGCGCTGAACACCGGCCCGGCCGGCCCCTTGCGGGCCGGCGGGCCTCAGCCCGGGTGGGCCGCGGCCAGGGCCGAGAGGTTCACGATGCCCCGCGCCGTGGTGGTCGGCACCATCACGTGCACGGGCTTGTTCATGCCCAGCAGCATCGGGCCGAGCTGCAGCCCATCCGCCGCCGCCTTCAGCAGGTTGTAGGCGATGTTGGCGGAATCGAGGTTGGGGAACACCAGCAGGTTGGCCGAGCCGGTCAGCCGCCCATCCTTGATCGCGCGGTCGCGGATCGCGGGCTCCAGCGCGGCGTCGGCGTGCATCTCGCCATCCACCTCCAGCGCCGGGTCGCGCTCCTGGATCAGGCGCAGGGCGTGCCGCATCTTGCGGGCCGAGGGCGCGTCCGAGGCACCGAAGGACGAATGCGACAGCAGCGCCACGCGCGGGGTGGCGCCGAAGGCACGCACCTGCTCGGCGGCCAGCAGCGTCATTTCCGCCACCTGCTCGGCATTGGGCTCCAGCAGCAGGTGGGTGTCCACGAAGAACAGGGCCCCGGCCGGCAGGATCACGCCGGTCATGGCGTAAACCCTGTTCACGTCGGGGCGCTTGCCCACGATGTCGAAGGCCTGGTGCCAGTGGGTCATCCACTCGCCCGTGCCGCCCACGATGGCCGCGTCCACGCGCCCGGCTTCCAGCAGCAGGGTGGCCGCAACCGTCGGGCGGGTCCGAAGGGCCCGCGCCGCCGCGTCCGGCGGAATGCCGCGCCGGCCGACCTTGCCCTGGTAGAGCGGCAGCAGCGCCTCGGCCAGCTCGGCATCGGCGTCTGGGTCGATCACCGTCACGCTGTCCTCGAGGTCCATGCGCAGCCCCATGCTGCGGACCTTCTCGGTGATCACCTCGCGCCGGCCGATCAGCACGGGCTCGGCGATCCCCTCGTCCAGCACGGTCTGCACGGCGCGAAGCGTCCGCTCGTCCTCGCCCTCGGCATAGGCGATGCGGTGGCCGGCATTGCGGGCGGCGGCGAAAACCGGGCGCATCAGGTCGCCCGAGCGGAACACGAAGCGCTCCAGCTCCCGCTTGTAGGCCGCGAAGTCGGCGATGGGCCGGGTGGCGACGCCGGTGTCCATGGCGGCGCGCGCCACCGCCGGCGCGATCTCCAGGATCAGGCGGGGGTCGAAGGGCTTGGGGATGATGTAGTCGGCCCCGAAGATCGGCGCCTGCCCGCCATAGGCCGCGACCACCACCTCGCTCGCCTCGGCGCGCGCGAGGCGGGCGATGGCCTCCACGGCGGCCACCTTCATCTCCTCGTTGATGGTGGTGGCGCCGGCATCGAGGGCGCCGCGGAAGATGAAGGGGAAGCAGAGGACGTTGTTGACCTGGTTCGGGTAGTCGGACCGTCCCGTGGCCACGATCGCATCCGGCCGGGCCGCGCGCACCGCCTCGGGCAGGATCTCCGGCTCGGGATTGGCCAGCGCCAGGATCAGCGGGCTCGGCGCCATGCCCGGCAGCCATTCCGCCTTCAGCACGCGCGGCGCGGAAAGCCCCAGGAACACGTCCGCGTCCGGCAGCGCATCGGCCAGCGTCCGGGCATTGGTCGCGCGGGCGTAGCGCGACTTGTAGGGGTCCATCAGGACCTCGCGGCCCTCGTAGACCACGCCCTCGATGTCGCAGACCGTGATGTTGTCGCGCCGGGCGCCCATGGCCACCAGCAGGTCCAGGCAGGCCAGCGCCGCCGCTCCGCCGCCGGAGGTGACGATCCTGGCCTCCGAGAGCCCCTTGCCCTGCAGCACGAGCCCGTTGCGCACCGCCGCCGCCACGATGATCGCCGTGCCGTGCTGGTCGTCGTGGAAAACAGGGATCTTCATCCGCGCGCGGAGCGAGCGCTCGATCTCGAAGCACTCCGGCGCCTTGATGTCCTCGAGGTTGATGGCGCCGAAGGAGGGCTCCAGCACCGCCACGGCCTCGACGAACCTTTCGGGGTCGCGCTCGTCCACCTCGATGTCGATGGAGTCGATGTTGGCGAACTTCTTGAAGAGGACCGCCTTGCCCTCCATCACCGGCTTCGACGCCAGCGCGCCGATGGCGCCGAGCCCCAGCACCGCCGTGCCGTTGGTGATGACCGCGACCATGTTGCCGCGGGTGGTGTAGTCATAGGCCTTGGAGGGGTCGCCCGCGATCTCCATGCAGGCCGCCGCGACCCCCGGCGAGTAGGCCAGGCCCAGGTCGCGCTGGGTGGCCATGCGCTTGGTCGGCTCGATGCTCAGCTTTCCCGGCCTCGGCAGCCGGTGATAGTCGAGCGCGGCTTTGCGGAAATCCTCGTCCATGCCCCGGTTATGGCGCCGCGAACGCCTCGGCGCCAGCCGGGAACCGGTGCCCCCCGCGCGGCGTTGGCCCCTGGCATTCGAAATGGAGGCGGCGATGGCGGAACCATCCGGCGGCAAGCGCATCATGCGCCCCGGTGACGAGGCCCCGGCGGGAACGCCGGGCACCGACGAGGTCGTGTGCCCGGAATGCGAGGGCGCGGGCGAGCTGATCGGCAAGCCCTGCATCGCCTGCAACGGCACGGGCATGGTGAACCGGCGGCCGGAAGACCGCGAAAGCGCCTGAGAACCGGATAAGGCCTGAGAACCGGATAAGGGAGGACCAGCCGGCCCCTGGGAGCGGCGGCCCGGCCGCGCTACATGGCGCCGGCGGGTGCCTCGCTGGCCCCATGGTGGTTTGAGGAGGGCGCTGGTGCGGTCAAGAAGATTCGAACTTCCACGGGGTTTCCCCCACCAGCACCTCAAGCTGGCGCGTCTACCATTCCGCCATGACCGCAGGCAGGCGGCGGCGTATAACCGATGAGCGCGGCGGCAGCAACGGGGGTCGAGCCCTCCGACCGCAGGATTTCCGATCCGGCGATATCCTGGCTGATCTCCGACGGCCGCGTTTCCGTGCCCGAGGCCCTGGCCGCGATGGAGCAGCGCGCGGCCGGGATACGCGCCGGCACGGCCGGGGAAGCGGTCTGGCTGGTGGAGCACCCGCCCTCCTACACCGCAGGCACCTCCGCCCGCGCCGAGGGGCTGCTCGACCACCGCTTCCCCACCTTCGAGGCCGGGCGCGGCGGCCAGTGGACCTATCATGGCCCGGGCCAGCGCACCGCCTACGTGATGCTGGACCTCACCCGGCCCCACGGCAGCGTCCCCGCGCGGGATGTGCGCGCCTATGTCCATGGCCTGGAGGAATGGATGATCCGCGCGCTGGACCGCTTCAACATCCGTGGCGAGCGGCGCGAGGGCCGGGTCGGCATCTGGGTGGAGGACCGGACGGCCGGCACCGAGTCCAAGATCGGCGCCATCGGCGTCCGGGTGTCCCGATGGGTGTCCTGGCACGGCATCGCGCTGAACGTGGAGCCGGACCTTTCGCATTTCGGCGGCATCATCCCCTGCGGCATCAGCGGCCACGGCGTCACCAGCCTGCACGCGCTGGGGATCACCGCGACCATGGAGGAGGTGGATTCCGCCCTTCGCGCCACATGGCCCGAGGTTTTCGGATAAGGCGGGAATAATCTGGAAAAACCACGACACCGATCCGAGATTTTGGCGATAAAATCAGGCTGCGGCCCGTGGCTCCGAGAAAAAACCCTGACGTCACGGGCTTGTCGGTGGCCGCGCGCATGACTTGCCTGTAACCTCCGCCGCGCATCCCGGAACAGGACCGTTCATTGCCCGAGCACCACACCCCGCTGATCGCCATCATCGCCGTCGGCCTCCTGCTGGCCTTCATCTTCGGCATGCTCGCCAACCGGCTGCGCGTGTCGCCGCTGGTCGGATATCTCCTGGCCGGCGTCGTGGTCGGGCCCTTCACGCCCGGCTACGTCGCGGACCAGGACCTGGCGAACCAGCTCGCCGAGATCGGCGTGATCCTGCTGATGTTCGCCGTCGGCCTGCACTTCTCCCTCAAGGACCTGATGGCGGTGCGCGGCATCGCCGTGCCGGGCGCGATCGGGCAGATCCTCGTCGCCACCCTGCTGGGCATGGGGCTGGGCTGGCTGTTCAACTGGGGAATCGGGGGGGGCCTGGTCTTCGGTCTGTCGCTGTCGGTCGCCTCAACGGTGGTTCTGATCCGCGCCCTGCAGGAGCGCCGCATCTCGGAAACGGAGCGCGGCCGGATCGCGATCGGGTGGCTGATCGTGGAGGACCTCGCCATGGTCCTCGCCCTCGTGCTGCTGCCGGCCCTGGCCCCCGTGCTGAAGGGATCGGCCGCCCTTTCCTTCGGCGACCTCGCGATCACCCTCGCCGTCACGCTGGGCAAGGTCGCGGCCTTTGTCGCGATCATGCTGGTGGCCGGGCGGCGGGTGATCCCCTGGGTGATGCACCTGGCGGCCCATACCGGCTCGCGCGAGCTGTTCCGGCTCGCGGTCTATGCCGTCGCGCTCGGGGTGGCCTTCCTCGCCTCGGAGCTGTTCGGGGTGTCCTTCGCGCTGGGCGCCTTCTTCGCCGGCATGGTGATGGGCGAGAGCCCGCTTTCCCAGCGCGCGGCCGAGGAGGCGATGCCGCTCCGCGATGCCTTCGCGGTGCTGTTCTTCGTCTCGGTCGGCATGCTGGTCAATCCCGCCATCCTCCTCACGGCCCCGCTGGCGGTGCTGGCGGTGCTGGGCATCATCGTTGTCGGCAAGTCGGCGGCCGCCTTCGTGATCGTCCGGGCCTTCGGGCACCCCTCCTCCACGGCGCTGACCATCTCGGCCAGCCTCGCGCAGATCGGCGAGTTCTCCTTCATCCTGGCCGGCCTCGGCGGCACGCTCGGCCTGCTGCCGCCGGAGGGGAGGGACCTCGTGCTGGCGGGCGCCATCCTGTCCATCCTGATCAACCCCTTTCTCTTCGCCCTCGTGGAGAAGCGCCGGGCGGCGGTCGCGGCACGGCCCGCCGCCCGTCCGGCCGCCCCCGTGGTCGAGCCTGCCCCCGCGCCGCCGGAGCCTTCGCCCGCTCCCGCGCGCGAGCCTGCCGCCACCGCCGCGCTGCCCGGAGCCGCGCCAGACCGGCCGCCAACCGAAGGCGACCCCAACCTGGAGGACCATCTGGGCATGGAGGACCACGACGTGGTGGTGGGCTACGGCCGGGTCGGGTCGCGCGTCGTCGCCGGCCTGCTCCGGGCCGGGCGCCCCGTGCTGGTCTTCGAGGATGCCGAAGCCACCGCCTCCGCCGCCCGCGCCGACGGCCTGCCCACCGTGCTCGGCAACGCCGCCAACCCCGACGTGCTGGCCGCCGCCGCCCTGCCCAGCGCGCGCCGCCTGTTCGTCACGGTGCCCGAGGCCTTCGAGGCCGGGCAGGTCGTGGAGCAGGCGCGCGCCCTCAACCCCACGCTGGAGATCACGGCCCGCGCCCATTCCGATGCCGCCGCGGAACACCTGGCCAGGCTCGGCGCCGACAAGGTGGTCCTCAGCGAGAGCGAGGTCGCCCGCCGGATGCTGGAGCACGCGGCCGGCACCGAGCTGCAAGGGCTGCCCTGAACGAAAAAAGGGCGCCCCGAGGGGCGCCCTTCATCCGTTCGCAGCGCCGTTCACCGGCCGTCGCGGAAGTCGCTCTCGCGCCAGGAGCGGTCCTTGCGCTCCCCGCCCACCGTTTCCGGCCGGCGCTGGCCCCCGCCACCGGGGCGGCCCTGCCCACCCGGACGCCCCTGGGACGGACCACCGGGACGGCCCTGGCCCTGGCGCTGCGGCGCCCCCCGGCCACCACCGCCAAAGCCGCCGCCGCCATCGCGGCGCGGCCCGCGCTGCTGCTGGCGGGACGGCGGGCGCGGCACGGGGCCGGTCGGAATGTCGCCCTCGGCCGGCACCTGCTGGCGCGTCAGCTTCTCGACGGCACGCAGGTAGGCGACCTCGTCCGGCGCCACCAGCGCCACTGCCTCGCCCGAGGCGCCCGCGCGGGCCGTGCGGCCGATGCGGTGCACATAGGTTTCGGGAACCTCCGGCAGGTCGTACTGGATGACGTGCGTCACGCCGTCCACGTCGATGCCGCGGGCGGCGATGTCGGTCGCCACCAGGATCGGCGCGGTGCCGCGCTTGAAGGCGTCCAGCGCCCGCTCGCGCTGGCCCTGGCTCTTGTTGCCGTGGATGGCGCCGGCGTTCAGCCCGTCCTGCTCGAGCTGCTTCACGATGCGGTCCGCGCCGTGCTTGGTGCGGGAGAACACGAGCGCGCGGCCCACGCTCTCGCCGCGCAGCAGGTCGGCCAGGATGGCGCGCTTGCCGTCGGCGCGGGTGTGGATCACGCGCTGGTTGACGCGCTCCGCCGTGGTGGCGACGGGCGTCACCTCCACGCGCACGGGGTCGGGCATCAGCTCCTTGGCCAGCTTGGCGATGTCGTCCGGCATGGTGGCCGAGAAGAACATCGTGTGGCGCTGCTTCGGCAGCATCCCCGCCAGCTTGCGGATCTGCGGCCAGAAGCCGCGGTCGAGCATCTGGTCGGCCTCGTCCAGCACCAGCACCTCGATCCCGTCGAGCCGCACGGCGCGCTGGTTGATCAGGTCCATCAGCCGGCCCGGCGTCGCGATCAGGATGTCGACGCCCGTGGACATCGCCCGCTTCTGCGGGTTCTCCGGCACGCCGCCGAAGATGATGGCGGTGCGCGGCCGGATGTGGCGGCCATAGGCGCGCACGCTCTCGTGGATCTGCGAGGCCAGCTCGCGGGTCGGGGAGAGGATCAGCACGCGGCAGGTGCCGGCCGGCATGCGGCGCGGGTTGTTGGCGATGTGGTTGAGGATCGGCAGGGAGAAGGCCGCCGTCTTGCCCGTGCCGGTCTGCGCGATGCCCAGCACGTCGCGCCCGGAAAGCGCCGCCGGAATGGCCTGGGACTGAATCGGGGTGGGGGTGGTGTAACCCTCTTCCTCAAGCGCGCGCAGAAGGGGCGCGGCGAGGCCGAGCTCGTTGAACTGTGTCATGAATTCCAATCGGGGCGGCCCATCCCGGGCTGCCAGAGGCGGGTGGAGGCGCCCCGCGTGTCCGGTCGCATCCAAGGGTATCGGAAGATCGGACGCCCCGGTCAGGGCCGCGCGCATCATTGCGCGGGGCGGCCGTCTCACGCGGCCGGGGCGTGGCCACGGCATGAGGCCGGGCACGGCCAACATATGAGGCCTTCCGTGCTGCGGTGCAAGATGGAACCGCCTCCGGCGACAAAGGGTCGCGGATGGCGGAACGCTCACCCGGCTCGCCCGGCAGCCCGTCACGGCGATCCCGAGCGCTGCCGGCGCCCTTGACCCGCGGAACCGCTGCGGCCAGCAGGGAAGCATGGGATGGCAGGAACCCCTTCACCGCTCGCCGCGCGGGCCAGGATGGCGGAAGCGGCTCGCGCGCATCGCCCTTGCGTTCCTGCTGCTGCCGCCGGCGGTGATCGCCCTGTTCCTCTTCGTTCCCCCGCCGGTCACGCCGCTGATGCTGATACGGTCCGTGCAGGGCCACGAAATGCGCCGGGACTGGGTGCCGCTCGCCTCCATTGCCCCGGCTCTGGCCGAGTCCGTGGTCGCGGCGGAGGACAACCTGTTCTGCCGGGAACCCTTCGGCTTCGACCTAGGCGCCCTGCGCGGGGAGGCGGAGGCCTGGTGGGAAGGCGAGCGCCCGCGCGGGGCCAGCACCATCACCATGCAGACCGCCAAGAACCTGCTCCTCTGGCCCGGGCGCGATCCCCTGCGAAAGGCCATCGAGGCCTGGCTGACCCCGCAGGTGGCCCTCCTCTGGCCCAAACGCCGGGTGATGGAGGTCTACCTCAACATCGTGGAGTTCGGCCCGGGCCTCTATGGCGCCGAGGCCGCCGCGCGCGCCCACTTCAACAAGCCCGCCTCCGCCCTGACGGCAAGAGAGGCGGCGCGCCTGGCCGCCGTGCTGCCGAGCCCCCTGAACTGGTCGGCGGCCCGGCCCTCGGACCACGTCCTGCGCCGGGCCGCCGTGATCGAGCGGCGCGTGGGGCAACTCGGGCCCCTCCTGGACTGCCTGCGCTAGGCGATCAGCCCGTGCCGCCGTCGTCGGTCTTGCCGCTCTCGGCCAGTTCCCGCAGCTCGCGCGAACTCAGCCCGGCCGGCACGGAGCCCGACAAGGTGCCGTCGCCATCCTCCTCATGCGCCGCGTCCGTGGGCGCCCCGCCCTCGGTGTGAGTCTCATCCCCCTCGGCGGGCTTGGGCGCGGGGTCCGGCTTGTCGCTCATCATCGCCTCCTGGGTTGCAACCAGGGGAACGCCCGGGCGGCGGCAGGGATGCCCACGGCGGCACCCGGATCAGAGCGTCGGGCGCTTGCGGAATCCCGGCTCCTCCGGCCGCGGGCCGAAGCTTTCGTCGATCTCGTCCACCCGCGCGGCCGGCGGGCCCCGGCGCGCGGCCAGCAGCACGGCGCCGATCGCGTCCTCGCCCCCGTCGAGCAGCGCCTCCACGGAACCATCCGCCCGGTTGCGCACCCAGCCGCTGAGCCCGGCCGCCCGCGCCCGTTCCACCAGCCAGTCCCGGTAGCCCACGCCCTGCACGCGGCCCCGGATGCGCAGCAGGCGCGGCGTCACCTGGACAGCTCCAGCAGGCGGGCGGCGAGAGCGATGTCGGCCGCGATCCGCACGCGCCGTGCCTCGGCCTCGGAATCGGTGCCCCAGAAGGACTCCTGGTAAGTCTCGTCGATCATGGCCAGCCGGTGCGCCTCCCCCGGGCCGATCCGTCCGGCCGAGAGCGCGAGGCCCAGCACCACGCTGCCCATGGCCGGCACGGCGATGCCGAGCGCGGAAAGCCCGAAGGGCGAATGGGCCGCCACCGCCGCGTGCAGCGCGTGCAGCGAATCGGGGGGCTGCGCCACATGGACGATCCCCGTGGTGACGCGCAGCGGCGCGTCGTGCTGCAACGCCGCCCAATCCAAGATCGGCTGCCAGCTCTCGGCCTGCATCGCCGCCAGCCGCCGGTCCTCGGCGCGGTAGCAGAGCAGGTCGCTCTCGGCATATTCGGCGATGGCGGCGGCGCTGGGCGCCGGGTCGGGCGCGATCCGGTCCACGGCGGTGCCGACGAGGCGCGTCAGCGGCACCTCCTCCATGCTCATTTCCCGGCCCTTGCCGCCGCCGGCGCTGTCCCATTCGGCGGCCACCGCCTCCGCCAGGGGGAGGCTCGGCAGGTGCAGCGTGGTGCCGCCCGGCAGGCGCAGCGGGCGGCCGTCGAGGGCGATGCCCCAGCCCTGGTCAACGGGCTGGACGGCGGCTTGTTCCCAGAATCGCTTCATGCGCGGCAATTGGGGTGCCGGGGGGCACCGTGGCAAGCTGCGCGGCATGGGAAGCGTGATGGTTTATGCCGCGGCCGCGCTGGCCGAGATCGGGGGCTGCTTCGCCCTCTGGGGCTGGCGGCGCCTGGGCTGGCCGGGCTGGGTGCTGCTGCCCGGCACCGCCTCGCTCATCGCCTTCGCCTGGCTGCTGACCCTGTCCGAAGCCGCCGCCGCGGGCCGCGCCTATGCGGCCTATGGCGGCGTCTATGTGGCGGCTTCCCTGGCCTGGCTCTGGGCCGTGGAAGGGCGCGTTCCCGACCGGTGGGACCTCGGCGGTACGGTTCTGTGCCTGGCCGGAACGGGCGTGATCCTCTGGGGCGGCGCGGAGCGCTGAGGCGCCCCGTCCGGCTCCTCCCGTGCGGGTGGCGGCACCGGCGAAGGCCACGTCCCGGCCGGGAAGAAAGCGCCCTCGCCGGAGCGCTCACGGAGAGGTCAGAAGCGATACGCCTCGGGCGCGTATTTGTCCGCGTCAGGAGATTGCCCCGTAACGTTTGAGCCGCCATCATCGCGCCACAAACATAAAAGCCGAGATGAACGCTTGGTAATCCAGCGTTGCCCCGGTGCCGGCGCTTCAAGCCGGGTGAATGCCGAACAGAGGATTACGTGAACACCTTTCCGCCTATCCAATCCTTTGAATTGAATCCGCCGTGAACGGCGATGGGCGTTACGGATCGGTCGCCCTTCCGAACGGCAGTTTCCAGCGCGCCGCGGCATCGTCCTGGCCAGGCATCGCGATTCTCGAAACCGTCATGGTCTTCGCGGTGGCGCTTTCGATCCGCATCATCGACCAGGCCGGCCTGCCGCCCCATCCCGATGACCTTTTGCATCTCTATGCCGCCCGGTCTTATCTGGACCACGGCACGCTTTCGATTTTCTCCGGCGTTTACCTGCGATCCGCCGATTTCACCTATCTGGTCGCCGCCTCCCTCAAGGTCTTCGGCGACACGCTGCTCGCCGCGCGCCTTCCCGCACTCGTCTGCGGCGCGGGCATCGTGGCCTGCGCTTATGCCTGGCTGAGATCCAATGTCGGCAGGGGGCCCGCGCTGATCGCCGCCTCGATGCTGGCCATCATGGCACCGGCCCTCGACGTTTCGGTGCTGATCCGCTTCTACACCCTGCAATCCCTGCTGTTCCTGAGCGGCGCTATCCTCATCTACGGGGTTGTGACCGCAGCGAAGCCATCATGGCGGAGCCTGCCGGCGGCCCTGCTCGCGATCCTCCTGCTGGCCGAAGCCGCGAGACTGCAGATCGTCAGCGCCGTCGGCATCCTGGGCCTCCTGACCTGGGCGGCGCTCGTCACGGGCTGGCGGCTGCGGGAACGCCTTTCGTGGCGCGCCCGGTTGGCCGCCCTGGGCCTTCTGCTCCTGTCCGCCGCACTGGTCGGCTTCGTGGCCCTGGAAACGGGAATCCTGGGCAGGATGTGGGAGCTCTACCGCGCCGCCGTCCTTTGGGCCGAGCCCGAGCGCAACAACTACAAGTATTACTACCACGAGCTCACGCGCAGCTTCGGGCTGCTGATGGACCTGCTGCCATTCGCCGCCGTGGTGGCGTTTCTTTTCTATCCCTTGCCCGCCCTCTTCTGCGCGACGCTGCTGTTTGTCGGGATCATCGTCCATTCCTTCGCCGGGATGAAGCTGATCCGGTACATGTCCTACCTGCTCCCCTTGCTCGCCTGCCTCTGGGCCATGGCCGCATGGCCGCTCCTCACCTTTGTCGGCGACCGGGCCGCCGCGCTGGTGAGGCGGCGGGCGCCGCGCGCCGCCCGGCTGGCCCGGGCAGGCATCTGCTGCTTCGCCGCCCTTCTGGTCTTCAAGGCGGTCCCGGTGTTCGAACGGCCCGCCCGCGCCCTGATCCTCCCGAACGCGGACCGGGTCCGCGACAGCCGCGACCAGAGCTGGATGCTGGCCCGGGACCAGCTGCGGCCGCTGGTCCGCCGCGCCGATGTTCTCGTCGTCGACGACGACCTCCTCGCCGACTACCACGTTGCGCGGCCCGACATCGTGCTCAGCAAGACCCGGCTTCTCGAGAACACGCCGCCGGACGAGTTCACGCGCGATTTCCGCACGGGAACGCCGACCATCAGCAACGACGCTTCGGTGCGCACGCTCCTGGCCTGCTTCCGCAACGGCGTCATCCTCACCTACGAGCCGTTCCTCGAATGGCTGCCGCCCGAGACGCTGACGTTCCTGGCGGCCAATGCCCGGCGCCTGGACCCGGCACCGTCCCTGACCGGCTATGCCTGGGACGAGCCGCGGGGAGAGCCACCCGCCAGCTGCGATGCCGTGCGCCAGCTGGTGGCGCCCACCGCCACCATGCGGCACGCAGCGCCATAGGCCCCGGCACGATGCCCATCCAGACGGACGACCAACTGCCCCCCGAACTCGTCCAGGCCGGCCGCGACGGCGCGCGCGGCTTGGCATCCGGCCGCGCGCCGATGCCGAGCGCGGTGCCTGCCGGGACGATCCACGTCGTCGCGGCGACCGACGACAACTATGCCCAGCATCTCACCGTCATGCTCATGTCGCTCTTCGCGAGCTGCCGGTCACGGCCGGTCCAGGTGCACGTCCTCGTGCCACCCGGCTTCACCATGCGCGGACATGTGGAGGACGCGCTCAAGGCGGATGCCTCCAGGGTGGAGTTCATCAGCGTTGCGGACAGCACCGTCCGCCAGCTCAAGACCTCCGTCTCGCTTCCCCCCAGCTCCTATTACCGGGTGCTGGTCGGCGAAATCCTCCCCCCCTCCGTCCGGCGCATCGTTTATCTCGATTGCGACCTGCTGGTGCGGTCCGACCTGGCGGACATGTGGGACGCCCCCCTCGGAAACAACATCGCCGCCGCATGCCCGGACACGGGGGGCGACGCGGGGGTCGTCCTCCACGTGCTCGATCTTCCCAAGACCGCGCTCTACTTCAACTCCGGCGTCATGCTGATCGACCTGGACCGCTGGCGCCGGGAGAATGTCGGCCAGCAGGTCATCGACTTCGCCAGAGAACACCCGGACCTGTTGACCTGGGGGGACCAGTGCGCCCTCAACTGGGTTCTGCGGGACAGCTGGAAGCCGTTGGGCAACGAATGGAACGTGCAGACGCCCAGCTTCGGCTGCGGCGTGAAGGGCGACCTGTACTTCTACAAGCCGGCCCCGCCCGCGGCCATGGCCGGACGCATCATCCATTTCACGGGCTGGGGGCGCCCGTGGAACTACATGAGCGAGCACCCCTTCAAGCCCCTCTACCAGCACTACCTCGCGCAGACCTTCTGGCGGGGCCGCCGTCCGTCGGACAAGTACCCGCACAACATGGTCTGCAAAACGCTCAAGCGGCACGCGCCCGGGCTGCTTCCCTATTACATCCGCCTGCGCCGCATCATCTGACGGGCAGGCGCGGCCGCTGGCCGGTCCGTCCCCGGCCACCGGCAGACGGGCGGCATGTCGCGCCGGCGGCCTCCTTCAGCGCGCCACCGCGTAGCCCTGCATTCCCCGAGGATTGGCCGCGGCCTTGACCACGTGCGCCTCTCCGTCCGCCTCCCTCGCGCAGGCCGAGAGGCGCCCCTCCGACCATGCGTCGCCCAGCGTCACCTGGTGCCCGCGGCGGCGAAGCTCCGACACCGTCGCCTCGGGGAAGCGGCTTTCCAGCGTCAGCGTGCCGTGTGCCGTCTCGCGCGGCCAGAAGGAGGAAGGGGCGTGGTCCGTGTGGAAGGCCGGTGCGTCGATCGCCTCCTGCAGGTTCATGCCGTGGTGGGCGTGGTGCAGGAACAGCAGGAGGGACCACTGCTCCTGCTGGTCGCCGCCCGGCGTGCCGAAGGCGAGGTAGGGCTTGCCGTCGCGGAAGGCGAAGCTCGGCGTCAGCGTGGTGCGCGGCCGGACCCGCGGCGCCATGGAGGAAGCGAGCCCCGGCTTCAGCCAGAACATCTGCCCGCGCACCGTGAGCGCGAAGCCGAGGCCGGGCACCGCCGGGCTGGATTGCAGCCATCCGCCGGAGGGCGTGGCCGCCACCATGTTGCCCCACCGGTCCACCACGTCCACGTGGCAGGTGTCGCCCCGGTGCGTGCCGCCCGCCGTGGTCGGCGCCTCGCCCCGCGCGTCCTCCTTCGCGACCGTCGGCTCCCCCGTGCCGACCCGCGGCTCGCGCAGCGTCCCGGCCGGGCGCAGCGGCGGCAGCACGGGCGCCTGCCCGCCCGGGCTGCCCGGCCGGAACGCGTCGGAAGCCCGCTCCCCGATCAGCGCCCCGCGCGCCGCCAGATAGGCCGGGGAAAGAAGCGCCTCCAGCGGCACCGGCGCGCTGTCGCCGTACCAGCAGTCGCGGTCCGCGAAGGCCAGCTTGATGGCCTCCGCCGTGACATGGACGAAATCGGGCCCGAGCGGGTCCATCCCGTCCAGCCCCAGCCCCGACAGCATCCCCAGTGCCTGGAGGAAGGAGGGCCCCTGGCTCCAGGCACCGCACTTGAACACGCGGAAGCGCCCGTAATCGGCATGAACGGGCCGCTCCACCGGCACCACCCAGTCCGCCATGTCCTGCCCGGTCAGCAGGCTCCGGTTGCGGCGGCCCGACACGTCCCAGATCTCCGCCTCGCGGTAGAAGCGGTCCACCGCCTCGGCCACCGGGCCGCGGTACCAGTAATCCAGCGCGCGCCCGATCTGCGCCTCGCGCCCATCCGCCGTCTCGGCATCCGTCAGCAGCCGCTCGAAGGTTTCGGCCAAAGCGGGGTTGCGGAACAGCCGCCCGCTCTCCGGCACGGCCCCGCCCGGCAGCCAGATGGCGGCGGAGGTGGGCCAATGCGCCTCGAACAGCTCCTTCACCGCGGCGATCGCGGCGGGGATGCGGGGCACCAGCGGGTGCCCGTCCCGCGCATAGGCGATGGCGGGCGCCAGCACCTCCCGCAGCGGAAGGGTGCCGTGGTCGCGCAGCAGGGTCATCCAGGCGCCGAAGGCCCCGGGCACGCAGGCCGGCAGCAGCCCCGAGCCCGGCACCAAATCCAGCCCCATCCCGACGAGCCGGTCCATGGTGGCGGCGGCCGGGGAGGGACCCTGGCCGCAGATCACCACCGGCTCCGAAGCCCCGGCGGGGCAGGCGATGATCGGCGCGTCGCCGCCCGGCCCGTTCAGGTGCGGCTCCACCACCTGCAGCACGAAGGCCGCCGCCGCCGCGGCGTCGAAGGCGTTCCCGCCGCGCTCCAGCACGCCCATGCCCACCCCCGAGGCGAGCCAGTGCGTGGAGGAAACGGCGCCGAAGGTGCCGCGAAGCTCGGGGCGGGTGGTGAAGCCGGGCATGGAATCAGGTCCTTTGGCGTCGCGCACGGGTGAAGCGAGCGGGATCGAAGGGTCGCAGGTCGGCACCGGGCGCGCCGCCCGTCAGCAGGGCCGCGACGATGCGCGCGGTGGAGGCCGCCAGCGTCAGCCCGAGGTGCTGGTGCCCCGCCGCCACCACGGCGTTCGCAAGCCCCGGCACGCGGCCGATGGCGGGCAGGTAGTCCGGCAGGGTCGGCCGGTCGCCCCGCCAGCGCGACTCCGCCCCGGCCCCGGTGCCGAACAGCGCATGCGCGTGCCGCACCAGCACATCGGCGCGCGACCAGTCCGGCGCCCGCCCGGCCGCCCCGAGTTCCACCGTGCCGGCCAGGCGCAGCCCGTGCTCCATGGGCGTCGCGATGAAGCCGCGCTCGGCAAAGGACACGGGGCAGGGGATCGCGGCGGCACCGGCCGGCAGCATGGCGTGGTAGCCCCGCTCCGCCGTGATCGGCAGGTGCAGCCCCAGCTGTCCCGCCAGCCCCGCGCTGGCCAGCCCGGCCGCCAGCACCACGGCCGAGACCGGCCGCTCCCCCGCCGGCGTGCGGATGGCGGCCACGCGCCCCTCCGCTGCGCGAAAGCCCGTGACGGGGAGCGCCAGCAGCGACCCGCCATCCGCCACCACCCGCGCCGCCAGGTCCCGCACCAGGCGCTGCGGGTTCACCGCGTGCATGGCATCGGGGAACCATTGCCCGCCCGTGGCCGGCACCGCCAGGGCGGGCAGCCGCGCCGCGACCTCGGCCGGGCCCAGCGCCTCCAGCCGCACGCCATGCGCGGCCATGATCGCGGCCTCCGCCCGCGCGGCGGCGAGCCCCGCGGGCGTCTCGCTCACCGCCAGCGCCCCCTCCCGCCGCAGCAGGGCGGCCAAGGCGGGGGTGTCCAGCGCCGCCAGCCAATCTGCGACCGAGGTGCCGAGCAGCCCGGCCAGCGCCGCCGTTCCCGCCCGCACCCGCGCGGGCCGCGCGGCGGCGGCGAAGCGGAGCATCCAGGGCAGCATGCGCGGCAGCCCGCGCGCGCGCAGCGTCAGCGGCCCCAGCGGGTCGGCCAGCATCCGCGGCACCCCCGCCAGCACGCCGGGCCGGGCGAGGGGGCTCACCGCCTCGATCGCGATGTGCCCGGCATTTCCCGTGGAGCAGAGCGAGCCGGGCGGCGCGGGGTCCACCAGCATCACCGCGTGCCCGGCGCGCTGCAGCGCCCGCGCGCAGGCCACTCCCACCACGCCCGCGCCGATCACGGCGACGGGCATGCTCACACGAGAAAGCCCGCGCGCAACGGATCGCGCTCGTTCACGAAAATGGTGTTGATGCCATGCGTGCGCGCCCAGCCCGCGATGCTCGGCACGATGGCGGGGTGGTTGCCCACCACCGCGCGGTCCTCCACGCGTCCGTCGAACAGCGTGCCGATGATGCTCTCATGGATGAACTCGTCCCCCACCGAGAGCGCCCCGCGCGCCGCGAGCTGCGCCATGCGCGCCGAAGTGCCGGTGCCGCAGGGGGAGCGATCCACCGCGCGGTCACCGTAGAACACCGCGTTGCGCGCGTGGGCGCGGGGATCGCGCGGCCTGCCCGTCCACATCACGTGGCTGACGCCGGCGATGGTGGGATCGTCGGGATGCACCACCTCCACGGCCGCGTTCAGCCGCCGCCGCAGCTCCGGGCTCAGCCGCAGCACGTCGTCGGCCGAGAGATCCTCCAGCCCCGCGAAACCGGGCTGCGGCTCCACGATGGCGTAGAAGTTGCCGCCATAGGCGATGTCCACCCGGAGGCGCCCCATCCCCGGCATCTCCACCTCCACCTCCGGCAGAGCGAGAAAGGAGGCGATGTTGCGGATGCGCACGCTGTCCACGTGCTCGCCGCGCCGCTCATAGGTGGCGACGATCCGCCCCGCCGGCGCATCGAGCCGCAGCTCGCCCTCCTTCGCCGGCCGGGCGAGGCCGTTCTCGATGGCCATGGTCACGGTGCCGATGGTGCCGTGCCCGCACATCGGCAGGCAGCCCGACACCTCGATGAACAGGATCGCCACGTCGCAATCCCCGCGCGTCGGCGGGTAGAGGATGGAGCCGGACATCACGCTGTGCCCGCGCGGCTCGAACATCAGGGAGCGGCGCACCCAGTCGTGGTGGGCGAGGAAGTCCTGCCGCCGCTCGCTCATCGTCTCGCCGCGCAGATGCGGCGCGCCCCCGGTGACGAGGCGGACGGGGTTTCCGCAGGTGTGGCCGTCGATGCAGGAGAAGGTGTGGTTGCCCGGCGGCACCGGCGTCTCGATCCCCTGCATTCCCGCGGCTCTCCCTCAAGCGGCGCCACGGCTATAGGGGACATTTTATCCAATTGACAGCTTGCCTCCCTTGCCCTTTGCATGGGTTTGCATCGTGGGGCGGGCAGGACAAGGGATTGGCGGGCAACGCAGCACGCTCGGGGACCAAGGCCATCGCAATCCTCCCCAGGCGCCGCCGTGGGCTGCCCTGATGCCCGGAACAGGCCAGGCTCCGCGCCGCCTCCGCCGGCAGACCGTCGTGGAATCCGCCACCGAGGAGCTGCGCCGCCGCATCCTGGCCGGTGAGTTCGGCGCGGGCGAGGCACTGCGCCAGGACGCCCTGGCCGAGGAATTCGGCATCAGCCGCATCCCGCTGCGCGAATCCTTCCGCCAACTCGCGGCCGAAGGGCTGGTGACCATCCACCCGCATCGCGGCGCCGTGGTCAGCACCCTCTCCACGGAGGACATCGCGGAGCTGTTCGACCTGCGCGCCATGCTGGAGCCCGACCTGATCCGCCGCGCCGTGCCGCGCATGGGCGAGGACACGCTGGCCGAGGCCGCGCGCATCCTCTCGGACTACGCCGCCGCCATCGACCGCGCCGATCTCAACGCCTGGGGCGAGCTGAACACCGAGTACCACCTCGCCCTCTACCGCCCCGCCGGGCGCCCGCAGACACTTGCCCTGGTGCGCGCGCTGCTCGCCAACACCGACCGCTACACCCGCCTGCAACTCGCCGCAGGCGGCACGGAGCGGGCGAAGGCCGAGCACGCCGAACTGCTCGCCCTTTGCCGCCGCGGCGCGGCGGAGGACGCCGCCCGCTTCACCCACCAGCACGTGATGGAGGTGAAGCAGGACCTGCTGCGGATGATCGCCGTGGCCGAGGCGGGTGACTGAGGATGCCGCGTCCCTGGCACGGGGATTGCTGCCACACCGGCATGGCGGATCACGAGTGCAGCACGGAATGAACATGCAGGCGCTGGAAGTGCGCGACCTCGCCGTCACCTTCGCCACCGAGCGCGGCCCCTTGCGCGTGCTGGACGGCATCTCCTTCTCCCTGCCCCCCGGGCGCACCGTGGCGCTCGTGGGCGAGAGCGGTTGCGGCAAGTCCGTGGCCTCGCTGGCCGTCATGGGCCTGCTGCCACCCAGCGCCACCGTGGAGGGCACCATCCGCCTGGAAGGCCGCGAGATCGCCGAGCTGCCGCCGGACGAGCGGCGCAAGCTCCGCGGCTCGGACCTCGCCATGATCTTCCAGGAGCCGATGACCAGCCTGAACCCGGTCTTCACCGCCGGCGACCAGGTGGCGGAGGCGCTGCGCCTGCACCAGGGCCTGGACCGCGCCCAGGCCGCCCGGGCCGCCACCGCCATGCTGGAGGCCGTGCGCATCCCCGAGGCCGCGCGCCGCGCCCGGCAATACCCGCACCAGCTCTCGGGCGGCATGCGCCAGCGCGTGATGATCGCCATGGCGCTGGCCTGCCGCCCGCGCGTGCTGATCGCCGACGAGCCCACCACCGCGCTGGACGTCACGGTGCAGGCGCAGATCCTCGCGCTGCTCGACGACATGCGCGGCGAAACCGGCGCCGCCGTGCTGCTCATCACCCACGACCTCGGCGTGGTGGCGGACCACGCGGACGAGGTGGTGGTGATGTATGCCGGCCGCGTGGCCGAGACCGGCCCCGCGGCCCGCGTGCTCTCCACCCCCCAGCACCCCTACACCGTCGGGCTGCTCGGCGCCGCGCCGCGCCTGGACGGCCCGCGCGGCACGCGGCTCGCGACCGTGGAGGGCACCGTGCCCGACCTCGCCGACCCGCCCGGGGGCTGCCGCTTCAAGACCCGCTGCCCCTTCCGCATCGCCGTCTGCGACACGGTGCCCCCGCTGGTCGATGTCGGCCCCGGCCATCGCGCGGCCTGCCACCGCGCGCCGCTGGACCAGATCCTGGAGGCCGCGTGAGCGACGCCCCGTTGCTTCAGCTCGAAGGCGTCACCCGCCACTTCCCCGTGCGCGACGCCCTCGGCCGCCGGCGCGGCGCCGTCCGCGCGGTGGACGGCGTCTCGCTCTCCGTGATGGAGGGCGAGGTGCTCGCGGTTGTCGGGGAAAGCGGCTGCGGCAAATCCACCCTCGGCCGCCTCGCGCTGCGGCTGGAGGAGCCCGATGCCGGCAGCGTCCGCTTCGCCGGCACCGATCTCCGTGCCATGGCGCCCGCCGCGCTTCGCAAGCAGCGCCGGCACATGCAGATGATCTTCCAGGACCCCTATGCCAGCCTGGACCCACGCATGACCGTGGGGCAGGCGGTGGCCGAGCCGCTGCGCCTGCACGGCATCGTGCCGCGCGCGGGGGAACGCGCCCGCGTGCAGGAGCTTCTTTCCCGCGTCGGGCTGCGGCCGGAGCACGCGGACCGCTGGCCGCACGAGTTCTCCGGCGGCCAGCGCCAGCGCATCGCCATCGCCCGCGCGCTCGCCAGCGGCCCCCGCCTGATCGTCGGCGACGAGCCCGTCAGCGCGCTCGACGTTTCCGTGCAGGCGCAGGTGATCAACCTGCTGCAGGACCTGATCCGCGAGTTCCGCCTCGCCTTCGTGCTCATCAGCCACGACCTCGCGGTGGTGCGCCACGTCGCGGACCGCGTGGTGGTCATGTATCTCGGCCGCATCGTGGAGGAAGGCCCGGCAGCGGAGGTCTTCGGCAACCCCCGCCATCCCTATTCCCGCGCCCTGCTGGCCTCGGTGCCCGGCGGCGGCCCCAAGGGACCGCCCCTGCAGGGCGACCTGCCGAGCCCGATCTCGCCCCCCGCCGCCTGCCGCTTCCACACGCGCTGCCCGCACGCGCAAGCCATCTGCCGCGAGCAGGACCCGCCCCTCGTTGCCGGCGCCACCGCCGCTACGCCATCCCACCGCGCCGCCTGCCACTTCCAGGACACGCTGCCCCCCATGCCCGCCGCCACGCATCCCTCGGGTGGCGAGCGCCTTGCCCGCCTGCAAGCCTTCTTCGCCGCCCCCACCATCGGAACCGCCGCATGAACGCCCGCTTCCTCGCGCCCCTCGCCATCGCGGCCACCCTCGCCACGGGTGCGGCCCACGCCCAGAATCAGGCGACGAACCTGCCCAACCTCCGCATCGGCCTGCGCGAGGACCCCGACATCATGGACCCGACGCTGGCCCGCTCCTTCGTGGGCCGCATCGTCTTCACCAGCCTCTGCGACAAGCTTTTCGACACCAACGAGCGGCTGGAGATCGTCCCCCAGCTCGCCACCGGCTACCGTTGGGAGGACCCCAAGACCCTTCTGGTCACGCTGCGCGAGGGCGTCACCTTCCACGACGGCGAGAAGCTGGACGCCGAGGCCGTCCGCTATTCCCTGATGCGCCACCTGACCATGCAGGGCAGCTTCCGCCGCGGCGAGATCACCGACCTCGAGAGCGTGGAGGTGGTGGACCCCATGAACGTCCGGCTGCGGCTGAAGCAGCCCTCCGCCCCCTTCCTGTCCCAGCTCGCCGACCGCGCGGGCATGATGGTCTCCCCCAAAGCCGCCGAGGCCGCCGGCCGCGACTTCGGCGCCCGCCCCGTCTGCGCCGGCCCCTTCCGCTTCGTCGAGCGCGTGGCCCAGGACCGGATCGTGCTGGAGCGCTTCCCCCAGTACTGGAACGCCGCGAACTTCCACTTCAACCGCGTCACCTTCCAGCCCATCGTGGACAGCACCGCGCGCCTGGCCAACCTGCAATCCGGCACCATGGACCTGATCGAGGTCACCAGCCTTGCCGACGTTCCCGCCGTCCGCCGCGACCGGCGGCTGAGCATGGTGACCGCCGAGGGCCAGGGCTACTGGAACGTGATCTTCAACATCGGCGGCGGTCCCCGCGCCCAGACGCCGCTCGGCCAGGACGCGCGCGTGCGCCGGGCCTTCGACCTCGCCATCGACCGCGACGCGCTGAACCAGGTCGCCTTCGAGGGCCTGCACACCCCCGCCTCGCAACCCATCCCCCCGGCATCGCCGATGCACGTGAAGGACCTGCGCGTCACCACCCGCAACGTCGATCGCGCCAAGGCCCTGCTGCGGGAAGCGGGCGTCCGCACCCCATTCCCGGTGGACCTGATGGTCGCCAACAGCCCGGAGATGCGGCAGGTGGCGGAGGTCATGCAGTCCATGCTGGCCGAGGCCGGCTTCGAGCTGCGCATCGCCGCCACCGAATTCGCCTCCGCCCTCCAGGCCGGCGCGCGCGGCGACTTCCAGGCCTATCTCAGCGGCTGGTCCGGCCGCCCCGACCCGGACGGCAACGTCTGGACCTTCATCCACAGCCGCGGCGCCCAGAACGATGGCAAGTATGCCAACCCCGAGGTGGACGCGCTGCTCGACCGGACCCGCGCGGACGGCGACACCGCCCGCCGCGCCACCCTCTACGCCCAGGCCTTCGACATCGCGCTCACACGGGACCGCGCGCGCAGCCTCCTCTGGCACCCCAGGCTCTTCGTCGCCTTCACCCAGCGCCTCCAGGGCGTCACGCTGCTGGGGGACGGCATGATCCGCCTCCAGGGCATGCGGCTGCGCTAGATCATGTGGGGATGGCTGCTGCGCAGGCTGGGGCAGATCATCCCCACCCTGCTGATCCTCTCGGTCCTGATCTTCGCCCTGCAACAGCTCATGCCCGGCGACCCCGCCATCATCATGGCCGGGGAGGAGCGGGGCGACCCGCAGGTGCTGGCCGAGATCCGCGCCGAACTGATGCTCGACCGCCCGATCTGGGAGCAGTACGGCGCCTGGCTCTGGCGCCTGCTGCACGGCGACCTCGGCTTCTCCTGGCGCATCCGCCAGCCCGTGGGGCAGCTGATCCTGGAGAAGCTGCCCGTCACCCTGCAACTCGGCCTCATGGCCTTCGTGATCTCGGTCGCGATCGGCGTCCCCGCCGGCATCATCTCCGCCGCCTACCGCGACCGCCCGGCGGACTGGGCCGCCAACGGCATCGCGCTGGCCGGCATCTCCACGCCCAACTTCTGGCTGGGGATCATGATGATCCTGCTGTTCAGCGTGCAGCTCGGCTGGCTGCCGCCCTCCGGCTACGTGCCGCTGACGGAGGACTGGCAACAGTCGCTCGCCACCACCATCATGCCCGCCTTCGTGCTGGGCGGCGGCATCGCCGGCGTGTTCATGCGCCACACCCGCGCGGCGATGATCGGCGCGCTCGGCCAGGACTACGTCCGCACCGCCCGCGCCAAGGGCCTGCCCGAGCGCGTGGTGGTCGGCCGCCACGCGCTGCGCAACGCCCTGATCCCCGTGATCACCCTCGGCACCATCGAGCTCGGCCGCTTGCTGGCCGGCGCGGTGCTGACGGAGCAGATCTTCTCCATTCCCGGCTTCGGCAAGCTGATCGTGGACGCCGTGTTCAACCGCGACTACCCGGTGGTGCAGGGCGTGGTGGTGGTCACCGCCATCATCTTCGTCTCCCTCTCCCTGGTGGGGGACCTGCTCTACATGGCCATCAACCCGAGGCTGCGCACGGCATGAGCGCCACCACCGCCCGTGCCGTCCCGCGCGCCGACAGCCCCGGCCGCCGCGCCCTGCGGCGCTTCCTGCGCCACCGCCTGGCCGTCGCGGGGCTGGTGGTCGTCCTCGCCTTCATCCTGGCGGCGGTGCTGGCCCCCTGGATCGCGCCCTACGACCCCGTGGCCACCTCCTGGTCGCGCATCCGCAAGCCGCCCTCCGAACTCCACTGGTTCGGCACCGACGAGAACGGCCGCGACGTGCTCTCCCGCGTGCTCTGGGGCTCGCGCGCCTCGCTGATGGCCGGCGGTCTCTCGGTCACCGCCGCCCTGCTGCTCGGCGTGCCCTTCGGCCTGCTGGCGGGCCTCGCGGGCGGCTGGGTGGACACGATCATCTCCCGCGTCACCGACGCCATGCTCTCGGTGCCCTTCCTGATCCTCGCCATCGCCCTCGCCGCCTTCCTCGGCCCGGCGCTGGAGAACGCGATGCTGGCCATCGCCATCTCCGCCAGCCCCATCTTCGTGCGCCTCGCGCGCGGCATGGCGATGGAAGCGAAATCGACGGAATGGGTGGAGGCCGCCCGCGCGCTGGGCAACCCGCCCTGGCGCATCGCGCTCGCGCATGTCCTGCCCAACATCGTCCCGCCCCTGCTGGTGCAGGCAACCCTCGCCATCGCGGAAGCCATCATCGCCGAGGCCTCGCTCTCCTTCCTCGGCCTCGGCCAGCAGCCGCCCAACCCGTCCTGGGGCTCCATGCTGAACGCGGCGCAGCGCTTCCTCACCCAGGCGCCCTGGATGGCGATCTACCCGGGGCTCGCGATCTTCCTCGTGGTGCTGTCCATCAACCTGCTCGGCGACGGACTGCGGGACGCGCTGGACCCGCGCGCCCGCGGCCGCTGACTGGCCGGGGGAGGGCGCTCCCCCGGCCACCTCGCGTCAGACCTCGAAGCTTTCCCCCACCGCGGGCACCCGCACGCGCCCGGCCTGGTCGCCCATCTCCTTGAGAAAGGCGTCGGGCGACTGCGCGAGCGGCGGGAAGGTGCGGTAATGGCAGGGGATGACCACCGGCACCTCCGGCAGGAAGCGCCGCATGGCGAGCGCCGCGCCGCGCGCGCCCATGGTGAAGCGGTCGCCCATCGGCACCATCGCCACGCGCGGCCGGTACATCTCCCCGATGATCGCCATGTCCGAGAACACGTCGGTGTCCCCCATGTGGTAGACCACCGGCTCCGAGCCCGACTTCGGCGTGATCACCACCCCGTTCGGCAGGCCGAGATGGTGCAGCACCCCGTTCGCGTCCATCTCCGCCGAGGAATGGAAGGCGATGGTCAGGGAAACGCTGAACTCGCCCTGGTCCGTGGTGCCGCCCGTGTTCATGGGGTCGGTGGCCGCGACGCCCTGCCGCCCCAGGTACTGGCACAGCTCGAAATTCGTCACGAGCTTCGCCCCCGTCGCCTTCGCGATCGAAACCGTGTCGCCCACATGGTCCGCGTGCCCATGCGTCAGCACCACATGCGTCGCCCCGCGGGAGGCCTCCTCCACCGTTCCCGTGAAGGTCGCGTTGCCCGTGAGGAAGGGATCGATCAGCACCACCGCCGAACCGAATTCGAGGCGGAAGGCCGAATGCCCGAACCAGGTGATCTTCATGGCTGCTCCTTGCCGAGACGAGCCCCCGATGTAGAGCGGCGCCCCGCCACCGGCCAGGAGGGCGGCCTGCTGAAAGCCAGAGGCCTCCCTGGCGCGCCCCGGTCCGGCGCGCCGGCGCTGCCGCCTCCGCCTCAGCCGGCGTCGCTTCCCATCGGGCCGACCTCTTCCGGGCCGCCCGTCTCCCTCAGGATCGGGCTCTCCCCCAGGGCCGCGCCGCCGAAGGCCTCGCGCACCAGCGGATCCAGCCCCTGTCCACCCGCGCGGACCAGGGCTTGCAGCTCGGCACGCATCCCACGCGTCCAGAAGGACTGGATGTGGTCGGCAATGCCCGCGCGCGCCTCATCGGCCGGATAGGCACGGAAGAAGTCCGCCATCTGGTTTGCCATGCGAACCAGCCGTTCCCCGTTGCCGCTCAAGCGCGGAACCCCTCCGCCACGCGGTCCATGCCGTGGAAGACCGCCACCGTGTCCCGCCGCGCGACGGCCACCAGGTTCATGTCCAGCGCCCGCGCGCGGTCGAGCGCCAGGGCGGTGGGCGCGGAGATCGCGACCAGCGTGCGCGCCCCGATCGCCGCCGCCTTCTCCACCAGCTCGAAGGAGCAGCGGCTGGTCACGATCACGAAGCCCTCCGCCGCCGCGATGCCCTGGCGCATCAGCGCGCCCGCCAGCTTGTCCAGTGCGTTGTGCCGCCCGACATCCTCGCGCACCAGCCGCAGCGCGCCCGTGCCCGTGGCGAAGGCGGCCGCGTGCACGGCGCGCGTCTCGTCGTTCAGGGGCTGCGCCTCCTCCAGCGCCAAAAGCGCGCGGCGGATGGCGGCCACGTCGATGGCGGGCGCGGGGCCCGCGGGCGGCGCGGCCCGCGGCATCTGGTCCAGGTCCTCGATCCCGCAGAGGCCGCAGCCCGTGCGGCCCGCGATGGAGCGCCGCCGCGACAGATGCGCCGTGAGATCCGAGGGCGCCAGCCGGATCGCCAGCCGCAGCCCGCGCTCCTCCGCCTCCACCGAAACCTCCCGGATCCCGGCGGCACCGGCGACGATCCCCTCGGTCAGGCTGAAGCCGTAGGCGAAATCCTCGAGGTCCGACGGCGTCAGCATCATCACCGCAAAAGGCACGGTGGAATAAACCAGGCTGACCGGCACCTCCTCCGGAACGGCGCGCGCCGCCGTGCGGATGCTGCCATCCGTCCCCACCACCAGCGCCTCCGCCGCGCGGCTACTCGGCGGCAGGGACATCCAGCCTCGCCACGCGCTTCATGGTCGCCTCGCCCTCGGCGAAATCCTCCTGCCAGGCGGAGGGCCGGTTGGTGCGCCGCACCTGCACCGCCGTCACCTTGTATTCCGGGCAGTTCGTCGCCCAGTCCGAGTAGTCGGTCGTGATGACGTTCGCCCCCGTGGAGGCATGGTGGAAGGTCGTGTAGACCACCCCGGGCTGCATCCGCTCGCTGATCCGTGCCCGCAGGGCGATGTCGCCCGAACGGCTCTCCAGCGAAACCAGCTCCCCCTCCCGGATACCGCGCAGCTCGGCGTCGAAGGGATGGATCTCCAGCACGTCCTCGGCGTGCCAGCGGCTGTTCTCCGTCCGCCGCGTCTGCGCGCCCACGTTGTACTGGGACAGGATGCGCCCGGTGGTCAGTATCAGCGGGAAGTTCACGCCCGTGCGCTCGTCCGTCGGCACGAATTCCGTGATCATGAAGCGGCCCTTGCCGCGCACGAAGCGATCCACGTGCATCATCGGCGTGCCCAGCGGCGCGTCCTCGTTGCAGGGCCACTGGAGGGAGCCGACCTCCTCCAGCCTGGCGTAGGACACGCCCGCGAAGGTCGGCGTCAGCTGCGCGATCTCGTCCATGACCTCGCCGGGATGGCGGTAGGCCATGGGGAAGCCCAGCGCGTTCGAGAGCGCCATCACCCCCTCCCAGTCCGCCAGCCCGCCCAGCGGCGCCATCACGCGGCGCACGCGGTTGATGCGGCGCTCCGCATTGGTGAAGGTCCCGTCCTTCTCCAGGAAGGAAGATCCCGGCAGAAAGACATGCGCGTATTTCGCCGTCTCGTTCAGGAACAGGTCCTGCACGATGACGCATTCCATCGCAGCCAGCCCGGCCGTCACGTGCTTCGTGTCGGGGTCGGACTGCGCGATGTCCTCCCCCTGCACGAACAGCCCCTTGAAGCGCCCGCCCACGGCTTCGTCGAGCATGTTGGGAATGCGCAGCCCCGGCTCGGCCGAGAGCGGCACGCCCCAGATTGCCTCGAACATCTCCCGCGTCGCGTCGTCCGACACGTGGCGGTAGCCGGAGAATTCGTGCGGGAAGGAGCCCATGTCGCAGGCACCCTGCACGTTGTTCTGCCCGCGCAGCGGGTTCACGCCCGCGCCGGGCCGTCCGATGTTGCCCGTTGCCATGGCGAGGTTCGCCATCGCCATCACGGTGGTGGAGCCCTGGCTGTGCTCCGTCACGCCCAGCCCGTAATAGATGGCCGCCGCGCCCCCCGTGGCATAGAGCCGAGCCGCCTCCCGCACGGCCTGGGCGGGCACGCCCGTGACCGGCTCCGCGGCTTCCGGCGAATTGCGTTCCTGTGCGATGAACCGCGCCCAGCTCTCGAACTCCGCGAGGTCGCAGCGCGCGCGGACGTAATCCTCCGCGACGAGCCCTTCCGTCACCACCACATGCGCCATGGCGTTCACCAGCGCCACGTTGGTGCCTGGCAGGAGCTGCAGGTGGTGGTCCGCCTGCACATGCGGCGTCCGCACCAGGTCGATGCGCCGCGGGTCGGCCACGATCAGCCGCGCGCCCTCCCGCAGCCGCCGCTTCATGCGCGAGGCGAACACCGGGTGCCCGTCCGTCGGGTTGGCCCCGATCACCAGGATCACGTCCGAATCCGCCACCGAGGCGAAATCCTGCGTCCCCGCCGAGGTCCCGAGCGTGGTCTTCAGCCCATACCCCGTCGGCGAGTGGCACACCCGCGCGCAGGTATCGACGTTGTTGTTCCCGAAGGCCCCCCGGATCATCTTCTGCACGAGAAACGTCTCCTCGTTCGTGCAGCGCGAGGAGGTGATCCCCCCGATCGCATCCGGCCCGTACTCGGCCTGGATGCGCCGCAACTCGGAGGCCGCGTGGCTCACCGCCTGCTCCCAGCTCACCTCGCGCCAGGGATCGGTGATCCGCGCGCGAATCATCGGCCTGGTGATGCGGTCCCTGTGGGTGGCATATCCGAAGGCGAAGCGCCCCTTCACGCAGGAATGCCCCTCGTTGGCCTTGCCGTCCTTGTGGGGCACCATGCGGACCAGCCGGTCGCCCTTCATCTCCGCCTTGAAGGAGCATCCCACGCCGCAATAGGCGCAGGTCGTCACAACGGAATGCTCGGGCGTGCCCAGCGCCACCACCGACTTCTCGTTCAGCGTCGCCGTCGGGCAGGCCTGCACGCAGGCGCCGCAGGACACGCATTCGGAGTTCATGAAGTCCGTGCCGCCCGGCGACACCTTGGACCCGAACCCGCGCCCCTCCATGGTCAGCGCGAAGGTCCCCTGCACCTCCTCGCAGGCCCGGATGCAGCGCGAGCAGGCGATGCACTTGGACGCCTCGAAGGTGAAGTACGGGTTGCTCTCGTCCTTGGGCGCATCGAGGTGGTTCGCGCCCTCCTGGCCGTAGCGCACCTCCCGCAGCCCCACCGCGCCCGCCATGTCCTGCAGCTCGCAGTCGCCATTGGCCGAGCAGGTCAGGCAATCCAGCGGGTGGTCGGAGATGTAGAGCTCCATCACCCCCCGGCGCCGCTTCGCGATGGCCTCGTTCTGCGTGTGCACGACCATTCCGGCCTCGGCCGGCGTGGTGCAGGAGGCCGGGAAGCCCCGCCGCCCCTCGATCTGCACGAGGCAGAGCCGGCAGGACCCGAAGGGTTCCAGGCTGTCAGTGGCGCAGAGCCTGGGAACCTTGGTCCCCAGCGTCATCGCCGCCGCCATGACGGAGGTGCCCTTGGGCACCGCCACCGCCTGCCCGTCGATCGTCAGCGTCACCGTGTGGTCAGCCACCCGGATCGGCGTGCCGTAGTCGGTTTCCTGGATCAGGGGCATCCGTCCCGCTCCCTTATTCCGCCGCCTGCGGCATGCCGCGGGCCGCGTCGAAATCCTTGGGGGAAATGCTTGAGCGCGCTGCCGACGGGAATGGGCGTCAGCCCGCCCATCGCGCAGAGCGAAGCATCGGTCATCACCTCCAGCAGGTCGTCCAGCACGGCGAAGTTGCGTGCCACATCCACGCCCGCCGCGATGCGGTCGATCACCTCCACGCCGCGCACGGCGCCGATGCGGCACGGCGTGCACTTGCCGCAGCTCTCGGCCGCGCAGAACTCGAAGGCGAAGCGCGCCTGGCGGGACAGGTTCACGCCGGTGTCGAACACGGTCACCCCGCCATGCCCGAGCAGCCCGCCCGCCTGCGCGAAGGCCTCGTAATCCATTGGCGTATCGAGCAGGCTTTCGGGGAAATACGCTCCCAGCGGCCCGCCCACCTGCACCGCGCGGAACGGTTGCCCCGTCGCGGTGCCGCCGCCCCATTCCTCGATCACCGCGCGCAGCGGCAGCCCGAAGGGCAGTTCCACCAGCCCGCCACGGCGCACGTTGCCCGCGATCTGCACCGCCAGCGTGCCCAGCGACCGCCCCGTGCCGAACGCCGCATAGGCCTCCGCCCCGTGCGCCATGATCCATGGCACGGCGGCGAGCGACAGCACGTTGTTCACCACGGTCGGCCTGCCGAACAGCCCCTCCACCGCCGGCAGCGGCGGCTTGGCGCGCACCACGCCGCGCTTGCCCTCCAGCGAGTTCAGCAGCGAGGTTTCCTCGCCGCAGATGTAAGCCCCGGCGCCGACGCGCACCTCCATGTCGAAGGAACGGCCCGAGCCCTGGATGTTCTCCCCCAGCCACCCCGCCCGCCGCGCCGCCACGATCGCAGTCCGCATGGCCCGAACCGCGTGCGGGTATTCGGAACGCGTGTAGACGTAGCCCTTGCCCGCCCCCACCGCGACGCCCGCGATCGCCATGCCCTCGATCAGCGAGAAGGGATCGCCCTCCATCAGCATCCGGTCGGCGAAGGTGCCGCTGTCGCCCTCGTCCGCGTTGCAGACGACGTATCTCCGCTCCGCCTCCGCCAGCCGCACGGTGTTCCACTTGATCCCCGTCGGGAACCCCGCGCCCCCGCGCCCGCGCAGGCCGGACAGCTTCACCGCATCGACGATCGCCTCGCCGCTCATCGACAGCGCCCGGCGCAGCCCCGCGAAGCCGCCATGCGCCGCGTAGTCCTCCGCCGAGGCCGGATCGACCACGCCGCACCGCGCGAAGGTCAGCCGTGTCTGCCCGGCGAACCAGGGATGCTCCTCCGGACGCCCGATCCGCAGCGGGTGCGCGCCGCCCTCCGGCAAGCCCGCCTCGAACAGCCCGGCCACGTCCCCCGCGCGCACCCGCCCGTAGCCGATGCGACCCGCCGCGGTCTCCACCTCCAGCAGCGGCTCCAGCCAGACGGCGCCGCGCGACCCCGTCCGCACCACCTCCAGCGCCACGCCCCGCCGCGCGGCTTCCGCCCGCAGCGCTCGCAGCACGGCCTCGGCGCCCAGCGCCAGCGCGGCGGCATCCTGCGGCAGGAAAACCCGCATCATGCGCGCCGCGCCTCCGCCACCACGTTCTCGAGCACCGCCTCGTCCAGCCGCGCCAACGGCTCGCCGTCCAGCAGCGCCGCCGGGGCGCAGGCGCAAAGCCCGAGGCAGAAGGCCGGCTCCAGAGTCAGGCTGCCATCCGCCGTGGTGCCGTGCCATTCCACGCCCAGGCGGCGCATCAACCCGGCCGAGACCGCCTCCGCCCCCATCGCCTGGCAGGCCTCGGCCCGGCACAGCTTCAGCACGTGCCGGCCCGGCGGGCGGGCGCGGAAGTCGTGGTAGAAGCTGACGACGCCATGCACCTCGGCACGGGACAGGTTCAGCGCATCGGCCACCAGCGGCACCGCCTCGTGCGGCACGCAGCCGAACTCCTCCTGCAGGGCATGCAGGATCGGCAGCATCGCCCCCTCCAGGCTGGCCTGTTCCGCGATGATGCCGCGGGCGAGCGCGCCGTCCCAGTGCGGCGTCGCGGTGGAGGAGGAGGGAGCGGCAGGCGGCGGCGTCATGCTTCGGAGGGACGGTTCTTCGTTGCTTGCGGTTCATTCGCGCATCGCTTCCCCGTTGGATCAAGGCGCCGGTCCCGTGCTGCGATCGCGAAAACCTATCAAGCCATCCCGCGCCCGGCCGCCACCTCCCGGGCCGCGGCCAGCAGGGCCTCGGTCAGGGGCGGCGCGGGATCGTGCGGCGGCACCACCAGCCCGACCCGGTACTCGGCCTCGGGCGAAACCAGGGGAATGGCGTGCAGCCCCGCCGCCGATCCCAGCGTGCCGGCCACGCTTTCCGGCAGCACCGTCATCCAGCCGCCGCTGCGCACATGGGCGATCAGCGTGACGATGGAGTTGGATTCCACGGTGGCCACGGGCTCCACCCCCGCCTGCTGCATCAGCCGGTCCATGATGCGCCGGTTCTGCATGTCCGGCGTCAGCAGGCAGAGCGGCTGCCCCGCGAGCTCCGCCCAGGCGACGGCGTCGCGCCCCGCCCAGGTCGATCCCGCCGGCACCACCAGCCGGTAGCGCTCCGTCTGCAGCGCGACGCTCCGCAACCGCCCCAGCGGCTCGTTGCCGATATAGGTGATGCCCGCATCGGCCTCGAGGTTCTCCAGCATCCCGAGGATTCCGAGCGATGTCTGCGAGAGAATGGTGAAGCGGATGCCCGGATGCCGCCGGCGGCAGGCGAGCGTCAGGGCCGGCACCATGGCCAGCGCGGTGGGGATCACCGCGATCCGCAGGTGCCCGCTCAGCCCACCCTGCGCCGCCTGCAGGTCCTGCCGCATGGAGCGCACGTCGGCCAGCAGCCGCTTGCCCCATTCGACCGCCTTCTCCCCCTCCGCCGTCAGCCCCTGGAAGCGGGAGGAACGGTGCACCAGCAGCGCGCCCAGTTCCGCCTCGAGCTGCTTGATCCCCGCGGAAAGCGTGGGCTGCGCGACCCCGCAGGCCTCCGCCGCGCGGCGGAAGTTCCGCTCCCGCGCCACCGCGACCAGGAATGCGAGCTTGTCGATCATGGTCCCCCCGCGCCAAGGAAAGGGCGCGGGCCCAGGGCTGGCAAGCCGCGCCTAGGCGTCCCGCCCCGCCACCACCCGCCCGATGCAGGGATTGCCGCCCATCCAGTAGCAAAGCTCCGCGGGCGACCCCACGCGGAACATCGCCAGGTCGGCCCGCATCCCCGGCGCCAGCACGCCGCGGTCCGCCATCCCCAGGGCCGCCGCCGCGTGGCGCGTCACGCCCAGCAGCGCCTCCTCCACCGTCAGCCGGTACAGCGTGCAGGCCATGTTCAGCATCAGCAGCAGCGAGCGCGCCGGGGAGGAGCCCGGGTTCATGTCGGTGGCCACCGCCATCCGCAGCCCCGCCGCGCGCATCGCCGCGATGTCGGGCTGCCGTTCCTCGCGGATGAAATAGGTCGCGCCCGGCAGCAGAACCGCCACCGTGCCCGCCGCCGCCATGGCCGCCAGCCCCTCGCCCGATGCGTGCTCCAGGTGATCAGCCGAGAGCGCCCCGAAGCGCGCGGCCAGCGCCGCGCCGCCGCCGTCGCTCAACTGGTCCGCGTGCAGCTTCACCGGCAGGCCCCGCGCCCGCGCCCGCTCGAACAACGCCGCCGTTTCCGCTGATGTGAAGGCGATCCGCTCGCAAAAGGCATCCACGGCATCCACCAGCCCTTCATCGGCGAGTGGACCGATCATCGCGGCGGCGGCGGCGGCGTAATCCCCCTGCCGGCCCCGGTATTCCGGCGGCACCGCGTGGGCGCCGAGAAAGCTCGTGCACACCGAGACCGCCCGCGCCTCCCCCAGCGCGCGCGCCGCCCGCAGCATCCGCCGCTCCGCCTCGAACTCCAGCCCGTAGCCGGACTTCACCTCCACGGTGGTCACGCCCTCGGCCAGCAGCGCGTCCAGCCGGGGCAGGGCGGCCGCCAGCAGTTCGTCCTCCCCCGCCGCGCGCGTCGCCCGCACGGTGGAAAGGATGCCGCCGCCCTCGCGCGCGATCTCCTCATAGGTGGCGCCGGCCAGCCGCCGCTCGAACTCGGCCGCGCGGTTGCCGCCGAACACCAGGTGGGTGTGGCAGTCCACCAGCCCCGGCAGGATCCAGGCGCCGCCGCAATCCACCTCCGGCGCCCCATGCGCGGGCAGCGCGGCGCGCGGTCCCACCCAGGCGATCCGCCCGTCCTTCGCGGCCACCGCGCCATCGGGCACCACGCCCAGCCCCTCCGCCATGGTGCAGAGCCGGGCGCCGACCCACACCCGGTCGAACTCAGCCATCGGACAGCGCCGCGAAGCGCCCTTCCGCCACCAGCCCCGCGACGCGCGCGATGTCCGGCGCCATGAAGCGGTCGGCCTCCCAGGGGCCCGCCACCCTCCGCACCAGCCCATGCGCCACCTCCAGCGGGGGCGAGGACCGCAGCGGCCGGTGGAACTCCATCGCCTGCGACGCCGCCAGCAGCTCGATCGCCAGGATGTCGCGCAGGTTCCGCGCCATCGGCAGCAGCCGCAGCGCCGCTCCGGTGGCCATGCTCACATGGTCCTCCTGGTTGGCCGAGGTCGGCAGGCTGTCCACGCTGCGGGGATGCGCGAGCGACTTCTGCTCGCTCGCCAACGCCGCCGCCGTCACCTGCGCGATCATGAAGCCGGAATTCAGCCCGCCGTCGCGCACCAGGAACGCCGGCAGCCCCGACAGCGCCGGGTCCGTCAGCAGCGCGATGCGCCGCTCCGCCAGGGCGCCGATCTCGGCCAAGGCCAGCGCCAGATGGTCCGCCGCAAAGGCCACGGGCTCGGCGTGGAAGTTGCCGCCCGACAGCACCTCACCCTCCGCCGTCACCAGCGGGTTGTCCGTCACCGCGTTCGCCTCCCGCTCCAGCACCAGGGCGACGTGGTCCAGCGCATCGAGGCAGGCGCCCATCACCTGCGGCTGGCAGCGGATGGAATAGGGGTCCTGCACGCGCGGATCGTCCCGGCGGTGGCTCTCGCGGATGGCGCTGTCCGCCATCAGGCCGCGCAGGGCGGCCGCCACCCGGATTTGCCCGGGCTGCCCGCGCAGGGCGTGGATGCGCGGATCGAAGGGCGTATCGGAGCCCCGCACCCCCTCCGTGCTCATCGCGCCCGACACGAGCGCCGTGCCGAACAGGTCCCGCGCCAGGAACAGCGCCGACAGGGCGATGGCCGTGGAAACCTGTGTGCCGTTCAGCAGCGCCAGCCCCTCCTTCGGCCCCAGCGGCAGCGGCGACAGCCCGGCCGCCGCCAGCGCCTCCGCTCCCGGCACCACCACCCCGCCCAGATGCGCCTCGCCCTCGCCGATCAGCACCATGGACAGGTGGGCCAGCGGCGCCAGATCCCCCGAGGCGCCGACGGAGCCGCGCGCGGGGATCACCGGCAGCGCATCGGCCTCCAGCAGCGCCAGCAGCGCCTCGACCGTTTCCTCCCGCACGCCCGAGGCGCCGCGTGCCAGCGACAGCGCCTTCAGCGCCAGCACCAGCCGCACCACGGGTCGGGGCAGGGGCTCCCCAACGCCCGAGGCATGGGAGCGGATCAGGTTGAGCTGCAACCGCACGAGGTCATCCGGCGCGATCCGCGTGCCCGCCAGCTTCCCGAAGCCGGTGTTCACACCATACATCACCTCGCCCGCGCGCAGCCGCCCGGCCAGCGCCGAATGGCTGGCCCGCACCTGATCGCGCCACCCTTCCTCCAAGGCCAGCGGCGCCCCCTCCATCACCGCCCGCAGCGCGGCGAGCGTCGCCTCGCCCGGCGGGATCACGGCCCCACCATCGGCAGGTCCAGCCCCTTCTCCCGCGCCCATTCCTTGGCCGCGTCGTAGCCCGCGTCGGCGTGGCGCATCACACCCGTTGCCGGGTCGTTCCACAGCACCCGCTTCAGCCGCCGCGCCGCATCCGGCGTGCCATCCGCCACGATCACCATGCCCGCATGCTGCGAATAGCCCATGCCCACGCCGCCGCCATGGTGCAGCGAAACCCAGGTCGCGCCCGAGGCCGTGTTCAGAAGCGCGTTCAGCAGCGGCCAGTCCGACACCGCGTCCGACCCGTCCAGCATCGCCTCCGTCTCCCGGTTGGGCGACGCGACCGACCCTGAATCCAGATGGTCCCGCCCGATCACCACGGGCGCCGACAGCTCCCCGCGCGCCACCATCTCGTTGAAGGCCAGGCCCAGCCGGTGCCTGTCCCCCAGCCCCACCCAGCAGATGCGCGCGGGCAGGCCCTGGAAGGCGATGCGCGCCTGCGCCATGTCCAGCCAGCGGTGCAGGTGCGGATCGTCCGGGAACACCTCCCGCACCTTGGCATCCGTCCGGCGGATGTCCTCGGGATCGCCCGAGAGGGCCGCCCAGCGGAAGGGCCCGACGCCCCGGCAGAACAGCGGCCGGATATAGGCCGGCACGAAGCCGGGAAAGCCGAAGGCGTCGGCAAGCCCCTCGTCCTGCGCCATCTGCCGGATGTTGTTGCCGTAATCCATGACCACCGCGCCCATGCGCTTGAAGTCCAGCATGGCCTGGACATGCGCCACCATGCTGCGCTTGGCCGCGGCCGCCACCGCGCGCGGATCGCTCTCCCGCTTCGCGTGCCACTCATCGAGCGTCCACCCCGCCGGCAGGTAGCCGTTGGAGGGATCATGCGCGCTGGTCTGGTCCGTCACGATGTCCGGCACCACGCCGCGCCGCACCAGCTCCGGGAACACCTCCGCCGCGTTGCCCAGCAGCCCCACGCTGATCGCGCGCTTCTCGTCGGAGGCGCGCCGGATCATCGCCAGCGCCGTGTCGAGGTCGTCCGCCCGGTGGTCCAGGTAGCGCGTCTCCAGCCGCTTCTCGATGCGGCTCGGCTGGCACTCCACCGCCAGCACCGAGGCCCCCGCGAAGACCCCCGCCAGCGGCTGCGCGCCGCCCATGCCGCCGAGCCCCCCCGTGAGGATCCAGCGCCCCGACAGGTCGCCCCTGAAATGCTGCCGCCCGGCCTCCGCGAAGGTCTCGTAGGTCCCCTGCACGATTCCCTGCGATCCGATGTAGATCCAGGACCCCGCGGTCATCTGCCCGTACATCATCAGCCCCGCGCGATCGAGCGCGTTGAACTTCTCCCAGGTCGCCCAGGCCGGCACGATGTTGGAGTTGGCGATCAGCACCCGCGGCGCGTCCGCATGCGTCTCGAACACGCCGACGGGCTTGCCGGACTGCACCAGCAGCGTCTGCGTGTTGTCCAGCCGGCGCAGCACGTCGCAGATCATCTCGTAGCTGCGCCAGTCCCGCGCCGCGCGCCCGATGCCGCCATAAACCACCAGCGCACCCGGGTTCTCCGCCACCTCGTCGTCCAGGTTGTTCATCAGCATCCGCAGCGGCGCCTCCGTCACCCAGTGGCGCGCGGAAAGCTGGCTCCCCCGCGCGGCCCGGATGGCCGGCGCGTTGCGGAAGCGTGCGTTGTCGCTCATGCGTTTCCTCAGAGGCTGTAGTGCCCGCCCGGCCCGTCCTGCATCCGGTAGCGTCCGGAAAGCTCGAAGCGGCTGGCGGGCTGGGTGAGGCGCGAGAAGGTCGTGGCCTCGCCGCGGCGGAAGGTGCGGCGGCGGATCACCAGGCAGGGGTCGCGCGGCCCCACCTCCAGCAGCCGCGCGAGGTTCTCGTCCGGCAGGATGGCGGAAACGGCCTGCTCCATCTCCGTCACCTCGCCGACCTCGCGCAGGAAGTCGTAGGTGGTGCGGGCGGAGAAGTCCTGCGCGCCGTAGCCGGGCGCGTAGCCCGGCTGGATGAAGCGCTCCTCCAGCTGGATCGGCAGCAGGTCGCCCTTGTGCAGGATCATCGAGGCCGGCACCCGCCCGCCGCGCGGCAGCCCCAGCGCGTCCGCCGCCTCGTCGGTCAGCGTGGCCGCGCCCAGCGCCAGCACCTCGCAGGACCATTCCATCCCGCGCCCGCGGATCTCCTCCGCAATGCTCTCGATGCTCGTCAGCCCCATGCGCGGCTTTCCGGCATCCAGTCTTGGCGCCACGAAGGTGCCGACCCCCGGCACCTTCCGCAGCCGCCCGTCCCGCGCCAGCTCCGCGAAGGCGCGGTTCACCGTGATGCGGGAGACGCCCAGCATCGGCCCCAGCTCGTTCTCGCTGGGGATGCGCGCGTGCACCGCCCATTCGCCGGAGGCGATGCGCGACAGCACGAATTCCTTCACCGCCTCGTAGCGGGGCTTGGGCGCGCCGCCGTCGGGCACGGGGTTCAGCCCGCGGCCATGACGGTCTTGCGGTAGCCGAAGGCCTGGTCGAAGCGGTTCAGGATATGCTGCCCCGCCGTGATCGGCTCGTAGCGCGCCTCGCCCTCGGCCGTGCCCAGTTCCCGCGGGTCGATCACCGCGCCGAAGTCCGGATCGTGGAAGGTCGCGATGGACATCCGCTCCCGACCGCTGCGGTTCACCACCCGGTGCGGGGTGGAGGCGAAGCGGTCGTTGCTCCAGCGCCCCAGCAGGTCGCCCACGTTCACCACCAGCGTGCCGGGCAGGGGAGGGGCGTCGATCCACCCGCCGCTCTGCCGCTCCCGCACCTGCAGCCCGCCGTTGCTGTCCTGCCAGAGCAGCGTCACGCAGCCGAAATCCGTGTGCGGCGCCAGGCCGAAGATCTCCTCCTCCGCGCCCACCTCCTGCGGCGGGTAGAAGATGGCCTGCGTCCGCTGCAGCGGCTTGCGGTAGCGCGGCGCGAAGAACTCCTCCTCCAGCCCGAGGCTCACCGCCACCGCCCGCATCAACCGCCCGCCGAGCCCCAGCATGGCGTCGTAATAGGCCGACATGGCCGGGCGCAGCGCAGGGGCGAAATCCGGCCACTGGTTCGGTCCCCGAAGCGGCTCGCCCGCCAGCACCGCCGGATCGTCCTCCGGCAGTTCCAGGCCGATCGAGAAGAACTCCTTCCGGTCCGCGTGCTTCGCGCCCTCCATCAGCGCGCCGCCCATGGCGTGCCAGCCGCGGTGCCGGGCGTTGGCACGCACCCGCGCCTTCGTCTCGGCCGGCAGGTGGAAGAAGTCGCGCGCGGCCGCCACGACGTCCGCGATCACCGGCTCCGGCACGCCGTGCCCCGAAACATAGAAGAAGCCCGGCCCGGTGCAGGCCGCCCGGATCGCAGCCGCCACTTGCGGCACGGCGTTTGCTGAACCCGCGTTCAGTCCGGAAACATCGATCACGGGAAGAGAGACCTGTCCGACCATGCGCGTCGCCTCCTCGCCAGGCCGGGAAGGATGCTTGCCGAGCCCGCCCGGGGATGCTTACGTTCATAACCTGTCATGTCAAGTTCGGCGCCGCTGGCGCGCCCGCCTGGTCCCCGTCACGATCGCATCACCGACCCACCCTGCTTCCAAGGAGAGAACCGAATGATCCTCACCCGCCGCGGCCTCGGCGCCGCCACCCTCGGCACCGGCCTGGCCGTGGCGAACATCCGCCGCGCGGCCGCCAACAACCTGGATAAGGCCAAGCGCGCCGGCGAGCTGATCATCGCCACGGAGATGCACTTCGCCCCCTTCGACTTCACCGAGGGGGGCAAGCAAGTGGGCCTGAACGCGGAGCTCTTCGCCGAGGTCGGCAAGGAATTGGGCGTGAAGATCACCTTCCAGGACCTTCCCTGGCCCGCCGTGCTGCCGGGCCTGGAGGCCAGCCGCTACGACCTGGTCGGCGGCCCCGCCACCATCACCCGGGCGCGCTCCGAGCGCTACCGCTTCACCGTGCCCGTCGCCGAGGCCACCGTCGCCCTGCTGAAGCGCACGAGCGAGTCCGGCATCACAAAGCCGCAGGACATCGCGGGCAAGCAGCTCGGCTGCGCGACGGCGACCGCGCAGCTCGCCCAGTTCCAGGCCTTCGTGGCGACGCTGCCGGGCACCACGCCGCCGATCCGGGAATACCAGTCCTTCTCCGAGGCCTATGCCGACCTCGCGGCCGGGCGGGTCGTCGCCGTCGCCAACTCGCTGCCCAACATCGCCTATGTCGCGAAGCAGCGCCCCAACGTCTTCTCGGTGGTGCAGCCGCCCTTCGGCGCGAAGTCCTACTTCGGCTACATCGGCCGCAAGGACGCGGACTCCGCCCCGCTGCTCGATGCGGTGGACGCCGCCATCGTGAAGATGCGCAACGACGGCCGCCTGAGCGCCCTGCAGACCAAGTGGTTCGGCCAGGCCTTCGACACGCCCGACACCGTGCCCGTGCCCACGGTCTGACATGGACATCTGACATGGACTGGGCCTTCATCCAGGAGGCCCTGCCCGCGCTGATGCGCGGCGCGGTGGCCACGGTGGCGGTGTCGCTCGCCGCCATCGCGCTCGGCTTCGCGGTGGGGGCGGCGATCGCGGCCGCCTCCACCGCCCGCGCGCGCGGCCTCCGTGCCTTCGCGGCCCTCTACATCAGCTTCTTCCGCGGCGTGCCGCTGCTGGTGCAGCTCCTGCTCGCCTACTACGCGCTGCCCTTTCTCGGGCTCGACATCCCCGCCATCGTCGCGGCGGTCGGCACGCTCGCCCTCTGCTGCGCCGCCTATGCCGCCGAGATCCTGCGCGGCGGCCTGGCCCTCGTGCCGCCCGGCACGGTGGAGGCCGCCCGCCTGCTGGGCCTCACCCGCACCCAGGCCTTTCTCCGCATCCGCCTGCCCATCGCCGCCCAGGCGATGCGCCCGGCACTGGTGGGGGAGGCGATCATGATCCTCAAGGCCTCCTCCCTCATCTCCCTGGTCGGAATCCTCGAACTGACGCGCACCTCGCAGGCCCTGGCGTCGAGCACCTTCATGCCGCTGCAATCCTACGCGCTTTGCGGCGCCATCTACCTCGTCATCAACTTCACCATCATGGCGGCCTTCCGCGGCCGGCGGCGCGCGTGAGCATCGTCGCGGAAACCCTCTGGGCCGTCGCGCGCGGGCTGCCGCTGACGGTGGGCATCTGGCTCGCCTCCGTCGCCACCGGCCTCGTGGCCGGCGTGCTCGTCGCATGCGCCCGCCATTTCGGCCCGCGCCCGGTCAACGCTCTGCTGCTCGCGATGGTGGAGACCGTGCGCGGCGTGCCCTTCGTGGTGCAGGCCTTCCTGCTCTACTACGGCGGCCCCTTCATCGGGCTGGACCTGACGCCCATCCTCGCCGGCTGGCTCGCGCTCTCGGTCTATGCGGCCGCCTATTTCAGCGAGGTGTTCCGCGCCGGCTTCGCCGCCATCCCGGCCGGCCACACGGAAGCGGCACGGCTGCTGGGCCTGGACACGCGCCAGATCATCGCCCGGATCCTTTTGCCGGAGATGGCGCTCTCGGTTCTGCCCGCCCTGGCCAACCTCGCGGTGATCCTGATCAAGGAAACCGCCATCCTCTCCATCATCACCGTGCCGGAACTCACCTTCACCGTGTCCGGCGTCGGCAGCGCCACCTTCGCCTTCGCCCAGACCATGACGGCGCTGGCGCTCAGCTACTGGCTGCTGGTGGAGCTCACCGCCCATGCCGCGCGCCGGCTCGAGCGCGGCATTGCCCGCGCCACCCTCGGCACCGCGTGAGGACCCTGCGATGACCCCACCCTTTCTGCTCGCCGAGAAGCTGGAGCGCCGCGTCGGCGACACGCAGATCCTGGGCGGCATCGACCTGTCCGTGCAGAAGGGCGAGGTGGTCGGGCTGATCGGCCCCAGCGGCTCCGGCAAGTCCTCGCTGCTCCGCTGCATCGCGGGCCTCGATCCCCTCACCGGCGGCCGCGTTCTGGTGGAAGGGCGGGTGCCCATGCCGGGCGACGGCACGGTCGGCATGGTGTTCCAGCAGTTCAACCTTTGGCCGCACCTGACGGCGCAGGAGAACGTGGCGCTTGCCCTGCGGCTGGCGCTGAGGAAGCCGCGCGCGGAGGCGGCGGAGCGCGCCCGCGCCATGCTCGACCGCGTCGGCCTGCTCAAGCTCGCCGACAGGAGGCCCGCGCAGCTTTCCGGCGGCCAGCAGCAGCGCGTGGCCATCGCGCGGACCCTTGCGGTGGAACCCCGCCTCATCCTGTTCGACGAGCCGACCGCGAGCCTCGACCCGGAACTGACGACGGAGGTGCTCGACGTGATCCGCGGCCTCGCCGAAACCGGCCTGACCATGCTCGTCGTTTCGCACGAGATGGGCTTCGTCGCCTCCGTCGCGAGCCGCGCGGTGTTCCTGGACCACGGCAAGGTCCTGGTGGACGGCCCCGCGAGATCCGTGTTCCGCGACGCCGCCGAGCCACGCCTCCGCCGCTTCCTGTCCACCTACCTCCAGCGCGTCGCCTGGGCGCCCAATCCCGCCGCGGCGGTGCCCGAACTGCTCCCCACCGCGCCCGGCGGGTTCTCCCTGCTGGACGCCGCCGCCAGCCCGCCGGGCGAGGGCCTGCCGCTTGCGGTGCCGAAGTCCGGCGCATGACCGTCTTTCACGCGGCCCAGGCCCTGCTGCCCGGCGGCTGGGCGCGCGACGTCACCATCCGCGCGGATGCCGGCGGCACGGTCATCGCCGCCCTGCCGGACACCGCCCCGCCGGAGGGCGCCGAGCGCCTGCCCGGGCACGTGATCCCGGGCGTGCCGAACATCCACTCCCACGCCTTCCAGCGCGCCATGGCCGGCGCCGCCGAACGGCGCTCGCCTGCCGGACGCGACAGCTTCTGGACCTGGCGGGAAACGATGTACCGCTTCGTCGCCCGGCTCACCCCCGACGACGCCGAGGCGGTGGCCGCCCAGCTCCAGGTCGAGTGCCTGGAGCACGGCTTCACCCACCTCGCCGAGTTCCACTACCTGCACCACCAGCCGGACGGCACGCCCTATGCCGACCGGGCGGAGATGTCGCTGCGCCACCTCGCGGCCGCGCGGGCCACCGGCATCGGGCTCACGCTGCTGCCCAGCCTCTACCGCCACGGCGGCATCTTCGGCGCCACGCCCAGCCCGGGACAGCGCCCCTTTCTGAACGACATCGACGGGTTCGAGGCGATCCTCGCCCGCTGCGCGGAGGCCGTGCGCGAGATGCCGCGCGCCCGCCTCGGCATCGCGCCGCACTCGCTGCGCGCCGTCACCCCCGCCATGCTCGCGCATTTCGCGGATCACCCCGGCCCCATCCACATCCACGCCGCCGAGCAGTTGCGCGAGGTCGAGGAATGCCTTGCCGCCACCGGCGCCCGCCCGGTGGAATGGCTGCTGGCCAACATGGCCGTGGATGCGCGCTGGTGCCTCATCCACAGCACGCACCTGACCGGGGAGGAAAGCCGGGGCCTCGCCCGCAGCGGCGCCGTGGCCGGCCTTTGCCCGACCACCGAGGCCTCCCTCGGCGACGGAACCTTCGACCTGCCGGCCTTCGCCGGGGCAGGGGGCGCCGTCGCCATCGGCACGGACTCCCATGTCGGCACCGCCCCGCGCGAGGAGCTGCGGCAGCTCGAATTCTCCCAGCGCCTGCGATCCCTGTCCCGCAGCATCGCGGCGGACGGCGCCTCGCCCCACCCCGGCCGCGCCCTGCTGGACGCCGTGCTGCGCGGCGGCGCCCGGGCCGCGGGCGCCCCGCTCGGCGCCATTGCCCCCGGCACCCGCTGCGACCTGGTGGAGCTGGACGGCGCGCACCCCACCCTGGTGCCCCACCAGGGCGACGCCCTGCTGGACGCCTGGGTTTTCTCCGGCCAGTCGAGCCCCGTCCGCACGGTGGCCGTCGCGGGCGAGGTGCTGGTGCGGGATGGCCGCCACCACGGCCACGAGGCCATCGCCGCCCGCTTCCGCGCCGCCATGCGCCGGCTTGCCGCCTGAGCCGCCCGGGCGTGACCCGAGGCGCAGATCAAGGACCGCCCCCGATGCAGCGCCGCGCCCTTCTTTCCCTTGCCGCCCTTTCCCCGCTCGCGGCGCGCGCCCAGGCCCGCTGGGTGCCGGACGGCCCGGTGCGCCTGGTGGTGCCCTTCGCCCCCGGCGGGTCGCAGGACGTGCTCGGGCGCCTGCTCGCCCAGGCGGCCGGGCCGATCCTGGGGCAGACGGTGGTTGTCGAGAACCGCGCCGGCGCGGGCGGCGTCCTGGGCGCGGAGGCCGTGGCCCGCGCGGCGCCGGACGGGCAGGCGGTGCTGCTCGCGACCGCCGGGCAGCTCACCATCGCCAAGGCCATCGGCCGCCGGCTGCCCTACGATCCCCTCGCGGACTTCGCGCCCCTCATCCACCTCAGCGACAGCCCCGTGGCGCTGCTCGCCGCGCCACAGCTCGGCGTGCCCGATGCACAAGGGCTGCTGCGCCTCGCGCGCGAGGCCGGCCAGCCTCTGCCCTACGCCTCCACCGGCATCGGCACCAACACGCACCTCATCATGGAGGACCTGAAGGCGCGGGAGCGCCTGAACCTGGAGCACGTTCCCTACCGGGGCGCGGCGGGGGCCTTCAACGACCTCGCGGCCGGGCGGATCGCGGCCATGTTCGTTTCCGTCCCCTCCGTGCTCGCGGCGGGCGGCGGGCAGTTCAAGGTGCTGGCCGTGACGTCGCGGGAGCGATTCCCGGCCACCCCCGACATCCCCACCCTGGTCGAGGCCGGCGTGCCCGGCTTCGAGGCCAGCATCTGGACCGGCCTTTCGGCCCCCGCCGGCACGCCGGCGCCGGTTGTCGCGCGCCTGGCGGAGGCCTTCCGCGAGGCCATGGCGACCGACCTCGTCCGCTCCCGCCTGGATGTCCTGGGCGTGACCCCCAACGGCGCGGACGGCGCGGCCTTCGGCGCCCTGCTGCGGGACGACCTGGAACGCTGGACCCGCGTTGCCGCGCCGCTCGACATCCGCCTGGACTGAGGCCGCTCAGCCCCGCCCGTAGCCCGAGACCAGCGCAACTCCCACCCCTGCGGGGTCGAGCCCGTGCAGCAGTGGATTGCGCCGGAGATCCCGCCCCCAGAGCGCCTCCAGCGCCGTGACCACGGCTTCCGTGACCGGCATGGCCAGCCCCTGCCCGCGCGCGAGCCAGAGATAGAAGGCCAGCCCGTAGGGAACATCCTCGGTGACGTAGCGCGTCTCCATCTCCGCGGGTCCCAGCACCGCGCCGCGCGTTTCCGCGATCCGCGCCGCCATCTCCGCCAGCGGCCCCATCGGAACCCCGTTCGCCCGGTGGAGCGATTCCTCCAGCCCCAGCACCGGCACGCCGAAGCGGGCGGCCAGCGCCGCGCGCTCCGCGGCCAGGGCCTCCATCATCCGGCAGGCGGCGGGGGTCATCAGCCCGTATTGCGGCCACTCCTCCGCGCGCTCGATGCGCGTGACGTTGGTGAGTGCCAGCACCGCGTGGATGATCGGGTTGGCGTTCGCGATGCCGGCGCCGAGCGCGCTGGGCGCCACCGGGCTCGCATGGCCGAACAGGGCGGTCGCCAGCGCGCCCATCTCCGCCGCGGCGGCCGCCGGCACCGCCGCCACGTCCACCGCCGCCCGCACCGTCGCGACGAAGACCCGCCCGGGCGCCCGGCGGCGGGCGGTGACGGGCGTGGTCGCCATGGCCCCGATCGCCGCCCGCCCGGCCGGCGCCCCGCGCGCCGCCATCAGGGCGTCCAGCGCCAGGGGCGCGAGGGAGGCGGCGGGCGCGATCAGCAGGGGCAGGACGGGCGGGAGCGCCTCCGCGATCCGCGGCAGCAAGGCGGGGAAGGCATAGGCGGGCACGGCCAGCAGCGCGGCATCCGCCCCCGCGAAGGCTTCCTCGAGGCCGGCCGCGACCCGCAGGGCGAAGCGGCCGGTGACGGCGCCCTCCGACTCCATCCCGCCCTCGATCCCCGCCGTTCCCCGGCCGGAGGGCGACCAGATCGCCACCCCGTGCCCGCGCGAGGCCGCGAGCGCCGCCGCCGCGGGGCCCACGGCGCCCGCCCCCAGCACGCAAAGTCGCATCGCCCCAACCCCCTGGCCTGATGGCGCCGATGAACGCCAGCCCGTTCCGCGCGGCAAGGGCGTTCGCCCCGATTTCCGCGCTGGCCCCGTTCCTGCCTAGACTGGACCAGAGCCCCCCGGGAGCACCGCCTCATGACCCTTCCGCGCCGCAGCGCCCTCGTCCTCCCCGCCGTTCTCGGCCTTTCCGCGGCGGCCGGGGCGCAAACCCCGGCGCCGGCCCCGGCGCCCGCCCCGGCCGGCCCCTGGCCCAACCGTCCCGTCCGCATCATCGTTCCCGCGCCCGGCGGCGGCGGCACGGCGGACACGCTGGCCCGCATCTTCGCGCAGGAAATGGAGAAGCGCGTCAGCCAGCGCGTGCTGATCGACAACCGCGGCGGCGCCAACGGCAACATCGGCGCGCTCGCCGGGGCCCGGGCGGCCCCCGACGGCTACACCATCCTCTGGTCCTGGGCCGGGACGATGGCCACCAACCCCGCCCTCTACAAGGACCTGGCCTTCGACCCCGAGCGCGACTTCGAGCCCGTGGTCCTCATCGGCAACGTGCCGAACGTCCTGGTGGTGAACAAGGAACTCGGCCCGCGCACGCTGGAGGAGTTCGGCGCCTATGCCCGCGCCCACCCCAACGGCATCAACTTCGGCTCCACCGGCAACGGCTCCTCGATGCACCTGGCGGGGGAGCTCTATAAATCCCTCACCGGCGCGCAGATGACGCACGTGCCCTACACCGCGCCGGCGGCGGCGGTGACGGACCTGCTCTCGGGACGCATCCAGGCGATGTTCAACCTGATCACGGGCGTGGCGCCCCAGGTGCGCGCGGGGGCGGTGACGCCGATCGCCGTGCTCTCGCCCGAGCGCGCGCCGCAACTGCCGGAGGTGCCGACCACGGCGGAGCTCGGCATGCCCGGCCTGGTCTTCGGCACCTGGTTCGGGCTTTTCCTGCCCAGGGGCTCGGACCCCGCCTTCGTGCAGCGGCTCAACGCCCTGTCCAATGAGGTGCTGGCCGACCCCGAGGCGCGGGCGCGCTTCGAGCAGGCGGGCATGGCGACGCTGGGCGGCCCGCCGGAGCGGCTGGCGAGCTTTCTCCATTCGGAGATCGAGAGCCACGCGGCGCTGGTGCGGGCCTCGGGCGCGCGGAACGATTAGAAGGCGGCCTGCTTCTCCGTCTCGCCGAGCGACTGCATCAGGCGGTTGGCGTTGGCGAACATCGCGACGGAGTGGATGAGGTCCAGCACCTCCAGGTCGTCCATCCCCACCGCGCGCAGCGGCGCCAGGTCGGCCGCCGTTACGGCACCCGGCGTCAGCGTCAGCTTCTCGCTGAAATCCGCGATCGCACGGCGGCGCGGATCGGTTTCCACCGCGTGGCCCTCGTCCAGCACGCGCTGCATGGCCTCGCGCTGCTTGGACAGCTCCGCGAAGCGCCGCGCGTGGACGGAGGTGCAGTAGACGCAGCCATTCGCCATGGAGACCACGGCGGTGGAGAACTCCCGGTCCGCCCGCGGCAACCCGCGCGGGGCGTACATCACGCTGTTGAACAGCGCGCCGCGCTCGCCGAGCGAGGCCGGGTCCTGCGCCAGGGTGAGGAAATAGGTGGAGCGCCGCTGCGCCGGCGGGCAGGCCTCCAGCGCCGCGAGCTGCGCGGGGGTGGCGGTCCCGGCCTCGACGGGCGGGATGCGCGGCGTCCAGCCCACCTCCTCCATGGTGAAGCGGCTCATGCGGCGGACTCCCCCTGCATGGCACGCAGCCCGGCGATCAGCCGGACCTGGTAGGGCACGAAGGAGACGAGCTGCGTCACCGCCACGATGTCCCGCGGCGTCAGCCCCATGGCGCCCAGCGCATCGATCGTGTCCTGCCCCACCGAGGCGGGCTTCGCCGCCACCATGTCGGCATAGCGCAGCAGGGCGGGCAGGCGCCCTTCCATGATGCCGTCCGAGAGGTCCTCGGCCAGCATGATCGCCTCATCCGCGCCAGCGGCCTCCAGCAGCGCGCGGAAGCGGGCCGCGAGCGCGCGGTCGTCCTCGCGCAGCGCCACGCGAAGCGCCAGCGCCGCGCGCTCCGCGTGGGAGACGTTGCCGGGGTCCTCGGGCATCAGCAGCTCCCGATAGGCGCCCTGCGCGTGCGCCCGCGCCTCCGGCCTGCGCCGTCGCAGTTCCGCGAGCGGCGATCCGGGCGCGATGCCCAGAAGGTCCTCCACGAGATCGTCAGGCGTCATGCGGCGGCTTCCCTTTCCGGCCATTCGTCGCCCAGCAACTCGGGCGTGTCATAGGCCACCAGGCGTTTGAAATGGGTTTCCCGGTCCTCGACGAACAGGGAAGCGCAGATGCCGCGTGACAGGCGCTGGGCTCCCGCCGAGATCGCGGGGATGTCGCCCGTCAGTTTTCCGTGGCTCAGCGTCGCCGGGTAGTTGAAGGCGTGGATGCGGGCGAGCGCCGGGCATTCCCCGGCCACCTTCTCCTGGAAGGAGAAATCGGGCGCGAGGTCGGGCGAGGTGGCCAGTTCCTCGCTTTCCTGCCCCGGCGGCTGCGGGAAGCGGTCGCGCCAGAGGCGGATATGCGGCGCGATCAGCGCCAGTTCCGGCCGCTCCTCGAGCGCCACGCGAAAGCCCGTGGCGAAGATGATGAAGTCGAGCGCGAAAGGCCCCTGGGGCGTTTCCGCCACGATCCCCCCGTCTTCCTCGCGCAGGCCCTCCACGGGGCAGGCAAGGTGCAGGCGGGCATGCGGGTGGCGGGAAACGCGCATGGTGCTGTCGCGCGGCGGCGGCGTCTGCGCGGCGCCGGCATAGTGCAGGAAGCGCCACTTCCACGCGTCCGGCAGCGAGGCGAAGCCGTGCACCACGCCCTGGCTGCCGATGCCCGTGAACTTGTTCACCCGGGGCAGGGCGGGGCGCCGCACGAACAGGTCCAGCGAGCGCGCCCCGGCCTCCAGCGCCGTGGCGGCGTTGTCCATCGCGGAAGCCCCGGCGCCCACCACGCCCACGCGCTTGCCGCGAAGCGAGGCGAAGTCGATCTCCTCCCGCGAATGGGCCCAGAAGCGGCGGTCCACCCCCTGCGCCATCTCCGGCACGAAATGCGCGCCCAGCCCGTCCCGCCCGCTGGCCAGCACCAGGCGGCGGCAGAGCAGGTCCGGGCCGCCTTCCATCTCCAGCGCGATCAGCCCGTCCGTGCGCGGGCGGACCAGCGACACCGCCGCCCCGTTGCGCACCGGCAGGGCCATCGCGCGACGATACCAGTTCAGATAGTCCATCCATTGGCCGCGCGGGATCTTGCCCAGGGCGTCCCAGGCCGGGCGGCCGTGCTGCGCCTCGAAGAAGGCGCGGAAGGTGAGGGAGGGCAGGCCCAGCGCCGGTCCGGCCAGCCCTTTCGGCGAGCGCAGCGTCTCCATCCGCGCATAGGTCACCCAGGGCCCTTCCTGGCCGGGGGCGGCGCGGTCCAGCACCTGCACGCGCTCCACCCCATCCAGCCGCAGCGCGGCGGCGGCGGCGAGCCCGGCCATGCCGGCGCCGATGATGGCGACATCGGAAACGGCGGCACCATCATCGGCGCGGCGCTCGGGCACCCAGGGTTTCGCGGGAAGCTCCAGGAAATCCAGGTCCTGCCGGAGCCGCGCCTCCAGCGCCGGGAGACCGGTCCCGCTCATGGAAGCGCCTCCATCCGCCGCTGCACCATGGTTTTCCAGGGCGCGTCCTCGGGGGCGGAGGCCAGCAGCGCCGTCCAGGCCGCCCGCGCCTGCTCCGGCCGCCCGGCCTGCGCCTCCGCCAGGCCGGACAGGAAACGCAGCCCGACATGCCCGGGGGCCAGGGGCAGGGCATCGGCCAGGAAGGCGATGGCCTGGTCGAATTGCCGGGATTCGATCAGCACCTGGGCGAGCTGGGCGGCGATCTCCGGGTCGAAGCCGCCGCGCAGGATCTCGACATAGGCGGCGGCGGCCTCGGCGGGCTTGCCGCGGTTGCGCTGGGCATCGGCCATCAGCAGCCAGCCCTGCCGCGCCGCGGGGCTGCCCGGCGGCATCGCCGTGAGGCGGGCGCGAAGCTGCGCCAGGAGGCGCTCGTCCCGCGCCGCCGCGTCGCTGCGCTCGGCAAAGGTGGCGGAGGGCATGCCGGGCACGCCGTTCAGCACATAGAGCCCGAAGGCCAGCGCGGGCACGAAGACCAGCCCGGCGACCAGCGGCGCCCGCCCGCCCGACCTCGCGGGCCGGGGCTCGGGCACGGCCAGCATCCGCCGCTGCACCTCGAGCAGGGCCGCCGCGTGGGCGGCCTCGTCCAGCCGGCCCATGGACCGGTCGCGCTCAAGCTCGGCGATCTGGGCGCGGTACAGCGCGCGGTCGGCGGCGCCCCGGTCCTGCACGGGGGCCGGGCGCCACAGGGTCCAGGCGAGCGGCAGCAGGGCGGCCAGCGCGAGCGCCGCCGCGAGAAGCCAGGTCAAGGCTCGTTCTCCAGCGCGGCCAGCCGGGCGCGCTCCACCTCCGAGAGCGGCGCGGGACCGGTGCGGCCCGCCACGCGGCGGCGCATCAGGAACAGCGCGAAGGCGGCGCCGGCCAGCACCAGGGCCGGAAGCGCCCAGAGCGGCGCCGTGACCCAGTTGAAGGGCGGCCGGAGCAGGACGAAATCGCCGTAGCGGGCGTGGATATACTCCATCACCGCCCCGTCCGGCTTGCCCGAGGCCACCTGCTCGCGCACCAGGCGCCGCAGGTCGCGGGCGAGGTCGGCCTCGCTGTCCTCGATGGACTGGTTCTGGCAGACCATGCAGCGCAGCTCGCGCCCGATCTCCTGCGCGCGCGCCTCCTGCGCGGGGTCGGGCAGCATTTCCGCCGGACGGCCGACGGCCCAGGCAGGCGCGCACAACAGCAGCATCACGAAGACGAAGGATTTCACGCGTATTTCCGCAGCAGCGGCTCCAGCTCGGCCGACAGCGTGTCGGGGGTGACGGGGCCGGCCCAGCGCCAGCGCACGATGCCGCGGCCGTCCAGCAGATAGGTTTCGGGCACGCCGTAAAGGCCGAACTCGATTCCCGCCCGCCCCTCGCTGTCGGCCACCAGCGCCCCGAAGGGGTTGCCGTGCTGCGCCAGGAAGCGCGCGGCATCGGCGGGCTTGTCCTTGTAGTTCACGCCCAGCAGCCGCACGCCCCGGCGCTGGAGGGCCATGAGCTGCGGGTGCTCCACCACGCAGGGCACGCACCAGGAGGCCCAGAAGTTCAGCAGCACCGGCCCGCCCGAGGCCAGCGCGTCGGGTGCGAAGCCCGGCACGGCGAGGCCCTGGACCGCCGGCAGCGCGAGCCGCGGCGCGGGCTTGCCGATCAGGGCGGAGGGCACGCCGCGCGGATCGTAGGAGCCGTCCTGCATGCCGCGCAGCATGGCCCAGAAGCCCAGGCCGCCGCCCACGGCGACCCCCAGCGGCGCCCAAAGCAGCGCGCGCCGCGCCAGGGGCGGGCGGGGCGCCGCCGGCCCTGGCGCGCCGGTTCCGTTCGCCCCGGTTCCGTTCGCCCCGGTTCCGTTCGCCTCAGTTCCGTTCGCCTCGGTCCCGCTCACGCCTGGGCCGCCCCCGCGGCCGCGCGCCGGGACGGCGCCCCCACCCGCGCCCGGCGGTCCGAGAGTGAGAGCGCGCCGCCCAGCGCCATGATCGCGCCGCCGAGCCAGATCCAGGGGGCCAGCGGGTTGTAGTGCAGGCGCAGCGTCGCCGTGCCGTTCTCCTCCTCGCCCATCACGGCGTAGAGGTCGGAGGCGACCGTGGTGTGGATCGCGGCCTCGGTGGTGCTCTGGCGGGCAAGCGGGAAGTTGCGCTTCTCCGGCAGCAGCACCGCGACCGGCGCGCCGCCCCGCGTCACGGCCACAGTGGCCTGCCGCCCGGCCCAGTTCGGCCCCACCACGTCCCGCACGCCCTCGAGCTTCCACTCGTAGCCGCCGAGGGACACGCTTTCCCCCGGCCGCACCGCCGCCAGCCGCTCGCTCGCCAGCCCCATGCCGGCCATGCCCAGCAGCGTGATGCCGAAGCCCGCATGGGCCACGGCCCCGCCCCAGGCGGCGCGCGAGAGGCCACGCGCCCGGGCGAAGGCGGCGCGCGGGCGGGAGAACAGCGCGATGCGCTCGGCCACGTCCGTCAGCGCGCCGAAGATCAGCCAGGCCGCCGCGCCGAAGCCGAGCGCGGGCAGGATCGGCTCCCCCCGGATCAGCCAGACGGTGACGATGGCGCCGAGCGCGATCAGCCCCGCCCACCACAGGCGCTGCAGCACCGGCCAGGGGCGGGCGCGCTTCCAGGCCATCAGCGGCCCGGCGGCCATGGCGAGGATCAGCGGCAGCGCCAGCGGAAACACCGTCGCCTGGTAGAAGGGCGGGCCGACCGAGATCTTGGCCTTGAGCATCAGGTCCGCGAACATCGGGTAGAGCGTGCCCGCCAGCACCACCGCCGCGATCGTGCAGAGCAGCAGGTTGTTCAGCACCAGCGCCCCCTCGCGCGAGATGGGCGCGAAAAGGCCGGTGGGCGAGAGGGAAGGGGCCCGCCAGGCGAAAAGGGTGAGGGCGCCGCCCACCGTCAGGCCCAGCAGCACCAGGATGAAGACCCCGCGCTCCGGGTCGTTGGCGAAGGCGTGCACGGAATTCAGCACGCCCGAGCGCACCAGGAAGGTGCCCAGCAGCGACATGGAAAAGGCCAGGATCGCCAGCAGCACCGACCAAGTCTTCAGCGCCTCGCGCTTCTCCACCACGATCGCCGAATGCAGCAGCGCGCAGCCCGCGAGCCAGGGCAGGAGGGAGGCGTTCTCCACGGGGTCCCAGAACCAGTAGCCGCCCCAGCCCAGCTCGTAATAGGCCCACCAGGAGCCGAGCGCGATGCCGAGCGTGAGGAACGACCAGGAGGCCAGCGCCCAGGGCCGCACCCAGCGCCCCCAGGCGGCGTCCACGCGCCCCTCGATCAGGGCGGCGATGGCGAAGGCGAAGGTCACGGCGGTGCCGACATAGCCGAGGTAGAGAAGCGGCGGGTGGAAGGCGAGGCCGGGGTCCTGCAGCACAGGGTTCAGCCCCTGCCCGTCCACCGCCGGCGGCCATATGCGCGTGAAGGGGTTGGAGGTGGCCAGGATGAAGGCCAGGAAGCCCGTGCCGATCATGCCGAGCACCGCCAGCACCCGCGCCCGGAGCGCGCCGGGCAGCCCGCGCCCGAAGCCCGCCACCGCCGCCCCGCAGAGCGCGAGGATCAGCACCCAGAGCACCATGGAACCCTCGTGGTTCCCCCAGGCGCCCGCCAGCTTGTAGAGCATCGGCTTGGCCGAGTGGCTGTTCTGCACGACGTTGGACACCGTCGTGTCGTTCTCGGCGAAGGACCAGAGCAGGGCCGCGAAGGCGGCGCCGACCGACAGCAGCACGCCCGCCGCCAGCCCGGGCCCGGCCGCCATCAGCCGGGCCTCGCCGCGCTGCGCGCCCCAGAGGGGCAGCACCGCCTGCGCGAGGGACAGCGCCAGCGCGAGCGCGAGGGCGAAGTGGCCGAGTTCCGGGATCATCCGCCGCTCCTGGGGGCCGGGGCGGGCTCCATCGTGTTCCATTCCCGCGCGGGCGGCGCGGCGCCCTGCTCGGGGTTCCAGTGGCCGCTGCGCTTGAGGGCGTCCATCACCTCGGGCGGCATGTAGGTCTCGTCGTGCCGCGCCAGCACCTCGGAGGCGACGAAGCCGCCATCCGGGCGCATCCGGCCCAGCGTCACCACGCCCTGGCCCTCGCGGAACAGGTCGGGCAGCACGCCGCGATAGGTGACGGACACGGCATGGGCGCCGTCCGTCACGCGGAAGCGCGCCTCGGGGCCGTCCCGCACCACGCTGCCCGCCTCCACCAGCCCGCCCAGGCGGAAGGCGCGCCCGTCGGTGGGCGACAGGGCCACGATGTCGGAGGGGGAGCGGAAGAAGACGAGGTTGTCGCGGAAGGCGGTCAGCGCCAGCGCGGCGGCGGCGCCCAGGCCGAGGGCGCAGAGCAGCAGCACCCAGATGCGCCGCCGCCGGCGGGAGGCGGCGAGGCCCAGGCCGCGGCGGGGCGGGTTGGTGGTCGTGGCGCTCATCGGGCGCGCTCCAGTTCGGCCAAGCGCCGGGCGGCGGCGCGGTGGCGGAGGGCGGCGCCCAGCGCCAGCCCCCCGAAGCCCGCCGCGGCCAGCCCCCAGGCGGCGGCGACGCTGATCCAGTGGCTCATGCCCGGGCGCTCATGCGGGCACCGCCACGGCCGGCGCGCGGTCGGCCTCGCGGGCGCGGGCCAGTTCGAGGGCCTCCACCCGGCGCTCCATCACGGCGGCGCGGACACGGGCCAGCACCAGCGTGCCGAACAGCAGGGAAAAGCCGACCGAGCAGGCCAGCAGCGGCGCCAGCATGGAGACGTGCATCCCTGGCGCCGCGAGCCGCGCGACGCTGGCGGGCTGGTGCAGCGTGTTCCACCAGTCCACCGAGAACTTCACGATCGGCAGGTTCACGACGCCGACCAGCGCCAGGATGGCGCCGGCGCGGGCGCCACGCTCTTCGTCCTCGAAGGCGCGGGTCAGGGCGGCGTGGCCGACCCAGAGGAAGAACAGCACGAGCACGGAGGTCATCCGCGCGTCCCAGGCCCACCACGTCCCCCACATCGGCCGGCCCCAGAGGCTCCCGGTGGCGAGGCACAGGGCGGTGGCGACGGCGCCCACCGGAGAAAGCTCCCGCGCCGCGAGGTCCGCCAGCGGGTGCTTCCAGACCAGCGCCAGCACCGAGCACAGCGCCAGGCCCGAGTAGCCGGCCATGGCCAGCCAGGCCATCGGCACGTGGACGTACATGATCCGCACCGTCTCGCCCTGCTGCCAGTCGGCGGGGGAGAGCAGCAGCGCCCAGGCCACCGCCGGCAGCAGCACGGCCAGCGACACCCCCCAGAGCCAGGGCATGAGCCGCGCCGTCGCCCGCAGGAAGCGGCCGGGATTGGCAAACCGGTGCAGGAGCGGCGCGGGGGTGGTCAGGGGAAGGCATCCCGGCGGTCAGACCAGGCCCGGTATTGGGCCTGGGCTCCCACGAACTTAGCGCGTCGCGGCCCGCGCTGGAATTGCCGGGAAACCCCGGCAGCCATGACGCGCAGATGGGGGCGGCCCGCAAAAGCCCCAAGACCCCGGCGGGCGGGTCAGGCCGGGGTGAAGACCGGCAGGGGCTGGCCGTCCTCCGCCGGGCGGAACAGCACCCGCACGGCTTGCCCGATCCGCAGCGCGTCCAGGTCGCAGTCCACGATGTTGGTGAAGATCCGGGGGCCTTCCTCCAGCTCCACATAGGCCACGGCATAGGCGGGGCGGGTGCGCATCACCGTCACGCTGTAGATCGTGCCCCGCCCGCTGGCCGCCTCCATCGCCACGTTGGAGGAAAGGGTGAAGGGCGAGATGGCGCGCGGGTAGAAGAAGGCCCGGCCAGTGTCCAGGCAGCGCCCGATCAGCAGCCGCCCCTCCCGCGCCGCCTGGAGAAAGGGCGCGCTGTCCGGGTCGGGCGCGGGGGCCATCATGGGGCGGTCCTCGGCGGGGGTGGGCATGGTCACGCGCGCTCCAGGATCAGGGTGGCGCTGCCGTGGCGGGTGCCGAGCAGCCCGCCGGTGCCATGGGCCAGGGCCAGGTGGCAGCCGGGCACCTGCACGGCCGGGTGGGCCTCGCCGCGAAGCTGGCGCACGGCCTCGATCACCTTGGTCATGCCGCCGCGGTTGGCCGGGTGGTTGTTGCAGAGCCCGCCGCCATCCGTGTTGAAGGGCAGCCGCCCCACGCCCGAGATCAGGTTCCCGTCCGCCACGAAGGCGCCGCCGCGCCCCTTCTCGCAGAAGCCGAGGTCCTCGAGCTGCACCACCACCGTGATGGTGAAGCTGTCGTAGATGGAGGCGTACCGGATATCGGCCGGGCTCACCCCGGCCTCGGCGAAGGCCGCCGCGCCGGACCGGCGGCCGGCGGAATAGGTGAGGTCGATACCCCCGGCCTCCTGGTGCTTGACCGCCTCGCCCGCGCCGCGCAGGGTGATGACCGGGCGGTTGAGGCGCCGCGCGATCTCCGGCCGGGCCACCACCAGCGCGCCCCCTCCGTCGCTGATCACGCAGCAGTCCAGCCGGTGCAGCGGGTCCGACACCATGGGGGAGGAGACCACGTCCTCCACCGTGACCACCTGCGGCAGCATGGCCTGCGGGTTGTGCTGCGCGTGGTGGCTGGCCGCCACCTTCACCCAGGCCAGCTGCTCGGAGGTCGTGCCGAACTCGTGCATGTGCCGCGCGGCCACGAGCGCATAGGCGGCGGCCACCGTGCGCCCATAGGGAAGCTCGTAGGCGTCGTTGGGGATGTCCGGCCCCCAGGAGCGCGGGCGCGTTCCCGTGGCCGTCCCGGAGGAGCGCGGGCGCCCGGCCAGGGTGACCAGCGCCACGTCGCACTTCCCGGCGGCGATCGCCTGGGCCGCGTGGGACACGTGCAGGAGGTAGGAGGAGCCGCCGGTGTCCGTGGCATCGACGTGCCGCAGCCGCGTCAGGTTCATGTACTCGGCCATGTCGATCGGCCCGAGCCCCGGCGCGTCGCCCGCGCAGAAATAGCCGTCCACGTCGTCCTTGGTGAGGCCGGCATCGGCCAGGGCGCCGGCCGCGACCTCCGCGTGCAGGCGGGCCACGGAATGGCCGGGCGCCTTGCGCAACGGGTGCTCATAGGCGCCGACGATGCAGGCCTTTCCGCGCAGGCTCATCCGCGAATCCTTCCTCCGGTCGGCGGGCAGCCTGGGCCCGCCGCGCGCGGCCGGGAAGCCCCGCCGCTTGACGCGGCCGCCGCCGGGCTCTTTCCTCGCGCCCGGCAAGGGAAGTGTTTTCACGCCGAAAACAACAACTTGTCAGGGAGAAGGAGCCGGTCCATGGCCCAGCAAGAACCGGTGACCAGCACCGTGGAGGATGGCATCGCGGTGATCCGCATCGCCAATCCGCCGGTCAACGCCCTCAGCGCCGCCGTGCGCGGCGGGCTGGCGCGCGAGGCCGGCGCCGCCGCCGCGAACCCCGCGGTGCGCGCCGTGGTGGTCACCGCCGAGGGCCGGACCTTTATCGCCGGCGCCGACATCACCGAATTCGGCAAGCCGCCCGTCCCGCCCACCCTGCCCGAGGCCATCGCGGCGCTGGAGGACCTGTCCAAGCCGGTGGTCGCCGCCATCAACGGCGCGGCCCTGGGCGGCGGGCTGGAGGTGGCGCTGGGCTGCCACGCCCGCGTCGCGGCGCCTTCCGCCAGGCTCGGCCTGCCCGAGGTGAAGCTGGGCATCCTGCCGGGCGCGGGCGGCACGCAGCGCCTGCCGCGCCTGATCGGCGCCGTGCCCGCGCTGAAGCTCATGACGGCGGGCGACCCCGTCTCCGCCGCCGAGGCGAAAACGCTGGGCATCCTGGACGAGGTGGCCGAGGACGTGGTGGCCGCCGCCAGGGCGCTCGCGCTGCGCCTGGCCGATGGCGCCCGCCCCACCCCCGCCAGCGCCGCCGCCAACACCGGCGACCGCGAGGCCTTCGAGGCCGCCGCCGCGGCCATGGCCAAGAAGGGCGCCGAGAACCCGAGCATCGCCGCCTGCATCGACGCCGTCCGCGCCGCCTTCGACAAGCCCTTCGAGGAGGGCATGGCGATCGAGCGCGCGCATTTCCTTCGCCTGCGCGACGATCCCCGCTCCAAGGCGCTGCGCCATGCCTTTTTCGCCGAGCGCGCGGCCGCCCGCATCCCCGGCCTGCCCAAGGGCACGCAGCCCCGGCCCGTGGCGCGCGCCGCGGTGATCGGCGGCGGCACCATGGGCGGCGGCATCGCCATGAGCTTCGCCAATGCCGGCATCCCCGTGACGCTGATCGAGACCAGCGAGGAGAACCTCCAGCGCGGGCTGGAGCGGGTGGCCGGGAACTACGCCACCTCCGTCAAGCGCGGCAGCCTGACGGAGGAGGCGCGCGCCAAGCGCATGGGGCTGATCGAGGGCCGCGTGGGCCTGGAGGCCGCCGCCGGGGCGGACGTGGTGGTGGAGGCCGTGTTCGAGGAGATGGGGCTGAAGAAGGAGATCTTCGGCAAGCTGCAGGAGATCGCGAAGCCCGGCGCGGTTCTCGCCACCAACACTTCCTATCTCGACGTGGACGAGATCGCGGCGAGCACCAGCCGCCCGGGCGACGTGCTGGGCATGCACTTCTTCTCCCCGGCCAACGTCATGAAGCTGCTGGAGGTGGTGCGGGGCGCGAAGACCGCCCCCGATGCCCTGGCCACCGCCGTGGAGGTCGGCCGCAAGCTGGCCAAGGTGCCGGTGGTGTCGGGCGTCTGCCACGGCTTCATCGGCAACCGCATGCTGGCCCGCCGCACCAGCCAGGCCGAGCGCCTGCTGATCGAGGGGGCGTTGCCGGAGGAGGTGGACGCCGCCCTGAACGCCTTCGGCTTCCGCATGGGCCCCTTCGCCATGGGCGACCTCGCCGGCCTCGACATCGGCTGGCGCATCCGCCAGGCCACCGGCAAGAAGGCGCCCGTGGCGGATGCGCTGGTGGAGGCCGGGCGCCTCGGCCAGAAGACCAAGCGCGGCTACTACGACTATTCCGGCGATGGGCGCACCGGCACCCCGGACCCCGAGGTGCGCGCCCTGATCGAGCGCGTCTCGGCCGAGCAGGGCGTCACCCGCCGCTCCATTCCCCAGCAGGAGATCCTGGAGCGGCTGCTCTACCCCATGATCAACGAGGGTGCCCGCATCCTGGAGGAAGGCATCGCCGCGCGCGCCGGGGACATCGATACCGTCTGGCTGAACGGCTACGGCTGGCCCGCCGGCACGGGCGGCCCGATGTTCTACGCCGACGGCGTGGGCCTGCCGGGGATCGTCGCCCGCCTGCGCGACTTCGCCGGATCCTCCGGCGACGACACCCTGGCCCCCGCCGCCCTTCTGGTGCGCCTGGCGGAGGAGGGCGGCAGCTTCGCCGCGCTGGACGAAAAGGCCGCCGCGTGAGCTTCGACCCCGCCTCGGAAGGCTGGTCGACGCGCCCGCCCATGGGCTTCTCCGGCTTCACCGGCCCCATGTGGTCGCGGCCGGAGGGGGATGGCTGGGCCTATGGCGTGCTGGCCGACGAGCGCCACGCCAACGGCCACGGCATCGTCCATGGCGGGATGCTCGTCACGCTGCTGGACAACACGCTGGGGCTGACGGTGTGGAACGCGACGGGGCAGCGGCCTTCCGTGACCATGCAGCTCAACACCCACTTCCTCGCCGCGGCCCATCCCGGGGAGTTCCTCGAGGCGCGCGGCGAGATCCTGCGGATCGCGAAGTCGGTGGTCTTCGTGCGCGGCACCCTCAGCGTCGGCGACCGCGCGGTTGCGGCCGCCGACGGCATCTGGAAGGTGCTGGCGCCCCGGCCGCGAACCGGCTGAGCGGCCGCCCGGGCTAGCGGCGCGGCGTGCCGCTGTGCTCGGGGTCCTCGGCGATTTCCCGGTCCGCCTCCGCCGATGCCTCGCGCGAGACGATGCCGGGCGTGTGCATGTCGGGGTCGCCGCCCTCGGCGGCCTCCACATGGCTCTTGATGCTGCGCAGCGCGTTGCCGGCGTTGGTGGCGTCGTCGTTGGGGCTCTCCTCCTCCACCGGCGGCTCGTCCACATGGCCACCCTCGGCAAAGGTCAGCGACAGGTCGGCCACGCCGGCATCGCGCGTGGCCGGGTCGGTCACCGCCATCTCGCCGGCGGGGGCGGAGGTCCAGCGCACGGTCCGGGCCTTGCTGTCGGCGCTGATGCCGGGATCGGGCACCTGGTCGGCATCGTGGCGCAGGTGGGCGAACCAGAAGCGGGCGTTCCGCGGCTCCGACAGCCAGGCGAAGAGCCGCTCGGGGCTGGCGTGGATGGTGATCTTGGCGTGCATGGGCTTCTCCCGCTGGCATCGGGCCGCTCGAGAATGGCGAACGCCGCGGCGGTCGCCATTCCCGAAGGGTCCTTCTGGGCCTATCGCCCGGCGGGGCGGCCGGGTTTCCGGTGCCACTGCGCGGCACTCGTGCGCGCCGGGTGGAACATGCGTCTTGATCGCCGGCCGGAAGCTGGCCATTGCTGCCGCTGCGGCCTGCCCTTGCGCCGCGCAGACGAGGTCCCCTTGAACCAGCCCGTGACCGGTGCCGCCGACCTGCCCGCGATGCCGTTACCGGGGGAAAGCGCGCACGGCCCCGCGGCCCCGGCACCGGATCCCCAGCGTGATGCGGACCTGGAGGCCAACCGGCGCCTGCGCGAGGCCCTCGCCGCCTCCGGCGTGCTGGCGGCCTGGGACTGGGACCTGGCGGAGCGCCGCATCACGGGGGACGAGCGCTTCGCCGCCCTGTACGGCCTGGGCGCGGAGGAGGCGGCCCGGGGCGTGCCTCCCGGCGTGTTCTTTTCGGTCATCCACCCCGAGGACCGGCCGCGCATCCGGCTGGCGGTCGGCGCCATCCTGCGGGGGGCCGATCTTTTCTCGAAGGAGTTCCGCATCCTCCTGCCGGGCGGCGCGACCCGCTGGGTGCATGCCCGCGGCCGCTGCTACGCCGACGAAAGCGACCGGCCGGCCCGCTTCACCGGCACCATGGTGGACATCACCGAGCAGAAGCGGGCGCAGCAGCGCCTGCGGATCGCGCAGACCGCGGGCGGCGTCGGCACCTTCGAGTATGTCTCGGGCTATGGCACCGCCTCGGTGTCGGAGCAGTTCTGCCAGCTTCTCGGCCTGCGGCCGGCCGCCGACCTGCCCCTGCGAACGGTCAACGCCCTGGTGCATCCGGGGGACCCGCGCGTGATCGAGGAGGGCGGCCGCCCGGTGCCCGGCATCACGGCCGAGGCCGAGTTCCGCATCAGCCGCCCCGACACCGGCGAAACCCGCTGGCTCGCCCGGCGCGGCGAGTACCTGCTGGATTCCGACACATCGGAGCTGCGCTTCTGCGGCGTGATCTACGACATCACCGCCACCAAGCGCACGGAGGCCCGGCTGCGCACCCTGAACGAGGGGCTCGAGGCGGAAATGGCTGCGCGCACGGCGGACCGCAACCGCTTCTGGCGCCTCTCGGCCGACATCATGCTCGTCCTCCGCCCGGACGGGGTGATCCTGGCCGTGAACCCGGCCTGGACGGCACTGCTGGGCTGGACGGAGGCGGATCTGGTGGGCCGGAAGGTCTTCGACCTGATCCACCCCGACGACCATGCCGCCGCCGGGGCGCGGATTGAGGCCCTGGGGCGGGGCGAACCGCTGCAGCGCGCCGACGACCGCTGCCGCCACAAGGACGGGAGCTGGCGCTGGATCCAGTGGTCCGCGGCGCTTGGCGACGGGGTGATCAGCGCGGTGGGCCGCGACGTGACCGCCGAGCGCGAGCAGGCCACGGCGCTGCGCCGCACCGAGGACGCGCTGCGCCAGAGCCAGAAGATGGAAGCGGTGGGCCAGCTCACGGGCGGCCTCGCGCACGACTTCAACAACCTGCTCACCGGCATCGTCGGAAGCCTGCAGATGCTGCGCACCCGGGTCGCCCAGGGGCGCCTGGCCGACGTGGAGCGCTACGTCACGGCGGCGGAGGGGGCGGCGAGCCGCGCCGCCGCGCTGACCCACCGCCTGCTGGCCTTCTCGCGCCAGCAGACGCTGGACCCGCGCCCCACCCAGGCCAACCGCCGCATCCAGGACATGGAGGACCTGATCCGCCGCACGATGGGCCCGTCGATCGAGGTGGAGGCGGTGCTCGCCGCCGGCCTCTGGGCCACGCTGTGCGATCCAAACCAGCTGGAGAACGCGCTGCTCAACCTCTGCATCAACGCGCGCGACGCCATGCCCGATGGCGGGCGCCTGACCATCGAGACCGCCAATTCCTGGGTGGACGAGCGCATCGCGCGCGAGCGCGACATGACGCCCGGCCAGTACGTCACGATCTGCGTCACCGACACCGGCACGGGCATGCCGCCCGAGGTGATCGCCCGCGCCTTCGACCCCTTCTTCACCACCAAGCCCATCGGCAAGGGCACGGGGCTCGGCCTGTCCATGATCTACGGCTTCGCGCGCCAGTCGGGCGGGCATGTGCGCATCTATTCGGAGGTGGGGGAGGGGACCACCATGCGCCTCTACCTGCCGCGCCACCGCGGCGCGGCCGAGGAGGAGGCCGCCCGCGCCCCGCGCCCGGAGCTGCCGCGCGCCGAGGCCGGGGAAACGGTTCTGGTGGTGGACGACGAGCCCACGGTGCGGATGCTGGTGACGGAGGTGCTGGAGGAGCTCGGCTACGCCGCGGTGGAGGCCGCGGACGGACCCTCCGCCCTGACGGTGCTGCGCTCCGGCGCCAGGCTCGACCTGCTGATCACCGATGTCGGCCTGCCCGGCGGCATGAACGGGCGTCAGGTGGCCGATGCGGCGCGGGCGCTGCGCCCGGACCTGCCGGTGCTTTTCGTCACCGGCTATGCGGAGAACGCGGCCATCGGCAACGGGCACCTGGAGCCCGGCATGCACGTGCTGACCAAGCCCTTCGCCATGGATGCCCTCGCCACCCGCATCAAGACGATCCTGGAGAGCTGACGCCGGGGCGGGCGCGTTCCCGCGCCGGCCCATGGAACGGCGCGCGAACCGCCGGCGTGACATCGAGGAAAGGTACTCCTGTGTCCCCTTGCGGCGGCCACGTCCGTGTTCCCAGGATCGTGTTCTGCTCGGATCGCGCCTCGCCATGCATTTCGCCAAGATGTTCAACGCGGTCGCCAGCCGGGTGGCCCATGCCACGGGGCGGCCCATCACCTTCGTGGTCTGCGTGGGGGTGGTGATCGTCTGGGCCGTGTCGGGGCCCTTCTTCGGTTTTTCCGACACCTGGCAGCTGATCATCAACACCGGCACCACCGTGGTGACCTTTCTGATGGTCTTCCTGATCCAGAACACCCAGAACCGCGACGGCGCGGCCATCCAGGCCAAGCTGGACGAGCTGATCCGCACCAGCGCAGCCGGCAACGCCTTTATCGGAATCGAGCACCTGACGGAGGAGGAGCTGGACGAGATCCGCGCCACCTGCGAGCAGCGCGCCCGCCTCGCCATGGCCGCCGAGGCGGCCGACGAGGCCAGCGGCCGCGCCAATCGCCGTGCCGCGCAGGCGGCGGAGGCGGCGACGGAATAGGTCCGCCTGGCTTGACCGCGCGGGCCGTGCGGCGCGACCTCCGGCGGATGCCCCGCGCCCGACCCTTCCCGGCCCTTTCCGGCCTCCTGCTGGCCCTGTGCCTTTTCGCGGCCCCGCCCGCCCGGGGGCAGGGCAGCGACGACTGGTCGGCCTGCCGCCGGGCCATCGCGGCGGTGGAACCGGGATCGGGCATCCCGCCGGGCCTGCTGGGCGCCATCGCCCTGGTGGAGGCCGGGCGCGCCTCGCCCTCCGGGCGGCCGGAGCCCTGGCCCTGGAGCTGGAACGCGGAAGGAGAGGGCGGCAGCGCGCCCAGCCGCCCGGCGGCGGTGGCCGCCGTCGCGGCCCTCCAGGCGCGCGGCATCCGCTCCATCGACGTGGGCTGCATGCAGGTGAACCTTCTGCACCACCCCGACGCCTTTCCGAACCTCGACGCCGCCTTCGACCCGAACTCCAACGCCCGCTACGCCGCCCGCTTCCTGAACCGGCTGCGCGCCAGTGCCGGGGATTGGGGCGAGGCCATCGGCCGCTACCATTCCGGCGAGCCCGAGCGCGGCGCCGCCTATAACCGGCGCGTCGCCCTGGCGCGGCTGGGGGCGGCCTGGGTGGGGGGCGGCGCGGTGCCGCTGCCGGCCATGCGCGGGCTTGCCGGGCTCTGCGCCCCCGGCCTGCAGCCCGCGCTGCTGATCGGGGGGGGCGCGGAGGCGCGGCGCTTCATGCGGCGTGGGGTGAACCGCCCCGTGCCGGCGCCGCGGAACCCGCGGCCGAGGATGGCCTGCCTGCGGCGGTGACGGCCCCGGCGGCACCCCCGGCGGGCTGCCGGCGGAAGGACAGCACGGCCGCCCCCGCCACCAGCACCCAGGCGAGGCGTGCCCCGTAGCGGTCGTGCGGGCCGCTCAGCGCCCCCGTGGCGAAGGCATTGGCCAGCACCGCGGCGCCGATCCCCAGCGCGAAGCCCAGGGCGGCCCGCTCCCGCCGCCCGCGCCATCCCAGCACCGCCAGCCCCAGGGCGCCCAGCGCCAGCACCGGGCCCTGCACCCAGAGAAGCGGCGCGACCAGGCCCGGCAGGTCGCCGCGCCACTGCGCCCCGGCCCGGAGCCGCGCGGCCTCCACGGGGCCGAAGCCGGCGAGGTGCCAGACCAGGCTCTCGCCGACGTGCCGGCGTTCCAGCGTGTCCCCCACCCGGTTGGAGAAAAGCTGGGCGAGCGTGTCGCGCGCGGCGTCGAGCGCCACCGCGAAGGGCTCGCGCGCCAGGGTCGCGCGGATGATCGTCCCGGCCTCGCCTGCCAGGGCGCGGCCGCCGAATTCCCGTGGCTCACCGGCCCCGTCGCGGTTGATGGGGCTGTCGGGGTCCCAGAGGAGGATGTCGCTCGCCAGCATGTCGCGCGAGCAGCGGCGCGCCGCGCAGGCCCCGGGCCCGTAGGGCGCGAGGGCGCCCCGCGCGGCGCAGAGCGCCCAGCCCGCCTCGGGACAGCGGGCCTCGATCGTTCGGATGGCCGGGCCGTTCGCCACCATGCGCGCCAGGAGGAAGGTGGCGCCGTAGGGGGACAGCGCCGCCCTTCCGTGCCCCACGAAGTTGGTCAGGAGCAGCAGCGCGACCGCCGCCGCCAGGGGTAGCGCCACCCGCGCCGCCGCCCGCCACCCCGCCAGCACCGAGACCACCGCCAGGGTCCCCAGCACGGGCAGGTTCGACAGGTGCGCCGCCGTGCCGGCCGCCGCCAGCAGCCCCAGCCAGGCGGCCTCCCGCCTCGATAGCGCCGCCCGCCCGAAGCCGAGCAGCAGGGCGCAGAGCACGACCGCGGGCGTGAGTGCGTCCGGCATGACCAGGGCGGCGGAGAAGGGCGCCGCCGTCAGCGCGGCAAGGACGGCGCAGAGCAGCAGGTGGCGCCCCGGCCCCGCCCCGCCCCCGAAGGCGCGGGCGGCGAGCCAGAGGAGGTGCGACAACATGAGCCCCTGTGCCAGCACCACCGGCCAGAGGCTGCGGTGCCAGTGCAGGGGGAAGATCAGGGGACCGTAGATCCAGGGCTTGTCCCAGATCATCAGCGGGCCGAGCGTCTGGTGCACGAAGGCGCTGGTGTCGCTGAACACCAGGGGATAGCCCGAAAGAAAGGCGGGCCAGACGAGCATCAGCCCGCCGGCCAGGATCGCGGCGAGGGGCCTCACCCTCGGCGTTCGGCCCAGCCCCTGGCGCGCGCCTCGTCCTCGCCGCGCGCGGCCACCCAGCGCTCGGCGCCGCCCGCGAATTCCTCGCGCTTCCAGAAGGGGGCGCCGGTTTTCAGCCAGTCGATCAGGAAGGCGCAGGCCTCCAGGGCGGCGGTGCGGTGGCGGCTGGCGGCCAGCACCAGCACGATGCCCTCGCCGGGCAGGATGCGGCCCACGCGGTGGATCACGGTGCAGCCCGTCAGCGGCCAGCGCGCGGCGGCCTGGGCGGCGATGCCGGCGATCGCGCGCTCGGTCATGCCCGGGTAGTGTTCCAGCACCAGGGCCTGGAGCCCGTCATCGGCGCGGCAGAGGCCGATGAAGCTGGCGATGCCGCCCACGTCCGCCCGCCCTGCGGAAAGCGCCGCCGTCTCGGCCGCGAGGTCGAAGCCCGCCTCCTGCACGCGGATGGTGGGGACGGCCGTCACCGGCGTTTCGCTCATCCGCCCGTCACCGGCGGGAAGAAGGCGACCTCGTCGCCGGAGGACACGGGATGGTCGGGGCCGCAGAAGTCCTGGTTCACGGCGCAGCGCACCTGCGCGGGATCGGCGAAGGCCTGTGCGTGGCCGGGCGAGCGGGCGGACAGCCAGCGCATCAGCCCGCCCACATCCGTCACCTCCGGCGGCGGGGAAAGGTTCTCCTCGCCGGTGCCCGTCCTTTGCCGGAGCCAGGCGAAGTAGAGGATCTTCATCAGGGCGTCGGCACGACCTGCACGCCGCCCGTCGGTCCGAAGAGCGTGGTGGAGCCGGGCTGCTGGATCGCCGTGCCGCTGGCGCCCCCCGGTTGGGTGTAGGTGGTGATGCCGCCCGTGCCGCCGCCGAGGATCGCCGGCGGCCCGCCGGGCACCGGCACCACGCGCCCGTCCAGGCGACGCGCGGGCGGGGTGGGGGGCTCGCCCTCGGGCACGCCGGCACGCGGCACGGGCGGGGGATCGAGCGGGGGCAGCGCCTGGGCCGAACTGCCGCGGCGCGTGCCCGGCAGCGGCGCGCGGGGATTGGGCGCGGCTTCCGGCGGCACGTAGGGCCCGGGCTGCTCGCTGCGCAGCGGCGGGGAGGAGGGCGGCGCGCCGCGCTGGCGGGCGCGTTCCAGGATGCCGGAGGGCTGCTGGCCCTGGCTGGACACGGCCTCGGGGTTCTGCAGCGTGGCGCGCGGGGCCTCCTGCGCCGGCCAGACGTCGCCGGGCTCGGCCAGCAGGGCCGGCACGCTCTCGGGTGCGCCCATCACGCGGCGGACGGTCAGGCTGTCCGGCGCGCCGATCGGGTCGGTGCGGCCGAAGGGGGCGAAGTCGATGTCGCCGGCGCAGCCCGCCAGGAACAGGCCGGGCAGCAGGACCAGCGGAAGGCGGCGGTGGCGGTGCATGGTCGAGGTCCTCTTCCGATCCGCCCGCCAGCCGCGGGCCATCTGATTCGCCTGGGCAGAGAATGCGCGCCCGGCGCCGTCCTTGCTACCCGGCGGAAAGGCCGGGGTTCCCGCGCCCGCCCGCTACGGGCCGCCGCCAGGGCTCGCGCCCTCGCGCGCGGTGCCGCGGGCGAGGTCCTCGGCGGCGGCGTGGCGCATGCCGGCGGTCATGTAGTCCCATCCCGTCCAGAGGGTGAGGACCGCCGCCACCCAGAGCCCGGCCTCGCCCAGCCAGGAGACGGGCAGGAAGCCCAGGCCGATGGCCCAGGCGCCGCTGTCCCCGGCCACGATGGTGCCGATGGAGCCCATCTGGAAACCGGTCTTCCACTTCGCCAGCCGCGTGACCGGCAGGCCGACGCGCAGCCCCGCCAGGTATTCCCGCAGGCCGGAAACCAGGATTTCCCGCAGCAGGATGACGATGGCCGGCAGCAGTCCGAGCGCCGAGAGCCGCCCCAGGCCCGCCAGCAGCATCAGCGCCGCCCCCACCAGCAGCTTGTCCGCGATGGGGTCCAGCATGCGGCCGAAGGCGCTGAGCGAGTTCCGCTCCCGCGCGATCTTGCCGTCGAAATAGTCCGTGACCGCGGCCGCCGAGAAGACGGCGCAGGCCAGGATGTCCCCGAGCGGGGTGCGCAGGAACATCAGCCCCACCAGCAGCGGGATGGCGGCGATGCGCGAGAGCGTCAGCAGGTTCGGCAGGTCGGTGGGCATACGCGACTCCTTGCGACGACCCCTAACCCAGAACGGCGCCGCGGGGAACGCGGGGCCGGCTCATCCCTCGGCCTCGTGCCCGCGGGCATCCGCGGCCAGGGGAGGGGGAAGGGCGCCCTCCGGCTGGTCGGCGCCTTCCTCGGGCGGTTCGGCCAGCACGGTCACGGGCGCTTCGGGGGTGGCGGCCTTCTTTCCCCTTCCGCGCGGCTTGGTGGCTTCCAGCGGGCCGGTGGTGCCGGGGTGGAAATGCTCATAAACGCGCTTGGCGACCGCCGGGCCGATGCCGGGGCCGTTCCGCAGGTCCTCCAGCGCCGCGTTCCGTACTCCGCGCGCCGAGCCGAAATGGTTCAGCAGCGCGCGCTTGATGGCGGTGCCGACGCCGGGGATGTCGTCCAGCTCGCTCTTGATCAGTGACTTGGAGCGGCCGGCGCGGTGGGTGGTGATGGCGAAGCGGTGCGCCTCGTCCCGCAGGCGCTGGAGGTAGTAGAGCACGGGGTCGCGCGGGGGGAGCTGGATGGGCTCCATGCCCGTGCGGTGGAACCATTCCCGCCCGGCATCGCGGTCCGGGCCCTTGGCGACGGCCACGAGCGGCACGTCGTGGATGCCCATCTCCGTCAGGATGTCGCGTGCGGCGTTGAGCTGGCCGAGGCCACCGTCGATCAGCACCAGGTCCGGCCAGGTGCCGCTCTCGCGCTCCGGGTCCTCCTTCAGGGCGCGGCCGAAGCGGCGCTCGAACACCTCCCGCATCATCGCGAAGTCGTCCCCCCCGCGGGGAGCGTCAGCTCCTCCGCCGCGGGGAGCGTCAGCTCCTCCGCCACGGGGGGCGGCGCGCGCCGCGGCGTCATGGGCCAGGGCACGCACGTCCTCCTGCGCGAGCGGCTCCACGCCCGCCGCGTCGGCGGGGGCCGGGCCGCGGTCCGTGCCGTCCGCCTTGCCGCGCCTGCCCTTCGCCGCCCCGGCGGTGCCGTCGCGGGGGGCGGCGCGGGTGCCGCCCCCCTGGATGGAATACTTGCGGTAGGCATTCTTCAGGAAGCCCGCGGGCCCCGCCACCACCATCACGCCGTAGGCATTGGTGCCCTGGATGTGGCTGTTGTCGTAGATCTCGATCCGCTCCGGCGTGGAGGACAGGTCGAAGACCTTCGCCACGCCCTCCAGAAGCTCCCCCTGGGCGGCGCCCTCGGCCAGCTTGCGCTCCAGGGCCTCGCGCGCGTTGGTCTGGGCATGCTCCACCGCCGCGCGCTTGTCGCCGCGCTTGGGCGTGTGGACCTCCACCTTGCGGTCGGCGCGCAGCGCCAGGGCCTCGGCGACCAGGGCCGCCTCCGGCAGGTCGTGGGAGACGAGCACCAGGGGCGGGGGTGGCAGGTCGTCGTAGAGCTGGCCGAGGAAGGCGGTGATCACCTCGGCCGGCTCGGCATCGGCCCGGATGCCCGAAAGGAAGAAGGGGCGGTTGCCGTTGTTGCGGCCGCCGCGGAAGAAGAAGACCTGCACGCAGGCCTGCCCCGCCGCCTGGTGCAGCGCCACCACGTCGGCGTCGCCCACGTCCTCCATGTTGATGCGGTCGCGGCCCTGCACGTGGGTCAGGCCCCGGATGCGGTCGCGGATGGCGGCGGCGCGCTCGAACTCCAGGCGCTCGGCCGCCTCCTCCATCTCCTTCGCGAGGCGCTTCTGGATGGAGGGCGTCTCGCCCGAGAGGAACTGCACGGCCTCGCGCACCAGCTCCCCGTACTCCTCCCTGGAGACGCGCTCGACGCAGGGGGCTGAGCAGCGGCGGATCTGGTGGAGCAGGCAGGGGCGGGAGCGGCTGTCGAACACCGTGTCGCGGCAGGAGCGCAGCAGGAACACGCGCTGGAGCGCGGTGAGGGTCTGGTTCACCGCCCAGGCGCTGGCGAAGGGGCCCCAGTAGGAGGCGCCCTTGCGCCTCTCGCCGCGGTGCTTCGTGATCTGCGGATAAGGATGATCTTCCGTGATCACCAGCCAGGGATAGGACTTATCGTCGCGCAGCACGATGTTGTAGCGGGGCCGCAGCCGCTTGATGAGGTTCGCCTCCAGCAGCAGCGCCTCGGCCTCGGAGGCCGTGGTGATGACCTCCAGGTGGCGCGTCTCGAACACCATGCGCTTGAGGCGGTCGGGCAGCTTGTGGACCTGCGTGTAGGCATAGACGCGCTTCTTCAGGCTGCGCGCCTTGCCGACGTAAAGGGCGTCTCCCTTGGCATCGAGCATCCGGTAGACCCCCGGGGAGAAGGGCAGGGTGGCGAGCGCCCGTTCGATCACCTCGCGGCCCTCGAGCGGGGCCAGGGGGGTGGTCTGCTCGTTGGAGAAGGCCATCAGGCTTGTTTCCGTTGGGTTTCCCGGGGGCGAATATGGGTTGTCCCCGGAAGCTGTGGATAAGCTTGTGGAGAGACGTGGGGGACAGTGCGCCCAGGCCCGGCCTGCAAGGCTTCGCGACGCACCTGCCCAAAAACGAGGCAGTTAGATAAGTGACTGATTCCCAACGATCTTCCTTGGCAGAATGCTTTCATGATTCGTTCACATTGACCTCTGTCCCGTGCAGGCGCGCGAACGCCGCGTCCGGGCAACGCCAGGGGATGATTTATTTCAAAACAGCGGGAGGGCGTTGACAAAGGGCTGGGCCGGCAGGTCGCGAGCCTCAGCCCCGCCGCCGCTCCACGCTCACGCCGACCGCCCCGACATGGGGAATGATGTCCGGCTTCTCCACCGTCACGCGCACGGATTCCACGCGCGCATCGTCCAGGCAGGCGACGGCGATGCGCTCGGCGAGGGTTTCGGCCAGGCGGGTGTGCCCCTCGGTCGCGACCGCTTCGGCGCGGCGCGCGATGGCGGCGTAGTCCACCACGCGGTCCAGCCGGTCCGGCCCGATCCCGGCCGGCGCGGCGTCGTCGAGCACCAGAAGCTCGATGCCGATGACCACCCTCTGGGGCGCCGCTTCCTCGCGCGCATAGACGCCGAGGCGGGCCTGGACGGTCATGTCGCGCACGAAGACGCGGCGCAGGCCGCGCGCCGCGTCAGGAATGTAAGCCGTCATTCCTCGGGCGCCGCGTTGGCCCGGGCGGGGGACCATTGCAGGTGCTGGCCCCCGTCGAGCGCGATCATCTGTCCGGTGACGGAGGGCAGGGCCAGGAGCGCGACCACGGCCCCGGCCACTTCGTCCGGGCTCGATCCGCGGGCCAGCGGCGTGCTCTCGCACTGGGCCCGGAACTGCTCGGCGGTCTGGCGGCTGCTGGCGATGGTGGGGCCGGGGCCGATGCCGTTGACCCGGATCCGCGGCGCGAGCGCCAGGGCCATGGACTGGGTCATCGCCCAGAGCGCGGCCTTGGAGACGGTGTAGCTGACGAAATGCGGGGTGAGCGACAGCACGCGCTGGTCCAGCAGGTTCACCACCGCCCCTTCCGCCTCCTCCGGCAGGGCGAGGGCCATGGCTTGGGTCAGCACGAAGGGCGCGCGCAGATTGGGCTCCAGGTGGGCGTCCCAGCTTTCCCGCGTGGCGCTGTCCCACTCGTCCCGGTCGAAGCGGGATGCGTTGTTCACCAGCACGCCCACGGGCCCCAGCCGCGCGGTGGCGTCGGGGATGAGCGATTCGACCTGCGCCTCCCGTGACAGGTCGGCGCGGAGCGCCACGGCCTTGCGGCCCATGGCGCGGATGGCGGCCACCACCTCCTCCGCCTCCGCGACGCTGTGGCCATGATGGACCGCGACGTCGAAGCCCGCGCCGGCGAGGCGCAGCGCGATCGCGCGCCCGATGCGCTTCGCCCCGCCGGTGACGAGGGCGGCGCGCGGGATGCCTGGCGGGATCAGGCCTGCGGGAGCTGGATCGGGGGAAATGGACATGCGGGCGGCAGGATGCCGCCAAAACCGAGCGGCGGGGAGGGGGCCGGCCTTCTGCGGTGATCGGCCACCGGTGATCAGCCCCAGTCGAAGGCGGCCATGCTCCGCAGGGCGTCCTCGCGCAGCAGGTCGCCTCGCAGCGCGATGGGCGTCCATCCGGACCGGGCGTTCACCCAGGGCGCCGCCTGGGACAGGTCGGCGTCCAGCAGGCGCTTCGCCCCGGGCACGTCCGTGCCCCGCGCGGCATAGACCACGCGGGGGATGCCGAGCTGGGCGATCACCACCGCGCACATCAGGCAGGGTTCGCAGCTGGTGTAGAGGGTGGTGCCCTCGGGCAGCCTGCCGCTCCGCAGGCGCCGCAGGGCATCGCGGATGGCCACCACCTCCCCATGGGCGGAGGGATCGCGGTCCGCGCGCACCTGGTTGTGCCCCAGGCCGATCACCGCGCCCGCGGCGTCCACGACCACCGCGCCGAACGGGGCCTGCCCGGCGGCGAGGGCGGCCTCGGCCTGCTGCAGGGCCAGGCGCATGAAGCCCTCGTCCGCCGTGTCGTCCATGCCGCGCCTCTCCCCCAGGGCGTGCCGCCCCGCGGGAAACACCCTTGCCGCCCCGTGGATGCGGTGCCATCGGAACTCGCATGGAAAACGCGCCGCACGCCCACGCCACCGGTCCAGTCGGGATCGCCCAGACGGGGCTTGCCGGCAAGCGCGCCCTGATCACCGGCCATCGCGGCGGGATCGGGCGCGCGATCGTGTCGGTGCTGGAGGCCTCGGGCGCCGTGGTGGAGGGGCTGGACCGGCCCGAGCACGACCTGGGCGACATCGGCTCCATCGCATCCGCGGTGGAGGCCGCGGCGGCGCGCATGGGCGGGCTGGACCTGCTGGTGAACAATGCCGGCGACACGATGATCGGCACGCTGATCGACACCCCGCTGGCCGAGGCCGAGCGGATCATGCGGATCAACTGGCTGGCGCCCTTCGCGGTGATGCAGGCGGCGCTGCCGCACCTGCTGCGCCAGGGCGGGGCGGTGGTGAACATCGCCTCCGACCAGGCGCTGATCGGCAAGCCGGCCTCGGCGGCCTATGGGGCCTCCAAGGCGGCGCTGGCGCAGATGACGCGGGCGGCGGCGCTGGACTTCGCGGCGCCAAAGGAAGGAAAGGGCGTGCGCTTCAACGCTGTCGCCCCCGGCAGCACGGACACGGCCATGCTGCGCGCGGTGATCGCCGACCTCGCCGCCCGCGATCCCTCCCGCCCCCCGGCCAGCGAGGCCGCCTATACCGAGGCCGTGCCGCAGCGCCGCTTCGCCGACCCGCTGGAGATCGCGGCGGTGGTGGCCTTCCTGCTCTCGGACCATGCAAGCTTCGTCACCGGCACCGTCATGCCGGTGGATGGCGGAACCACCGCCGCATGATGGAGGACAACATGGGCGCGGTTCTCGTCACCGGCGGCACGCGGGGCATCGGGCTGGCCTGCGCGCGGCTGCTGGCCGCCCGGGGGCGGACGGTGATCGCCGCAGCGCGGCGCCCCGCCGCCGAGCCCCTGGCGGACGGCATCCGGCACATCCCCTGCGACGTGACCGACCCCGCCTCCGTCCGGGCGCTGTTCGCGGCGGCCGGGCCGGTCGATGCCGTGGTGCTGGCGGCGGGGGTTGCCGGCGGCGACCCGCCCGCGGCGGACGAGGAGCACTGGCGCCGGATCATCGCCTCCAACCTCGACGGCGCCTGGCGCTGCGCCGAGGCGGCGGCGCCCGGGCTGCCGGACAGGCGGGGGCGGATCGTGTTCCTCGCCTCCGTGCTGGGGCTGCGGGCCGTGCCGGACCAGGTGGCCTATTCCGCCGCCAAGCACGGGGTGATCGGGCTGATGAAGGCGCTCGCGCTGCGGCTTGCGCCGCGCGGCATCACGGTGAACGCCCTCTGCCCGGGCTGGGTGGACACCGAGATGGCGCGCGCGCGCTGGGGAGAGCTGGGCATGACGGCCGCGGAGGCCGCCGCCGGCACGCCGACGCGCCGCATCACCGCGGCGGCCGAGGTGGCGGAGATGGCGGCCTATCTTCTCTCCCCGGCGGCGGGGAACGTCACGGGGCAGGCGATCGCGCTGGATGGCGGGGCGGGTCTTTGATCGCTTGACAATGCGAACCCCCCGGGCCGAGGCTGCGCGCCTCACCAGGGGTGTCCCGACAAGGGGCTGAGATACTGCTGGCCGGTCCCGTATGGGGGGCAGCGCAGTGACCCGTCGAACCTGATCCAGTTCATGCTGGCGTAGGGACGGTGCGGAAGCCTGCGGCCCCCCTTGGCGACGTCCTGTCGCCCATCGTGACCGTCCTCCTCCAATCCCCCCATGCGGCGCTGGATCCTTTCCGGAGGGGCTTGCCCGCATGTCCATCGAGACCACCAGCCGGCCGGCCGCGGCTGGCGTGCCCAGCGTCACCACCGGGCCGCTGCCCGCTTCCGCCAAGGTGTTCAGGCCCGGCATCCGGCACCCGCAGCTTCGCGTGCCGATGCGGGAGATCGCGCTCCATCCGAGCGCGGGCGAGCCGTCTGTCACGGTCTATGACGCCTCCGGCCCCTATACCGATCCCGCGGCCGGGATCGCGATCGAGCGCGGCCTGCCCCGCCACCGCCGCGCCTGGTGCGAGGCCACGGGCGACGTTGAGGCCTATGACGGGCGCGACCTGAAGCCCGAGGACAACGGCTTCGCCTCCGCCGACCGCCTCACCCCCGCCTTCCCGGTGCGCCACCGTCCGCTGCGCGCAAAGGACGGCAAGGCCGTGACGCAGCTCGCCTATGCCCGCGCCGGGATCATCACGCCGGAGATGGAATACGTCGCCATCCGCGAGAACCTTGGCCGCGCCCAGGCCCGCGCGGCCATGGCGCGCGACGGCGAGGATTTCGGCGCGGCCATCCCCGACCACGTGACGCCCGAATTCGTGCGGGAGGAGGTCGCGCGCGGCCGGGCCATCATCCCCGCCAACATCAACCACCCGGAGCTGGAGCCGATGATCATCGGCCGCAACTTCCTGGTGAAGATCAACGCCAACATCGGCAACTCCGCCGTCACCTCCTCCATGGCGGAGGAGGTGGAGAAGATGGTCTGGGCCATCCGCTGGGGCGCGGACACGGTCATGGACCTCTCCACGGGGCGCAACATCCACAACATCCGCGACTGGATCCTGCGCAACGCGCCGATCCCCATCGGCACGGTGCCCCTGTATCAGGCGCTGGAGAAGGTCGGCGGCATCGCGGAGGACCTGACCTGGGAGGTTTTTCGCGACACGCTCGTCGAGCAGGCCGAGCAGGGCGTGGACTACTTCACCATCCATGCCGGCGTGCGCCTCGCCCATGTGCCGCTGAGCGCGAGCCGCGTGACGGGCATCGTCTCCCGCGGCGGCTCCATCATGGCGAAGTGGTGTCTGCACCATCACCGCGAGAGCTTCCTTTACGAGCATTTCGAGGAGATCTGCGACATCTGCCGCGCCTATGACGTCTCCTTCTCCCTCGGCGACGGCCTGCGCCCCGGCTCCATCGCGGACGCCAACGACGCCGCGCAGTTCGCGGAGCTGGAGACGCTGGGCGAGCTGACCCAGGTGGCCTGGGCCAGGGACTGCCAGGTGATGATCGAGGGTCCGGGCCACGTGCCCATGCACAAGATCAAGGCCAACATGGACAAGCAGCTCGCCACCTGCGGGGAGGCGCCCTTCTACACGCTCGGGCCGCTGACCACCGACATCGCGCCGGGCTACGACCACATCACCTCGGGGATCGGCGCCGCCATGATCGGCTGGTTCGGCTGCGCCATGCTCTGCTACGTCACGCCGAAGGAGCATCTCGGCCTGCCGGACCGGGACGACGTGAAGACCGGCGTCATCACCTACCGCATCGCGGCCCATGCGGCGGACCTCGCCAAGGGCCACCCGGCCGCGCGGCTGCGCGACGACGCCCTGTCCCGCGCCCGCTTCGAGTTCCGCTGGGAGGACCAGTTCAACCTTTCGCTCGATCCCGACACCGCCCGGTCCTTCCATGACGAGACCCTGCCGAAGGAGGCGCACAAGACCGCGCATTTCTGCTCCATGTGCGGGCCGAAGTTCTGCTCCATGCGCATCTCCCACGACATCCGGGCGGAGGCGCAGAAGGAGGGGATGGAGGCCATGGCCGCCAGGTTCCGCGAAGGCGGGACGCTCTACGTGCCCCTGGGGGAGGGTGCCGCGGACTGAGCGGCGCGGCGGCGGGTTGCATCGCCCGCCGCCTTCCGCTTCGTTTCTGGCCGCAGGAAACGTCCAGGAAGCCGGTCCATGCCCATCCATCGCCGCGCGCTGCTGCCCCTCCTGGCCGCCCCGCTGCTCACGCCCTGCGCGGCGCGGGCGCAGGGGGCCTGGCCCGACCGGCCGCTGCGCCTGATCCTGCCCTATACCCCCGGCGGCGGCACGGATGCGGTGGCGCGGGCGCTGGGCACCCGGCTGAGCGCCGCGCTCGGCCAGCCCGGGGAAGCGGGCCGTTTCCCCGTGGTGGTGGAGAACCGGCCGGGCGCGGGCGGCAACCTGGCGACCGAGCTGGTCGCGGGGGCGCGCCCCGACGGCTACACGCTGCTGATGGGGAACCAGGGGCCGATCTCGGTGAACCCCACCCTGTTCGGGCGCAACCTGAAGGTGAACCCCCAGACCGCGCTCGATCCCGTGGCCATGGTGGCGGAAACCCCGCTGGTGCTGGTGGCCGGCCCCGGAACCCGCGCCACCACGCTCGCGGAGCTGATCGCGGAGGCGCGGGAGAAAAAGGGGCAGATGAACTACGCCTCCCCCGGCAACGGCGCGGCGGGGCACCTGGCCATGGCGCTGCTTCTCCAGCAGGCGGGGGTGGAGGCCACCCATGTGCCCTTCCGGGGCGCCGCGCCGGGGCTGACGGATGTCGCGGCCGGGGTGGTGGCGGCCATGATCAGCACCCTGCCCTCGGTGGCCGGGCTGGTGCAGGGCGGCGTGCTGCGCGCCCTGGCCGTGACCGTGGACAAGCCCGTGGAATCGCTGCCCGGCGTGCCCACCGTGGCCGAAACCCTGCCGGGCTACCGCGCCACCGCCTGGTACGGGATCCTGGTCCCTCACGGCACGCCCGAGCCCATCCGGGCGCGGCTGGAGGCGGCCATCCTCGGCAGCCTGGACTCGCCCGAGCTGGTGTCCAGCCTCGGCAAGGAGGGAGCGGTGCCCTACCCCATGCCGGGCGAGGCGTTCGGACGCTTCATCGCCACCGAGCGGGCGCGCTGGGCGCCGGTGATCCAGGCCGCGGGCATCACCGCGGACTGACGCACCGCCGGCTCCCTTCGCCGCCCGCGCTTTTCCAATTCGCGCAGGGGCTTGGCGCGCACGGCTGAAACGCCGCTTTCACGTCGATTTCCTGCCGCGCGGGGCGGAATGAGGGGGTTCCCGAAGTTGCGAGCGGCGCGCGACCGGGCTAGACCGGCCGCCGATGGACGGCACCACGACCGCACCAGCCCCCGCCGCCCCCGCCGTCTCGGCGGATGTGTCAAAGGGCCCGCTCCCCCTCTACCGCGCCCGCGTGGCGGCGGGAGCCCTGCGCGCGGACCCCGCCCAGGCGCATGCCGCCGAGACCTTGCAGGACCTCTGGCGCCGGCTTCGCGGCTACGACCCGCGCCCGGAGGCCAAGGAGGAGCCGGGGCTGCTGGCCCGCTTCTTCCGCCGCAAGCCCGTGGACGACCAGCCGGGCGGCCCGCCGCTGGGCCTCTACCTCGTCGGCGAGGTCGGGCGCGGCAAGTCCATGCTGATGGACCTGTTCTTCGAGACGGCGGACGTGCCGCGCAAGCGGCGCGAGCACTTCCACGCCTTCATGCAGACCAGCCACCGGCGCATCCACGAGTGGCGCCGGGCCCATGGCGACGCCGCCGACCCGATCCCGCCGCTGGCCGACCGCATCGTGGCCGAGGCCGCGCTGCTCTGCTTCGACGAGTTCCAGGTCCACGACATCGTGGACGCGATGCTGCTGGGGCGGCTCTTCGAGGCGCTGTTCGCGCGGGGCGTTGTGGTGGTCGCCACCTCCAACACGGCGCCCGCCGACCTGTTCAAGGGCAAGCCGGGGCGCGACGCCTTTCTGCCCTTCATCGCGATGATCCAGAAGCGGCTGGAGGTGCTGCACCTTTCGGCGCTTCAGGATTACCGGCGCGACCGCATCCGGGGCCTGCCGACCTGGCACACCCCTCTGGACGGCCGCGCCGAGCGCGCCCTCGACGCGGCCTTCCGCGAGTTGAGCGGCGTCGCCCATGGCGAGCCCTGCTCGCTCACCGTGCTCGGCCGCAAGGTGGAGGTCCCGCAGCACCATCGCGGGGTCGCGCGGGCCGACTTCGACACGCTCTGCGGGGCCTATCTCGGCGCCGCGGACTTCCTGGCGATCGCCACCCACTTCCACACGCTCGTGCTGGACGGCGTGCCAAGGCTGGGGCCGGAGAACTATGACCGGGCCCGCCGCTTCGTGACGCTCATCGACACGCTTTACGAGCACCGCTGCAAGCTGGTCGCCTCGGCCGAGGCCGTGCCCGACCAGCTCTACGAGAAGGGCGAGGGGGCGGCGATCTTCCAGCGCACCGCCTCCCGCCTCATGGAAATGCAGAGCCAGGAATACCTGGCCCTGCCGCATCTGACGTAACGGCTGGCCCGGGAATTGCTCGGCGCGTGCCTGAGGGGGCAGGGCGCCGGGTGGGGATCCGGGGCCGGTTCTTTGGGGGAAAAAACCATGCTGCGTTCCTTTGCCATCGCGCTCGGTGCGGTTGCCGTGCTCGCCGCCGCCCATCCGGCGGAAGCGGCCCGCCAGGGCGAGGCGCGATCCAAGGCCACCCGCGCCGCCGAGCCGGCCCGCGCCGCCGCGCGCCCCGCCAATGCCCGCCCGGCCAATGCGCGCGCCGCCGTTGCCGCCGCGCGCCGCCCCGAGGCCGCCCCGCGTGGCCGCGCCGCGGCCCAGCCCGGCCGCCAGCGCGCCGCCTCGGCCGCGACCGGCCGCCCGGTCTTCTCGGTGCGGGCGGGCAGCCGCCAGCAGGCGCTGCGCTACGCCGACCGGCGCTCGGGCGCGGTGCAGGCCCGGCCGGGGCTGCGCTTCGTGGGGCTGTTCTCCACCCCCGCCGCCGCCGCTTCCCTGCCCGCGCGCTCTGGCAAGTACGGCAAGGCCGCCTATTCCATGAGCCGCGAGGACGCCGACGAGCCCCGCAGCACCGGCCGCATGGGCGTGTGGCATGCCGGCCTGCCCGCCGCCGACGGCGAGCAGATGGATTGCCCCACCGGCACCATGGCGGTGCTGGCCCGCGGCCATTCCGACACCTTCCGCTGCATGCCCATGTGATCCGGACCGTCTCCGGATCAGGGGAAGGGGCGGGGTGCCGGAGGGCGCCCCGCCCCTTTCCGTTGCGGGCCCGCCTTGCCCCTCCGGGCATCCGGGTCTAATGCCTGCCCGCCTTTCTCGCAGTCGCGAGACTCCTCCTCGAAGGAACCCCCCATGGCCCGCAAGAAGATCGCGCTCATCGGCGCCGGCAACATCGGCGGCACGCTCGCCCACCTGATCGGCCTGAAGGAGCTCGGCGACGTCGTGCTCTTCGACGTCTTCGGGGGGGTGGCTGCCGGCAAGGCGCTGGACATCATGCAGTCCTCCCCCGTGGACGACTTCGACAGCGCCATGTCCGGCGGGTCCGACTACTCGGCCATCGCGGGCGCGGACGTGGTCATCGTCACCGCCGGCTTCCCGCGCATGCCCGGCATGAGCCGGGACGACCTGCTGACCAAGAACGCCGGCGTGATGGGCCAGGTGGCCGAGGGCATCAAGAACTACGCCCCGGACGCCTTCGTGATCTGCATCACCAACCCGCTCGACGTCATGGTCTGGGCGCTCCAGCAGAAGTCCGGCCTGCCGGCGCACAAGGTGGTCGGCATGGCCGGCGTGCTCGACAGCGCCCGCTTCCGCCTGTTCCTGGCGCAGGAGTTCAACGTCTCGGTTGAGGACGTGACGGCCTTCGTGCTGGGCGGCCACGGCGACACCATGGTGCCGCTGACGCGCTACTCCACCGTCGCCGGCATCCCCGTGCCGGACCTGATCAAGATGGGCTGGACCACGCAGGAGAAGATCGACGCGATCGTGAACCGCACGGCGAACGGCGGCGGCGAGATCGTGAAGCTGCTGGAGAAGGGCTCGGCCTTCTACGCCCCGGCGGCCTCGGCCATCGCGATGGCGGAGAGCTACCTCAAGGACAAGAAGCGCGTCCTGCCCTGCGCGGTGATGCTGAACGGCGAGTACGGTTTGAACGACTTCTACGTGGGCGTGCCCGTGGTGATCGGCGCCGGCGGCGTGGAGAAGATCGTCGAGGTGCAGTTCACCGAGAGCGAGAAGGCCGCCTTCGACAAGTCCTGCGACGCGGTGAAGAAGCTGGTCGAGGACTTCAAGGCCCTCGGCGTCTGAGAATGCGGGCCGGGGCCCAGGCCCCGGCCCTTTCTGTGTCAGGAAGGCGGATCCCGCATGAACATCCATGAATACCAGGGCAAGGAGCTGCTGAAGCGCTACGGCGTGACGGTGCTCGACGGCTTTGTGGCCCGCACCCCCGAGGAGGCCGAGGCGGCGGCGAAGAAGCTGCCCGGCCCGGTGGTGGTGGTGAAGAGCCAGATCCATGCCGGCGGCCGCGGTGCCGGCCGCTTCACCGACGACCCCAACGGCAAGGGCGGCGTGCGCGTCGTGAAGCCCGAGGGTGCGCGCGAGGCGGCGGCGGCCATGATCGGCCACACGCTGGTCACCAAGCAGACCGGGCCCGAGGGCAAGGTCGTGAACCAGGTCTATGTGGAGGCCGGCTGCGACATCAAGCGCGAGCTGTACCTCTCCCTGCTGGTGGACCGCGAGACCAGCCGCATCACCGTGATGGCCTCCACCGAGGGCGGCATGGAGATCGAGGAGGTGGCCGAGAACCACCCCGAGAAGATCCTCAAGGTCGCGGTCGATCCGGCCTCGGGCCTTTATCCCTGGGCCGCCCGCAAGCTCGCCTTCGGGCTGGGCCTGGAGGGCAAGCAGGTCGGCGTGTTCACCAAGTTCGTGGCCGCCATGTACGACGCCTTCGTGAACCTCGACATGGCGATCGTCGAGATCAACCCGCTGGTGATCACCGGCACGGGCGACGTGGTCGCGCTCGACGCCAAGGTGAGCTTCGACGACAACGCCCTGTTCCGCCACAAGGACATCGAGGCGCTGCGCGACGACAGCGAGATGGACCCGAAGGAGCTGGACGCGGTCAAGAACGACCTGAACTACGTGGCCCTCGACGGCGAGATCGGCTGCATGGTGAACGGCGCGGGCCTGGCGATGGCCACGATGGACATCATCAAGCTCTACGGCTCCTCGCCCGCGAACTTCCTCGACGTCGGCGGCACCGCCAACGCCGAGCGCGTGACGGAAGCCTTCCGGATCATCACCTCGGACGTCAACGTCAAGGCGATCCTGGTGAACATCTTCGGCGGCATCGCCAAGTGCGACATGATCGCCAACGGCATCGTCGAGGCCTCCAAGGCGCTGACGCTGAAGGTGCCGCTGGTGGTCCGCCTCGAGGGCACCAACGTGGAGCTCGGCAAGAAGATCCTCGCCGAGAGCGGCCTGGCCATCATCCCGGCCGACAACCTTGCCGACGCCGCCCAGAAGGTGGTGGACGCCGTGAAGAAGGCGGCCTGATCATGTCCGTTCTCGTTGACCGCCACACCAAGGTCATGACCCAGGGCTTCACGGGAGCCCAGGGCACCTTCCACGCCGAGCAGGGCATCGCCTACGGCACGAACTACGTGGGCGGCGTGACGCCGGGCAAGGGCGGGCAGACGCACCTCAACCTGCCGGTCTTCGACACGGTGGCCGAGTGCGTCGAGGCCACCGGCGCCGACGCCTCCGTCATCTACGTGCCGCCGCCCTTCGCCGCGGACTCCATCCTGGAGGCCATCGCGGCGGAGATGCCGCTGATCATCTGCATCACCGAGGGCATCCCGGTGATCGACATGATCAAGGTCAAGCGCGCGCTCTCCGGCTCCAGGTCCCGCCTCATCGGGCCGAATTGCCCGGGCGTGATCACGCCGGAAGCCTGCAAGATCGGCATCATGCCCGGCCACATCCACAAGCGCGGCTCGGTCGGCATCGTGTCGCGCTCGGGCACGCTGACCTATGAGGCGGTGGCGCAGACGACGGCGGCCGGCCTCGGCCAGTCCACCTGCGTCGGCATCGGCGGCGACCCCGTGAAGGGCACGGACTTCCAGGAGGTGCTGGAGATGTTCCTGGCCGATCCCGAGACCAAGCAGATCGTCATGATCGGCGAGATCGGCGGCCAGTCCGAGATCATCGCGGCCGAGTTCCTGGGGCGCGAGAACAAGCCGGGCAGCAAGAACTACAAGCCCGTGGTCGGCTTCATCGCGGGCGCCACGGCCCCCCCGGGCCGCCGCATGGGCCATGCGGGCGCCGTCATCTCCGGCGGCAAGGACACGGCGGAAGCCAAGATGGACGCCATGCGCTCGGCGGGCATCTTCGTGGCCGACAGCCCGGCCGCGCTGGGCTCGACCATGGTGAAGGCCATCGGCGCCTGAACAAGGCCGGCACGGTTGGTTGAACAGCACGCCGCCGGGGCTTCCCCGGCGGCGTGTTGCGTTGCAGCATCCCTTCTGCCAGTTTGCCGGGATGAACAGGATCCTGATCGCCCTGCGGAACGCGCCGCCCTGAGCCGAGGCCCCGCGGCCCCGCCGCGGAACCCGGCTTCCCGCTGACCGCCGATCCTGTTTCATCGCGCCGCGCCCAAGATCCCCGGCGCCGTGCCTCCCGGAAGTATCCCATGACCGCTGCCCGACGCGCCCTCTCCGAGTGGTCGCCCAACATCACGCGCGACCTGCTGGCCGGAACCGTGGTCGCCCTTGCCCTGATCCCGGAGGCCATCGCCTTCTCCATCATCGCCGGGGTGGACCCGAAGGTGGGCCTCTACGCCTCCTTCTGCATCGCGGTGGTCACCGCCATCGCGGGCGGGAGGCCGGCCATGATCTCGGCCGCCACCGGTGCCACCGCGCTGGTGATGGTGACCCTCGTGCGCGACCACGGGCTGGACTACCTCCTGGCGGCGACCCTGCTGACCGGGGTGTTGCAGATCGCCGCCGGGTATCTCCGGCTCGGGGATCTCATGCGGTTCGTGTCGGGCTCCGTGATCACCGGCTTCGTCAACGCCCTCGCCATCCTGATCTTCCTGGCGCAGCTTCCGGAATTCGTCGGTGCCGGTCCGGTGTTCTACGCGATGGTCGCGGGGGGGCTCGCGGTCATCTACCTGTTGCCGCGCCTGACCCGGGCCGTGCCCGCGCCGCTGGTGACCATCGTGCTCGGCACCGCCCTGGCGGTGTGGCTGGGGCTGGACCTGCGGAACGTCGGCAACATGGGCGAGCTGCCCTCCGAGTTGCCCCATTTCCTGCTGCCCCAGGTTCCGCTGACCTTCGAGACGCTGCGGATCATCCTTCCCTATTCCGTGACCATCGCCATGGTCGGACTGCTGGAATCCATGATGACGGCGGCCATCGTGGACGAGATGACGGACACGGCGAGCAACAAGAACCGGGAATGCCGGGGCCAGGGGTTGGCCAACATCGCTTCGGGCCTGTTCGGGGGCATGGCGGGCTGCGCGATGATCGGGCAGTCCGTCATCAACGTCACCTCCGGCGGGCGCGGGCGGCTGTCCTCCCTCTGGGCTGGGGTGTTCCTGCTCTTCCTGATCCTCGTGCTGGGGGAGTGGGTGCGGCGGATCCCCATGGCGGCGCTGGTCGCGGTGATGATCTTCGTTTCCGTCAGCACATTCCGCTGGCGCTCGGTGCTGGCCCTGCGGACCAATCCCCGCAGCTCCAGCTTCGTGATGCTGGCCACCGTGGCCGTGACGGTCGCCACCGGCAACCTGGCCCAGGGCGTGCTGGTCGGCGTGGTGCTCAGCGGATTGTTCTTCGCCCAGAAGGTGATGCGCGCCTTTTCCGTCACCTCCTCCCTCGAAGGCGCGACCCGCACCTACGGGGTGACCGGCCAGATCTTCTTCGCCACCGCCGGCGCCTTCCACGATGCCTTCGACTTCCGGGAAGGGGTGGAGCGCGTCGTGATCGACCTGTCCCGCGCGCATTTCTGGGACATCACCGCGATCGGCGCGTTGGACCGGGTGGTGCTGAAGCTCCGCCATCACGGCGTGGAGGTGGAGGTCGCCGGGCTGAACGCGGCCTCGGCCACCATGGTGGAGAGGCTCGGCACCCATCACCGCGAAGGGGCCAGCCTGTCCGTCGGCCATTGATCATAGGTCATGGACCCTGACGGATTCACATGGGTGGAATGTGCGTCCGCGATTTCCGCCCATGCCCGCGTTGCGCTAGCATGGGCCACCAAGCAACAATATTGCGGAAGTGGGCGCCATGACCATGGACATCAGCTTCACCCGGACGCGGGCACCGCTTTCCCGACCCGATGACACCTCGCTTTCCTTCGGCAAGGTCCTGACGGACCACATGTTCATGATGAACTACGAGCAGGGGCGCGGCTGGCACGACCCGCGCGTGGTTCCCTATGCGCCCATGCAGATGGACCCGGCCACCTCGGTGCTGCACTACGGACAGGCGGTGTTCGACGGGCTGAAGGCCTTCCGCGGCGCCGATGGCGTGATCCGCCTGTTCCGGGCCGAGCGCCACGCGAAGCGGCTGAACAAGTCATGCGCCGCGCTCTGCATCCCCGAGATGGACGCGGAGCTGGTGCGCCGCTCCTTCGAGGCGATCGTCTCGGCCGACCACGACTGGGTGCCCCGCGCGCCCGGCACCTCGCTCTATATCCGCCCGACCGTGATCGCGACGGAGGTGATGCTCGGCGTGCATCCCGCCAGCCGCTACACCTATTTCGTCATTTGCTCGCCCGTCGGCTCCTACTACAAGGAGGGGGTGAAGCCCGTCCGGATCCTGGCGACGGACAAGCACGTGCGCGCCGTGCAGGGCGGGCTGGGCGAGGCCAAGACCGCCGCCAACTACGCCGCCTCCCTTTCCGCCCAGCAGGAGGCGGAGCGCGAGGGCTTCACCCAGGTGCTCTGGCTGGACGGCGTGGAGCGGCGCTGGATCGACGAGGTCGGCACCATGAACATCATGATGCGGATCGGCGACGAGGTGATCACCCCGCCGCTGGCCGGCACCATCCTGGACGGGGTCACGCGCAACTCCATCCTCCAGCTCCTGAGGGACTGGGGGGTGGCGGTGAACGAGCGCCGCATCTCCATCGACGAGGTGATGGAAGCCGGCCGCAACGGCACCCTGCGCGAGATGTGGGGCACGGGCACCGCCGCCGTCGTCTCCCCGGTCGGGGAGCTGGGCTACAAGGGCGAGAAGATCAGCATCGGCGGCGGCCAGACGGGCGAGCTGACGCAGAAGCTCTATGACGCGATCGTCTCCATCCAGTACGGCCGGGCGCCCGACCCGCATGGCTGGATGAGCGAGGTGAAGGTTCCCGTCGAGGCGTGAGCGCGGCGGGGAACGGCAGATTTCCGTTCCCCGGCCTTGCTTCTTTCGGTGCCTGCGGCTAAGCCCCCCGCGCGTCGGCACCCCTGGAGGCCGGCGCCCGTTCGTGCGCCCTGATGGCAGCGCGAACCGTTCAAACCCAACGTGCGAAGGAATTTGTGGCAATGGTCCAGACCATTCGGATCGAGGCCGCGTCGCGCGAGCGGGCCGGTAAGGGGGCGGCGCGTGCGACCCGGCGTGGGGGCTCTGTCCCCGCAGTGATCTACGGTGCGAAGCAGGAGGCGACCCTCCTCGCCCTCGACCCGCGCGACATCATGAAGGAGCTGCACAAGGGCGGCTGGCAGTCCCACCTGTACGAGGTGGCGGTGGCCGGCGGCCCGACGGAGCGCTGCCTGATGCGCGACGTGCAGTTCCACCCGGTGTCCGATCAGCCCATCCACGTGGATTTCCAGCGGCTCGCCGCCGGGCAGAAGATCCGCGTGCGCGTGCCGGTGATCCTGCTGGGCGAGGACGTCTCCCCGGGCATCAAGGCCGGCGGCGTCGCCAACCTGGTCCGCCGCGACCTCGAGGTGATGGCCGACCCCGACGCGGTGCCCGAGCGCTTCGAGGTGGATATTTCCGCCGCCGAGATCGGCGACACCGTTCGCTGGTCCGCCGTGAAGGACCAGCAGGGCGCCGTGCCGACGCTGGACCGCGACTTCGTGGTGCTGACCGTGGCCCCGCCGACGGTCGCCGAGGCCGAGGTGGTGATCGCCGCCCCGGCCCCCGCGCCGGAAGCCGGCAAGGGCAAGGGCAAGGGTGCGGCTCCGGCCAAGCCGGCCGCCCCGGCCGCCAAGGCGCCCGCGAAGAAGAAGTAAGGGCGAGGCACCGGGGGATACGTCCCCCGGCCTCCTCTTTTCTGGTGGTCTGGGGCGCGCCCGCGGAAGCGGCGCGCCCCATTCTTTTGGGGAATTGCACCATGCTGCTCTGGGTCGGGTTGGGAAATCCGGGGGCCGAGCACGCCCGCCAGCGGCACAACATCGGCTTCATGGCCGTGGAGCGCATCGCCACCCGGCACCGTTTCGCTCCCTGGCGCAGCCGCTTCAAGGGCGAGGTGTCCGAGGGACAGGTGGGCGGGCAGCGCGTCATCCTGCTCAAGCCGCACACCTACATGAACGACAGCGGCAACTCGGTGCAGCCCGCCGCCGCCTTCCACAAGATCCCGCTGCCCGACGTCACCGCCTTTCACGACGAGCTCGACCTCGCCCCCGGCAAGGTCCGGGTGAAGCGGGGCGGGGGGGCTGCCGGGCACAACGGGCTGCGGGACATGCAGCGCGCCTTCGGCAGCCCGGATTTCGGGCGGGTGCGGCTCGGCATCGGCCATCCCGGGCACAAGGACCGGGTGCACGGCCATGTTCTCGGCAATTTCGCCAAGGTGGATGCCGAGTGGCTGGACCGGCTGCTGGACGCGGTGGCCGATGCCGCGCCCCTGCTGGCGGAGGCGAAGGCGGAGGAGTTCATGACCAAGGTCGCGCTGCTGACCCAGGCATAGCCCGGCAGGGCTAGCGCCGACCTGCCCCGGCGGCGTAAGGCACCGCCAAACCTTTCCCCGAGCACACGGAACACAGGCCAACATGGGCTTCAATTGCGGCATCGTGGGCCTGCCCAACGTGGGCAAGTCCACCCTCTTCAACGCCCTCACCCAGACGGCCGCCGCCCAGGCCGCCAACTACCCCTTCTGCACGATCGAGCCGAATGTGGGCCGCGTGGGCGTGCCCGACCCGCGGCTGGACGCGCTGGCGCGGATCGGCAAGTCGATCAAGAAGGTGCCGACCAGCCTGGAGTTCGTGGACATCGCGGGCCTTGTCCGCGGCGCCTCGCGCGGGGAGGGGCTGGGCAACCAGTTCCTGGCCAACATCCGCGAGGTGGACGCCATCGTCCACGTGCTGCGCTGCTTCGAGGACGGCGACATCACGCATGTCGAGGGCAGCGTGGACCCGGTGCGCGATGCCGAGACGGTCGAGACGGAGCTGATGCTGTCCGATCTGGACAGCCTGGAGAAGCGCCTGGTTGCCGCCCAGAAGAAGGCCAAGAACGGCGACAAGGAGAGTGCCGCCTTCGTGGCGCTGGCCGAGCCGATCGTTGCCGCCCTGGCCGACGGCAAGCCCGCCCGCACCGCCGTGCCGAAGGGCGAGGAAGCGGCGGCCGCGCGGCTCCAGCTCATGACCACCAAGCCCGTGCTCTATGTCTGCAACGTGGAGGAGGGATCGGCCGCCACCGGCAACGCCCATTCCGCGGCGGTGGAGGCGCGCGCGAAGGCCGAGGGGGCGCGCGCCGTGATCGTGTCCGCCGCCATCGAGGCCGAGATCAGCCAGATGGGCGAGGACGACCGGGCGGAATTCCTGGACAGCCTCGGGCTTCACGACAGCGGGCTCGATCGCATCATCCGCGCCGGCTACGACCTGCTGGGCCTGATCACCTACTTCACCGTGGGGCCCAAGGAATCGCGGGCCTGGACCATCACCAAGGGCACCAAGGCGCCTCAGGCCGCCGCCGTGATCCACAACGACTTCGAGCGCGGCTTCATCGCCTGCGAGACCATCGCCTTTGACGACTTCGTGGCGCTGGGCGGGGAGCAGGGCGCCAAGGAGGCCGGGAAGATGCGGGTGGAAGGGAAGGAATACGTGGTGAAGGACGGCGACGTCCTGCTGTTCCGCTTCAACGTCTGAGCAGCAGCCGAAAGACGAAGGGCCCGGCGGTTTCCCGCCGGGCCCACCGGAGCCCACCCCATCCGGGGTGGCGCCTCAGCGAGAGATCGCGCGGCGGTGGCGAACGTGACGGCGGTGACGGCGGCTGGCGACATCCTGCGTGACGGAAGCCGTCTCACGGGCGGCCTCGACCGCGGTGGTCACGGCGCCCGGGGTCACGGCATGACCCGTGCTCGCCAGGCTGGCGAAGGCGACGACGAAAAAGCCTGCAAGAATCCAACGCATTGTGGCCCCTCTCTCCCTTGTGACCTGAGTAGCATGGCCCAGGCGGAGATCAAGGACATGTGAAATCTCGGTAACGTGAACTAAGTTCCCGTGGGTATGCTCTGGTCCATCGCCAGGGCCGGGACGGCGTCCCGGCACCACCCCACGACGCGGGCGGGAACCCCCGCGACCGTCGCGCAGGGCGGCACGTCGGCCAGCACCACGCTGCCCGCGCCCACCTTGGCCCCGCGGCCGATCACGATGTTTCCCAGCACCTTGGCGCCGGCCGCCAGCAGCACCCCGTCCCGCACCTTGGGGTGGCGATCGCCCTGCTGCTTGCCGGTGCCGCCCAGGGTCACGCCCTGCAGGATCGAGACATCGTTGCCGATCACCGCGGTCTCGCCGATCACCACCCCCGTGGCATGGTCGATGAACACCCCGTGGCCGACGGGCACCGCCGGGTGGATGTCCACGCCGAACACCACCGAGGCGCGATTCTGGAGATAGCGCGCCAGGTCCCGACGCCCCGATTCCCAGAGCCGGTGCGCCACCCGGTGCCAGGAGAGGGCATGGAAGCCTTTGTAGTAGAGGAAGGGCGCGAGCCAGCCGCGCGCCGCCGGGTCGCGCCGGCGGGTGGCGGCAAGGTCGGCCACGGCGAAGGCCAGGAAGCCCGTGCCGGCCTCGCGCACCAGGTCGTCCAGGCGCTCCACCGGCATCAGCGGTTCGGCCAGCCGGCCCGCGAGCAGCGCGGCGAAGGCGGGCAGGGGGGCCTCGTGGCGCAGCACGGCGAGTTCCAGCAGGCCGCGCATCACCGGTTCGGAGGCGGCTGCCGCCGCGGCCTCCTCGCGCAGCGCGGCCCAGAGCGCGGGCGCGGTGGGCGGCGGGCCCGTGAACTCGGTCCCCATCTCCATCCCGGCCTGGTCCATCGCGCGCTCCTTCGTCGTCCCGCCCCAATGGGGGCTGCCCGCTCCCGCGTCCAGGGGACGGGCACGGGCTACATGGGCAGCCGCACCACCGCGCGCAGCCCACCCATCGGGCTTTCCTGCAACACGATCTCGCCGCCATGGGCCCGGGCGATGTCGCGCGCGATGGCCAGCCCCAGCCCCGTGCCGCCCGCGGAGAAGCTGGCAAAGGGCTTGAAGGCCCCCTCCCGCGCCGCGGCGGGAATGCCCGGCCCGTCATCGTCCACGATCACCTCCGCCCAGCCCGGGGTGGGATGGACGGAAACCGCCACGAGGCCCGCATGCCGGCGCGCGTTGTCCAGCAGGTTGCCCAGGCAGCGCCGCAGGGCGTCGGCCCTGAGCGGCACGGTCAGCGAGGGCGGGACCTCGTGGACCACCACCTCGGAACCCTCGGCCGGAATGCGGGACACCATGTCGCGCACCAGGGCGACGAGGTCCGTCGGCTCGGCCGCCTCCAGCACCTCGCCGCGCGCGAAGGCGAGGTAGGAGGCGATCATCCGCTCCATCTCCTCCACGTCCTGCGTCATGGCCGCCGCGTCCTCCTCGGCGCCGGCGGGCAGCATGGCCAGGCCCAGCCGCAGCCGGGTGAGGGGGGTGCGGAGGTCGTGGCTGATGCCGGCCAGCAGCTCCGTCCGCTGGGTCACGAAGCGGCGGATGTTGGCGCGCATGCCGTTGAAGGCGGCGCCGGCCTGGCGCACCTCGATGGCGCCCTCGGGCTTGATGGGGCCGGTTTCCCGCCCCTTGCCGAAGTCCTCGGCCGCCGAGGCGAGGCGGCGGAGCGCGCGCACCTGGTTCTTCATGAACAGCGCGGCCACGCCGAAGAGCAGCAGGGATGCGCCCACCAGCCAGATGACGAAGAGGTAGAGCGTGCCGGAGAAGAGGCGCTTGCGCGGCGCCTCCACGTGCAGCACGCCGTCCGGCAGGCCGACGCGGATGATCACGCTGCGCGGGTCGCTCTGCCAGTCCGTGTCGAAGGGCAGCCGCAGGCGCTCGCGCAGCGCGTGGTCCAGGTCCTCCTCCAGCGGAAGCAGCGGCAGGCTGGCCGGGCGCAGGGCGGGCGGGCCGAGCGGCACCCCCGCCTCGAAGGCCAGGGACAGGTCGAGCCGCCAGGCGGCTTCGCGGAAGATCCAGCCGCGTTCGTCGGTGATGGGATAGCGGGAGAGCAGCTCCACCACCATGCCGACATCGCCCGCCACGCCCGCCGCCAGCCGGCGCGAGATCACGTCCAGATGGGTGCCGTAGAAGAGCTGGAGCGCGATCCCCTGGGTGACCACCAGCGGCACGAGCACGATCAGCAGCGCGCGCGCCAGCAGGCCGCGCGGCACGAAGGGGCGGAGAAGGGAGGTGAACAGGCCGCGCAGGCGCCGCCGGCGGGTCCAGGCGGGCGCCGCGGGCTGGGGCTCGCCGGCAACGGCCAGGTCGGGGGCATGGTCGCCGCGCCCGATCCGCGGAAGGCCGATCGTGCAGGGGCGGTCCCGCCTCGCGGCGCCGTCCTGCGCGCCGCTCCCGCGCTCGCCGCCCGCCACGCCGCCATCCGCTGCCATCGCGGCTTCTCCCCGATCCGGCGCCGGGGCGCCGCGCGTTCTGTTCCGGCTCAGGAGCCGGGGCGCAACACATAGCCCTTGTGGCGCACCGTGTGCAGGAAGCGCGGCTCGCGCGGGTCGGGCTCGATCTTGCGGCGGAGACGGGTGACCGTGACGTCCACGGCCCGCTCGCCCGCCTCGGGCGATCCCATGGCGGCCGCGATCTCCTCGCGCGACAGGACCTCGCCGCCGCGCCGGGCCAGGGCGACGAGGAGGGACGCTTCCCCGCCCGTCAGCCGGGTCACGCCCTCCGGACCGCGCAGCTCGCCCCGCTCGGGGTCGAACCAGCGCAGGCCGAGATGCACCGGGGGCAGGGGGGCCGAGGCGGGCGGGGCGGCGCGCTTGAGGATGGTGCGGATGCGCAGCGCCAGCTCGCGCGGGTCGAAGGGCTTGGCGAGGTAGTCGTCCGCCCCGTGCTCGAAGCCGGCGATGCGGTCGTCGGGCTCGCCGGCCGCGGTCAGCATCAGGATGGGCACGTCCTGGCCGGCGCGGCGCAGGCTTTCGGACAGGTTCAGGCCGGTCTCGCCGGGCATCATCACGTCCAGCACCATCAGGTCGAAGGCCATGCCTTCCAGGGCCTGCCGGGCGGCGGCGGCATCGGCGGCGGCGGTCACGCGGAAGCCCTGCTCGGCCAGGAATCGCTGGAGAAGGCTGCGGAGGCGGGCGTCGTCGTCAACGACGAGGAGATGGGCCGGGTCGCTGCTCATGAGGCCTTGGACTTCGTTGCGGCCGCGGGCATCGCGGCCGCGGGGTTGGGCGGGATGGCCGAGGCCGCGGGGCCGCGGTTGCCCAGCCTCTCCAGCCCGCGCCGCGCCTCCGGGCCCATCAGCCCGCGCATGACGTGGCGGAAGCCTTCCACGGCCGCGGGCCCCGCCTCACGGTAGGCGCGGGTCACGGTTTCCCGCTGGCGCTCGAACAGGCGGCGTTCCAGCGCCTCCCCCGCCGGGGTGAGGGAAAGGTGGCGCTGGCGCCGGTCGGCCCGGCCGGTGCTTTGCGCCACGTAGCCCTGCGCCACCAGCGGCGTCAGCACGCGGGCGAGGGACTGCTTGGTGATGGCGAGGATGCCCAGCAACTCCCCCACCGTCAGGCCGGGGCGGCGGCCGAGGAAGTGCAGCACCCGGTGATGCGCCCGGCCCATGCCGAGTTCCGCCAGAATGGCGTCGGGCCCGGCCGTGAAGTCGCGGTAGCCGAAGAAGAGAAGGTCCTGCGCCAGGCGCAGCTCCTCCTCCCGGAGGAAGAGCAGGTTCCGGCCCGCCACGCCGGAGCCGCCGCGCGGTTCGGGGCCCGTGCGCGGCGACGCGGCGTCGCGCGGCGACGCGGGTGGGCCGGGCTCCGTGCGCTCGGGCATCGCGGCCCTGCTCTCCCGCTGGGTCAGCTTGGTGGGCGTGTTCATGCGGCTAGTTTGAACTTCGGTCGGCATGATGCAACGAGGCGCTCATGGTGTTCTTTCGGAGAGGGAAGCCCCTGGCGCCCGCCCCCCTCGGTGGATCGCGATGGCCGGGCCCATGGGGCGCATTATGCCAGGGCCGCGCCGAAGGGCGAGCGGGCGGGGGGCGGCGCGGCCCTCGCGTTGCGCGGGCGAATGGAACGGCCCTGCTGGGTGCCCGGCGTTTCCTTCCGGCATGGGCCATCGGTCCCGGGAAGCAGGCGCGCAGGCCGCGCCGCAGCGTGCCGCCGCGCGGCCCGGGGGGCGTTTCGGTGGCGCAAAGGCATCAACCCGCCTTGCGCCGCCCTGGCATGACGCTAAGACGGGTGACATCCGGTGCGCGGGACGCCAAGTGGTGCGCCGGACCCTTCGGGACCTCATCTATCGGGGACTTGAGGGGGATAACGGTACGATAAGGGAAACAGGTCCAAGACATCGCGCCCGAGCCGGCGTCCTGCCACAGACCTGCCCCGATCGGCCCGTAAGCCCAGCCCGACCCAGCGAGAAGCGAAAAAACCATGCCCGGAGTGGACATCCTAGCCAGCGCGATGACGGGGGCGAACGCCACCTTCCTCGCCGACCTTTATGCCCGCTGGGTGCAGTCGCCGGACAGCGTGGACCCGTCCTTCCAGGAGCTGTTCGCGGCGCTGAACGACGATGCCCGCGCGGTGCTGGGCGATGCCGTCGGCGCCTCCTGGGCGCCCCGCCCGCGCGGCGGCTTCGCGCCCGAGCCCGAGGCGCCGCCGCCGGCCAAGGGGGGCAAGGGCGCCCCGGCCAAGGCCGCCGAGCCCGCGGCCGCCAAGGCGGCCGACCCGGCGGTGAGCCGCCAGCAGGTGGTGGATTCGCTCCGCGCCCTCATGCTGATCCGCGCCTACCGCGTGCGCGGGCACCTGGAGGCCGACCTCGACCCGCTGGGCCTGCAGAAGAAGACGCCGCACCCGGAGCTGGACCCGGCGACCTACGGCTTCACCGAGGCCGACCTCGACCGCCCCATCTTCATCGACAAGGTGCTGGGCCGCGAGACGGCGACGCTGCGCGAGATCCTGTCGATCGTGAAGGCCAGCTATTGCGGCCCGATCGGCGTGGAGTTCATGCACATCCAGGACCCAGAGCAGAAATCCTTCATCCAGCAGCGCATCGAGGGCGCGCCCTGGACGTCCGCCTTCAGCAAGGACGACAAGCGCACCATCCTGCAGGAGCTGACGGAGGCCGAGGGCTTCGAGGCCTATTGCGCCCGCAAGTTCGTCGGCACCAAGCGCTTCGGGCTGGAGGGCGGCGAATCGACCATCCCGGCGCTGCAGTCGATCATCGCCGAGGCCGCCAAGGGCGGCGTGAACGAGATCGCCATCGGCATGGCGCACCGCGGCCGCCTGTCCACGCTGGTGAACGTGGTGAAGAAGTCCTTCACCCAGGTTTTCGCCGAGTTCAAGGGCGCGGGCCATGCCGAGGACGTGCAGGGCTCGGGCGACGTGAAGTACCACCTGGGCACCTCCACGGACGTGGAGATCGGGGGGCGGCAGGTCCATCTCTCGCTTCAGCCCAATCCCTCGCACCTCGAGGCCGTGGACCCGGTGGTGATCGGCAAGGTGCGCGCCCGCCAGGACATGGCCGGCGACACCAAGAGCCGCCGCAGCGTCATGGCCATCCTGCTGCACGGCGACGCCGCCTTCGCCGGACAGGGCGTGGTTTACGAGACGATGGCGATGAGCCAGCTCATCGGCTACCGCGTGGGCGGCACCATCCACGTGGTGACCAACAACCAGATCGGCTTCACCACCACGCCCGCCCACGCCTATTCGGGCCTGTACTGCACGGATGTGGCGAAGTCCGTCCAGGCGCCGATCCTGCACGTGAACGGCGACGACCCGGAGGCGGTGGTGTTCTGCGCCCGCCTGGCCACCGAGTTCCGCCTGCGCTTCGCGACCGACATCGTGCTCGACATCGTCTGCTACCGCCGCCACGGCCACAACGAGAGCGACGAGCCCGCCTTCACCCAGCCCCTGATGTACGCCCGCATCAAGGAGACGCCGACCACGCGCACCAAGTACGCGCAGCGGCTGGCCGCCGAGGGCGCGGTGCCGGAGGCCGAGGCCAAGGCGATCCAGGACAGCTTCTTCGCGAAGATGGACGAGGCCTTCCAGGCCAGCCAGGCCTTCAAGCCGAACAAGGCCGACTGGCTCGAGGGCCACTGGGCCGGGCTGAAGGCGCCGGGCAACGACGAGGCCGAGGAAGAAACCGACACCGCCGTGCAGACCGACGTGCTGCGCGAGGTGGGCGCCGCCCTGTCCCGCGTGCCGGAGGGCTTCGGGGCCAACCCGAAGATCATCCGCCAGCTGGAGGCCAAGCGGCAGGCGATCGACACCGGCGAGGGGATCGACTGGGCGACCGGCGAGGCGCTGGCCATCGGCTCCCTGCTGGTGGAGGGCCACCGCGTCCGCATCTCCGGCGAGGACGTGCAGCGCGGCACCTTCTCCCAGCGCCACGCCTATCTGGTCGACCAGCAGACCCAGGCCGAATACGTCCCGCTGAACAACATCCGCGAGGGGCAGAAGCGCCTGGAGGCCTTCAACTCCCTTCTTTCGGAGTTCGGGGTGCTGGGCTTCGACTACGGCTACTCGCTGGCCGACCCGAACACGCTGGTGCTGTGGGAGGGCCAGTTCGGCGACTTCGCCAACGGCGCGCAGGTGATCATCGACCAGTTCATCGCCTCCGCCGAGACGAAGTGGCTGCGCATGTCGGGCCTCGTGATGCTGCTGCCGCACGGCTACGAGGGGCAGGGACCGGAGCACTCCTCCGCCCGCCTGGAGCGCTACCTGCAGCTTTGCGCTGAGCGGAACATGCGGGTGGCCAACATCACGACGCCCGCGAACTACTTCCACGCGCTGCGCCGCCAGCTCCGGGCGAATTACCGCAAGCCGCTGATCCTGATGACGCCCAAGTCGCTGCTGCGGCACAAGCTGGCCACCTCCGCCCTGTCGGAGTTCGGGCCGGGCAGCCGCTTCCAGGTGGTGATCCCCGAGACCGACGAGCTGGTCGCGCCCGAGAAGGTCCGGCGCGTCGTGATCTGCACGGGCAAGGTCTATTACGACCTGCTGCAGGAGCGGCGCGACAAGGGCGTGAAGGACGTGGCCATCATCCGGATGGAGCAGCTTTATCCGTTCCCGCGGATCTCCCTGCCCAAGGTGCTGGCCCCCTATACCCAGGCCGACGTGGTCTGGTGCCAGGAGGAGCCGGAGAACATGGGCGGGTGGACCTTTGTCGATCGCAAGATCGAGGAGGTGCTGACCCAGGTGGGCGGAAAGGCCCGCCGGCCCGGCTTTGTCGGCCGCGCGACCGCCGCCAGCCCCGCGACGGGGCTTGCCAAGGTGCACGCGCAGCAGCAGGAAGCGCTGGTTCGCCAGGCGCTCGGGTTGAGCTGAGCCGGACCTTGGCTGAGGAAAGACGATGACCGAGATCCTGGTGCCCACCCTGGGCGAAAGCGTCACGACGGCCACCGTGGCCCGCTGGCTGAAGAAGGCCGGCGAATCGGTGGCCGCCGACGAGCCGCTGGTTGAGCTTGAGACCGACAAGGTGACGGTGGAGGTGAATGCCCCCTCCGCCGGCACCATCGAGAGCATCGCGGCCGACGAGGGCGCGGAGGTGGAGGTCGGCGGGCTTCTCGGCACGCTCGGTGCCGGCACGGGTGCCGCCGCCGCGCCCAAGGCCGCGGCCCCCGCGCCGGCTGCACCCGCACCCGCGCCGGCCCCCGCCGCGGCCGGGCCGAAGGTGGAGGAGCCGCGCGCCGTCTCCGGCCCCGTTTCGCGCCCCGGCGGCGTGGACCATGCCCCGCTGCCCGCGGCGGCGAAGATGATGGCGGACAAGGGCGTCACGGCCGACCAGATCGGCCAGGGCAGCGCCAAGGACGGCCGCATCGCCAAGGGCGACGTGCTCGAGTTCCTGTCCCGCCCGGCGCCCGCCGCGGCCGCCCCCGCTCCGAAGGCCGCCCGTGCCCCCGGCGAGGGCGAGGAGCGGGTGAAGATGACGCGGCTGCGCATCACCATCGCCCGCCGCCTGAAGGAGGCGCAGAACACCGCCGCCATGCTCACCACCTTCAACGAGGTGGACATGGGCAACGCGATGGCGCTGCGCACGGAATACAAGGACGCCTTCGAGAAGAAGCACGGCGTGAAGCTCGGCTTCATGAGCTTCTTCGTGAAGGCCTGCGTGGCCGCGCTCCAGGAGTTCCCGGCTGTCAACGCCGAGATCGACGGGGACGAGGTCGTCTACAAGAACTTCGTCAACATGGGCATCGCCGTCGGCGGTCCTTCCGGCCTCGTGGTGCCGGTGCTGCGCAACGCGCAGGACCTGTCCTTCGCGGGCATCGAGAAGGCGATCGGCGACTTCGGCAAGCGCGTCCGCGACGGCCAGCTCAAGCTGGAGGAGATGGCGGGCGGCAGCTTCACCATCACCAATGGCGGCATCTACGGCAGCCTGATGTCCACCCCGATCCTCAACCCGCCCCAGTCCGGCATCCTCGGGATGCACGCGATCAAGGAGCGGGCGATGGTGGTGGGCGGCAAGATCGAGGTGCGCCCGATGATGTACCTGGCGCTCTCCTACGACCACCGGATCGTGGACGGGAAGGAGGCGGTGAGCTTCCTCGTGCGCGTGAAGGAGGGCGTGGAGGACGCGCGGCGGCTGCTGCTCGGGCTCTGATCCCACCAAGACTGAACGACGGGGCGCGCCGGGGGGAAACCTCCGGCGCGCTTTGCGTAGGGGCCTTCGGGAGTTGCATGTCCGCAGCATGGCCCTGGCATGACCAGATTTTACATTGCAAATCATTCGCAATGGGCCTGAATGCCTCCTGGTCCACAGGATGACCCGATGACTCCGCCTCTTCTTCGCCGCCTCGCGGCGGCCGCGTTGCTGCCCCTTCTTTCCCTGGCCACGCCCGCCCAGGCCACGCAGTATCCCCTGACGGTGACGGACCTGGCGGGGCGGCAGGTCACCATCCCCCGCCGTCCGGAGCGCATCGTCCTCCAGGATGGCCGCAACATCTCCATCCTCGCCATGCTGGACCGGGAGGATCCCTTCGGCCGCTTGGTGCTGTGGAACAACATTCCCAGCCGCGCCGACGAGGGGTTCTGGAACATCCTCCGCGGCGCCTGGCCCAAGGCAGCGGCCATTCCCGACATGGGCTTCGGCGACAACGGCCAGGTGAACGCGGAGCAGGTGATCACCGCGCGGCCGCAGATGGTGCTGGCCGAGGCCCGCGCCCTCACGGCCCTGAGGGAAGCCGGGGTGGACCAGCGGCTGGCCCAGCTCAACATCCCGCTGCTGCTCGTGGACAGCTTCGACGACCCCGTGCCCAACGCCGTCCGCTCCGTCGAGCTGCTCGGCCAGGTGCTGGACCGGGAGGCCGAGGCCGCGGAGTTCGCCAGCTTCGCCCGCGAGCGCGCCGCCCGCCTCCAGGCCGGCATCGCCGCCGCCGGCCCCCGCCCGAAGGTCTTCATCGAGACCCGCGCCGGCTTCGCCGGGCCGGAGGCCTGCTGCTTCACGCAGGGCCGCGTCGGCTGGGGCCCGATGGTCGAGGCCGCCGGCGGCCACAACATCGGCGCGGACATTCTTCCCGGCGCCTCCGGCGAGGTGACGATGGAGACGGTCATCTCCCGCCGCCCGGACATCTACGTCATGACCGGCGCCAACTGGCGCGGGCGCGGCGCGGTGACGCTTCCCTTCGGCTACGGCGCCGACCAGGGGGCGATCGCCACCTCCATGGCCCGGCTGGAGGCGCGCCCCGGCTTCGCCCAGCTCGAGGCCACCAGGCAGGGCCGGGTCCTCGGCATCTGGCACGGCTTCTACAACCACACCCTGAACATCGTGGGGCTGGAGGCACTGGCGAAGGCCTTCCACCCCCAGCAGTTCGCGGGGCTCGACCCCGAGGACACCTACCGCACCATCCTCGCCCGCTTCACCCGTATCCCGGCGCAGCCCTTCCTGGTCTCCACCGCCGCGCCGCGCGTGGGCGGGTAGGGCTGGGATGCCCCAGCTGCGCCTGGCCGGTGCCGCCGCGGCCGCGGTGATGGAGGAGGGCGTTGCGATCCGCGACTACCGCCGCTCCGTCACCTGGCGGGCGGTGCTGCTCGCGGCCCTCCTCCTGGCCGGGGCCGCCGCCCTGCTGGCGGACCTTGTGGTCGGCTCCGGCACGCTGTCCCTGCGGGAGGTCATCGACGGCCTGCTTTCCCCCGGCACGGCCGACCCGACGGTGCGGGTGGTGCTCTGGGAACTGCGGATGCCCATCACCTTCACCGCCGCGCTGGCGGGCATCGCCCTGGCCCTGGCCGGCACGCTGATGCAGACGGTGCTCAACAATCCGCTCGCCGAGCCCTTCACGCTGGGCATCTCCTCGGCGGCCGGCTTCGGGGCGGCCATGGCGATCGTCTTCGGCTCCTCCATCCTGGGCTCGGCGGCGGACTGGCTGCCGGCGGAGCTCTTCATCTCGGCCAATGCCTTCCTCTTCGCGCTGGCCACGGTGATCCTGGTCACCCTGCTCGCCCGGCGGACGGGCATGGGGGTGGAAACGGTGACGCTGCTCGGCATCGCCGTGCACTTCGCCTTTTCCGCCCTTCTGGCGGTCGCGCAGTACATGGCGGACGTGAACCAGCTTCAGTCCCTGGTCTTCTGGCTGCTCGGATCGCTGCTGAAGGCCACCTGGACCAAGGTGGCGATCAACGCCGCCATCCTGGCGCTGGTTCTGCCGCTGCTGCTGTCCCGTGCCTGGGCGCTGACGGCGCTGCGCGGCTTCGGGGATGGCGCGGTGGTGCTGGGGATCCGGGTGGAGCGGCTGCGCTTCTCCATGCTGGTGGCGGCCGCCCTGCTCGCGGCCTCCGCCACGGCCACGATCGGGGTGGTGGGCTTCGTCGGACTGGTCGCGCCCCACATGGCGCGGCTGCTGGTGGGGGAGGACCAGCGCTTCTCCCTGATCGTCACCGCCGCCTGCGGTCTGCTGGTGCTGACGCTGGCCTCCCTCGTCAGCAAGCTGATCCTGCCCGGGGCGGTGCTGCCGGTGGGGATGGTCACCTCCCTGCTGGGCCTGCCGGTGTTCCTGGCGCAGATCCTTCACGGCCGGCGGAGGGTGGCGCATTGAGCCTTTCGCTGGAGGACCTCGGCGTCCGCATCGGGCGCCACCGGGCGGTGCGCGGCGTTTCCTGCGCGGTGGCGGCGGGGGAGTGCCTCGCGGTGCTCGGGCGCAACGGCGCCGGCAAGACCTCCCTGGTGCGGGGGGTGGCGGGGCTTCTGCCGGTCACGGGCGCCATCCGGCTGGATGGGCAGGACCTGACAGCCCTGGGCCCGGCGGAGCGCAGCCGCCGCATCGGCTATGTCGCCCAGGGGGTGGCCCAGCTCTCGGCGCAGCTCACGGTGTTCGACCTGCTGCTGCTGGCGCAGAACGGCGGGCAGTTCGCCTGGGCGGCGCCAAGGGAGAGCCTGCACCGGGCCGAGGCGATGCTGGACCTGCTGGGCCTGCAGCCGCTGGCGCGGCGGACGCCGGCGGAGATGTCGGGCGGGCAGCGGCAGATGGTGGCCCTGGCCCTGGCCCTGGTGCGCCGCCCGGCGGTGCTGCTGCTGGACGAGCCGACCTCGGCGCTGGACCTGGCCAACCAGCTTCACCTGCTGGAGCTGGTCCGCACCCATACGCGCCGGGCGGGCATGGCGACGGTGATGGTGCTGCACGACCTGAACCTTGCCAGCCGCTACGCCGATTCGGTGCTGATGCTGGAGGATGGCGCGCCCGTTCACGCCGGCCCGGCGGCCGAGGTGCTGACGGAGGAGCGGCTGGCGCGGGTTTATGGGGTGGACTGCCGGATCCTCGCGATGGAGGGCGGGCACCGGGCCATCTACCCCCTGGCCCGGCTGGGCGGCACGGCGGCCTGAACGGCGCCACGCGGCGCGGGCAACCCTGCCAAGCCCCCACTTGAATGGTGCTCCGCCCTTCAAGCGAGGCCCCGGGCCTGCTACCTGCGCCTGCAAGATCATTGCAGGACGCGCCCGCATGCCCGACTCCTTCGACCTCATCGTCATCGGCTCCGGCCCCGGGGGCTATGTCTGCGCCATCCGCGCGGCACAGCTCGGCATGAAGGTGGCCTGCGTGGAGAAGCGGGAAACGCTGGGCGGCACCTGTCTCAACATCGGCTGCATCCCCTCCAAGGCGCTGCTCCAGTCCTCCGAGAACTTCGAGGAGATCGCCCACAAGTTCGCCGACCACGGCATCACCGTGGAGGGGATCAAGCTCGACCTCGCCCGGATGCAGGCGCGCAAGGGCGAGGTGGTCTCGGCCAACGTGAAGGGCGTCGAGTTCCTGTTCCGCAAGAACAAGGTGACCTGGCTGAAGGGCGCGGGCCGGATCACCGCGCCGGGCAAGGTGGAGGTGGCCGGCACCACCTACGAGACCAGGAACATCGTCATCGCGACGGGCAGCGAGAGCGTGCCGCTGAAGGGCGTGGAAGTGGACGAGAAGACGGTCGTCACCTCCACCGGCGCGCTGGAGTTCGAGGCGGTGCCGAAGCACCTGGTGGTGATCGGCGGCGGCGTGATCGGGCTGGAGCTGGGCAGCGTGTGGCGGCGCCTGGGCGCCGAGGTGACGGTGATCGAGTTCCTGGACCGGCTGCTGCCCGGCATGGACAACGAGATCGCGAAGAACTTCGAGCGGGTGCTGGGCAAGCAGGGCTTCAAGTTCAAGCTGGGCCACAAGGTGACGGGCGCGGCCAGGACAGGGGCGGGCGTGTCCCTGACGGTGGAGCCCGCCAAGGGCGGCGAGGTCCAGACGATCGAGGCCGACGCCGTGCTGGTGGCCATCGGGCGCCGCCCCTATGTGGAGGCGCTGGGGCTGGATGCCGTCGGCGTGGCGCTCGACGAGCGCGGGCGGGTGAAGACCGACGCGCGTTTCGCCACCAGCGTTCCCGGCATCTATGCCATCGGCGACGTGATCGCGGGCGCCATGCTCGCCCACAAGGCCGAGGACGAGGGCGTCGCGGTGGCCGAGATCCTGGCCGGCCAGCACGGCCACGTGAACTACGGCGCCATCCCCGGCATCGTCTACACCTGGCCCGAGGTGGCCGCGGTCGGCGCCACCGAGGAGGAGCTGAAGGCGGCCGGCACCGCCTACAAGTCCGGCAAGTTCCCCTTCACCGCCAATGGCCGGGCGCGGGCCATGGGCGACACGGACGGCTTTGTGAAGATCCTGGCGGACAAGACCACCGACCGCGTGCTGGGCGCCCATATCCTGGGCCCCGACGCCGGACACCTGATCGCCGAGATGGTCACGGCCATCGAATTCGGCGCCAGCGCCGAGGACGTGGCCCGCATCTGCCACGCCCACCCGACGCTGAGCGAGTCCGTGAAGGAAGCGGCGCTCGCCGTGGATGGCCGCCCCATCCATATTTGAGGCGCCGCGTCTGACGAGACCGCGCGCCTCGCTTGATCGGGGAGGCGCGCGGACCATCTGGCGGGCGATGGACAATGCCCGCGCCCCCTATGTGACGCTGAACCCCCGGCCGAAGCGCAAGGCGCTCGGGTGGTTCTTCATTGTTCTGGGGGTGCTGGGCTGCGTGCTGCCCTTCCTTCAGGGCTTCCTGTTTCTGGCGCTCGGCGTCTTCGTGCTGCGCGACCAGCACCTCTGGGCGGCGCATCGCTGGGCCTGGGTGGAGAAGCGCTGGCCGGGCGCGGTGTCCAAGATCGAGTCCCTGGAAAGTTCCATGACCGCCCGCTTCGCCGGCTGGGGCGCGGGGCTGCGCCGGGCGATCGGCCGGGGCTGAACGCCGTGAGCCGCGCCTTTGTCCGCGAGCCCGACGGAAGCGAGCCCCCCGAACCCCCGGCCGAGCGCCCGGTGCCGCCGGGCCCCAACCCCGTGACCGCGGAGGGCCTGGCCCGGATCGAAGCCGAGCTCGCGCGGCTGAGCGCCCTTTCCGCGCCCGATCCCATGGAACAGCGGGACCTCCACTATTGGCAGCAGCGCCGGGCGAGCGCGCAGCTCACCTCGCCGCCGGAGGGCGGTGCAGTCGGCTTCGGCTCCTGGGTGAGCGTGGCGGGGCTCGGGCCGGCCGCGCGGTGCCTGCGGATCGTGGGGGAGGACGAGGCCGACCCCACGGCGGGGCTGATCGGCTGGCGCGCGCCGCTGGCGCAGGCGCTGGACGGGGCGGAGGCGGGGGACGAGGTCGAGGGGCCGGGCGGGCGCCTGCTCACGGTGCTGGCGGTGGAGAACGGCAGCTGAGGCGCGAATGAGCTTGCATCATGCAAGCCAGTCAGCTTGCATGATGCAAGCTGACGGAGCGGCCCATGCCCAGAACCGACTTTTCCCGCATGCGCTGCCCCATCGCCCGCTCCATGGAGGTGCTGGGCGAGCGCTGGGCGATCCTGGTGCTGCGGGAGGCCTTTTACGGCACGACCCGCTTCGATGACTTCGAGCGTCATCTCGGCATCGCCTCCAACATCCTCAGCGCGCGGCTGGCCAAGCTGGTGGAGCACGGGCTGCTGGAGCGCGTGCCCGAGGGCGCGCGCCACGCCTACCGCCTGACCGGGAAGGGGCGCGACTTCTTTCCGGCCTTCGTGGCGCTCAAGGCCTGGAGCGACCAGTGGATGGCCCCCGAGGGGCCGGTCGTACGGCTGGTGGATGCCGCGACTGGCGAGGAGGTCACGGCCGATCCGCCGCGTGGCCCGGACGGCGCACCGCTGCGCCCGGAGGACGTACGCCTTCTTCCTGGCCCCGGCGCGGGGGAGGCGATGCGCCGGCGCCTGGCCCTGGCGGAACTGGAGGCAGCCCGTGGCTGATACCCTGGCCGCTGCCGTGGCGCCCCCGGCCCCTTCCACCGCGCGGCAGATCCTGGCCCTGGCGGCGCCGACCGCGCTCAGCTCCATCCTTCAGGTGGTGGCGCAGATCGCCGAAACCTGGCTGGCGGCCCGGCAGGGCACGGCGGCGCTGGCGGGGTGGTCCGTGGTGCTGCCCTTCAGCCTGCTGATGCAGCAGATGTCGGCCGGGGCCATGGGGGGCGGCGTGTCCTCGGCCACGGCGCGGGCGCTGGGCGCGGGGCGGCGGGACGAGGCCTCGGCGCTGGTGCTGCACGCCGTGCTGATCGCGGTGCTGGCGGGCGGGGCCTTCGCCCTGCTGCTCGCGCTCTATCCCCGGGCCGTGCTCGGCGCCATCGGCGGCGCGGCGGCGGCGGAGGCCGCGGCGCCCTATGCCATGTGGCTCTTCGGGCTCGGGGCGGTGCCGGTCTGGCTGGCGAACACCCTGGCCTCCGTGCTGCGCGGCGGTGGGCAGCACGCGCTGGCGGCGCGGGTGCTGCTGCTGACCTGGGGCGCCTATCCGCCGGTCGCCTGGCTGCTGGCGGAGCCGCTGGGCATGGGACTGCCGGGCATCGGGGCCGCCCTTGGCGCGGTGTTCCTGGCCTCCACCCTGGTGATGGGCACGGCGGTGCTGCGCGGGCGGGCGGGGTTCCGGCCGGTGCTGCGGGTGCGGCCCTCGGGCGCGATGTTCTGGCGCATCCTGTCCGTCGGGCTGGCGGCGAGCGCGCTGGCGGGGGTGGCGAACCTGACGACCATCCTGGTCACCGCGCGGATCGCCCCGCACGGGCCGGCGGCGGTGGCGGGCTACGGCATCTCGGCCCGGTTGGAATTCCTGATGATCCCCATCGCCTTCGGCGTGGGCTCGGCGCTGACGGCGCTGGTCGGGCGGGCGGTGGGGGCCGGGCGCTGGGACCAGGCGCTGCGCCTGGCCTGGACGGGCGGGCTGATGGCCTTCCTCGTCACCGGGGCGATCGGGCTGGCGGTGGCCGCCGCGCCGGGTGCCTTCGCCTCCTTCTTCACCGCGGACCCGGAGGTGATCGGTCTCGCCCGGCGGGCGCTTTCCTTCACCGGCTTCGCCTTCGGCGGCTTCGGGCTGGGCATGGCGCTCTACTTCGCCTCCCAGGGGGCGGGGCGCATGGGCTGGCCGCTGGCGGCCGGGGCATCCCGCATCGGCGTGGCGGTGGGCGGCGGCTGGCTGCTGGGCGACGTGCTGGGGATGGGGCTGGACGGGCAGTTCCTGGCGGTGGCCCTCGGGATCACCGCCTATGGGCTGGTGACGGCGATGGGGGTGCGGCGCGGGGTCTGGGCGGGGCGGTGAGATCCTCTCCTCAGTCGGCCCGGGGATGCGCCCGGCGCCAGGTTTCCAGCAGCCCCGCCTGGTCCACCTGCGTGTAGCGCTGCGTGGTGGACAGGCTGGCATGGCCCAGCAGGTCCTGGATCGCGCGCAGGTCGGCGCCGCCGCCCAGCAGGTGGGTCGCGAAGGAATGGCGCAGCGCGTGGGGCGTGGTGTGCTCCGGCAGGCCCGTGGCGCGGCGGAGGTCGCGCAGCGCGCGTTGGGCGACGCCGGGGTCCAGCCGCCCGCCTTTGGCGCCGGTGAAGAGCGGCGCGTCGGGCGTGGCCGGGCCCCGGTGGCGCAGCCATTCGGCCATCGCGGCTTCCACCGCCGGCAGCACCGGCACGATCCGCTCCTTGGCCCCTTTGCCGAGCACGCGCAGGCCGGTTCCGGCGCGGGGGGCGTCGCGCAGGTTCAGCGCCAATGCCTCCGCGATGCGCAGGCCGCAGCCATAGAGAAGGGTGAAGAGCGCCTGGTTCCGCGCGGCCATGGCCGGGCTGTTCTCGGCGCTGTCGGTGGTGGCGGTGCGGGCCTGCTCCTCCGTCAGCGCGCGCGGCACGGGGGGCTTGCGGCGCGGGCCGCTCAGCCCGCCCAGCGGCAGCGGCGCGAGGCCGTGGCGGCGCACCAGGAAGCGCAGGAAGGTCTTGATGGCCGAAAGCTGCCGCGCGCGGGATGAGGCCCCGATCCCCGCCGCCGCGCGATGCGCCAGGAAGGAGCGGAGATCGGCCAGGGCCAGCGCCGAAAGATCGGGCTCGCCGCCCTGGTGCGCGGACAGGAAGCCGAGCAGGTCCGCGATGTCGCGCCCATAGGCCTCGATGGTTTCCGGGCTCGACCGGCGCTCGCGCGCCAGCCAGTCCAGGAAGTCGGCGCGGGCGGCGAGGCCCGTGGTCACGCGGCGCCGTCCAGCGCGCGCGACAGGGCATGGGCCAGCAGCCGCAGCGGGGCGGTGGCGCCGCGCGCCGGCAGCCGCCCGGCCTCGCGCGCGCCCAGCACGAGAATGCGCGGCAAAGGGCCGGGCAGGCGCACCAGGGCATCGCGGATGATCAGGGGATGGGCCTCCCCGTGCAGGAGGGCGGCCTCGGCCGGCGAGTCGCGCAGCAGCACCTCCCGGCCCTCCGTCAGTCGCGCGACGGCGCCGGCGGGAATGTCGCGCAGGCCGGGGGAGGGCGGGCCTTCCGCCGCCAGCCCCGCGCATTCCAGGCCCAGCAGCGCCGGCCATTCCCCGGAAACGGCGGCCAGCGCGTCCGGCGTGCCGATCAGGGCGGCGACCGCCGTGGCCGCGCGGATGGTCAGGTCCTGCCCGGCGCGGGCGGCCTCGGCCACCTGCCCGGTCTCCGCGCGGGCGGCGGCGAGGAGGGCTGCCATGTGGTCCGCCAGGTTCTCCCCATGCACCCGGCGCGGGGGATGGAGGGAGCGGTACAGGGCCGGGCGCTCCGAAAGGAAACCGGGATGGGCGGAGAGATAGGCGGCCACCCGGGCCGCCTCGGCCTCGCGGCCGTCCTCCGTCTGCGGGGATGACATGTTCATCACCCCCAGCTTGCCAGGGCCGCGGCGGTGAGGCGAATCACCCGCCGGGCCCGTGCAGCCGGCCGATGGTTTCCGCCAAGTGCCCCGCGAAGGCCGCGGCCGCGGCGGGCAGCGCCACCTCGGCATGGGCGTAGAGGCCGAGCTCGCTCACCACCGCGGCGCGGCCCTGGCGCAGCGGCACGTGCACCAGGCGACCGGCCTCCAGCTCCGCCTCCAGCCCCGCCCGCGTCATGAAGGCGGTGCCCAGGCCCAGCAGCACCATGCGCTTCATCAGCTCCACCGAGCCGGCCTCGTACTGCACGCGCAGCCCCTCGCCCCGGCGCTGCAGCAGGGTTTCGACCTGGTCGCGGTTGGCGAAGTTGGCATGGGGCAGGATCAGCGGCATGCCCGCGCAATCCGCGATGCCGATCGACTCGCGGCCGGCGAGGGGCGAGCCCGGCGGCACCACGGCGCCGAGGGGGAGCCGGGCCGCGGCGAGCTGGCGCAGCGCCGGGTGCCGCCGCACCTCGAAGGCCAGGCCCAGATGCGCGTCGCCCGACAGGATCGCGCTGGGGATCTCGGCGCTGCCCAGGATGCCCGTGCCGACCGTTATCCCGGGCTGGCGGGCCTGGAGCGCCGCCGCGGCCTCCGGCACCACCCGGTGGCAGAGGCCTTCCAGCGTGACCAGGTCCACATGGCCGGTGCGGAGCCCCGCCAGGGCATCGAGCTCGGAGCGCGCCCGCTCCGCGTCGCGCAGCACGGTGGTGACGTGCCGCGCCATGATCTCCCCGGCCGCCGTCAGGCGCAGGCCGTCGGGCAGGCGGTCGAACAGCCGCGTGCCCAGCTCCGCCTCCATCTTCAGCACCTGCCGGTTCACCGCAGAGGAGGCGACGTTCAGCCGGCGCGCGGCCTCGCGGATGGAACCGGCGCGGCGCACCGCGTCGAAGTAGTGGATGCCGGGGGCGTGGACGCGAAGCGGGCGGGGGTGGGCGGGCGATGCCATGTCGGCATCATCTCGCACGAAAATCGGTTCTTTTGCGAGCGGTCCAACGGGTCTTGGATGGGCCCATGTCCTTTCCTGGCCCGGCTGCCTCACCCTTCGTGCCGAGCGTCGAGGCCCGCCCGGCCGAGGTGCTGGTGCATGCGCCGCTGAACGCCGAGTACCGGCACCTCGTGCTGCGCGCGGGCGCCGTGGCCGCGGGCGCACGGCCCGGGCAGTTCTTCCAGCTTCTCTGCCCGGCCCCGCCGGGCGAGGCGCCCTTCCTGCGGCGGCCCATGAGCCTTTATGGCGCCGATCCCGCGGCGGGCACGGTGGAGTTCCTCTACAAGGTGACGGGCGCCGGGACGCGGGGCCTCGCCACCCTCGCCGTGGGCGATGCGATCGATGTCATGGGGCCGCTCGGCCAGGGTTTCGTGCTCCATCCCGCCTGGCGGCACGTGGTCGCGGTGGGCCGCGGCGCCGGCCTCGCGACCCTCGCGCCGATCGCCAGGGCGGCGCGGGCGGCGGGCATCGGCGTCACCGCCGTTCTCAGCGCGCGGCGGCCGGAGCTCGTGGTGTCCGAGGACCTGTTCCGCGCGGAGGGCGCGCGCGTCGTCACCGTGACCGACCAGGACGGCACCAGCGGCCCCGCGCATGTGGAGCGCCTCCTGCGGGGGCTCGTCGCGGAAGGGGTGGCGGACGCCTTCCTCACTTGCGGCTCCGCCCGCCTGCTGCGCGTCCAGCAGCGGCTGGGGCGGGAGTTCGGCATTCCCGGGCAGGTGGCGCTCGAGCAGCAGATGGCCTGCGGGCTGGGCATGTGTTTCTGCTGCGTGCGCGACTTCAACGAAGGGGGCGAGATCGTCCACAAGCGGGTCTGCTGGGATGGCCCGGTCTTCGACATGCTGGAGGCAGTGGCATGAAGGGAGGCGGCATGACCGACATGAGCGTGCGGATCGGCGGGCTCGCCCTCGCCAATCCGGTGATGCCGGCCTCGGGCACCTTCGCAGAGGGGCTGGCGCTGGCCGCCGACCTCGACGCCCTCGGCGCGCTGGTGACCAAGACCATCACGCGGGAGCTGCGCGCGGGCAACCCGCTGCCGCGCGTGGCGGAAACGGCGGGCGGGATGCTGAACGCCATCGGCATCCCCTCCAAGGGCGTGCCCTATTTCCTGGAGCACACGCTGCCGGCGATGCGCGCCTTCGCGCCGCCGCTGGTGGTCAGCATCTCCGCGCCGACGGCCGAGGGCTTCGCGGCGCTGGCGGCGGAGGTTTCGGTGCCGGGCGTCGCCGCCATCGAGGCCAACATCTCCTGCCCCAACATCGAGGAGGACGGGCGCGCCTTCGCCATGCGGGCGGAATCGACCGAGGCGGTGATCCGCCGGCTGCGCGCGGCCACCGCGCTGCCGCTCTGGGCGAAGCTGACGCCCAACACCGGGGACGTGCCGGAGGTGGCGCGGGCGGCGGAAGAGGCGGGGGCGGATGCGCTGGTGGTGGCCAACACCATCCTGGCCATGTCCGTGGACCTGAACACCTTCCGCCCGCGCCTGGGCAACGTGATGGGCGGGCTGTCGGGCCCCGCGATCAAGCCGATCGTGCTGCGGCAGGTCTATCAGTGCGCGCGCGCGGTCCGCATTCCCGTGATCGGCTGCGGCGGCATCTCCACGGCGGAGGACGCGGCGGAGTACATGATCGCGGGGGCCGCGGCCGTGCAGGTGGGCACCGCGACCTTCCTCCACCCCGGCGCCATGGAGGCGGTGATCGAGGGGCTGGCCCGCTTCTGCGCCGGGCGCGGCATCGCGCGCGTGGCGGAGCTGACCGGCGCCATCCGGCGCGAGGAAACGGACGAGGCGGAGATCGAGTGGGCGGAGCCGGCGCCGTGAGCACCACCCTGGCCCGCCCCTCGCCCCCGCTCCTGGGCCGCGCCCTGGCCGAGCGCCTGTTCGACCGGCTGCGGGAGGCCACCGGCGACGGCGTGGGCATCACGCGGGAAAGCTATGGCGCCGGGGAATCGCTGGCGCTGGACATGGTGGAGGCCGAGGCGCGGGCCCGGGGGCTCCACACCGCGCGCGATGCCGGGGCCAACCTGGTCGTCACCCTGGCCGGGAGCGACCCGTCGCTGCCGGTGATCGCCTGCGGCTCGCACCTCGACTCGGTGCCCCAGGGCGGGAACTTCGACGGGGCGGCGGGGGTGATCGGGGGGCTGATGGCGCTGTCCCGCTTCCAGGAGGAGGGTTTCGCGCCGCGGCGCGGCATCGCCCTTTATGCCCTGCGCGGGGAGGAGAGCGCCTGGTTCGGGCGGGCCTATATGGGCTCGGCCGCGCTGTTCGGCCGGCTCTCGGCCGAGGACCTGGCGACGCCCCACGTCAACAGCGGCCGTCCCCTGATCGACTGCATGCGCGAGGCCGGGGTGGAGGTCGAGCGCGTGGCACGGGGGGAGCGGTTGCTGGACCCGGCCACGATCGCCGCCTGGCTCGAGATCCATATCGAGCAGGGGCCGGTGCTGGTCGCGCGCAACCTCCCGGTGGCCATCGTCACGGGCATCCGCGGCAACATCCGCCACCGCGCCATCGAGTGCGTCGGGGAGGCCGGGCATTCCGGCACCATCCCGCGCTGGCTGCGGCGCGACGCCGTCTTCGCCACCGCGGAGCTGATCACGCGCCTGGACCGCCACTGGCGAACCCTGCTGGAGCGGGGACGGGACCTGGTGGTGACCTCCGGCATCATCGGCACCGACCCGGCCGAGCACGCGCTGGCCCGCATTCCCGGGCGGCTTCGCTTCTCCATGGAGGCGCGGAGCCAGAGCACCGAGACGCTGGAGGCCTTCTACGACCTGTTCCTGTCCGAATGCGCGGGCATCGGGGAGGAGCGGGGGGTGGAGTTCCGCCTGGACCGCCGGCTGGACTCCGCGCCGGCGCGGATGGATGAAGGGTGGATCGAGCGGCTGCGGGCCGGGCTGCGCGCCATGGGCCTGCCCGACGAGCCAATCCCGAGCGGCGCCGGCCACGACGCCGCGGTCTTCGCACAGGCGGGTATCCCGAGCGCCATGATCTTCGTCCGCAACCAGCACGGTTCGCACAACCCCGCGGAGGCCATGGAAATGGACGACTTCATGCTGGGCGCCGAGCTTCTGGAGCGCAGCCTGCGAGAGGCGTCGGCATGAGCGGTGCCGCCATGGCGCGCCTGCTGCTGGAAGGGGGGGCGGTGCAGGTCAGCCACGGTCAGCCCTTCATCCTGGCCGCGGGATGGGCCAGCCCCGCCTATATCGACTGCCGCCTGCTGATCGGCGACGCCCGCCTGCGCCGCGCCGCGACGGCGCTGGCGGCGGAGGCGATCCGCGCCGGCTTCGGGGACGCGCCGCCGGAGGCCGTTGCGGGGGCGGAAACGGCGGGTATTCCCTGGGCCGCCTGGCTGGCCGAGGCGCTGGACCTGCCGCTGCGCTACGTGCGCAAGCGCCCGCTCGGCATCGGCCGCAACGCCCAGGTGGAGGGCGGGCCGGTGGAGGGGATGCGCGTGCTGCTGGTGGACGACCTGATGACGGATGGCGGCAGCAAGGTCGCCTTCACGCGCGGGCTGCGCTCGGGGGGCGCCACCGTCACCCACGCCCTCTGCCTGTTCCACCACGGCACCTTTCCGGGCGGCGCGGAGCGGATGGAGAAGCTGGGGCTGACGCTGGTTTCCCTGGCCAGTTGGCGGGACGTGCTGGCGGCGGACGGCGCCTGCGCCCTGCCGGATGCTGACCGGGCGGTCCTGGAGCGCTTCCTGGCCGATCCCATCGGCTGGTCCGCGGCCCATGGCGGGCGGGCCACGATGCTGAAGCCGGCGCTCTGACGTCCCGGCGGGAGAGGGCGGTGACGCCGGCCGCCGCCGGTGAGAAGCTTTCGCCCGAGGCTTCAGCGGGGTGCCATGGCCGTTGTCCACTGCATCACCCACCCGGAGGTCGTGATCGACCCGGCCGTGCCCGTTCCGGACTGGCCGCTCTCGCCCGAGGGCATCCGGCGCATGGCCCTGGCTCTGGAGCGCCCCTGGGTGCCCGGCATCCGCGCCGTGTTCAGCAGCGCGGAGCGTAAGGCAACCGACGCCGCGCGGATGCTCGCGGACCGGCTCGGCCTTGTTCCCGCGATCGTCGAGGCGCTGGGCGAGAACGACCGCTCCGCGACCGGCTACCTGCCCAGGGCGGAGTTCGAGGCGATGGCGGACGCCTTTTTCGCGCATCCCGAACGGAGCATCCGCGGGTGGGAGCGCGCGGTGGATGCCCAGCGCCGGGTGGTGGCCGCGGTGGAGCGCGTCCTGGCCTTGGCGCCGGGCCAGGGAGACGTCGCCATAATCTTTCATGGCGGCGTCGGCGCGCTGCTGCTGTGCCACTTGAAGGGCGTGCCGATCGGCCGGGCCGAGGACCAGCCCGGTGGGGGCGGCGGCAACGTCTTCACCTTCGACGCCGCGACGCGCCGCGTTCTTTCCGGGTGGCGCCCCATCGAGGAATGAGGCGCCGAGGCCGGCCTAGAGGATCGACTGCCCCGTCTTCGTCCAGTCCGCCAGGAAGCTCTCGAGGCCCTTGTCCGTCAGCGGGTGCTTGTAGAGCGTCTTGATCACGGCGGGCGGCAGGGTCGCCACATGCGCGCCGAGCTTGGCCGCCTGGATCAGGTGGATGGGGTGGCGGATGGAGGCCACCAGCACCTCGGTCCGCAGCGCCGGGTAGTTGCCGTAGATCTGCACGGTGTCGGCGATCAGCCCCATGCCGTCCTGCCCGATGTCGTCGAGCCGCCCGACGAAGGGGGAGACGTAGGTGGCGCCCGCCTTGGCGGCGAGGATGGCCTGGGCCGCGGAGAAGCACAGGGTTACGTTGACCATGACCCCGTTGTTCACCATATGTTTGCATGCTCGAAGCCCCGCCTCGGTCAACGGCAGCTTGATGACGACGTTGGACGCGATGCGCCCGAGGTGCTCGCCCTCCCGCATCATGCCATCGTAGTCGGTGGCGGTGACCTCGGCGGAAACGGGGCCGGGGGTGATGTCGCAGATCTCCTTGATCACCTCGGCCATCGGGCGGCCGGACTTGGCGATCAGGGAGGGGTTGGTGGTGACGCCGTCGAGCAGCCCGCTCTCGGCGAGGGCGCGAATCTCGGAGACCTCGGCGGTGTCCACGAAGAATTTCATGATGCTGGTCCCAAAGGTTCAGGGCGGGGGTCGGATGGCGCGGGCGGCGGATCAATAGCGATGGAAAAGGCGGAGTCCAGCGCCAAGGGCGCCAGCGCGGATGGCGGGCTGTTCGGGGACGGCCTCGTTTCCGCGCCCCCGGCGACCGCCAGGGGCAGGCGGCGCGCGCCGCCCGCCGGCCCGCCCTCGCGCCGCATCCGCGTGCTGCTGCCCCTTCCGCTCGATACGCCGGGGGGAGGGGCCTATGACTACCGCGTGCCCAACGGCACCCCCCTGCCGGAGCCGGGCAGCTTCGTTGCCGTGCCGCTGGGCGGGCGGGAGGTGCTGGGCGTCGCCTGGGACGGCGAGCCCGATGCCGGGCTGGCCGAGAACCGGCTGCGCGACATCCTGGGCGTGCTTCCCGCGCCGCCCATGAAGGAAAGCCTGCGCCGCTTCGTGGAATGGGTGGCGGCCTATACCCTCGCGCCGCCGGGGGCCGTGCTGCGCATGGCCATGTCGGTTCCCTCGGCGCTGGAGCCGGCGGGGCAGCAGGCCGGGTGGAAGCTTTCCGCCGCCGGGGAACTGGCCCAGGGCGGGGCGCCCGGCTATCGCCTGACCCCCCAGCGCAAGCGCGTGCTGGACGTGATGGAGCCCGGCGAGCCCCGCGCGGGCGCCGACATCGCCGACGAGGCCGAGGTTTCCACGGGCGTGCTGCGCGGCATGGCCGACCAGGGGCTGATCGAGCCCGCCCTGCTGCCCCGCCCGCGCAGCTTCGCGCGCCCCGATCCCGAGCATCCCGGGCCCTCGCTGCTGGAGGAGCAGGAGGAGGCGGCCGCGGGCCTGCGCGAGTCCGTGGCCCGGCGCGCCTTCGGCGTGACGCTGCTGGCGGGGGTGACGGGTTCGGGCAAGACCGAGGTTTACCTGGACGCGGTGGCCGAATGCCTGCGCCAGGGGCGGCAGGCGCTGGTGCTGCTGCCCGAGATCGCGCTGTCCTCCCAATGGCTGGACCGCTTCAAGGAGCGCTTCGGCTGCGCGCCGGCCATCTGGCACTCCGAGCTTTCGGGACGCCTGCGCCGCGCCACCTGGCGGGCGGTGGCGGATGGCGAGGCGCCGGTGCTGGTGGGCGCTCGCTCCGCCCTGTTCCTGCCCTTCCCGGACCTCGGCCTGATCATCGTGGACGAGGAGCACGAGACCGCCTTCAAGCAGGAGGACGGCGTGATCTACCACGCGCGCGACATGGCCGTGGTGCGCGCCCGCATGGCCGAGGCCACCTGCGTGCTGGTTTCCGCGACCCCCAGCCTGGAGACGCTGACCAACGCGGAGCAGGGCCGCTATTCCGCCCAGAACCTGCCCCGCCGCCACGGCAGCGCGGGCCTGCCGGAGGTGACGGTGCTGGACCTGCGCAAGGTGCCCCCCGAGCGCGGACGCTTCATCTCCCCGCCGCTGATCGAGGCGATCACCGAGACGCTGGCGCGCGGGGAGCAGGCGATGCTGTTCCTCAACCGCCGCGGCTACGCGCCCATGACGCTGTGCCGCGCCTGCGGGCACCGCATCCGCTGCCCCAACTGCACGGCCTGGCTGGTGGAGCACCGGGCCCAGCGGCGCCTGCAGTGCCACCACTGCGGCCACGCCGAGCCCATCCCCCAGCACTGCCCCGAATGCGGCGCCGAGGGCAGCCTGACCGCCATCGGCCCCGGGGTGGAGCGGGTGCAGGAGGAGGCCTCTGTGCTGTTCCCGGATGCGCGGCGGCTGGTCATGGCCTCCGACACCATCCCCGGCCCGGCGGCGGCGGCCGAGGCTGCGCGCATGATCTCGGACCGGGAGGTGGACCTGCTGATCGGCACGCAGATCGTGGCCAAGGGCTGGCACTTCGCGCACCTGACCCTGGTGGGGGTGGTGGATGCCGATCTCGGCCTCGCGGGCGGGGACCTCCGGGCGGCGGAGCGGACGGTGCAGCTTCTGCACCAGGTGTCCGGCCGCGCGGGGCGCGCGGAAAGCCCCGGCCGCGTGATGCTGCAATCCTGGAACCCCGACCATCCCGTCATGCAGGCGCTGGTGTCCGGCAACCTCGAGAACTTCATGGCCGAGGAGGCGGAGGCGCGCCGCCCCGGCGGCTGGCCGCCCTTCGGGCGCCTGGCGGCCCTGATCGTGAGTTCGGAGGACGAGCGCGCAGCCGACCGCGTGGCGCGCGACCTCGGCCTGGCCGCGCCGGGCGGGGAGGGGGTGGTGGTGCTCGGCCCCGCGCCCGCGCCGCTCTCCATGCTGCGCGGCCGGCACCGGCGGCGCCTGCTGCTGAAGGCGCGGCGGGACGTGGCGGTGCAGCCCCTGCTGCGGGAATGGCTGTCGAGGGTAGAGGTGCCGGGCGCCGTGCGTGTGCAGGTGGACGTGGACCCCGTCAGCTTCCTTTAAGTGATCGCCTCGGGGCAGGTAGGCGCTTCGCCGCGGGGCGGTGCGACCCTAGCCTTGTTCGGAGAACTTGGTCCGGAGCCGCCCTGGCGCGGCGACCGAGCCGATGACCGAAGGGGTGTTCCATGCGAATCCTGATAGCCGGCCTTCTTCTCGGGGCGCTGGCCCTGCCGGCCCTGGCACAATCCCCCCAGCCGCCGACGCAGGCGCCACCGGCCCGGCCGGCCCCGTCACCGCCGAGGGGTGCCGCGCCGCACACGCCGGCGCAGCACGCGCCCGCGGCGAGCGCGACCGATCTCAATCTGGCGACACCCGAGGAATTGCAGCTTCTGCCAGGCATCGGTCCGGCGCGGGCGGCGGCCATCGTGACCCATCGCCCCTACCGCTCGGTGGATGAGGTGACCTCGAAGGGCGCCGTGCCGATCTCCGTGGCCGATGGCTTCCGCGCGCGCGTCACGGCCACCCAGATCAACGTCAACGCCGCCACCAAGCGGGAGATGGTCAGCACCCTGCCGGGGATCGGCGATTCGCGGGCGGACGCGATTATCCGGGGGCGCCCCTATGCGCGACCGGAGGAACTCGTCAGCAAGGGCGGGGTGCCGCAGGCGGTCTTCGAGCGGATCCGCCATGCGGTCACCCTCCAATAGGGGCTGACCGCGCGCGCCGCCCTCAGCCCTGCCGGGGCAGGTCCTCGACGGCGTTCCGCGCTTCCGCCACGCCGGAACCCTCGATCGCCTCCTCCACCGGGTCCGGCTGGGCGACGAAGCCCGGCACGGCGGAGCGGAGCGCGGGATCGGACTCGTCCCCGTTCTTCAGGGCCTCGTCCATCTCCGCGCCGCGCCCGGTGCCGGGCTGGAGGCCGGTTTCCCAGCCCCCGGCGTCGCGCAGCGCCTTTTCTTCCGGCCGTTCCGGCCCGACGCGCCCGCCCATGATGTCAGGGCTTCCCGCCCGAGGCGGTGCCGGGCGCGCCCTTGCCCTGGTCGGTCTTGGCGCCCGTGTCGTGCCCGCTCGGCGAGATGAAGCCGGTGGTGCCGGTCTTGGGCGCGGGGTCGGAGGCCGGGAAGGTGTCTTCCACGCCCTTGTCGACCTTGGCCTCGGTGCCGGCACCCGGCTTGAGGTCGGACACCCAGTCGCCGGTCTCGCTGTCCCGCTTCTGGTCGGTCTTGTCCTTGTCCATCGATCTTTCCCCCTCTGGAGGTGCTTGTGTGGGCCGGGACCGCACGGCCAAGTGCCGTGTGCCCGGTCAGGAATAGAGCGCGGAGGCCGGGCAAGGGTTCCATCCGGCAACCGCCCCACCCATCTCCCGCGTGAAGCCCGCGCCCCCGGGTCGGGCCTGATGCGGCGCAGGGCGGTTGCCGCCCCGCATTGCACCGTGTTAAGGGGCGCCCGCCGATGCCCGGGGGATTCTCCGGGTTCTTCGCGCAGGCCCGGGACGCCTCCCCCAGTCGGGACCGCATCGGGCCGACGGGTCTTCACCAACCCTCGAACGGGATCGCAAGTGGCCTCCGAAGCAGCCGCCAACGTCCAGAACTCAGCGCCGCAGACCGGTGGCGCCGCGCAGCGCTACGCGCTCGCGCTGCTGGATCTGGCCAAGGACAAGAAGACGGTGGACGCCGTCGCGACCGACGTCGAGAACCTCGCGACCCTTGCCCGCGACGATCCCGGCTTCCGCGCCTTTATCGCCGATCCGCGCCTGGACGCCGTCGCCCAGCGCAACGCCACCTTCTCCGTCCTCGACCGCGCCCGCGTGTCGGGGGACGTGCGGAACTTGGTCGGCGTGATGATCGCGAACCGGCGCCTCGCCATCCTGCCGGAGGTCCTTTCGGCCTTCGACACGCTGCTGGCCGAGCAGCGCGGGCAGCAGGCGGCCGAGGTCATCACCGCCCATCCGCTGAGCAACACCCAGCGCACCCAGATCGCCGCCCGCCTCACCGAGGCCGGGTACTCGAATGTCCGCCTGTCCGAGACAGTGGACCCGTCCATCCTGGGCGGCCTGATCGTCAAGATCGGGTCCCGCCTTTACGACACATCCATCAAGTCCAGGCTCCAGCGCCTGAGCTACGCCATGAAGGGGGCTGCCTGACCATGGACATCCGTCCCGCAGAGATTTCGGACATCCTGAAGCAGCAGATCGCTGGCTTCGACACCGACGCCAACGTGGCGGAAGTGGGCACCGTGCTGACGGTCGGCGACGGCATCGCCCGTTGCTACGGCCTGCAGAACGTCATGGCCGGCGAGATGGTGGAGTTCCCCTCCGCCGGCGTCCGCGGCATGGCGCTGAACCTCGAATCCGACAATGTCGGCGTCGTGATCTTCGGCGACGACACGCGCATCCGCGAGGGTGACACCGTGTCCCGCACGGGCACCATCGTGGACGTGCCGGTGGGCCGCGGCCTGCTCGGCCGCGTGGTCGACGGATTGGGCAACCCGATCGACGGCAAGGGCCCGCTGGTCGATGTCACGCGCAGCCGCGTCGAGGTGAAGGCGCCGGGGATCATTCCCCGCAAGTCCGTGCACGAGCCGATGCAGACGGGCATCAAGGCGATCGACAGCCTGATCCCGATCGGCCGCGGCCAGCGCGAGCTGGTGATCGGCGACCGCCAGACCGGCAAGACCGCCGTCATCATCGACACGATCCTCAACCAGAAGACGATCAACGCCGGCGCCGACGAGGCGAAGAAGCTCTACTGCATCTACGTCGCGATCGGGCAGAAGCGCTCCACCGTCGCGCAGCTCGTGCGCACCCTCGAGGAGCGCGGCGCGATGGAATACTCCATCGTCGTGGCCGCGACGGCCTCCGACCCGGCTCCCATGCAGTTCCTGGCGCCCTACACCGGCTGCACGATGGGCGAGTTCTTCCGCGACAACGGCATGCACGCGGTCATCTTCTACGACGACCTGTCCAAGCAAGCGGTGGCCTACCGCCAGATGTCGCTGCTGCTGCGCCGCCCGCCGGGCCGCGAGGCCTATCCGGGCGACGTGTTCTACCTGCACTCCCGCCTGCTGGAGCGCGCGGCGAAGATGGGCGAGGAGGCCGGCCTCGGCTCGCTGACCGCGCTGCCCGTGATCGAGACGCAGGCGGGCGACGTGTCCGCCTATATCCCGACCAACGTGATCTCCATCACGGACGGGCAGATCTTCCTTGAGACCGAGCTGTTCTTCCGCGGCATCCGCCCGGCCGTGAACGTCGGCCTCTCGGTTTCGCGCGTCGGCTCCGCCGCCCAGATCAAGGCGATGAAGCAGGTGGCGGGCAAGATCAAGCTGGAGCTGGCGCAGTACCGCGAGATGGCGGCCTTCGCCCAGTTCGCCTCCGACCTCGACGCCTCCACCCAGGCGCTGCTGGCCCGCGGCGCGCGGCTGACGGAACTGCTGAAGCAGCCCCAGTACGCGCCCGTGCCGGTGGAGGAGCAGGTGGTTTCGATCTTCGCCGGCACCCGCGGCTACCTGGACAAGGTGCCCGTGAACAAGGTGGGCGAGTTCGAGAAGCGGATGCTCGGCGAGCTGAAGGCGGCCAAGCCGGAAATCCTGGAAGGCATCCGCACGAGCGGGCAGATCACCGGCGACAACGACAAGGCGCTGGCGGGCTTCCTCGACGGCTTCGCCAAGTCCTTCGGCTGACCCGGGAGTAGCGGAGCACTCCCATGGCCAGCCTCAAGGACCTGCGCGGTCGCATCAACAGCGTGAAGTCGACCCGCAAGATCACGCAGGCGATGAAGATGGTCGCCGCCGCCAAGCTGCGCCGTGCCCAGGCGCAGGCCGAGGCGGCGCGGCCCTATGCCCAGCGGATGGAGCGCATGCTGGCGTCCCTGGGCGCGGCCGTGGTGGGCAGCCCCGACGCGCCGAAGATGCTGATCGGCACCGGGCGCGACCAGGTCCACCTGCTGGTGGTCGTCACCGCCGAGCGTGGGCTTTCCGGTGCCTTCAACACGAATGCGGGCCGTTTCGCGCGTGCCCGTGCCCGTGCGCTGGAGGCCGAGGGCAAGACGGTCAAGCTGCTGACGGTGGGCCGCAAGGGCGCGACCTTCCTCAAGCGCGAGCTTGCCAGCCGCGTGGTGGGCGAGATCAGCTACGCCAACGTCAAGCGCCTCGGCTTCGAGCAGGCGGACGAGATCGCCACCCGCATCACCGCGATGCTGGAGGCCGGCGAGTTCGACGTCTGCACGCTGATTTACAACCGGTTCCAGAGCGTGATCGCCCAGGTGCCGAGCGAGCAGCGCCTGATCCCCGCGCCGCTTCCCGCCAATGACCCCGGCGCCACCGGGGAATCGCAGGCGCTCTACGAATACGAGCCTGGCGAGGAGGAGCTTCTGGCGGCGCTGCTGCCGAAGAATCTCGCCATCCAGATCTACCGCGCGCTGCTGGAGAACGCGGCCGGCTTCTTCGGAAGCCAGATGACCGCCATGGACAACGCCACCCGCAACGCCGGCGACATGATCAACAGGCTGACGCTCAACTACAACCGCACGCGACAGGCCAACATCACCAGGGAGCTGATCGAGATCATCTCCGGTGCTGAAGCCGTCTGAAGGAACCCAAGCCATGAAGAACAACGTCGGCAAGGTCACCCAGATCCTCGGCGCCGTGGTGGACGTGCAGTTCCCCGCCGAGCTGCCGCAGATCCTCAACGCGCTCACGGTCGATGTTTCCGGCCGCACCCTCGTGCTCGAGGTCGCGCAGCACCTCGGCGAGCGCACGGTGCGCGCCATCGCCATGGACACCACGGACGGCCTCGTCCGCGGCTCCGAGGTGGTGGACCAGGGCAAGGGCATCTCCGTGCCCGTGGGCGAGGGCACCCTCGGCCGCATCGTGAACGTCATCGGCGAGCCGATCGACGAGCGCGGCCCCGTGCCCCACGAGAAGGAATACACCATCCACCGCGCCGCCCCCCTCTTCGAGGACCAGGCGACGAGCACCGAGATCCTGGTGACGGGCATCAAGGTGGTGGACCTGCTCGCCCCCTACTCCAAGGGCGGCAAGATCGGCCTGTTCGGCGGCGCCGGCGTCGGCAAGACCGTGACGATCCAGGAGCTGATCAACAACATCGCCAAGGGCCACGGCGGCGTGTCCGTCTTCGCGGGCGTCGGCGAGCGCACGCGCGAGGGCAACGACCTTTATCACGAGATGATCGACGCCGGTGTCATCAAGCTGAACGAGAACGACACCACCGGTTCGAAGGTGGCGCTCGTCTACGGCCAGATGAACGAGCCGCCGGGCGCCCGCGCCCGCGTCGCCCTTTCGGGCCTGTCGATGGCGGAGTACTTCCGCGACGAGCAGGGCCAGGACGTGCTCTTCTTTATCGACAACATCTTCCGCTTCACCCAGGCGGGCGCCGAGGTTTCGGCCCTGCTCGGCCGCATCCCCTCCGCGGTGGGCTACCAGCCGACGCTGGCCACCGACATGGGCGCCCTGCAGGAGCGCATCACCTCCACCAAGAAGGGCTCGATCACCTCGGTGCAGGCGATCTACGTGCCCGCCGACGACCTGACCGACCCGGCGCCGGCCACCTCCTTCGCGCACCTTGACGCGACGACGGTGCTCAACCGCTCCATCGCCGAGCTCGGCATCTTCCCGGCCGTGGACCCGCTGGACTCCACCTCCCGCGCGCTCGACCCGCGCGTGGTGGGCGAGGAGCACTACCGCGTCGCCCGCGAGGTGCAGCGCGTGCTGCAGACCTACAAGTCGCTGCAGGACATCATCGCGATCCTGGGCATGGACGAGCTGTCCGAGGAGGACAAGCTGGTCGTGGCGCGCGCGCGCAAGATCCAGCGCTTCCTGTCCCAGCCCTTCCACGTGGCCGAGGTCTTCACGGGCACGCCGGGCGTCTTCGTGAAGCTCGAGGACACGATCCGCTCCTTCGCGGGCATCGTGGCCGGCGACTACGACCACCTCCCCGAGGCCGCCTTCTACATGGTCGGCACCATCGAGGAGGCCGTGAAGAAGGCCGACACCCTCAAGGTCTCGGCGTAACCCTCATGGCCACCTTCGACCTCGAGCTGGTGAGCCCGGAGCGCCTGCTCCTCTCGCGCCCCGTCGAGATGGCGGTCATCCCGGCCTATGAGGGCGAGATGGGCGTGCTGCCCGGCCACGCGCCGATGATCGTCGCCCTCCGGGGCGGCGTCATCCGCGTGACCGAGGGTGGGCGCGAGACGGAAAGCCTGTTCATCATGGGCGGCTTCGCCGAGATCACCCCGGCCCGCGTGACGGTTCTGGCGGACGAGGCGACCCCGCTTGCCTCGCTTTCCCGCGCCGCTGCCGCGCAGCGCGTGACGGAGGCGGAGGCCGCGCTGGCCGCCGCCGCCAACGACCTTCCGGAGATCCGCGATCGTGCGAACGACCGGCTGATGGCGGCCCGGGCCATGCAGGACGCCGCGCAGGCGGCCTGAAGCCTCCGGGCACGCGCCCGCCGTTCCCGGTTCCGCCTCAGCGGAGTTCGCGGGCGAAGCGCAGGATCTCCTGGCCGAGCTCGTCGTCCGCGGTGCCCACCGCGAAGATTTCCGAGACATGATTGTGCCCGCGCATCTGAACGATGCGCGGGCATTTTCCGTCCCGCCAGCAGGCCCCTAGCGCGAGTTCCACAGTCGGGGCGCCCAGGAAGGGCGGGTCGTATTCGGCGCTGAACAGCAGCATCGGCAAGCGGCTCCGCCCCATATGCGTCATGGGGGAGCGCGCCGCGTACAGCGCGGGGTCCGGGCCGAAATAGGCGATGTTGCCCGGCCCCTTGTCCTCCGCCGTCATCTTGAGGAACCCGCTGCCCAGGATGAGCCCGGCGATGCCTGGACCCTCCGCCGGGTGCAGGGCCGGGTCGAAGGCAAAGGAGGCGGCGTGGGTGGCGCCGGCCGAATGCCCCATCAGCACGATGCGGCCGGGATCGCCGCCGAAGCGCGCCGCGTTGGCGCGCACCCATGCTATGGCCGCGCCCACGTCCCGGGCGCCGGCTGGCCAGGGGTGTTGCGGTGCCAGGCGGTAGGTGACGGCGACGCCCACCATGCCGTTGCGCGCGGCATAGGCGGGGATGTTCGCCTCCCTCTCGCCGCGCACGAACCCGCCGCCATGAACGAAGACCAGCACCGGGCGAGGGGGCGCCGAGCCGGGCGGCGCGTAGACGTCCAGCAGGTGGCGGGCGTCCGGCCCGTAGGACTGGTCGCGCGTGACGGAAAGCCCGTCGGTCGCCGCCTGGGGGATGGGGGCGAAAAGGGCGCGGGTGGCCGCGAGCACCGCGCCGTCGAAGCTGGGTCCCATCGCCGCGATCCGGGCGCCCACCTCCGCCGGGAGGCGGTCGATCTGCGCCGAGGCCGGCGCGGCGTTCAGCAGGGCGAGGAGCAGGCCGCACAGTGGTCCGGGCCAGCATCTTACCGGGAACATCGGCCTCGCCCTTCCTGCCACGGCCCCGCACCCGGGACTTCGCGAGGGGAGCATGATGGATGCCGCAGGTCTCCGGCAAGGCGGAGCCGGCACCAGGGGAAAGCCGATTACTGGCGCGCAGGGCTTGAAAGCCACCCCCGTGGGCCGGCAAATGTCAGCAAGAGCCCGCCCCCTTGCAAGAAGTACAAGCCTATGAAGCACTGGACCCTCGACCAGATCGCCTGGGATGCCTTCGATCCCTCGAAGGTCGATGCGGGCATCCTGGCGCTGGTGAAGGCGGCTGCCCTGGTCGAGAAGAACGGGGTCGATTACGCGATCTACCTGAACAACGTCTTCACCGGCGATCCCGACTTCCGTCAGGCCGCCGACAACTGGGCGGTGGAGGAGGTGCAGCACGGCGACGCGCTGGGCCGCTGGGCCGAGATCGCCGATCCCGGCTGGTCCTTCGATGAAGCCTTCGCCCGCTACCGCGCCGGCTACAAGATCGACGTGAAGGCCGATGCCTCCATCCGGGGTTCCCGCACGGGCGAGCTGATCGCGCGCTGCATGGTGGAGACGGGCACCTCCTCCTACTACACCGCGCTGGGCGAGAGCACGGAGGAGCCGGTGCTGAAGCAGGTCTGCCGCCTGATCGCGGCCGACGAGTACCGGCACTTCAAGCTCTTCTACGACCACATGAAGCGCTATCTGGCGCGGGAGAAGCTGTCCTTCCCGCAGCGGCTGCGCGTGGCCGCCGGGCGGATCGGGGAATCGGAGGACGACGAGCTCGCCTTCGCCTATCATTGCGGCAATGAGACCGCGGATACCCCGTACAGCCATGACCGATGCATGCGCGGCTACATGGGCCGGGCCATGTCCTACTACCGGTTCCGCCACATCGAGCGCGGCATGGGCATGATCTTCAAGTCGATCGGGCTGGAGCCCCGCGGGCGGCTGTCGGATCTCGCGGCCAAGGGAGCCTGGAAGCTGCTGCAATGGCGCCGCAGCAAGTATGCGCAAGGCGGGGCGGCGAACGAGAACGCCGCGCCCCGGGCCGCGGCCTGACGATGGCCGCATCCCCCCTTCCCCCGGCAGGGGGGGTATGCCGGCGGGTGCTCCTGGGCACCTCCCTGGCCGCCGCCGCGGCGGGCCGCGCCGGCGCGCAGGCGCTTCAGCCCGGTGCGGCGGCCGCCGGCCCCGGCCTGTACCAGATCGCACGCGAGAAGGGGCTGACCTTCGGCGCGGCCGTGCAGGCCGGCCTTCTGGCGAGCGATGCATCCTATGCCGCCGCCTATGAGCGCGAGGCCGGGCTGCTCGTGCCGGAGTTCGAGGGGAAGTGGGCCACGCTCCAGCCCCGGGAAGGCGAGTTCGACTTCGCCCAGCTGGACGCCATCGTGCAATGGGGACTGGCGAGGGGCCGCGCGACCCGCGGCCATGCCCTGGTCTGGCACGAATCCTTTCCACAATGGGCCGTGGCTGCCGTGGCCGAGGGCGCGCCGCGCGCACGGGCCGTGATGGCCGCGCATATTGCCCGGGTTCTGTCCACCACGCGCCTGCGCATCCGCGACTGGGACGTGGTGAACGAAGCGGTGGCGGACCCGCCGGGCAGCGATACCCCGCAGCCAGAGGGCGAGCTGCGCAACACGCCCCTGCTGCGTGCCCTCGGCCCCTCCTACATTGAGACGGCGTTCCGCATGGCGCGCGAGCAGGACGCGACGCTGCGGCTGGTCCTGAACGACTACGGCCTGGAGGAGGACACGCCCTGGGCCGAGGAGAAGCGCCGGCGCCTGCTGGTGCTGGTTCGCGGCTTGGTGCAGCGGAAGGTGCCGCTGGATGCGGTCGGCATCCAGGCGCATCTTCAGATCGTCCGGCCGTTCAGCCGACCGGTGTTCAGGGATTTCGTCCGGGCCCTCCGGGCCGAGGGGCTGGCGGTGCTGGTGACGGAGCTGGACATCCGCGAGGGAAACGGCATCCCCGAGGACTACGTCGCCCGCGACCGGCTGGTGGCCGAGCGGGCCGCCGCCTTCACCGAGGCCGCCCTGGAGGGTGGGGTTCGCACCTTCCTGACCTGGGGGCTGGTGGACCGCTACTCCTGGCTGGTGAGCGAGCCCGGCGTGGCCCGGCAGGACGGCAAGCTGCACCGGGGCCTGCCGCTGGACTGGGAGTTCAGCCGAAAGGAGATGTGGCGGGCGATGGCACAGGCCTTCGCCGCGGCCTGACGCGGTTTCATCCGCATCGGGCCTGGCCGGGGCTCGCCCTAGCCCGCCACCGCGTATCGCGCGAAGTCCTGCGCCAGCCGCTCATAGATCGGGCGGCGGAAGGGCACGGCGATCGCCGGCAGCTCCGTCAGCGGCGCCCAGCGCCAGGCGTCGAACTCCTGGTGGGCATCGGCATCCAGGCGGATATCGGAATCCTCGCCCATGAAGCGCAGGGCGAACCACATCTGCGTCTGCCCGCGGAACTTGCCGCCCAGCGCCCGGCCGATGAGGTGGGCAGGCAGGTCGTAGTCCAGCCACTCGTCCATGCGACCGATGACCCGGGCCTTCGTGGTGCCGATCTCCTCGGAAAGCTCGCGCAGCACGGCGGCTTCAGGGTCCTCGCCAGGGTCCAGCCCTCCCTGGGGAAGCTGCCAGGCGCCGGACGTGGCCTCCCCCGCCGGCTGGTCGGCGCGGCGGGCGATCAGCACCAGGCCCTGGCGATTGAACAGGCAGGCGCCGACATTGGGGCGCAGGGGCAGGTCGCTCATGGTGATCGGGGCATTTCCTCGGGGCGGCGTATCAGGGCGGTGACGGGTGCCATGACCAGGCCGCGCGCTTCCAGGCCCGCGGCCCAGGCCGCCACGCGGTCCACCAGCACGGGGGAAACGTCGGCGGCCAGGCCCAGGGCCGATCCCTTCTCGCGCGCCAGGCGCTCCAACTCGGCCAGGCGGCGATCGATCTCGCCGCGGGTCGCGGGCTCGTCCACCACGATGTCCACGCTGCGCCCCCAGGCGCGGGCCGGCTGCGGCGAGCCGGGGCGCGGGTCGATATAGAGCAGCCCGCGCTCGCGCATCACGTCCTGCACGCCGCCGATGGATTCCGCCAGCGCCGCGAAGCGCTCCCCCCGCATGGGGCCCAGCGCGCCGATCGCGCCAACCTGCCCGGTGACGCGGGACATGACCCAGGCCAGCCGGTCGCCGTTCTCGGAGGGGGCGAGGGTGGTGAGCAGGGCGCGCTCGCCCGGGTCGTTGGCGGGGTAGTTGGCGGGTTCCAGCGGCAGGGCGCTCAGCACCTCCATGCCGCGCAGCCGTGCGCGCTCCAGCAGCGGGTCGGGGCGGGAGGCATAGGGAGAGAAGGCGAGGCCGGTGGCGGGCGGCAGGCGGCGGATCGCTTCTTCGGACAGCGAGGCGGACAGGCCGAGATTGCCCACCACGAGCGCCACGCGGGGGCGTGGGTCGGAGCGGTCGAACGGGCGCCCGTAGGTGCGGATGGCCGTGCGGCCCTCCGGGCCAAGCCGGGGCAGGGGGCCGTAGCGGGAGGGCTCCTGAAGGGCCGGATCAGGCGGTGCGATGGGGCGGTCCGGCGCCGCCTCCATGCGCGAGGCGAGGCTGGGCAGCGGCGGGGGCTCCGGTGCGCTGGGCAGCGCGGCCAGCGTGGAGCGTGGCACGACAGGGGTGGGGGCCAGGGCCTGGGCCGCCGGGGCGGCGGGCTCCTCGGGTTCCGCCACCGCAGGAGCGGCCCCGGCGGGGGAAAGGTCCTGCTCCGGCAGGGCCACCGGCGCCGCCTCGCGAAGCGGTGCGTTGTCGTTGGCGGCCACCGGCGGGGCGGCGGGTTCCGGCGTCCCGCCGGCGGGCCGGGTCAGACCGGGCGGAATTCCCCCCGCGGGCGGCCCCATCCCGTCGAGCGCCAGCGCGCCGAGCATGAGCGCGCCGATCACCGCCAGCCAGAAGACGCCCAGTGCCCTCATGCGCGGCCTGGCGTCCTCTCAATCACTCAGCGGCTGGCGCGGCGCTGGGGTGGGTTGGCCGCGATGGTCCGCAGCAGCCCCAGCGCCTGCTGCAACTGGTGGTCGGTTTCCGGCTTGGTCGGGTCGAAGGCGGCGGCGCCCTCCGCGGGCAGGCGCTGCACGCGCTCGGCGGCGCCCGCCGGAAGCACCAGGGGCGGCAGGGGGGCGGGCGGGCGGGCATTGACGCCCTGGGCCGGGGCCGTGCCGCCGTTGTCGTTGCGCAGCGCCCGGCGCAGGTCGGCCTCGCGGTCCCGCTCGCGGGTCTGCTGCGCGTCCTCGCGCTGGGCCAGAACCTCGATGTCGGGCTCGATTCCCGTCGCCTGGATGGAGCGGCCGGAAGGGGTGTAGTAGCGCGCGGTGGTCAGGCGGATGGCGCCGTTGCCGGGCAGCGGCATCACGGTCTGCACCGAACCCTTGCCGAAGCTCTTCACCCCCATGACGATGGCGCGCCGGTGGTCCTGCAGCGCCCCCGCCACGATCTCGGAGGCCGAGGCGGAGCCGGCGTTCACCAGCACCACGATGGGCAGGCCCTGGGCGATGTCGCCCGTGCGCGCGTTCCAGCGCTGCGCGTCCTCGGGGCGGCGGGCGCGCGTGGAAACGATCTCGCCCTGGTCGAGGAAGTCGTCGGACACCTGGATGGCCTGGTCCAGCAGGCCGCCGGGGTTGTTGCGGAGGTCGAGCACGATGCCCTTCAGCCCGTCGCGCGCCTGGGTGCGGAGGTTGGAGAGCGCGCGGCGCAGGCCGACCTCGGTCTGCTCGTTGAAGGAGGTCAGGCGCACATAGGCGACGTCGCTGCCCTCCAGCCGGGCGCGGACCACCTGCGGGCGGATCACGTCCCGCGTCAGGGAAAGCTCGATCGGCGCCGCCGATCCCTCGCGCCGGATCGTCAGGCGGATGCTGCTGCCGCGCTCGCCCCGCATCTGGTCCACCGCCTCCTGCAGGGTCAGGCCCTGGGTGGTGGTGCTGTTGATGTGGGTGATCAGGTCGCCCGGCTTCACGCCCGCGCGGGCGGCCGGGGTCTCGTCGATGGGCGAGATCACCTTCACGTAGCCGGCTTCCTGGCTGACCTCGATGCCCAGGCCCCCGAACTCGCCGCGGGTCTGGACCTGCATGTCCCGGAAGGAGCGGAGGTTCATGTAGGAGGAGTGGGGATCGAGCCCCTGGAGCATCCCGTTGATCGCGTTCTCGATGACGTCGCGGTCGTTCACGGGCTCCACGTATTCGGCGCGGACGCGCTCGAACACGTCCCCGAACAGGTTCAGCAGCCGGTAGGTCTCGGCGCGCGAACCGTCCTGGGCCCAGGCGGCGACCACGGGGCCGATCACCACGCCGGCCGTGAAGGCAGCCGCAACCGGGGCGATGAGGCGCATCCGGCCACGCTTCCCCGCCGCTTGCGCCTGCGGGGGCTGGTCCGATGGTCCGGCGGCGTTATGCATCGAACAGGCACCCCTTCTGCCACGGCACGCCGTGGCGGCTCTCCATATTGCCCCGGAGCCTTCTGGCCCGTGGTTAACAAGGCCGGTCAGCAAGGCCGCGGCCTCTTCGATCCTGGCCTTCTCAGCCGCGGCTCGTCCAGCTTGCCGGGTCCACCGGCAGGCCGCGGCGCCGAAGCTCAAGGTAGAGCGACGCGCGGCCCCCGCCAGATCCCCCGGCGTTACCAAGTGTTCCCACCGCCTCTCCCGGCAGCACGCGCTGCCCGGGCTCGGCGTCCAGACGGTCCAGGCCGGCCAGGACGAAATGGTATCCGCCGCCGCAATCCACAATCAACATCCGTCCGTAGGATCGGAACGGTCCTGAAAAGACGATGCGCCCGCCGCAGGGGCTGACCACCCGCGCGCCGGGGCTGGCGGCCCAGGTCTGGCCGGTGGCGCCACCCTCCCCGAAGTCGCGCTGGACGGCCCCGGCCACCGGGGCGCCGCGCGAGGGACGGGGCGGGGCGGACACCTCGCGGGTGCGCTCGCGGGCGGCCTCCAGGCTGTCGCGGGCCCGCTCGGCATCCCGTTCGGCGTCGCGCGCGTCGCGGGCGGCCCTTTCCTGGGCGGCACGATCCCGGGCGGCTTGCTCGCGGCTGGCCTGTTCCCGGGCCAGCTGGTCGCGGGTGGCCTGGTCGCGGGCGGCGCTGCGGGCCAGGGCCAGGCGGGCGGCCTCCCGCGCCTCGGCCTCCCGCGCGCGCCCTTCGGCCTCGCGCTTGCGGGCCTCCGCTTCGCGCTCGCGGGCCTCCGCCTCCCGCGCCCGGGCGGCCGCCTCGGCACGCTCGCGGGCCTCGCGGGCCTGGGCCTCGCGCTCCAGGCGCTCGAGGGCACCGCGCAGGTCGCGCGCCTGGGCGGCGGCCGCGGCGGCACGGCGGGTGGCGGCGGCCTCGGCGTCGCGGGCCGCATCGCGGCGGGCGCGTGCCTCGCCGAGCGCGGCCTCCACGCTCTCCGCGGCCTCGCGCGAGACGACGCGGGCGGCGACAAGGCGGCTGCGCTGCTCCTCCAGCGCGGCCGTGGCGCGGGCGGCGCCTTCGCGCGCTTCCCGGTACTCCGCTGCCTCGCGCGCGAGGCGGCGGGCGACGCCGCGCAGGATCAGGGCGCCGCGCAGGGCTTCCTCGGGCGGGGCGGGCACCACGAGCAGCGTTTCGGCGGGCCAGAGACCCAGGCGGCGCATGGCGGGCACCATCGGCGCGAGGGCTTCCGCCCGGCGGGCGAGGTCGGCCTCGGCGGCGTCGCGGGCGGCCTGGGCAGCCTCCAGCCGCACCTCGGCGGCGGCCAGCGCGGCCTCGGCGGCCACGGCGCGGCGGCCGGCCTCCGCGCGGCGCTCGGCCAGGCCGCGCTCGGCGGCCTCGGCCGCGCGGGCGGCGCGGGCGATGCCGGCGGCGTCGTCCCGCGCGCCGCGCGCCTCCCGCTCGGCCTCGCCCAGGGATTGCCGGTCGGGCTGGGCGGCGGGCTGGGGGGCGGGCTGGGCGAGGGCCAGCGCGGGCAGCAGCACCAGCGCGGGCAGCAGCGCGCCGGGCCCGGGGCGGTCGGCCCTTGCTTCCCGGCGCGCGGCGCGGCGCCCGCGCGGTCTCACCTCCGGGCAGCTTCGGCCGCGGGCGCTTCCATCAGGTTGCGCCCGGTCATCTCCGCCGGCTGCGGCACGCCCAGCAGGGCCAGCATGGTGGGGGCCAGATCGGCGAGGCGGCCATCATGCAGGGCCGTGACCTCCGGCGGGCCGCCGAACAGCAGGACGGGCACGGGGTTGAGCGTGTGCGCCGTGTGCGGCCCGCCGGTGACGGGATCGCGCATCATCTCCGCGTTGCCGTGGTCGGCCGTGACCAGCAGCGCCCCGCCCATGTCGTGGATGGCGCGGGCGATGCGGCCGAGGCCGGCATCCGCGGCCTCGCAGGCCTTGATCGCGGCGGGGAGGCTGCCGGTGTGGCCGACCATGTCCGCGTTGGCGAAGTTCAGGATGATCATGTCGTAGTGCCCGGAACGGATGGCCATCTCGGCCTTCTCGGCCAGCTCGGGCTCGGACATCTCCGGCTGGAGGTCGTAGGTGGCGACCTTGGGGGAGGGGACCATGTAGCGCTCCTCCTCCGGGAAGGGGTGCTCCTCGCCGCCGTTCATGAAGTAGGTGACGTGCGGGTACTTCTCGGTCTCGGCCATGCGGAGCTGGGTCATGCCGGCGGCGGAGACGGTCGGGCCGAGCAGGCCTTCCATGGATTGCGGCGGGAAGATCGTCTCCAGGAAGGGGTTCAGCGCCTCGGAATACTCGGTCATGGCCGCCGCGCCGCAGAGGGCGGGGTCGCGCGGGCGGGGGAAGCCGGCGAAATCCGGGTCCAGCAGCGCCGCCATGATCTCGCGCATGCGGTCGGCGCGGAAGTTGAAGCAGAGCACGGCGTCGCCGTCCTGCATGCCGGCATAGCCGTGCAGCACGGTGGCCGGGATGAACTCGTCGGTCTTGCCGGCGGCATGGGCGGCGCCCACGGCATCGGCCGCGTTCTCGGCCGAGGCCCCCTCGGCCAGCACCATGGCGCGCCAGGCCTGTGAGACGCGGTCCCAGCGGTTGTCGCGGTCCATGGCGAAGTAGCGGCCGGTGACGGTGGCGATGATCGCGCCGAGGGGCAGGGCCGCCTCGAAGGCCGGCAGGGTCTGGGCGGCCGCCTCGGGCGGGGTGTCCCGCCCGTCGGTCCAGGCATGCACGGCCACGGGGATGCCCTTGGCCGCGAAGATCTCCGCCAGCGCCACGGCGTGGTCCTGGTGCGCGTGCACGCCCCCGGGGGAGGCGAGGCCGCAGAGGTGCAGCGTGCCGCCCGTGGCGTGAAGCTGCTCGCCCAGCCAGACCACGGCGGGCATGCCGGCCAGCGTGCCGTCGGCGATGGCGGCGCCGATGCGCGGCAGGTCCTGCATCACGATGCGACCCGCGCCGATGTTCAGGTGGCCGACCTCGGAATTGCCCATCTGCCCGACGGGCAGTCCGACATCCGGGCCGCAGGTGCGCAGGAAGGCGCGCGGGCAGGAGGACCAGAGGGCATCGAAGGTCGGCGTGTTGGCCAGGGCGATGGCGTTGTCGGCGGTTTCTTCCCGCCAGCCCCAACCATCGAGGATAACGAGCATGACGGGCTTGGGACGAGCCATGGGGCGGACCTGATGCTGCGGAGCGGGCCTTGCCATAGCCCCGGTGCCGGGTGCTTGGCCAGCCGGGGCGAGGCGCTCGTTGCGCGCGATGCCGCGCCGGCTCAGGCGCGGGCGGTGTAGGCCCGGAACACCTCCAGCTCCGTGGTGCAGGCCGCACCGGCGAAGCCCGCCTGCTCCATGGCCGCGAGGATGGTTTCCGCCGGCACGCAGGCCTCGATGGTTTCCCAGTAGTAGGCCATCAGCTCCCCCGAGCGGTGGCGGGGCGCCGCGACCCAGCACAGGGCGGGAATCGCCGCGCCCATGTAGAAGCGGGCGATGGCGCGGGCCAGGCGGCTCTCGGGGCGGCCGATCTCCAGGATCAGCACGGTGCCGCCGGGCCGGAGCACGCGGCGGTACTCGGCGAAGGCCGCGCCGAGGTCGGCGACGTGGCGCAGCGCGTAGCCCATGGACAGGAAATCGACGCTGTTGTCGGGCAGCGGGATGCGCTCGGCCCGGCCCTGGATCAGCGTCACGCCCGGCAGGGAGCGCCGCGCCTCGGCCAGCATGCCCTCGCTGGGGTCGAGGCCGGTGACGAGGGCGGGGTCCCCGGCGAGGGCCACGGCCTGGCGCGCGACGAGGCCGGTGCCCACCGCCACGTCCAGCACGCGCATCCCTGGCCTGAGCCCGGCCTCGCGCAGGGCGCGGCGGCGGTAGCCCGGCCCGGTGCCGAGGGAGAAGATGCGGTCGATGCGGTCGTAATGCGGGGCGGTCTGGTCGAACAGGTTCCGCACGAAGCCCTCCCGCTCCTCCGGCCCCGCGTAGCGATGGGCGAGAACAGGGTGCGGGGCGGTTCCGGCCGCGCTTCGGGCGGGGCTGCTTCCCTGGGTCTGCGTCATGCGGGCGCCTCCGGTTGCGCGCCCGCAGGCATCGCAAGGCGCGGCCCCAGGCGCAAGCCTGCGGTGACGATCACGCGACCCCGGGCTCAGCGGGGAATGGGGGAGACCCCGAAGACCGCGGGGTGGACGTGCAGCACGGCGGCCCAGGCGATCAGGCCCACCAGGGCCGGCCAGGCGATCTCCCGCCAGGCGATGCGGTTGCGCCCCATGGCCACGGCCGCGAAGGGCAGCACGGAGGTGCGCGCGGCGAAGCCCGCCCAGGCCGCGGGGTCGCGTGCCGCCACCTTGGCGTCGAGCGAGGGCATGCCGAGCGCCGCGGTCAGCAGGAAGGCGCCGAAGAAGACCAGGGCCGCGCTGTCGCCATTGCCCACCACGTGCACCGCGCCCCAGAGGGCGAAAGCCCAGAGCATGGGGTGGCGCGTGATCCGCAGCACGCCGCGCGGTTCCGCCGAGAGCGCGGCGTTCTGCCCCACGGAGGTGGCGTTGCGCGTCATCAGGCTGCCCGCGAACAGGATGAAGGCCAGCAGCATCACCGCCACCAGCAACCAGCCCAGCGCCGGGGGCGCGGCCCAGAGCGGGGTGGTTTCCGCGTTGCGCCAGGCCAGAACCAGCAGCGTGATCGAGACGGCGGAGGCGACGGAGAAGGCGCCGCGGAAGCCGCCGTCGCCCAGGCGCGCGACCAGCGTCCGGCGCAGCCGGGTTCCGGCGACGCCGACATGCAGGCCGACCCAGAGGAAGGCCGCGAGGATCAGGGTGAACATGCCGTGAGCCTGCCCCGTGCCGGGCGCGCGGCGCAACCGTGCCGCCTTCAGCCTGGCCGCCAGGCGCGGTGGTAGGGGTGATTCGCGCGGATGCATTGCGCCCTGAACAGCGCCTCTGCCAGCAGCCCCCGCACCAGCATATGGGGCCAGGTGAGCCGGCCCAGGGAAAGGCGGTGTTCGGCGCGGGCGAGCACCGATTCGTCGAGCCCCTCGGCGCCCCCGATGACAAAGGCGAGCGGCCGGGCGGCCTCGGCCCAACGGGCGGTCAGCGCCGCCAGGCGCTCGCTGTCGGGCATCTCGCCGCCCAGGTCGAGGGCGATGGCGAGCGCGCCGTCGGGCAGGGCGGCGAGGATCGCGGCGCCTTCGCGGCGGCGCATCTCGGCCGCGCTGCCGCGGGCTTCCGGCAGCTCCCGCAGCAGAAGCGGCGGGCGCAGGCGGGCGTTGTGGTGCTCGAACAGCGCCGCCTCCGGCCCGCCACGGGCACGGCCCACGGCGAGCAGGAGGGGCGGCGCCATGCGCGGTTAGTCCTCGTCCTCCGCGGTGCCGCCGAGGGTGGAGCCGGCCGGGCCATCCAGCACCTCGTCGATCGGCAGCGGGTCGTCCGCCCCGCCCTCCGCATCCCCGGTGCTCTCGTCGGACTCGGGCATGGTGTTCTCCGCGGCCGGGCTGTCAGGTCCCCACATGCGCTCCAGGGCGTAGTTCGCGCGCGCCTCCGGCTTGAACAGGTGGATGATCAGGTCGCCGGCATCGAGCAGCACCCAGTCGGGCGAGGCTTCCGTGCGGATGCGGCGGATGCCGAGCTCGGCGAGCTTGTCCTCCACATGCCCGGCCATGGCCTCGATCTGGCGCTCCACCAGGCCGGTCGCGACCACCATGCGGTCCGCGAAGGCGGAACGGGTGGCGACGTCCAGCACCGTCACGTTCTCCGCGCCGTCCGCCTCCAGGCTGGCCACGGTGGCGCGCACCAGCTCCTCCAGCCGGTCCGGGCTGGGGGTGGGGCGGGGAGCGGCGGCACGGCCGCGCTTCTTCGGGCCGGCGGCGGCCTCGCGCTTGCGCGGGGTGGGGGCGGAATCGGCCTCCAGCTCGGCGATGCGCTCGGCATTGGGATCGGGCGCGGCGGGGCGGCGGGGGCTGCGGGGCGGGGTGGTGTTGGGGGTGGCGGCCCGCCCGCGGGCCGGCTTCTCGGCACGTGGCGCGGGCGCCGCGGGCTTTGCGCGGGCGGGCGCGGCCGGCGCAGCCTTGCGGGCGGGAACCTTGGCCGCCGGCTTCGCCGCGGCGCTGCGGGCGGTGGGGACGCGCGTCGTTGCGGCCGGGGCTCGGGTTGTCGCGGCCGGGGTGCGCGATGCGGCCGGCTTGCGCGTGGCGGCCGGCTTGGCCGCGGCGCGCGCCGGGGCGGCCTTGGTGGTGCGTGTCGCGGCCGGTGCCTTCTCGCGCGCCGGGCTGCGGGAGGGGGCGGCGCGGGAGGCCGTGGCCTTCGGGCGCGCGGCGGCGGCCTTTGGGCGGGCGGCGGCGGCGGGAGCCTTGGCGCGGGAGGGGGCCGCCGCGCGTGCCGGGGCCTTGGAGCGGGTGGCCGCCGCCGGGGCCTTCGCACGCGTCGCCGCGGCGGGAGCCTTGGCGCGCGAGGCCGGCGCCTTGGGTGCCGGGGACTTCGCGCGCGCGGGCGCGGGCTTGGCCGCGCGTGCCGGGGCCTTGGCGGCCGGCTTCGGCGCCGCGCCGCGCGCGGGCGGGGCCTTGCCCGCGCCCGTGGCGCGCGGGGCCGCGGAGCGGGTTCCGGTGCCGCTCGTGCCGGCGCTGCGGGTGGTGCCGCGGGAGGCGGGGCGGGGCGGGGCCTTGGGCGTGCGGGCCATGGGGGGCTCCTTCTCTGTGTTCGGCTTCGGGTGCGGGTTGCGTCAGGCGCGGGTGGGGTGGTGCGCCCTCGGCACGGATGGGTTCACGCGGGGCTGGCCGGTACCGTCCGTGGCGGTGCCGAGGGCCGGACCGCCGCAGGGAGGCCAGGGGATGAATGAGTGGGCGGGACCGCGGTTGCGCGGGCGCGCATCGCGCGGATGGCGGTGGCGCTGGCGGGATGCTCCCGCGCGGGCACCATGCACCAGGCCGCATGATCCTTGCTGCCGCCTTTCGTGCAGTGGGGGGATGCGCCCGACAGCACCGCGCCGCAAGCCCTGCGGTGGCGGCGCAGCACGGTGGCTGCCGCCCCGTGCAGCGCGAGCCGCGTGTAGCCGGGGCGCGGCAGCACCGCCATGGGCGTGCCCTTTGCCAGCCGGCGCCAGCGACGCCAGCGCGGAAGCTGCACCAGGTTGTCGGCGCCCATGATCCACACGAAGCACGCGCGGGGGAAAAGCTGGCGCAGCCGGGCGAGGGTCCGCTCGGTCTGGCGCAGGCCCAGCCGCGCCTCGATGTCGGCGGCGATGACGTGGCGGCCATCCGCGATGCGGCGGGCGGAATCCAGGCGTTCGGCGAAAGGGGCCATGCCGTCGCCGGATTTCAGGGGGTTCCCGGGGGAAACCAGCAGCCAGACCTCGTCCAGCCGCAGCACGTGGCGGGCCATGTCGGCCACGTGGCGGTGGCCGGGATGCGCGGGGTTGAAGGAGCCGCCGAGCAGCCCGATCCGCGCGCGCCGCCCGTCGCCCCAGCGCCCCGGGCGGCGGTGCGAGGGCGGCGGGTTGCGCGGCGGCTGCCTGTCGCGGCCGAAGGGGAGGACGGGGGGCGGCACGGTCAGCCCGTGCCGGCGGGGCGCGGAAGGATCAGGGCGTTCGCACCGAGACGGTCACGGGCTGCGCGGCCAGCCCCTGGTAGGTGACCGTGAAGGTGCGTCCCGCCTCGGTCGGCGTGGCGGCGGAGAAGCCGCCGAGCGAGATGATCTCGCCCGCGCGCAGGCGGCGCCCGTCGCGCTTCAGGTCCTCCACCAGCCAGGGGATGACATCGAGCGGGTGGCCCAGCAGGGCGGTGCCGGGCGCGCGGGACAGTTCCTTCTGGTCGGTGGCCAGGATCACCGTCATGCCCGCCAGGCGCGCCGCGAAGCCGGCGGTGGCCTCCGCCGGGATGGGATCGCCGAGCACGCCGAGCCGGGCGCCGACATTGACCGCGACGAGGTTCGGGCCGGTGGACTGGCCCTGCGCCAGCGCCAGGTCCGGCATCTCGATGAAGGGGATCACCTGGTCGAGGTGGCGGAGGATCGAGACGCGGTCCGTGCCGGCCTCGTTGATGCCCTCGTCCCGCACGCGGACGAGGAGGTCGCTCTCCACGTTCGGAAGGGCGCCGAAGGCGGCGGGAACCTCGGCGGGGGCGGCGGCGGTGCCGTGGGCGCGGATCGTGGCCTGGTAGATGGTGCCGCGCACCGGGTGGGGCACGCCGAAGCGCTGCTGCGCGGCGGCGTTGGTCAGGCCGACCTTGTACCCCACGGGCGGGCCGTAGTGCTGCGCCAGGATCGGGATCAGCTTCTCCCGCGCGCAGAGGGCGTCCTCCATCGACAGCGCGGTGCCGTAGCCCTGGGTCGGGCGGCTGGCGAGGATGTCGCCGGCGACGCGGGCGATGTCGGCGTCGCCGGGGCAGGCCGCGTGGGCGGAAAGCGGGGCGGCCATGAGGGCCGTGGCCGCCAGGAGCGCGATGGGGCGCATGGATCTTTTCCTTCCCGAAGCCGCGGATTGAACCCGTGGCGGGCCGTCAGGGGCGAAGCTGGCCGGTCCCGATCACATGGTAGCGCCAGGTGCAGAGCTGCTCCAACCCGACGGGGCCGCGGGCGTGCAGGCGGCCGGTGGCGATGCCGATCTCGGCGCCGAAGCCGAACTCGCCGCCGTCGCAGAACTGGGTGGAGGCGTTCCAGAGCCCGACCGCCGAGCCGAGGCCGTCGAGGAAGGCGGTGGCCGCGGCGGCATCCCCGGTGATGATCGCCTCCGTGTGCTCGCTGCCGTACCGGCGGATGTGGTCGAGGGCGGATTCGACGCCGTCCACCACCGCGACGTTGAGGATGGCGGCGAGCCATTCCGTGGAGAAGTCGCCCTCCGAGGCCGGGGGCAGCGCGGGCAGGATGGCACGGGCCGCGGCATCGGCGCGGAAGTCGCAGCCGAGCGCGCGGAGGTCCTCCACCAGAAGCGGCAGCAGGGAGGGGGCGATGACGCGGTCGATCAGCAGCGTCTCGGTCGAGCCGCAGACGCCGGTGCGGCGCATCTTGGCGTTGGCGAGGACGCTGCGCGCCATGGCGGGGTCCGCCGCCTCATGCACATAGGTGTGGCAGAGGCCCTCGGCATGGGCGAGCACGGGCACGCGCGCTTCCTCCAGCACGCGCGTCACCAGCCCCTTGCCGCCGCGGGGGATGATGAGGTCGATCAGCCCGGAGGTCCGCAGCATGGCGGCGACAAAGGCGCGGTCGGTGTTGGGCGCGGTGGCCACGCAGGCCTCGGGGAGCCCCGCCGCGCGGAGGCCATCGAGGATGCAGGCATGGATGGCGGCGGCGCTGCGCAGGCTTTCGCGCCCGCCGCGCAGGATCACGGGGCTGCCGGCCTTGAGGCAGAGCGCGGCGGCGTCGGCGCCCACGTTCGGGCGGCTCTCGTAGATCATGCCGATCACGCCGATGGGCTGTGCGACACGGCGGAAAAGGAGGCCGTTGGGGCGCGTCCATTCGGCCAGCACGCGGCCGACGGGGTCGGGGAGGGCGGCCACTTCCTCCAACCCCACGGCCATGGCCTCGACCCGGGCGGGGGTGAGGGTGAGCCGGTCGCGGAAGGCCTCGCTCAGCTCCGGCGCGGCGGCGAGGTCGGCGGCGTTGGCGGCGAGGATTTCCGCGGCGCGGGCGCGCAAGGCGGCCGCGGCGGTGGTGAGCGCGAGGTCCTTCACCGGCCGCGGCGCACGCGCGAGCGTGGTTGCGGCGGCGCGGGCGGCCCGGGCGGCCTCCTCCAGCGCGGCGCGGGCGATGGCGGCGGAATCGGCCGCGGGATCGGTGATCGCGTTCATGGGCGTATCGGTAGCGCCGGGCGGCGGCCGGGGGAAGCGCGGCGCGGCAGGGCAGACCCGCCGCCCATGCTTGTCCGCACCCAGGCTTGCCAGCGCCGCCGGCCTGACCCAGAACCGGAATGCATCAGAGAATGCAACGGAGGGAACCATGCGCTTCACCCAACCGGTGCTGGGCCGCCGTGCCCTCGGCGCCATGGCCGCCGCATCCGTCGCGGGCGCCGCGCGTGCCCAGGGGGCGTCCGGCAAGGTGACGGTGGTCACCTCCTTCTCCAACGACGTCACCGCCCCCTTCAAGCGCGCCTTCGAGGCCGCCCATCCCGGCACCACGCTGGAGGTGCAGAGCCGCAACACCACGGCCGGCGTGCGCTTCGTGCAGGAGACGCGCAGCAACAACGCGGTGGACCTGTTCTGGGCCTCGGCCCCCGATGCCTTCGAGGTGCTGAAGAAGGCCGGCCTGCTGGAGGCCTACAGGCCACAGAGCCAGGGCATCCCCGACACGATCGGCCCCTATGCCGTCAACGACCCCGAGGGCTTCGTCACGGGCTTCGCGGCCTCGGGCTACGGCATCATGTGGAACGAGCGCTACATGCGCGCGAACCGCCTGCCCGAGCCGAAGGAATGGGCGGACCTCGCGAAGCCCGCCTATCACGATCACATCATCATCACCGCGCCGTCCCGCTCCGGCACCACGCACCTGACGGTCGAGACGATCCTGCAGGGGGAGGGCTGGGCGAAGGGCTGGGCGACGATCAAGGGCTTTTCCGGAAACCTCCGCCAGATCACCGAGCGCTCCTTCGGGGTGCCGGACGCGGTGAACTCCGGGCAGGTCGGGATCGGCATCGTGATCGACTTCTTCGCCTTCTCCGCCCAGGGCGCGGGCTTCCCGGTGAAGTTCGCCTACCCCTCCGTCACCACGGTGGTGCCGGCCAACATCGCCGTGGTGAAGAACGCGCCGAACTTGGCGGGGGCAAAGGCCTTCATCGACTTCCTGCTCTCGGTTCAGGGGCAGGAGATCCTGCTGGAGCCGACGATCCGGCGGCTGCCGGTGAACCCGGCGGTCTATGCAAAGGCGCCGGCGGGCTATCCCAACCCGTTCAACGGCACCATCGGCCTGCCGAACTTCCGCTTCGACCTGGGCGTGTCGGAGAAGCGCTACGCCGTCGTCGATGCTCTCTACGATCAGCTCGTCGGCACCAACCTCGATGGGCTGAAGCGCGCCACCAAGGCGATCGGGGACGTCGAGACGCGGCTGGCGCGGCGGGACACCCCGCAGGCCCGCGCGCTGCTGGAGGAGGCGCGGGCGCTCATCGCCGCCATGCCCGTGACGGCGGAGGAGGCGGCGTCGGACGCGGTGGCCGGTTCCTTCTCCGGCCGTGGGGGCCCCGGGCCGCGCCAGGCGGAGCTGGAGCAGCGCTGGGCCGGCTTCGCGCGGGACAAGTACACCGCCGCCGCCGCCAAGGCCGCCGACGCCGCGAAGGCGGCCGGGTGAGCCTCGCCACCACCGAGGCGACCGCCGCCACCCCGCCCGCCGCCCGCCCCCGCCGCTGGACGGCGCGGCCGGGGGAGGCGGTGGCCTTCGGGCTGGTCGCGATCTTTCTTCTCGCCTTCCTGGTGGTGCCCGTGCTGACCGTGGTCACCGTCGCCTTCCAGGACCGGGCGACGGGCGGCTTCACTCTCGCCCATGTCGGGGATTTCCTGTCCAACGACCTGTTCATGCGGAGCTTCTGGAACTCCCTCTACGTCTCGCTGATGTCGGTGGCGGTGGCGAGCCTGATCGCGTTGCCGCTCGCCTATTTCACCACGCGCTTCGAGTTCCGCGGCGCGGTGCTGGTGCAAACACTGGGCGTGCTGCCGCTGATCATGCCGCCCTTCGCGGGGGCGGTGGCGATGGGGCTTCTGTTCGGCCGCAGCGGCAGCGTGAACCTGCTGCTGGGCGACTGGCTCGACATCAACATCCCCTTCATGGAGGGGCTGAACGGGGTGATCTTCGTCCAGTCCATCCACTACTTCCCCTTCATCCTGCTCAACCTCTCGGCCAGTCTGCGCAACATCGACCGTGCGATGGAGGAGGCGGCGCAGAACCTCGGCAGCCACGGGTTCCGGCTGTTCCGGCGGATCGTGCTGCCGCTGGCCATGCCCGGCTACGTCGCCGGCGCCAGCCTCGTCTTCATCAAGGTCTTCGACGACCTCGCCACGCCGCTGCTGCTGAACGTGCGCGAGATGCTGGCGCCCCAGGCCTATCTGCGGATCACCTCCGTGGGGCTGGAGGACCCGATCGGCTACGTCATCTCGGTCGTGCTGATCCTCTTCTCCGTGCTGTCGCTCTGGGTTTCGTCGCTGGCCCTGCGCGGGCGCGACTACGCGACGGTGCAGCGGGGCGGGGGAGGGCTGGCGCGGCGGCGCCTGCCGCGCGGCCAGGCGGTGGCGGCCTACGTGCTGATCCTGCTGATCCTCGCGCTGGTGCTGGCGCCCCACCTCGGGCTGTTCCTGCTCTCGGTCGCGACGGTCTGGTCCTTCGCGCCGCTGCCGGACGGGTACACGCTGGCGCATTACGCCCGGGTCTTTGCCGAAAGCTCGCAATACATCACCAACACGCTGGTCTATGCCGGGCTGGCCGGGCTGATCGACGTGATCCTCGGTACCGCCATCGCCTATCTCGTGCTGCGGACGCGCATGGCCGGAACCCGCTGGCTGGACTACGTGGCCATGTCGGCGCTGGCGGTGCCGGGGCTGGTGCTGGGGATCGGGTATCTGCGCACCTATTTCGGCGTGACCCTGCCGAACGACACGTCGCTCGCGGCCTTCTGGGGGATCATCGTGCTGGCGCTGGCCGTGCGGCGGCTTCCCTACGCGCTGCGGGCCTGCACGGCGGCGCTTCAGCAGATCTCGTCCAGCCTGGAGGAGGCGGCCGAGAACCTCGGCGCGCGCCGGCTGCGGGTGGTCCGGCGGATCGTGCTGCCGCTCATGGCGGGCGGGATCGCGGCCGGCTTCGTCACCTCCTTCGCCACCGCGGCGGTGGAGCTGTCGGCGACGCTGATGCTGGTGCAGTCCAATGCCGACGCGCCGCTGGCCTATGGGCTCTATGTCTTCATGCAGTCGCCCGCCGGGCGCGGGGCGGGGGCCGCGCTCGGGATCATCGCGGTGGTCATCGTCGGGCTGTCCACGCTGGCTTCACACCTGGTGGCCGGACGGGGCGGAAAGGAAAGCGCATGAGCGAGATCCTGGCACGCGAGCCGGCGGGCATCCGGGTGGAGGGGGTGGACCTCTCCTATGGCGCGACGCGCGTCCTGAAGGACGTGAACCTGGAGATCCGGCCGGGCGAGTTCTTCGCGTTCCTCGGACCTTCCGGCTGCGGCAAGACGACGCTGCTGCGGCTGATCGCGGGGTTCAACGCGGCGCAGCGCGGGCGGGTTCTGGTGGGCGGCGCCGACATCTCGCACCTGCCGCCCTGGAAGCGCGACGTCGGGATGGTGTTCCAATCCTACGCGCTCTGGCCGCACATGACCGTGCGCCGCAACGTCGCCTTCGGGCTGGAGGAGCGGCGCGTGGCGCGGGCGGAGATCGCGGGGCGCGTGGACGCGGCGCTGGCGCTGGTGGGGCTGGAGGGCATGGGAGAGCGCCGCCCCTCGCAGCTCTCGGGCGGCCAGCAGCAGCGGGTGGCGCTGGCCCGCACGGTCGCGGTGCGGCCCAAGGTGCTGCTGCTGGACGAGCCGCTGTCGAACCTCGACGCGCGGCTTCGCGTGCAGGTGCGGCGCGAGTTGCGGGACATGCAGCAGCGGCTGCGCCTGACGACGATCTTCGTCACGCACGATCAGGAGGAGGCGAACACCGTCTGCGACCGGATCGCGGTGATGAGCGAGGGCGTGGTGCAGCAGGTCGGCACGCCGATGGAGCTTTACGACCATCCCGCCAACCTCTTCGTGGCGGGCTTCCTCGGCACGGCCAACATCATGCCGGGCCGCGTGCTGCGCGACGGCGCGGCCAGCGCCTTCGAGATCGACGGCGGCACGCGCATTCCTTTGCCGCCGGGGCTGGATGTTCCCCCCGGCGCGCGGCTGATGTTCCGCCCGCAGGACGTGCTGCTGCTGCCCGCCGGTGCCGGGGCGCCGGGCCGGAGGCTGCTGGAGGGGGAGGTGACGCACCGGGAGTTCCTCGGCGCCTCCATCCGCTACGGCGTGCGGGTGGCGGGGGCCGAGGTGCTGGTGGACGCCCCGCACACCGGTGGGGAGGGGCATCTCGCCGTGGGCGGCCGCGCGGCGCTGGCGCTGGACGCCGCGCGGGTGAAGCTGCTGGCGGGCTGAGTGCCGCTCAGCGCCGCTTCCCCATGCCGCCCATGTTGGCGAAGACCCGCGCGTCCCTGTTCTCCTGCATCAGCATGGAGAAGCTTGGGATCTTCTCGAAGCCGAGGCCCTGCGGCACGCCCGTTTCCGGGTCGGGCTGGATCTTGCCATAGGCCTCACCCGAGACCTTCTCCCACTTCCCGGCCGGCTTCTTCACCTCAAGGTTCACCACCGTCGCCTTGAAGGCCATTCGCACGATGGCCTCCTTGGGGTTGGAGGGCTTGGTCAGGCTGGGGGCGCCCGCCATGACCTGCCAGCCGTTCTTCAGGGCCCAGGCGGTCAGCTCGTCCTTGTCCATTCGGCGCACTCCTCAGATCAGAACCATGTCGTCACGGTGCACGATCACGTCGCGCCCGCGCCAGCCGAGGATCGCCTCGATCTCCGCGCTGCGGCGGCCGGCGATGCGGCGGGCGCTTTCCGAATCATAGGCGGAAAGGCCGCGCGCCAGCTCGCGCCCTTCGGAGTCCCGCACGGAAACGGGATCGCCGCGATCGAAGCGGCCCTCCACCTCCCGCACGCCGGCGGGAAGGAGGGAGCGGCCATCGGCCAGGGCGCGGGCCGCGCCGTCATCCACCACCAGCCGGCCGAGCGGGGCCAGCGAGCCCGCGATCCAGCTTTTCCGCGCCGAACGGCCCTCGGGCGCCGGCAGGAACCAGGTGGCACGCGCCCCGGCCAGCATGGCGGAAAGGGGGTTGGGCGCGGAGCCCAGGGCGATGGCCATGGCGCAGCCCGCCCCCGTCGCGATCCGTGCCGCGATCAGCTTGGTGCGCATGCCGCCGGAGGAATAGCCGGGCGGCGGCTCGCCCCCCATGGCCATGATCTCCTCCGTCACCCGCTCCACCAGCGGCAGGTGGCGCGCCTCGGGGTCGCGGCGGGGATCGGCGGTGTAGAGGCCGTCGATGTCGGAGAGCAGCACCAGGGCATCGGCCTCGATCATCTCGGCCACGCGGGCGGCCAGGCGGTCGTTGTCGCCGAAGCGGATCTCGGCGGTCGCCACCGTGTCGTTCTCGTTGATCACGGGCACGCAGCCGAGGCCGAGCAGGGTGCGCAGCGTTTCGCGCGCGTTGAGGTAGCGGCGGCGCGCCTCGCTGTCCTCCAGCGTCAGCAGGATCTGGGCGGCCGTCATGCCATGCGCGGCCAGGGCATGTTCCCAGGCGCCCGCGAGACGGATCTGGCCCACGGCGGCGGCGGCCTGCTTCTCCTCCAGCCGCAGGGCGCGGCGGGTGAGGCCGAGGGCGTGGCGGGCCAGCGCCACGGCGCCGGAGGAAACCAGAACCACCTCCGCCCCTCCGGCCCGGAGCCGGGCGGCGTCCTGTGCGACGGAGGCGAGCCAGTCCGCACGCGGGGCCGCCGTTTCCGGGTCCACCACGAGGGCGGAGCCGATCTTCACGACGATGCGGCGGGCGGTGGCGAGGTCGGGCGGAAGCATGGGGCGCCCTACCACGGGCCGGGCGGCCGGGCGAGGACGGCCCGGGGGCGTTCAGCCTCCGCCGGCCGGCGACGTGGGCGGGACGGCCTGCTCCTCGGCGGTTTCCATGCGCTCCTCCGCTTCGGCGGGGGATTTCCGAAGCTCGTCCTCGGGGTGGACCTTCTGGCTCTCCAGGCGGCGGACGCGCTCTTCCAGGGTTTCGGACTTCTCGCTCTCGCTCACGGCCGATCTTCCTTCTGCTCGAAGGCAGGAACGCCGGCCGCCGCCGCCCGTATCAGCCCGGCTGTTCCTCGACCGTGCCGCGCAGCTTCTGCTCGGGCAGGCCGATGACCAGAAGGAAGGCGGCCGTCATCACCACGCCGCTGAGGGCGAAGCAGCCGGTCAGCGCCGTGCGGTAGGCCTCCCCCAGCATCGCGTGCTGGGCGGGGGAAAGGGCCGCCATGGCCTCGGCCCCGCCTCGGGTCAGCCCCTCCACGTCCACCGGCCCGGCGAGGCGGGCGGAAAGGATGGCGCCGGAACAGGCCACCCCAACAGCCCCGCCGAGGGAGCGCACGAAGGTCATCGCCCCCGTGGCCGCGCCGAGTTCCTTGTAGTCCACCGCGTTCTGGATGGCGGTGGTCAGGTTCGGCATGCCCATTCCCATCCCCAGGCCGAGCGCGGCCATGGCGACCAGGAAGGCCCAGGCCGGCGCCGCGAACCAGGCGAGCCCCGCCAGCCCCACCAGCGCCACCGCCTCCAGCAGGAGGCCCGCCATGAGGAAGCCCTTGTTCCTGCCGAGCTTCGCCGCCGCGCGCCCGCCGAAGACGGAGGTGAGCACCATGCCGATGACCTGCGGCAGCATCATCGCCCCCGCCCGCGCCGGGCTCATGCCGAGGACGAGCTGGAAGTAGAGCGGCAGGAAGACGGTGGAGCCCATCATGGCGAACACCATCATCCCGCCGACCGAGACGCCCCGCGCGAAGACGGGGTTGCGGAACAGGCCGAGGCGGATCAGCGGGTCCTCCGCCCGCGTTTCCCGCCACAGGAAGGCGGCGAAGAGGGCGAGCACCAGGGCCGCGCCGCCGGCCGCGGCGGCGGAAACCCAGGGAAACTCCACGCCGCCCCAGGCCAGGAAAAGCAGCAGCGCCGCCGTGCCCGCCGCCATCAGGGCGCTGCCGGCGATGTCCAGCGGGCGCCTGCGCTTCGCGGCGGGGGTGCGGAGGCCGAAGCCGATCATCAGCAGCGCGAGGGCGCCGAGCGGCAGGTTCACGTAGAACACCCAGCGCCAGGAAAGGGCGGAGGTGATGATGCCCCCGAGCAGCGGCCCCGCCACGCTGGCCAGGGCGAAGGTGCCGGTGAACAGCCCCTGGTAGCGCGGCCTTTCCCGAGGCGAGACGACGTCGCCCACCGAGGCCTGGGCCAGCACCATAAGCCCGCCCGCGCCAAGCCCCTGCAGGGCGCGGAACAGGATGAGCTGCCCCATCGACCCCGCGGTGCCGCAGAGCAGCGAGCCCGCCAGGAACAGCGCGATGGCCACCAGGAACATCCGCCGCCGCCCGTAGGTGTCGGACAGCTTCCCGTAGAGCGGCGTGGTCACCGTGGAGGAAAGCATGAACGCGGTGACCACCCAGGAGAGGTGCGCCATGCCCCCGAGGTCCGACACGATCCGGGGCAGGGCGGTGTTCACGATGTTCTGGTCGAGGGATGCCAGCAGGATGCAGAGCAGCGCGCCCGTCATGACCACCCGGCGCGAGGCGGGGCGCTGCGGCGGCAGGCCCCCCGGCGGTGCCCCGGCTTCGGGCAGCGGTCTTGTCAGGGCGAGGGAATCTGGCATGCGGCGGTGTTCCGGTCGGGGCGCGACCCCTCGATAACGCAGCGGGCAAGGGGGAGACTTGGGCGGGCAAGTGCCCGCCGCCAGCTTCGGCCGGCCCGTGGCTTGCGCCCGGCGCCGGCTGGCGGCGATGCTTCTGCCCCGCCAACGCCCGGCTTTCTGGATCGTTCAACCCCGCGATGAGCTTCCATTCCCTTTACCGACATGGCTTCGCCCGGCTGGCGGCCTGCACTCCCCGGGTCAGCCTGGCCGATCCCGGCGCCAACCTGGAGGCCGTGCTCGCCGCGGCCCGCGACTGCCACGCCCGCGGCGCCGCGGTGGCCGTTTTCCCCGAGCTCTGCCTGTCCGGCTATTCCATCGACGACCTGCTGCTGCAGGACGTGCTGCTGGATGCGGTGGAGGCGGCGGTAGAGCGCTTGGTCGAGGAGTCCGCGGCGCTGCTTCCGGTTCTGCTGGTGGGCGCGCCGCTGCGCCACGGCCCGCGGCTGTTCAACTGCGCGCTCGCCATCCATCGCGGCCGGCTTCTGGGCGTGGTGCCGAAGATCCACCTGCCCAACTACCGGGAGTTCTACGAGCACCGGCACTTCGCCTCCGGCATCGGGACGGAGGGCGGCACGGTGCGGATCGGGGCGCTGGAGGCTCCCTTCGGCCCGGACCTGCTCTTCGAGGCCGAGGACCTGCGCGGCCTCACCATCCACGCGGAGGTTTGCGAGGACCTCTGGGTGCCCAGCCCGCCGAGCAGCGACGGGGCGCTGGCGGGCGCCACCGTGCTGGCCAACCTTTCGGCCAGCAACATCACCATCGGCAAGGCGGACACGCGGCGCCTGCTCTGCGCCTCGCAGTCGGCGCGCTGCCTCGCGGCCTATGTCTATGCCGCGGCGGGGGCGGGCGAATCGACCACCGACCTGGCCTGGGACGGGCAGGTCTCCATCTACGAGAATGGCGCGACGCTGGTGGAGAGCGAGCGCTTCCCGGCGGGCCAGCAGATCGCGATGGCCGATGCCGATCTCGACCTGCTGCGCCAGGAGCGCGCGCGCCAGGGCACCTTCGACGACAACCGGCGCCTGCACGCCCGGCCCTTCCGCCGCGTGTTCTTCCGCCTTGGCCCGCCCGGGGAGGACATCGGCTTCGAGCGGCGGGTGGAGCGCTTCCCCTTCGTGCCCGCCGATCCCGCGCGCCTGTCCCAGGATTGCTACGAGGCCTATGCCATCCAGGTCTCAGGCCTGATGCAGCGGCTCGGCGCCATCGGGAATCCGAAGATCGTGATCGGCGTCTCGGGCGGGCTCGATTCGACCCAGGCGCTGATCGTGGCGGCCCGCGCGATGGACCGCATGGGGCGCCCGCGCACCGACATCATCGGCTACACCATGCCCGGCTTCGGCACGAGCGAGGGCACCAAGGGCAGCGCGCACCGGCTGATGGCGGCGCTGGGCATCACCGCGCGCGAACTGGATATCCGCCCGGCCGCGCGGCAGATGCTGGCCGATCTCGGCCACCGCTTCGCGGGCGGCGAGCCCGTCTACGACGTGACCTTCGAGAACGTGCAGGCGGGGTTGCGCACCGACTATCTGTTCCGCGCCGCCAACCACGAGGGGGGGATCGTGCTGGGCACGGGAGACCTGTCGGAACTGGCGCTGGGCTGGTGCACCTATGGCGTGGGCGACCAGATGTCGCACTACAACGTCAATGGTGGCGTGCCGAAGACGCTGATCCAGCACCTGATCCGCTGGGTGGCCGAGGAAGGGCTTTTCGAGGCCGAGGCCTCCGCCGTGCTGGAAGACATCCTTTCGACCGAGATCTCGCCGGAGCTTGTTCCGCCCGACGCGAGCGGCGCGATGCAGAGCACCGAATCGAAGATCGGCCCTTATGCGTTGCAGGACTTCACCCTGTTCTACGTGCTGCGCCACGGCTTCCTGCCCTCCAGGATCGCCTTCCTGGCGCACCGGGCATGGGCCGACGCGGCGCGCGGGTCCTGGCCGCCCCACTTTCCCGAGGAGCGGCGCCGTGCCTTCGACCTGGCGGAGATCCGGCACTGGATGGAGGTGTTTCTCGGCCGGTTCTTCGGTTTCAGCCAGTTCAAGCGCTCGGCCATGCCGAACGGGCCGAAGGTGGCGGCGGGGGGCTCGCTTTCGCCGCGCGGGGACTGGCGGGCGCCCTCCGACGGCACGGCAACGGCCTGGCTCGCGGAGCTCAGGCGCAACGTCCCGGATGCGTGACGATCCACACTGTTGCACAGATGCCGCTTTCGGCGGGCCGGGCTTCGCAAAGCCCGCCATCCCACTTGTTGGGCCGCTGTGTTCGTGGTGACTTCCGGGACCAAGCGCAACAGACAGGCGGTTCATTATGGCCAAGGCAGCTGCACCCAAGACCACCGCGGCGAAGGCACCCGCCGCCAAGGCTCCCGCATCGGGCGCCGCCAAGCCTGCCGCAGCCGCGGTGGTGAGTCTGAAGCAGCTCGCCGCCGGGCTCGCTGAGACGCACGAGATGCCGAAGAAGCAGGCGGAAACGCTGGTGAACGACTTCGTCCAGTCGCTCGCCGAGCACCTGAAGGCCGGCGACAAGATCCGCATCAGCGGCCTCGGCATCCTCGAGGTGAAGTCCCGCCCGGCCCGCACGGGCCGCAACCCCGCGACCGGCGAGCAGATCCAGATCGCCGCCAGCAAGAAGATCGCGTTCCGCCCGGCCAAGGAGCTGAAGGAGGCGGTCTGACGGCCTCGGGCGAATGTGCCGGCCGGCAAAGTCTTCGCCCGGCCAGGCCGGTCCGGAGCGGCGTTCCTGGGTGACCGCTGGAAGCCGTTCCTCTTTGGCGGGAGCCTGATCGGCCTTCCCGGGTCACCGGCCCGGCAGGCGGCCTGACAGGGCAGGGGACACCGTACGCCCCGCCCATGGCCCGCGACCCCTCCGGCAGGAGGGCGCCGGGCGCGAGCCGGCCGGCGCGGCCCTGCTCCGGCCCAGCCTTCTTTTTTCGTTTCCGTATGGACCTCGAAATGGGCGTGGCACGCCTCCGCGGCCGCGATTCGGCGCGGACGGGCTTGCCGCGATGCCACGCGGCAATTATCTGGCGCAACGCAGGCTGCATGAATCCGCTGCCTGCGACGCGGCCATCCTTCTCCACTTCGAGTCTGAATCCCGCCCGCCCATGACGACACGTACCGATCCACCCGTCGCGGCGGAAACCGATCGCGCGTCCGCGCCCGAAACGGTGATCTGGCAGCACGCGGCCTTCTGCCGCCTCGGCCTTCCCGTCTCGCCGGGCACCGAGGCCTGGCGGCGCGACGGCCGGGACGCCGCGCTCCGCATGGCCCCGGCCCATGCCGGGGACACCCTGCCCGATGGGCCGGGCTTGCGGCTGCTGCTCGCCTTTCTCTGCGACTCCGCCCTGCGCAGCGGCAGTCCCACGGTCGCGCTGGGCGCGGATGCCGCGGCTCTGGCAGCCCGTCTCGGCCTCGGGGAGGGCGCGGTGGCGCCGCTTGCAGAGCAGGTGGAGCGCATGCTCACCGCGCGCATCGTCGCCGCGGTGGAGGAGGGGCCAGAGCTCTCGGTGCTCGACGCCCGCTCGCGGCCGCGTGGCGGTGCCTGGCCGACCTCGGTGAAGCTGAACGCGCGCTTCATGGCCAGCCTTTCGGAGAACGCGGTTGCACTGGATCGCGCGATCCTCCGCGCCCTCTCGGCTTCGGCAGAGGCGATGGACGCGCATGCCTGGACGCGCGAGGTTCTGTCGCGCGGCGGGGCGGATGCGGTGGTCAGTGCCGCCTGGCCGGAGTTGATGGGGCGCTTCGGGGCTCCTGGCGCCGATGCCGCCGCCTTCCGCGACGCCTTCGAATCCGCGCTGCGCCTGGTGTTCGAGGCCGATCTCACGATCGAGCTCGCCGTGGACGACGAAGGCGTGAGCGTGCGCCACGCGCGTCCGGCGGCGCCGGTCCCGGCTCCCGCGCCGGCTCCTGCTCCCGCGCCGCCCCCTGCTCCCGCGCCATCTCCGGCTGCGGCGCCCATTCCGGCGCCCGAGCCCGCGCCCGCGCGGCAGGAGGCTCCCCGATCCGTGCCGATCCAGGCCGCCCCGCCGCCGCAGCCCGAGGCGCCGCAGCAGGGGCGCCCGCGCGACGACCGGCCGCGAGAGGACCGGCCACGCGACGACCGGCCACGCGACGACCGGCCACGCGACGACCGGCCACGCGACGACCGGCCACGCGACGACCGGCCACGCGACGACCGGCCGCGAGAGGAGAGGCCACGCGAGGAAAGGCCGCGCGACGATCGGCCGCGTGACGAACGCCTCCGTGAGGAGCGCCGTCCGCGCCGCGACGAGTTTCCCGACCAGGGCTCGGCGGACCAGATTTCGGACGACATGATCCGCCTCCGCTCCCATCTCACCGGGCTGCCCCAGGTGGTCTGGCTGCGGCGGGGACACGGTGACGAGAACATTCTCGTCGGCGTCACCCCCGGCGCGCGGATGGACACGGACCGGCTGACCATTCTGATGGTGGAGCCCATCATCATGCAGGTCAGCGGCGGGCTCGGGCAGGGAGATTTCGACCGCGTCTCGGCCTGGGTCATGGCGAACCGCGACCTGATCGACGACTTCTGGGAAGGCGGCATCGCCTCCGCGGAAGAGGTCAACCGCCGCGTCCGCAAGGCGCCTGGCCCCACCTTCCGCTAAGCCGATCCGGCCACGCGGTCCGGCGGTGCCGGGCTCGTGTCCGCCGGATCCGCTGCCCCACCCTGGCAAATTCGCGGGCCGGGCCGATTCTGGAAAGGAATGACGCCAGTCTTCCTGAACCGCATCGGCACCGCGACCCCTGTTCATGAGGTTCATGGAACCTTTCGTGCCTTCGCGGAAAGGCTGATCCCGGAGGGGCGGGAGCGGCGCCTGTTTGCCCGCATGGCCGAGCGTGCCGGCATCGTCCGGCGCTGGAGCGTGCTGCGGCCCGACGGCCGGCCGGGGCTGGTGGATGCCGAAGGCTTCTACGAGCCCGGCCGCTTTCCCTCCACCCGCGCGCGGATGCAGCGGTGGGAGGCCGAGGCGCCCGCGCTGGCCTTCCGGGCGCTGGATGCGCTCGGCCCGCCGGAGGGCATCACGCATCTGATCGTCGCCTCCTGCACCGGCTTCGCGGCGCCGGGCCTTGATCACGCCATCAGCGCGCATCTCGGCCTCGAGGAAACGGTGGCGCGCACCACCGTCGGCTTCATGGGCTGCCAGGCCGCGCTGGTCGCGCTGCGCCTGGCGCACGACGCGGTGCGGGCCGATCCCTGCGCGCGCGTCCTGGTGGTGAACCTGGAACTCTGCACCCTGCACCTGCAGGAGCGGCTGGAGGTGGAGCAGCTGCTCTGCTTCCTGCTGTTCGGTGACGGATGCTCGGCCGCGCTTGTCAGCGCGGAGGCCAGCGGATTGCGGCTGGACGGCTTCCGCTGCGCGCTGATGCCCGAGGCGGAGGAGCAGATCGCCTGGCGCGTCGGCGACAACGGCTTCGACATGGTGCTTTCCGGCGAGGTGCCGAAGAGCCTGACCCGCGCGCTGCCGCCGCGCCTGCCCGCCCTGCTCGGCGGGCTGGATGCGGAGGATTACGAACTCTGGGCGATCCATCCCGGCGGCCGATCCGTGCTGGACGCGGTGGAGGAGGCCTGTCACCCGCCGCAGGGCGCGCTTACGCAGTCGCGCGCGGTGCTGGCCGAGCACGGGAACATGTCCTCTCCCACCGTGATGTTCGTGCTGCGGGCCATGCTGGAGGAGCGCGAGCCGGGGCGGCGCGGCATCGCCATGGCCTTCGGCCCCGGGCTGTCGGCCGAGACGATGCGTTTCGCGACGGTCTGATGCTTCGCGCCCGCTCCTCCGCGCCGGAGATCATGGACGACGCGGCGCAGGACTTCGCCGCCTTCTCCTCCGCGCTGAGCGACCTCGAGCGCATCAACCGCATGAGCCTGGCATATCGCCCGACCTTGCGCTGGCTGGATTCCCTGGCGCGCGAGAGCGGTGCGCGGCGGATGAGCGTGCTGGATGTCGGTGCGGGCGGGGGGGACATGCTTGCGCGCGTGGCGGACTGGGGTGCCCGGCGCGGCGTCGCGGTGGAGCTGGCGGCGCTGGACCGCTCGCCCCACGCGGCCGCCCATGCTCGGGCGCGCCATCCGGGCCTGCCCGTGCGCTGGATCACGGCGGACCTGTTCGGCCTCGCGCCCGACGAGCGCTTCGATGCGGCGATCTGCGCACTGTTCACGCACCACCTGGACGACGCCACCCTCGTTCGCTTTCTCCGCTGGATGGAGGCGCGCGCTCGCCTGGGCTGGTTCATCAGCGACCTGCACCGCCACCCGCTGCCCTGGGCCACGGTCTGGGCGGGGGTGCGGCTGCTGCGGATGGACCCGATGGTGGTGCATGACAGCACGGTCTCCATCGCCCGCGGCTTTTCCCGCGCGGACTGGGAGGGGCTGATCGGGCGTGCCGGCGTCGCCGCGGAGCTTCGCTGGGCCTTTCCCTTCCGCTGGACGGTTTCAGGCCCGGGCCGCGCCGCGTGAGGGAGGCGGTGGTGATCGGCGGGGGCCCCGCGGGCGCCGTGGCCGCGATCCGCCTGGCCCGCGCCGGCGCGCGGGTGCTGCTGGTGGAGCGCGAGGCGGCCCCGCGCGAGAAGGTGTGCGGCGAGTTCCTGGGCCCCGACGCCGCGGGCATCATGGCCTCGCTCGGCCTGCCGCTGCCCGCGCTGGGCGCCGTGCCGATCCGCGAGGGCCGGCTCGCCTCGGGCCGCCACGATGCCGCCTGGGCGCTGCCCTTTCCGGCCTGGAGCCTGCCGCGTGCGGTGCTGGACGAGGCGCTGCTCCTTGCCGCCGCCGATGCCGGTGCGACCGTGCTGCGCGGCCGGGCGGTGGCGGCGGCCGCGCGGGAGGCCGGGTGCTGGTCGGTGCGCCTGTCCGACGGGACGGTGCTCCGGGCCCCGGCCGTGGTGCTGGCCACCGGCAAGCACGAGCTGCGCGGCCATGCCCGCCGGGTGCCGCGCGGTTCGGTCGGGCTGAAGCTTCCGCTGCGCCTGTCGGCACCCCTGGATGCGGCCGTGCTCCTGTTGCCCTTCGCGGGCGGCTATGCCGGGCTACAGCCGCGCGCGGGGGGAGGGGCCAATCTTTGCGCCGCGATCCATCCCGGCCTGTCAGGGGCGGGCGCGGAGGCGCGCGATGGGGCGGCCCTGCTGGCGCGCGTCTCCGCCGGCTCCGCCCTGGCCGCCGCCTTGCTGCGCGGCGCCGGGCCGCTTGCCGGGCGGCCGCTGGCGGTGGCCGGCATTCCCTATGGTTTCCGCCATCGCGACGGCGCCGAGGCCGAGCCCGGCCTCTACCGGGTGGGCGACCAGTTCGCGGTCGTGCCCTCGCTCGCCGGGGACGGCATAGCCATGGCCCTGGCGGGAGGGGCGGCGGCGGCGGAGGCGATCCTGGCGGGGCAAGACCCCCGCGCCTTCCATCTGGGGCTGGAACGGCAACTGGACCGCCCGATGCGCTGGGCGGGGTTGATCGCCGGATTGATGGGCGCCGCGCCGGGCGCCCTGGCCCGGATCGCACGGGCCGTGCCCGCGGTCGCCCGTCTGGCGGCCGCGCGCACGCGCCTGCCCGGGCCGGCACCCCGCGCCGCCTGAACCGGGCGATCAGTCCGGCGCCGGCGGGACGATGCGCGCGAGGGGGACGGACAGCTCGACCACCAGCCCGGCGGGCTCCCAGTGGCGCACCACCCTGCCGCCGAGCTGGCCTTGCACGGTGGCGTCGATCAGGCGGGTGCCGAAGCCGGAGCGGTTCGGCGGGCCGCAGACGGGTGGCCCGCCCGCCTCCGCCCAGCGCATCCGCAGCGTTTCTTCCTCCTCCCACCAGGTGAGGCGGACGGTGCCCCCGGGGCTGGAGAGGGCACCGCCCTTGGCCGCGTTGGTCGCCAGCTCGTGGAACACCATGGCGATCGGTTGCACCGCGAGGGCCGAGATCGGCCGGTGCGGGCCGTCGAGCGCCACCGGTCCGCCATCGTTCAGGCCGCGATAGGCGAGCAGCTCCCATTCGGCGACCTTGCGCAGCTCGGCGCCGCTCCAGCCGCCCTCGGCGAGCAGGTCGTGCGCGCGGGCCAGGGCGCCGATCCGGGACTGGACGATGGCCGAATAGGCTTTCACCGTGTCGGCGCCGCTCATGCGCACGATGGTCTGCACCACGGCCAGCACGTTCTTGGCGCGGTGGTCCACCTCCCGTGCCACCAGCAGGCGGCGTTCCTCGGCGCGGCGGCGGTCGTCGATGTCCTCGAGCACCCCCACCCATTCCTCGGCGCGGCCGCCTCCGGTGCCGGGATCAGGGCCAGGCCCAGCATCGGCCCCGATCGGCACGCCGCGGGACCGGCACCAGCGCCAGTCGCCGCCGGCCGTGCGCAGGCGGTATTCCATGTCCATCGTGCGGCACTCGGCGAGGCATTGCGCCCAGAGCGTCCGCACGCGCTCGCGGTCTTCGGGGTGGAGCATGTCGAGCCAGCCCGAGCCCAGCGAGGACTCCCGGGACTGGCCGGTCAGCGTGGTCCAGCCCTCCAGCTCCAGGAACCCCCCGTCGGGCGCGGCCCGCCAGAGCACGATGGCGGAGGCTTCGGCCAGGGCACGATGGCGCTTGGCGCTGAGGGCGGCCTCCTGCGCGGCGTGGCAGGCGGCGGCCTCCTTTTCCGTCACCACGCACAGCGCCTCCGCCTCGTCGCGCCGGACGTGCCGGTCCCAGAGCGAAAGGCAGGCATAGGTGCCCAGCCCGAGCACGGCCGTGACAGCGGCGGCCCAGGGCGCGTAGCCCGAAAGGATCTCCCCGCCGGTCACCAGGGTCAGGCGGGGCGCGCGATCAGGCGGCCGGTCAGGAAGGCGATGCGGCGCCCGTGCCGCACCAGGCCGATCGCCGTGCCGAGGCTCGCGATCAAGGTCAGCGAGCACACCGCCGCGTCCAGCCAGTAGGTCCAGCCGCCCAGGAACAGGGTCATGACCTTGGTGATGTGCGAGGTGCCGCAGGCCAGGATGAACACCACGAACATCACCAGCACCGAGCGGAAGGGCAGCGTCTCGAACCGCCGGAGAAAGCGCCAGAGAGCGAAGGGGATCATGAAATAGGCGGCGGCGACGCCGAGGTTGGTGACCACGGTGATCGCGATGATCGCCGGGTCCTCCAGCAGGCACACGGCGTGCGGCGCATAGCCGCCCCATCCCTGGATGATGTCATAGCTCGCGTCGGCGATGGTCTGGAGCATGCTGCGTCCCCTGGGCACGCGTTCGGCCGCGGTGTTGGAGGGCGGCGGGCGGGACGTTAACCGTGCCCGACCGGCCGCACGGAGAGCGTCCCGTCCGGACGTTTGTGGAAGAGCGTGCTGGGCATGGACCGCTCGAGCCTCATCTCCGCGAGCATAACATGGTTCGGTTCCGAAATCTGCTGTCCGTCGGTGCCGCGGGCCACGGGAACGGATGGTTTTGTGGCGGGCGGACTACGTCCGGGCCATTCCCCGCGCCGGGGCGACCGGCCCTGCGGAAACAAGGGAACTGGACGAGGGGCCGCGTGGCTGCCCACACTTCGGCCCAAGCCACGAAGGCAGCGGCGAATCGGGGGAAATGGTTCATGCGCGCTCTCGGACGCCGCGCCTGGTTCGCGGCCGCCCTCTCCCTGTCAGCCCTTGCGCCCCGGGTGCGGGCGCAGCCCGCGGCGGGCGGGGAGTTTCCCTCCCGTCCCCTTCGCCTGGTGCTGGGCTTTCCGCCGGGCAGCGCGGCCGACGTGGCGGCGCGCCTGATCGCCCCGGGCATGGGCGCGTCGCTCGGACAGCAGGTGGTGGTGGAAAACCGCCCCGGAGCGGGCAGCAACATCGCGGCCGAGGCCGTCACGCGCGCGGTGGCGGATGGCCACACCATTCTGCTCGGCTCGGTCGCCAACACCATCAACGCCAGCCTACAGCGCGACCTTTCCTTTGACTTCGGGCGGGACCTCGCGCCCGTCGCGCCACTGGTCACGGTGCCGAACCTGCTGGTGGTGCACCCTTCGGTGGAGGCGCGGGACCTTGCCGGGCTGGTCGCCCTGGCGCGGGAGCAGCCGGGCGGGCTCTTCTTCGGCTCGTCCGGGATCGGCACGGCGCCGCATCTCTCGGGGGAGATGATGAACATGATGGCGGGGGTCCGCATGACGCATGTGCCCTATCCCGGCAGCGCCCAGGCGGTGACGGACCTGCTGGCGGGGCGGGTCTCCGTCATGTTCTCGCCGGCCTCCACCGTGCTGGCGCATGTTCGGGAAGGGCGGCTGCGCGCCCTGGCCTCCACGGGGGCGGCGCGCACGGCGGCCGCGCCGGACCTGCCGACCATGGAGGAGGCGGGCCTCGCGGGCTTCGAGAGCGCGGTGTGGTTCGGCCTCTACGCCCCGGCCGCGACGCCGGCCCCGGTTGTCGCGCGGTTGGCCGATGCGGCGCGCGCCGCGCTGGCCGCGCCCGCCACGCGCGCCGCCCTCGCGACGCAGGGCTTCGACCTTCTGGAGGGTGGGCCGGAAGCCCTGGCCCGCCTGACCGCCGCCGAGACGGCCAAATGGGCCCGCGTGGTCGAGGCCTCCGGCGCGCGCGCCAACTGACACCGGCTCACTGGCATCCGGGTTCACTGGTAACCTGGCCCGCTGAAGCCCCGGCAAGGACGCCACCATGACCAAACTGCGCGCGGCCGAGTGCCGCCTGTTCATCCAGGCCGTGACCGAGAAGGCGGAGGAGATGGGCGTGCCCGTCTCGATCGCGGTGGTCGGGCCCGAGGGGCACCTGATCGCGCTGGAGCGGATGGACGAGGCCGGCTGGATCACGCCCGAGACCTCCATCGCCAAGGCCTTCACCATGGCCGCCTTCCGCTCCATGAGCCCGCGCTTCCAGGACGGGCTGGTGACGCAGCACTGGCTGCGCGAGCGCAACCCGCAGCTTGCCGTGAACGCGGCGGTGTTCACGGGGGGCAAGGTCTTCATCTCCGGCGGGGCCGCGCCCGTGTTCCGGGGCAACGAGATGGTCGGTGCCTACGGCATCAGCGGCGGAACCTCGGACCAGGACGAGGTGATGGGGCAGTATGCGCGCCAGAAAACCGGCTGGCGCCACACGCCCGAGCGCGACGACACCCCGCAGGAGGTGAAGGACCACATCAACACGATCTACGACAAGGTCGGTCTCGGGCAGCGCAAGCTATAGCACCGGGCCGGATGCCGGCCCGCCCGTGGACTTGCCCATCCGACACGAGGCGTTCCGCGACGGCTTCGGCGGCGCGTCCAGCCACTGCGGGCGGTGGCCCGTGGTCCAGGGCCCGGCCCCGTCGGCGGGGGAGAGCCAGGCAGGGCGGCCCGCCCGATGGCACCATCGCGGCGCGTTCGGCTTCTCGCGGACTGGAACAGCATCAGCATCGAGGCCCGCGGACGGCGCCGGGAGGCGGGAGAGGCTGGCCCCCGGCGGCGCTCGCCCGATTCGCGGCGCCCGCGGGATGGCGCCGGTGACGCGCGTCGCCAGCCATTCCGCCGGCGCCGGGACGATGCACGGAGGTTTCCGGCTCGATCCGGGGATGGCTGCCCGGGCTGTTCCACCGCGCCGCCGCCGCATCGAAGCAGGCTCAGCCGGTGTTCCGCGGCCTGGAGGCGCTTCGCCCGGTCCACCCGGATGGCGGCAGATCAAGCAGGTTTGTTCAAGTGTTTGCCACACGGATGGGCGATGGTGGCCGCGTGGCGGCTGCACAGGCGCAGGCGTTAGACAGATGGGATGAACTCCGCATGACGAATCCACCTTCCGTGCTGCGCGCGTCGGTCATGGCGGCGGCCATCGGGCTGCTTTCCGCTTGCGCGCAGTCCGTGCCCCCGCCCACGCCGACCACCGAGCCGATGCGCGGCGCGGCCCTGCCCGCGCCCGAGCGCGTTCGGGCCTCGAGCGGCACGCCGGCCATCGGCACCGAGCCGATGCGCGGCGCGCCCCTTCCCTCGGGCACGGCACGGGTGACGCGCGGCAACAGCACGCCCGAGATCGGCACCGAGCCGATGCGCGGCGGCGCGCTGCCCACCAGCACCGACGAGCGGATGCAGAGGACGCGCTAGCGTGCCGCGCGGCGTGGTGGCGATGATGGTGGACGGCATAGCGGGAGGTCGCGTTTGACCCCGGTCCGTCCGGTTTCGGCCGCCCCGCGCCGCACGATCCTCGGGGCGGGCGCGTCGCTGCTCGCCCGCCCCGCCCTGTTGCTCCCGGCTTTCGCGCCGGCCGCGCTCGCGCAGCCGGTTCCGGCCCAGGCGGATCCGCGGGCTGCGCCCGGGATGTCGCGCACGGCGGCGCGCGGGCCCGCGCAGGACGACTTTCTTTTTCGCTGGATGGTCGTCGCCGACCGGCTGGCGAGCGATCCACAGACCACCCAGTGGCCGCGCGCGCACACCATCGCGATGGTGGCGATCGCGATCCACGATGCGCTGAACGCGATCGAGCCACGCTACCGCCGCTGGGCGCCGCGCGGCCGGGGTGAGCCGCGCGCGGCCGGTGCATCGCCGCTGGCGGCCATGTCCATGGCGGCCTTCAGCGTGCTGGCGCGCCGCCACATCGCCTCCACCCGCAGTGCGGAAGTGGAGGCGTTGTTGCAGGAGGCGCTGGCCCGCGTGCCGTCCGCGTCCGGGCGGTCGGCCGGCGTTGCGCTGGGAAGCGCGATCGGCACCGCCACGCTGGACCGTGCGGGACCCTCGCCCGAGAAGCGTGCCTTTCCCGTCTCCGACGCGGAGGGCAGGTGGCGCCCGACGCCGCCCCTGCCGTTGCTGGGCATCACCTATGTCGACCAGCCCATGCTCTTTCCAGACAACGCCTCCCTTCGCGGTCCGCCGCCGCCCGACATCACCTCCGCGCGGTTCCGGGCTGAGGTGGAGGAGGTTCGCCGCATGGGCGGCGCTGGAGAGACGGGGCGCAGCGCGGCCCAGACCGAGGCCGCCAGCTTCTGGGTCCCGCAATCGCTGCAGCGCAACCTCCATCGGTTCCTCCTGCTGCGGCTGGCGTCGCAGCCACCGGCCGGCGGATTGTGGGAGGAGGCGCGGATGAACGCCGTTCTGGCCGTCGCCTTCGCCGACAACGACGTGCTCCTTTTCGCGGAGAAGCTGCACTACCTGTTCTGGCGGCCGGTGACGGTGATCAACGCGGGCTGCCCCGGCCTTCGCCCGGATCCTTCCTGGACGACCCTGCTGCCGACGCCGCCGCACCCGGAATATCCTTCGGGCCACAGCGCCGATTTCGCCACGGGGGCGGCGGTGCTCACGGGGCTGCTGGGCGAAGGTCCGGTCGCCTATCAGGCCGTGGACCGCGCGGGGCAGCCGATCCGCGAGTTCCCGAGTCTGGCGGCGGCCTCCGAGGAATGCTCGGAGAGCCGCATATGGGCTGGGGCGCACTTCCGCAGCGCCTTGGTGGAGGGACAGCGAATCGGCCGTGCCGTCGCCGCGCGGGCTCTGCAACAGGTGCCGGCCCTGCGCTGAACGGTGGAGCGCCGGTCCCGGCGATGCCCCCTGAGGCAGTGTGGATGCCCGATGAGGCCGGCCTTTTCCCCATGACATGCGCGGGTGGTCCATGGCCGGCGCAGCGTTCCCGGAGCCCCGTGGGAGGGTTCCTGAGGGGTGCCGTGCCCCGTCGATGGCGATCTCCGCCCAGAGGCCTGGAACCTGATCGCGGACCGCGCCAACCAAGACGCCCCCGGGCCTGTGCGCGCCCGCTTGCCCGGCGCTGTACGCTCGACGCCCGGCGCTGCCGCCACCTGGGCACGGGCTGCGAAGCCTGGCCGGAACGGAGCAGTTCGCCACGGCCGCTCGGGCTGTGCCCCCGTGTTCAATCAAAGGAGGGAAGGTCGATGGCGGAGAGGGTGGGATTCGAACCCACGGTAGGGTTGCCCCTACTCCGGTTTTCGAGACCGGCCCAATCGGCCACTCTGGCACCTCTCCGGGGCGCGGTGGCCCCTATAATCCGCCTCGCGCCGCGGCGCAACGCGCCCGGGCGGGCATTCCGGGCAAGACAAGGTTGACTTCCCTGGCCAGCGCCCGCTATAGGCCCCGCTCTCCGGCGAGGCCCCCCTTCCAGGGCGCGGGCCCCGCCGGTTCAAGCACGACCAGCCCTGGCTCATCCGGCCCGGGCCAAACCGGCCGAGACGAGAGCGGACCCGCATCCCCATGACCTACGCAGTGATCCGCACCGGCGGCAAGCAGTACCGCGTGACCCCGAACGCCGTGCTGACGGTCGAGAAGCTCGAGGGCGAGGCCGGCGCCTCCATCACCTTCCACGACGTGCTGGCGGTGGGCGGCGAGACCGGCCTGACCATCGGCGCGCCGACCGTTCCGGGCGCCACGGTGACCGCCACGGTGCTGGAGCAGAAGCGCGGCGAGAAGATCATCATCTTCAAGAAGCGCCGCCGCCAGAACAGCCGCCGCAAGAATGGCCACCGCCAGAACCTGACGGTTCTGCGCATCGGCGACATCGCGGCCTAACCCGACAAGCCAAGGAGTATAGACCATGGCACACAAGAAGGCCGGCGGTTCTTCCCGCAACGGACGCGACTCCGCCGGCAAGCGCCTCGGCGTGAAGCTTTATGGCGGCCAGGCCGTCCGTGCCGGCAACATCATCGTGACCCAGCGCGGCACGAAGATGATGGCCGGCCGCAACGTGCTCGTGGGCCGCACCCACTCCCTCCACGCCCTTGTGGACGGCACCGTGAAGTTCGAGCGCAAGGCCGACGACCGCGTGGCGGTTTCCGTCGAGCCCCGCGTGACGGCGATCGCGGCCGAGTAAAGGTCGCGGGCTCACCGCCGGGTATCACGGGGGCCCCTCGCGGCCCCCGTTTTCGTTTTGGATTGACCACACCCCATGAAGTTCCTCGACGAGGCCAAGGTCTATCTGAAGGCCGGTGACGGCGGGAACGGCGTCATCGCCTTCCGGCGCGAGAAGTACATCGAGTTCGGTGGCCCGGACGGCGGCAATGGCGGGCGGGGGGGCAACGTGCTCGCCCAGGCCGTCGATGGGCTGAACACGCTGATCGACTACCGCTACGCCCAGCATTTCAAGGCCCGCAAGGGCGGCAACGGCGCGGGCTCGGACCGCACCGGCGCGGCCTCGGACGACGTGATCCTGAAGGTGCCCGTGGGCACGGTGATCCTGGCCGAGGACAAGGAAACCGTCCTCGCCGACCTGACCGAGCCCGGCCAGACGGCGGTGCTTTGCCGCGGCGGCGACGGCGGTCACGGCAACGCCCACTACAAGACCAGCACCAACCGCGCGCCCCGCCGCGCCGACCCCGGCTATCCCGGCGAGGAGCGCTGGGTCTGGCTGCGGCTGAAGCTGATCGCCGATGCGGGGCTGGTCGGATTGCCCAATGCCGGCAAGTCCACCTTCCTCGCCGCCAGTTCGGCCGCGCGCCCGAAGATCGCGGACTATCCCTTCACCACGCTGCACCCGCAGCTCGGTGTCGTGCGCCTGAACGCGACGGAGGAGTTCGTGCTGGCGGACATCCCCGGGCTGATCGAGGGCGCGCATGAGGGCGCGGGGCTGGGCGACCGGTTCCTCGGCCATATCGAGCGCTGCGCGGTGCTGCTGCACCTGATCGACGGCACCCAGGCCGACCCGGTGGACACCTACCGCACCGTGCGGGCGGAGCTGGAAGGCTATGGCGGTGGCCTGGTGGACAAGCCCGAGATCGTGGCGCTGAACAAGATGGACGCCATGACGCCGCAGGCGAAGACGTCCCGCATCAAGGCGCTGGCACGCGCCATCGGCAAGGAGCCGCTGCTGATCAGCGGCGCGACGGGCGAGGGCGTGCCGGAAGCGCTGCGCGCCCTGGCCGACGCGATCAAGGCCGCCCGGGAAGCTTAGCGGCCGGGGGCGGAAACCCCCGGCCACGGTTTGATCAGACCTCGCCCCAGACCTCGCGGGCGACATCCACGCAGAGCCGCAGCTTGGCCCATTGCTGCTCGACGGTCAGCAGGTTCCCTTCCTCGGTCGAGGCGAAGCCGCATTGCGGCGAAAGCGCGAGCTGCTCGATCGGGCAGTGCTTCGCGGCCTCCTCGATCCGGCGCTTCAGCTCGTCCTTGGTTTCCAGCTCGCCGCGCTTGCTGGTGACCAGCCCCAGCACCACCGTCTTGCCCTTGGGCAGGAAGCGCAGCGGCGCGAAGCTGCCCGAGCGCTCGTCGTCGTATTCCATGAAGTAGGCATCGACGTTGATGCCGTTGAACAGCACCTCCGCCACCGGGTCGTAGCCGCCGGCGGCGATGTGCATGGACTGGAAGTTGCCGCGGCAAAGATGCATCGAGACGAACATGTCCGACGGCCGGCCCGCGATCGTGCCGTTGATGATGTCGGCGTAGCGGTTCAGCAGGTTGTCGGTGTCGTCGCCGCGCGCCTTCAGCATCGCGACCTGGTTGGGGTCGCAGAGATAGGCGATGTTCACCTCGTCGAGCTGCAGGTAGCGGCAGCCGGCGGCGGCGAAGGCCTGCATGGCACCGTTATAGGCGCCCGCCAGATCCGCGAAGAAGGCGTCCATCTCGGGATAGACGGTCTGGTCCACCGCCCGCCGCCCGCCGCGGAAATGCAGCACGGAGGGGGAGGGGATGGTCTGCTTCGCCACGGCGCCGCCCGCGTGGGCCGCGACGAAGGCGAAGTCCTCCACGAAGGGGTGCGGCTCGTAGCGGAGCTTGGAAGTGACCTTGAGCCCGTAGGACTTGGTCTGCCCTCCCTGGAACTGGATGCCCTGGTCGGCCTCGTACATCTCCACGCCGCCGAGCCTGGCCAGGAAGTCGAAGTGCCAGAAGGCGCGGCGGTACTCGCCGTCCGTCACGGCCTTGAGGCCGACGGCCTTCTGCTCGCGGATGGCGTCGATGATGCAGCGGTCCTCGACCTCGCGCACCTCGGCGTCGCTCTTCTGCCCGGCGCTGCGGGCGGCGCGGGCCTCGCGCAGAACGGGCGGGCGCAGCAGGCTGCCCACGTGGTCGGCGCGGAAGGGGGGCTTGCCGTTGGTCATGGCGTTCTCCTTGGTGACAACTAATGCGCGTTCAGGCCGAGATGCCGGTCCAGGATCTCCGGCGCGGCCAGCATCTCCGCCGCGCTTCCCGCCGCCACCACCCGCCCGCGATCGAGGATCACGGCGCGGTCGGCGATGGGAAGGATCTGGTGCGCGTGCTGCTCCACGATGATGGCCGTCATTCCCTCGTCCCGCACGAGGCGGCGGATGGCGGCCAGCAGGGACTGAACGATCACGGGGGCCAGGCCCTCCAGCGGCTCGTCCAGCAGCAGCAGGCGCGGGTTCAGCACGAGGGCGCGGCCAAGGGCGAGCATCTGCTGCTCGCCCCCCGACAGCTCGCTGCCGAGGTTGCCCCGCCGCTCCTCCAGCCGCGGCATCAGCCCGTAGACGGCGCGGAGGTCCCATCGGCCGGGGCGCGCCACGGCGGTGAGGTTCTCCTCCACCGTGAGGGAGCGGAAGATGTTGCGCTCCTGCGGCACCCAGCCGAGGCCCAGCACGGCGCGCTTCTCCGTCGCCAGCCGTTCCAGCGCCACGCCGCCGAGGCGGATCGTGCCGGCGCGGCGCCGGGCCACGCCCATGAGCGCGCAGATCAGCGTGGTCTTGCCCGCCCCGTTGCGGCCGAGCAGTGCCATGGCCTCGCCCTCCGCGAGCGAGAGGGAGAGGTTCTCCAGCACCACGCCCTCGCCCCAGCCACCGGTGAGGCCCTCCACGGAGAGAAGCGGCTCAGCCATGCCCGACCTCCATCGTGCCGAGATAGGCCTCCTTCACGCGCGGATCGCGCGCGATGGCGTTCGGCTCTCCATCCGCCAGCACGGCACCCTGGGCGAGCACGGTGATGCGCTCGGCGAAGCGGAAGACGAGGTCCATGTCGTGCTCGATCAGCAGCACCGCGACCTCGCGCGGCAGGGCGGAGACGGCCTCCAGCACCTCGCGGCTCTCGGCGGGCGGCACCCCGGCGGCGGGTTCGTCCAGCAGAAGCACGCGGGGCTTCATGGCGAGCGCGAGGGCGATCTCCAGCAGGCGCTGGCGGCCATAGGCGAGCGATCCCGTGCGGCCGTCACGGCCAGCGGCGGGAAAGCGCACAAGGTCGAGCAGCGCGTCGGCATCGCGCCGCAGGGCAGGCAGGGCGCCGACCGGCCGCCACCAGGTGCGGCCCTCGCCCGCGCGCTCGGACACGGCCAGCACCACCGCCTCGCGCGGGGAAAGCTCGGCGAAAAGCTGGTTCACCTGAAAGGTGCGCGCGAGGCCGCGCCGGACGCGGGCGTGCTGCGGGGCCGCCGTCACGTCCTCCCCCAGCAGGGCCACCGTGCCAGCGCTGGCGGGAATGGAGCCCGAGAGCAGGTTCACGAAGGTTGTCTTGCCCGCCCCGTTCGGCCCGATCAGCGCGTGCCGCGCGCCCTGGGCCACCGTGAGCGTGACCTTGTCCACCGCGGTGAAGGCACCGAACCGGCGGGTCAGCCCGCGTGTCTCAAGGGCCGCGCCGCTCACGCGCCCCTACTCCGCGAGAGCTTGCGCAGCAGCCCCATCAGCCCGCCCCGCCCGAACAGCGCGAGGGCGATGAGCGCGATGCCCAGCCAGAGCTGCCAGAAGATCGGGCTCGCCTCGCTCAGCGCGTGATGCGCGAGGGTGAAGGCCGCGGCCCCGATCAGCGCGCCGTAGAGGCTGCCCAGCCCCCCCAGCACCAGCATCAGCAGCCCGTCCGCCGAGCGCTGGAAGGAAAGGGCGTCGAGCGAGACGAAGGCGGTGGTCTGCGCCAGCAGCGCCCCCGCCACGCCCGCATAGGCCGCGGCCAGGGCGTAGGCGGCCGTGAGCCGCGCCTTCACGGGCACCCCGAGCGCGGGAGCGCGGCGCGGGTTGCCGTTGATGCCGCGCAGCGACAGCCCATAGGGCGAGGCCACGATCAGCTTCGCGAGCCAGAACAGCACGAAGAGCACCGCGAGGCTGTAGAGATAGGCCGTCTGCCCGTAGAGGTCGAAGCGGAAGACGCCGAGCACCGGCCAGACCTCCACCCCCTGCAAGCCGTCCGCGCCGCCGGTGATGGCGGCCGCCTTGTTCGCGGCCTCGTAGAGCATCAGCCCGAGGCCGAGCGTCACCATCAGCCCCGCCAGCGCCCCCGAGCGCAGCACCAGCGGCGCGGTGACCAGCCCGAGCACCGCCGCCACGGCCGCCGCCGCCAGAAGGCCGGACAGCGGCTCCCCCCAGCCGTTCTGGGCCAGCAGCCCCGCCGTATAGGCCCCCGCCCCGAAGAAGGCGGCCTGACCGAGCGTCACCACCCCCGCATAGCCGACGATCAGGTCCAGCGAGACCGTGAACAGGGCCGCGATGGCGATGGAGGAGAGCAGCGGAAGCTGCTCGGGCAGGAGGAAGTAGCCGGCGGCCGCGGCCAGCCAGGGCAGCGCGTGCAGCGGCGCCCGCATCAGCCGCCCCATCAGGAACGGGCCTTGGCCAGCAGCCCGTCGGGGCGCAGGAGCAGCAGCGCGACCATGGCCGTGTAGATCACGAAGGCCCCGACCTGCGGCACCCAATACTTCCCGGCCACGTCCAGCACGCCCAGCAGGATGGCGGCGACGAAGGGCCCCGCCACCGAATTCGCGCCGCCGACCGCGACGACGACGAGGAAGTAGACGAGGTATTTCAGCGGAAAGTTCGGGTCGAGCCCCAGCACCTCCACCCCCAGCGCCCCGCCCAGCCCCGCGAGCCCCGAGCCGAGCGCGAAGGTGAGGGAGAAGATGCGCCCCACCGGCAGGCCCATGCCGCGCGCAACCGTGCCGTCATCCACCGCCGCCCGCAGCCTGGCGCCGAAGCGCGTGCGCACGAGCCCGAAATGCAGCCCCGCCGCGACCGCGCCGCAGAGCAGGATGAGGAAGATGCGGTAGCGCCCGAGGCCGACGCCCGCGATCTCCACGCGCCCGGAGAGCCATTCCGGCAACTGGATCAACTGCTGCCGCGCGCCCATCAGCCAGTCCGCGCAGGCGCCCAGCACGAAGACCAGCCCGATGGAGAAAAGCACCTGGTCCAGGTGGTCGCGCCCGTAGAGGCGGACATAGAGCAGCCGCTCCAGCACCCAGCCCAGCAGCGCCGCGGCCAGGGTCGCGGCCAGGAGGCAGACCACGAAGGGAACGCCGGCGCGGTTCAGCAGCACCGCGCAGACATAGCCGCCGACCATCCCGAAAGCGCCGTGCGCCAGGTTCACCACGTTCATCAGCCCGAGCGTGACGGAAAGCCCGACCGAGAGAACGAAGAGCAGCATCCCGCTCGCGATGCCGTCCAGCAGGACGGTGACGGCCGCGGCCATGCCCGGGGCGCGCCGCGCGTCAGGCCGCGTCCTTCACGCCCTGGATCTTGTCGAACTCGATGTTCCAGAGCTGCCCGTCGCGCCGCTCGGTGCGGCGGATGTAGATGTCCTGCACCATCTCGCGCGTCGCCGGATCGATGGAGACGGGGCCGCGCGGCGAGGTCCAGGACTGGCCCTTCATCGCCTCCACCAGCTTCGTGCCGTCCACGTCGCCGTTGGTGCGGGCCAGGGCGGTGGCGAGGAGCTGCATGCCGTCCCAGCCGCCGACCGCCATGAAGTTCGGGCGCATCTCCGGTGCGACCGCCCTGAAGGCCTCGCGGAAGGCGGTGTTCTCGGGGCTCTCATGCGCGGTGGAGTAATGGTGCGAGGTGACGGCACCGATCACGGCATCGCCCATGTCGTTCAGGATGTCGTCGTCCAGCACGTCGCCGGTGCCGATCAGGCGGATGCCCGCCTCCTTCAGCCCGCGCTCGCTGAACTGCTTGATCAGCGCCGAGCCCTCGCCGGAGGGGACGAAGATGAACAGCGCGTCCGGCTTCAGGTCGCGCACGCGCTGGAGGAAGGGCGCGTAGTCGGGGTTGCGGAGCGGCGTGCGGATCTCGCCCGTGACCGTGCCGCCGGCGGCCGTGAAGGTTTCCTTGAAGGCCTTCTCGGAATCGAGGCCCGGCGCGAAGTCGGTCACCATGGTGACGACGCTCCTGATGCCGTTCTTCGCCGCCCAGTCCGCCATGGGGCGCACCGCCTGGGGCAGGGTGAAGCTGGTGCGGACAATGAAGGGGGAGCGCTGCGGGATGATGCTGGTGGCGGCCGCCATCACCAGCATGGGCACCTTGGCCTCCGTGGCGATGGGCGCGGCGGAAAGCGCGAGCGGCGTCAGCCCGAAGCCGGCCAGCGCCCGCACGCGCTCGCGCACCACAAGCTCCTGCGCCAGGCGGCGCGTCACGTCGGGGGCGACGCCGGTGTCGTCGCGCAGCAGGATCTCGAGGCGCTTGCCGGCGACAGGATTGGGGTTGGCACGCAGCCAGGCCTTGATCGCCGCGTCGATCTGGCGGCCGGTGCTGGCGAAGGGGCCGGTCATGGGCAGGATCAGCCCGACCTTGATGGGATCGCCCGACTGGGCCAGCGCGGGGCGCGCCAGCGGCAGGGCGGCGGCCGAGGCAAGGGCGGCGCGGCGGGTGAACTTCGTCATCGGCGTCTCTCCCGGGTGCGGCGCGGCTGTTCCCGCGCCCGTTGCACCCTTTCTCGCGCGGCTCGGGCCTTCGCGCTAGATGGAACCCCCGCCACCCCCGCCCCTGGCCTTCTCGGAGCAAGCGATGTCGCAGACCACCACGCCCCCCGACCCCCAGCAGGCCGCCGCCGCCCTGGTGCGGGAGGGCGCGGCCCGCCAGGCGATCGGGGACGACCAGGCCGCCATCGCGCTGTACCGCCGCGCCTTCGAGATCGACCCCAACGAGCCCAACGCCATGAACCTGCTGGGCATCATCGCCCGCCAGCGCGGCGACCTGGAGGCGGCGCTGACGCTGTCCTCCCGCGCGGTGGCGGCCATGCCGGACAGCCCGGTCTTCCTGGCCGCCCGGGGCGCGACCCTGGCCGAGGCCGGGCAGCTGGAGCAGGCGGTGGAGGTGCTCAACCGCGTGGCGGCGCTCCGCCCGGCCGATGCCGTGTCGCGCCGCAACCTCGGCCAGGCGCTCTGCGCCCTGGGCCGGGTGGGGGAGGCCATGCCCCATCTGCGCGAGGCCGCCGCCCTGGCGCCCGCCGACCCCGAGGCGCAGCTCGCCCTGGCCCATGGCCTGCGCGAGGCCAGTGCGCCCGGTGCCGCGGAGGCCGCCCGCCGCGCGCTCTCGGCCGGGGGCGCCGTGGGGGCGCAGGCGCGGTTCCTGCTGGCCTCCCTCGGCGAGGGCAAGGCTCCGGCGCGGCCGCCGGAATCCTATGTGCGCACGCTGTTCGACACCTATGCGCCCCGTTTCGAGGCGGAGCTGACGGGCAGCCTGGCCTATCGCACCCCCACCGCGCTGGCGGAGCTGCTGCGCGGCGTCCTCGCGCCCGAGGGGAGGCTGGAGGTGCTCGACCTCGGCTGCGGCACCGGCCTGTCCGGACAGGCGATCCGCCCCTGGGCCCGCCGCATGACGGGCGTGGACCTCTCCCCCCGCATGCTGGACATCGCCAGGCAGCGCGCCGTCTACGAGGCGCTGGAGGAGGCGGAACTCGTCACCTTCCTTTCGGCGCATCGGGGTGGATACGACCTGGTGGCGGCGGCGGACGTGCTGAACTACCTGGGCGACCTGGCGCCGGCGCTGAACGCCATGGCCGCGGCGCTCCGCCCGGGCGGGCACGCCGCGTTCAGCATCGAGACGGGGGAGGGCGCGCCCTTCGTGCTCGGGGAGGGCATGCGCTACCGCCACGACCCCGCCCATGTGCTGGCCCTGGCCGAGGCCACGCGCCTGCGCCCCCTGGCGCGGGAGGAGGTTGTGCTGCGCGAGGAGCGCGGCGCCCCCGTGGCCGGAACCCTGCTGGTGCTGGGCCGGGTCTGAACCCTGATCAGGCGGCGACGCGCCCCTGCAGGAGGCCGCCCGCCAGCGCTTCGATGTCGCGTGCGGCGTTGCAGCCGGGGTGGCGCGTCAGCAGCCCCGCCTGGTGGCGGATGGCGTCGCGCACCCTGGCATCCCGCCGGACCACGCCGGCCAGCGGGACGCCGCGCCCGAGGAAGCCGCGGCAGGCGCGGTCCAGCGCGCCATGGGTGCGGGCGCCCTGGGCGGCATCGGCGGCGAGGTTGACCGCCACCCGCGCATCCGCCCTCGGGGCATCCCGCGCCAGCAGCTTCAGCACGGCATAGGCGTCGGTCAGGCTGGTCGGCTCGTCGGTCGCGACCACCAGCAGCGTGTCGCAGCCCGCCGAAAGCCGGCGTGGCACCGGGTCGAGCCCCGCGCCGATGTCCAGCACCACGTCGTGGTAGGGGGCGGCGCGCAGCACCGCGAGGAAGCGCTCGATCCAGACGGGATCGAGAGCGGCCAGCCCGCCGGAGCCGGAGCGGCCGGGCAGCACGTCGAACCCGTCCTCGCGGTGCAGCACCGCGTCGCGCAGCGGCACCTGGTCGGCCAGCACGGCCATCAGGTCGTGCCGCACGGAAAGGCCGAGCTGCACGTCCACATTGGCCAGGCCCAGGTCGCCATCCGCCAGCAGCACGCGGCGCCCCGCGCGCGCCAGCGCCTGGGCCAGCCCGATCGCCAGCACGGTCTTGCCCACGCCCCCTTTGCCGGAAGCGATGCCGATCAGGCGGGAAGGGGTCATGCGGCCTCCTGCGAGGGGGGAGCGGCGCCGAACAGGCGGGCCGAGAGCCAGGCGGGGGTGAGGGGGGTCAGGCCATCGGCTGCGCCGGGGCCGGTGCCGGCTTCCGTCAAGGCCAGCGGGCCGGCGAAGGCGGCGGCCAGCACGCCGCCCAGGCGCCGCGCGCCGTCGAGCCGGGTTGGCAGCAGGTGGCGGGCGCCGAGGGCCGCGAACGCGCGGGCGGTCTCGGCCGCTTCCTCCGGGTCCAGCCCCGCAGGCATCACCAGCAGCGGCACCGCCTCGGTCACGCGCAGCAGGGCGAGAAGCTGCTCGGCCTGCGCGGGATCGAAGGGATCGCAGCCGGCGGTGTCCAGCAGCATCGGCTGCGCGGCCCCGCGCCGTGCCAGCGCCTGGGCGAGCTGCGACCCGGTGCCGGCCACCGCCAGCGGCACCCCCAGCACGCGGGTGAAGGCCGCCAGCTGCTCCGCGGCACCCGCCCGGCGGGCATCGGCCGTCACCACCAGCGGGGCGGTGCCCCGCAGCACGAGGCGCGTGGCGAGCTTGGCGCAGGTCAGCGTCTTTCCCGCGCCCGGCGGCCCGACCAGCGCAAGCGGCCGCGGCACGGACTCGGGAAGCGCCGCGAAGCGAAGCGCCGCCGCCAGGGCCGCGGCGCTGCCCGCACCGACCCGCGCCCGCAGCGCCGGGGGCATGTTGTGCCGCCCCAGCGCATCGGGCGCGGCGGGTGGGGGCGGAGGCGGGGGAGGCAGTTCCTCCGCCGGTTCCAGCGCGGCCGTTACCTCCACGCCCGACGCCGTGCGCCGCGTGGACAGGATCAGCGCGTCCGGCCCGAGGGCCAGGCGGCACTCCGCCATGGCATCGGACATCCTGGCAGCGCGGAAGACTCGAAGCTGCATGGGAGGATGCTGGGGCCCTGCTGGTTACGCGATGATGAAGGTCAGACCGCGCCCACGGTGCGGATGCGCGCGCGCGGATGGATCTCGGTTTGCGCGAGCACGGCGGTGGAGGGCCGGAAGCGCTCCACGATGGCGCGCACATGCGCGCGCACCCCGGGGCTGCACACCAGCACGGGCTGGTCGCCCTGTGCCGTCGCGGCATCGAAGGCGTCGCGCAGGCGGGTCATGAAGTCGTGCAGGCGGGAGGGCGCCATGGCGAGCTGGCGTTCCTCCCCGGGCCCGATCAGCGCCTCGGCGAAGGCCTGTTCCCATTCGGCCGAGAGCGAGATCAGCGGCACGTAGCCCGCGGGGCCCCGCGCCGCGTCCGAGAGCTGCCGCGCGAGCCGCGCCCGCACCACGGCGACCAGGGAGGGCACGCCGCGCGCGCCGGCCGCCATGGCCTCCTGGATGCCCTCCAGGATGGTGGGCAGGTCGCGTATGGAGACGCGCTCGGCCAGCAGCGCCTGCAGCACGCGCTGCACGCCGCCCGTGGTGATCTGGGCCGGGATCAGGTCGGCCAGCAGCTTGGCGTTCTCGGCCGGCAGGTCGTCCAGCAGCTTCTGCGCCTCGGCGTGGCTCAGCAGCTCCGGCATGTTCTCGCGCACGATCTCCGTCAGGTGGGTGGCGAGCACTCCGGCGCCGTCCACCACCGTGCAGCCACGGGCCAGGGCCTCCTCGCGGCGCTGCTCCTCGATCCAGAGGGCGGGCAGGCCGAAGGTGGGCTCCTCGCAGGGCTCGCCCGGCATGTCCGGCCGGTTGCCGGAGGGGTCGATCGCGAGCTGCATGGGGATGCGGAGTTCCCCTCGCCCGGCCTCGATCTCTTTCACCCGCACGACGTACTCGTGCGGGCGGAGATGCAGGTTGTCCTGCAGGCGCACGCTGGGCAGCACGAAACCCATCTCCTGCGCGACCGTCTTGCGGAGGTTGCGGATCTGGTCGGTCAGCCGCGGGCCCTCCCCGGCGGCGAGGGAGAGCAGACCGTAGCCGAGTTCGACCCGCAGAAGGTCGATCCGCAGCGTTTCCGCGATCGGTGGCTCCGGGGCGCCGACGGGCGGGGCGATGGCCTCGGCCTGGGCGGCGCCGTCGGCCTTGTTGCGGTTCCAGGCGCCGGCGCCGAAGCCGCCCGCCAGCATCAGGAAGGGAACCAGCGGCATTCCCGGCAGCATGCCCATCATCACCGCCGCGCCCGAGGCGATCCAGAGCGGCTTGGCCAGGCCGAGCTGCTGCACCATCGCCTTGTCGGCCGTGCCCTCGGTGTTGCCCTTGGTCACCACGATGCCGGCGGCGACGGAGGTCAGCAGCGCCGGGATCTGCGAAACCAGCCCGTCGCCCACGGTGAGGGAGGCGAAGGTGGAGATGGCATCCAGGAAGGGAAGCCCGTGCCGGCCCGCACCGATGGCGACGCCCCCGAGCAGGTTGATGAAGGTGACGATCAGCCCCGCGATGGCATCGCCCCGCACGAACTTCGCGGCACCGTCCATGGATCCGTAAAAGCCGCTCTCGGCTTCGAGCTCCGCGCGGCGCAGGCGGGCCACCTTGTCGTCGATCAGGCCGGAGGACAGGTCGGCGTCGATCGCCATCTGCTTGCCGGGCATGGCATCCAGGCTGAAGCGCGCCGCCACCTCCGCGATGCGGCCGGAGCCCTTGGTGACCACCATGAAGTTCACCACCAGCAGGATGGCGAAGACGATCAGCCCCACCAGCACGTCGCCCCCCATCAGGAAGCCGCCGAAGGCCGAGACCACGTGCCCGGCGGCGGACGGCCCCTCGTGCCCGTGCGTCAGGATGGTGCGCGTGGTGGCGACGTTGAGCGCGAGGCGCAGCAGCGTGGTCAGCAGCAGGATGGTGGGAAAGGAGGTGAAGTCCAGCGGACGGCGCAGGAACAGCGCCGTCATCAGCACCAGCACCGAGAGCGTGACCGAGAGCGCCAGCCCCATGTCGAGCAGCGGCACCGGCAGCGGCACCACCAGCACCACGATGAGCATGCCCACGCCGAGGGCGAGCGCGACGTCGGTGGAGCCCCCGGCCGTGCGGAGCCAGGCCGGCATGGTCATGGTTCAGCCCAGCGCATAGGGGAAGGGGGCCACCGGCATCTGCCCGGGCGCGACCGGAACCGGGGCGCCGGCCGCGCGGTACTCGTGCAGCTTGTTGCGCAGCGTGCGGATGGAGATGCCGAGGATCTCCGCCGCCCGCGTGCGGTTGCCCAGGCAATGCGTCAGCGTCTCGATGATCAGGTCGCGCTCCACCTCCTCCATGCGCCGCCCGACCAGGGCCGCGACGCCCACCGGGCGGGAGGGCTGCGGCCCGGCGGGCTGGGCCGCGGATTGCGGCGCGCGGGGCAGGGGCACGTGCAGCTCCACCGCCTCCGCCCCGATCTCGTCGCCCTCGGCGAGCAGAACGGCGCGGTGGACGGTGTTCTCCAGCTCCCGCACGTTGCCCGACCACGGGTGGGACAGCAGCGCGGCGCGGGCGGCGGGGGCGAAGGGCCGGTTGGGCAGGCCGTTGGCCTCGGCGTAGCGGCGGGCGAAGTGCTCGGCGATGGGCAGGATGTCCTCCGGGCGGTCGCGCAGGGCGGGCACGCGCAGCGCCACCACGTTCAGGCGAAAGAACAGGTCCTCGCGGAAGCGGCCCGCCGCCACCTCGGCCGCGAGGTCGCGGTTGGTCGCGGCCAGGATGCGGACGTCCACCCTCACCGGGCCCGCGCCGCCCAGCCGGTCGATCTCGCGCTCCTGCAGGGCACGCAGGATCTTGGCCTGCAGCCGCGGGTCCATTTCGCCGATCTCGTCCAGCAGCAGCGTGCCGCCGTCGGCCTGCTCGAACTTGCCGCGCCGCGCCGCGACGGCGCCCGAGAAGGCGCCCTTCTCGTGGCCGAACAGTTCGCTTTCCAGCAGCGCCTCGGGAAGCGCCGCGCAGTTCAGCGCCACGAAGGGGCCGTTCGCGCGGCGGGAGTGCCCGTGGATGTAGCGCGCCAGCACCTCCTTGCCCGTGCCGCTTTCCCCGGTGATCAGCACGCTCGCCTCGGCGCGCGCCACCCCCTCGGCGCGCTTGAGCACGGCGGCCATGGCGGGGTCGCGATGCACGGGCGCGTCGGGCTCTCCCACGGCGGCCTGCAGCATGGCCGCGATCAGGTCGGCGTCGGGGGGCAGCGGCAGGAATTCCTTCGCGCCCGCCTGGATGGCGCGCACGGCGGCGGCCGCATCGGCATTGCGGCCGCAGGCGATCACCGGGCAGGCGATGCGCTCGGCGGCGAGCGCGGAGACGATCCAGGCGACGTCGTGCATCACGTCGCAGAGGATGAGGTCGAAGCCCTCCGCCCGCGCCATGGCGATGCCGGAGGTCACGCCGTCCGCCTGGCGCAGCCGCGCGCCCCGCGAGGCCGCGATGCGCGCCGCCTGGCCCAGCTCGGCCTCCAGGCTGCCGATGATGAGAAGGCGGGTCATCCCGCGCGGTCCGCCTTGACGATCTCGGTCATGGTCACGCCCAGCCGGTTATCCTCCACCATCACCACCTCGCCGCGCGCGACCAGGCGGCTGTTGACGTAGATGTCCACCGCCTCGCCCAGCTTGCGGTCCAGCTCGACCACGGCGCCGCGGCCGAGCTTGAGAAGCTGGCTGACCTGGAGCGTGGCCCGCCCCAGCACGGCGCTGACCTGCACGGGGATGTCATAGACGGCGTCCAGTCCCTGGACGGCGCCGGGCAGGCGCGGCTCCCCGGTTTCATTGGCGCTGACGGGCTCGAAGTCGTTGCTCATGCGTCGTCTCCTGATGGGTCGTCGGGGGCGAGGCCCAGCGCTGCCAGGATCTCGCGGATCGCCGCGCGCCGGCGCGACAGATCGAGGTCGATGCCGCCATGGCGCCAGGCGATGCGCGCATCGCCCTCCGGGAGGCCTTCGTCGGGCTCGATCGGCAGGCCCAGCCCCGCGAAGCGCGCGCGGGCATGGTCCAGAAGGGCGGGGGGCACGCGCAGCACTGCGCCGGCGGGTGCCTGTTCCAGGGGGCCGAGCGCCCTGACCAGCGGCTCGAGCAGCGCCCCGGCCTCGCGCGCGGCGGCGCCGGGAAGAGCGGCATCCACCATGGCGGCCAGCGTGGCGGCCAGGGCGCCCACGCCCTCGTCCACCGCTTCCCGCGCCGCGGCGCGCGCGTCCTCGAGCTGCAGAAGGGCGACGCGGATGGTCTCGTCCCGCAGCGCGTCGCGCGCGGCCTGCTCCGCTGCCCGGCCACGGGCCTCTCCATCCCGCAGGCCGGCGGCGTGTCCCTCCCGGCGGGCGGCCTCAAGCTGTTCCTCCAGCGAGGGCGGCAGGGGTGCTTCCGGCGCGGGCACGACGGGCGCGTCGAAGCTCGGAAGGAAGAGGGTGCGGAGCCCGCTCATGGCCGTGCGCCCTTCACGAGATCATCGCCTCCTGCCCGTCCTCAAGCTGGATCTGGCCGGAAGCGGCCAGGTCCTTGGCGGCGGCGACCATGGCCGCCTGCGCGTCGTCCACGTCGCGCAGGCGCACGGCGCCGAGCGACGCCACGTCGTCCTTCAGCATCTTCGCCGCGCGCTCGGACAGGTTGCGGTAGAACAGGTCCTTCAGCGGCTCGCTCGCGCCCTTCAGCGCCAGGGCCAGCTTCTCCTTCTCCACGCTGCGCAGCAGAAGCTGCACGCCCGGGCCGTCCAGGCGGGCCAGGTCGTCGAAGGTGAACATCAGCGCCCGGATGCGCTCTGCGCTCTCGCGGTTGCGCTCCTCCAGCGCGTTCATGATCCGCCCTTCGGCGGCACGGTCAAGGTTGTTGAAGATCTCGGCCATCACCTCGTGGCTGTCCTGGCGGCTGGCACGGGCCAGGTTGCTCATGAACTCCATCTTCAGCGTGCGCTCGACGCCCTCCAGCGCCTCCTTCTGCACGGTCTCCATGCGCAGCATCCGCATCACCACCTCCATGGCGAAGCCCTCGGGCAGCAGCGCCAGCACGCGCGCCGCGTGGTCGGGCTTCACCTTTGAAAGCACCACCGCGACCGTCTGCGGGTATTCGTTCTTGAGGTAGTTCGCGAGCACCGCCTCCGAGACGTTGCCAAGCTTGTCCCACATGGTGCGCCCGGCCGGCCCGCGGATCTCCTCCATGATCTGCTGGACCCGGTCCTTCGGCAGGGTCTTGAGAAGCATGCGCTCGGTGGTCTCGTAGGAGCCGATCAGCTTGCCCGTGGCGCCCAGGCCGTCGCAGAACTCCTTGCAAAGGGCCTCCACCACCGAGGCCTCCACAGCGCCCAGCGTCGCCATGGCGACGGAGACATCCTTGATCTCGTCCTCGTGCAGGCGGGCGAAGAGCTTCTCCGCATGCTCCTCCGCCAGGGTGAGCAGAAGAACCGCGGCCTTCTGCGGGCCGGTGAGCACTTGTGCCATTCTCAAGCTTCCTCGGGAGCCAGCCAGCTTCGGATCACGCTGAGCCCTTCGTCGGGATTGGTTTCCATCAGGGCGTTGACGCGCGCGACGGAGGAGGCGCGGAGCTGGCCTTGCACGCGGTTCAGGCTCACCATCTCGTCGTCCTCCGTCGCGCCCGCGGGCCCGGCGAGGGCACCCGCTGCCGCCGGGCCGCCGAGCGCCGGGGCCGCTGCCGCGCCGGGCAGCGCCGTCCCGGCGAGCGGGGTGCCATCCGGCGCGGCTACGGCCAGGGCGGGCTGGGGCACCAGCGTCGCCGTCAGGCGCCGTGACATGGGGCGAACCACCAGCAGGATCGCCAGCAGCGCGACCACGGCGTAGAGCGCCGACTCCACGAGCCGTGCCACGGTGGCCGGACCGATGCCCAGGCCCAGCACCCCGGGGTCGGCGGGGCTGTCGCCGCCCTCGGGGGTGGCGAAGCGCATGGAAACCACCTCCACCTTGTCGCCGCGCCGCTCGTCGAAGCCGGCGGCGCTGCGCACCAGGGCGGTGATCCGCGCCAGCTCCTCCGCGTTCCGCTCGCGGTAGGCAGGGGGCGTTCCCTCCCACACGCCGTCCACCATCACGGCCACGGACAGGCGGCGCACCACCGGATGCTCGCGCACGGTGCTGCGCACGGTCTTGCCGATCTCGTAGTTCGTGGTTTCCTCCGACTTGCTCTCGGAGGAGCCGCCGCTGCCACCGCCGGCCTCGGCGCCCGGCAGCTGGTTTGCGACGGACACGTTGCCGCCCTCCGCCCCGCGCGACTGCTCCTGGCTGTTCTGCACGGAGCGCGGCACCTGGTTCTCGGGGTCGAAGCGCTCCTCCGTGGTCTGGACGCGGTCGAAGTCCATGTCGACCGTGGCTTCCGCCCGCACGCGGCCGGCGCCCAGGCTGCGCTCCAGCATCTCCTCCAGCGCGCGGCCGATGCGCATGCCCTCGGCACGCCGCATCTCCTCCTGCGTGGCGGCGGCGGCGGGGCCGGTCAGTGCCTGGCCGCCGCGGGCCAGAAGCTCGCCACGGCTGTCCACGATGGACACGTTGCGCGGCTGCAGGCCGGGTACGGCGGTGGCCACCAGGTGCAGCACCGCCTGCACCCCGTCCCGGTCCAGGCGCTGCACGCCCTGCATGGTCAGCACCACGCTGGCCTGCGCCTCCGATTGCTGGCGCGTGAAGGCCTCCCTCCGTGGCAGCACCAGGTGAACCCGCGCCGCCCGCACGCCGGAGAGGCCGCGGATCGTGCGGGCCAGCTCGCCCTCCATGGCGCGCAGCCGGTTCACGTCCTGCTGGAAGGGGGTGGTGGTCAGGCTTTCGCCGCGGTCGAAGATCTCCCAGCCCACGCTGCCGCCGGCCGGCAGCCCCTCGCGCGCGAGGGAAAGGCGCAGGCGGGGCACCATCTCCTCGGGCACCAGGATGCTCGTGCCGCCCGCGCCCAGGCGATAGGCCACCTTCTGGCGGTCCAGCGTCGCGACCACGGCGCCGGCATCGCGGGGGTCGAGGTCGGAATACAGCAGCGCCATGCCCGGCTGCCCGGCGCGCATGCCGAACCAGGCGAGCAGCCCGAGCACCGCCAGGGCCGTGCCGCCCATCGCCGCGAGCCGGGCCGGACCCAGGGCGCGGAGCTGTTCCAGGAAGCCCGCCATTCAGCGCGCCCCCGGCCCGGTCGCGGAGCTTGGCGGGGAGAGGGCGTGGCGGCGGGTGGCCGGTTCCGCAACGGCCCTTTCCCCGTCCGCGCGGCCTCGCCGAGAGCGTCGCATGAAGCGTTCCCCTTGATCCGGCCTTCTGCCGGCCCGGCAAGGTTTGCCGGGTGGCGGTTAAGAAGGGGTTACGCCCTCCCGCCTCAGTTCGATGCCGTCAGGGAACGCACCTTGTCGAAGGTGTAGGAGGCGCCCCCCATGCGCAGCTTCAGCACGCCGTTCACCCGCTCCGCCGCGGTGGCGGTGCCGACCACCGTGAAGCCGGCGCTGGCCGCGCCGCCGGATGCATCGGCGCCGGTCACGGCCACCTTGTAGGGCCCGTCCGCCAACTGCCTGCCGTTGGAGTCGCGGCCATCCCAGCGCCAGTCCTGGGCGGCCTGGCCCAGCGACACCTGCGCCTCCCGCAGCGTGCGCCCGGCGCTGTCCAGCACCGCCACGCGGGCGGTGCGCGCCGTGCCGGCCGGAGGCAAGCGCACCGTGGCCGCGCCGCCCTGCAGCGGCAGCGCATCCCCCTCCACCTCCACCCGCTGCCCCATCAGCGGCGCCGCCGCCGTCAGCTGCGCCGCCTGCTGGAGCGAGACCATCTGCTCCAGGTTCTTGTTCATGGCGATCTGCTGCTCGACCGAGGCGAACTGCACGAGCTGGTTGGTCATCTGGTTCGTGTCCAGCGGGTCCGTGGGTGACTGGTTCTTCAACTGGGTCGTCAGCAGGGTGAGGAAATTGTTGAAGCTGCCCGCCAGCTGCGTGCCCGAGCTGGCGGCGGCCGAGCTGGCGGTGCCGGTGGCCGATGAGGCCGCTGCGATGGCCATGGGGAGCGTCTCCTAGATCGCGATGTCGAGCAGGCCGAGCAGGGCGCGGCGCTGGGTGGGCGGATCATCCGGCCGGCCGCTGCCCGGGGCGCGCCAGCCGCCGTTCCGGCGCCCGCCATCCTGGCTGCCCGGGCGGCCATCCGACGTTCCACCCTGGCCCGCCCCGCCGCTTCCCGCATCGGCCCCGAGAAGGGAGAAGCTGATGCTCCGCCCCTGGTCCCCGCCGACGCCCGCGACGCCCAGGGCGCGTTCCAGTGAGGCGCCCTCCCGCGCCAGCAGGGCCAGGGTTTCCGGCCGCTCCGCCGCCACCTGCACCCGCGCGGCCTCGCCGATGCGCTCCACCGTCACCTCCACCCGGCCCAGTTCCACGGGATCGAGGCTCAGGCTGATCCGGCCATCGGCGCCGCCGAGCGACAGCGCGATGGCGACGGGGGCCACCTGGTCGGCCGGCGCCGGGCGCGGGGCCAGGCGCGGAGCGGCGGGTGGGTCCGGCGAGGCGGGGGCGGAACCCGGCGCCGGTGGTGGCGCCTGGGGAAGCCAGGCGGAGGGCGGCGGGACGGGAACCTGCTGGACCGGGGCTGCCGCCGCGTCCGGGAGCTGGGCGGAGGCCTGGGCGGCCCCGCCCGCTTTCACGCCATCCCCCGCCTCGGCCGGCACGCCGGACGGCTCCGGCCATGCGGGGGAAACCGGCCCCTTCGCCCCCGGGGCGTCGCCGGCGGTTGCTTCCTGGACCAGGGCTCCGGCGCCGCCCCTGGCCGGCGACGGCGCCTGGGCTGGTGGAGCGGGCAGACCAGCCCTGCCTGCCGCTGCCGCGCTGGAGGGCGGGGGGAGGGCGCCGGGGGCCGCACGGCCATCAGTGGCCGAGGCCGCTGCTTCCCCGGCAGGTGCCTGCGCCGCTGGCATCACCGGGCCCTGTCCCGCCGCGGGCTGCCAGGAGGCCATCGGCACCGCCACTGGGAGGACGGGGGCGGGATCCGGGGCAGCGGAGCCGGATGGTGGCGCTGCCGGGGATTCGCCGGCAGCCGGCGTTTCCGCCGCTTCCTCCCCGTCCCCGGGTGCGGCGCTGGCGGGCTCGTCGGCGGAAGAGAGGGGGACCGGGGTCGCCTGCGGCGCCAGCGCGCCGGTGCCTGCCGCCACTGCCGTCGCGCCGGCCGCATCCTCCGCCTCAAATGCGGCGCCTCCCGGGGCCGCCTCCGGCAGGATCACCGCTGCGGGCGGTGCCGTCGCGCTGCCCGCGGGAGCGGCCAAGGCCCGCGCCAGGGCGGATGCGGCTTGTGCGGTGCCGGCGGCGATGGCGTCCTGGCCCGGATCCCCGGCTCCCCCGGCCAGTGCCTGCACGGCAGCCGCGAGTGCCGGCGGCCCCGTGGGCGAGGCCGGTGGCTCGCCGATCAATGCCTGGAGGGCTTGCGCGAACCCGCCGCCGGCACCCGGGCCCCCGGCGGCCCCCGGCGGAGCGGGCGCTGCCCCGCCGCGTGCGGGTCCGTTTGTCGGCAGGCTGTCCAGCGCGTCCATGCTCGGCTCCGCTTCCCGGGCCCTGCTCGGGAAGGCCCGGGCCACCTTCCGCAAGCCGCCTGCCAGCCGCAGGGCCGCGCAGTGCGGCAGTTCCCGACCCGCCGGGCGGCAGGCTTTGCCGGATGGCGGCAGTGCAGGCCGCCGGAGGGCGCCCAGGGGCTGGCACAACGGTTGCGCCATGCCCCGCATCCGGAGGCTGGGGCTGCCGCCCGCCAGGTCCTTCCAGCCCAGAGCACCCAGCCCAAAGAACAGGGAGCCCGCATGTCGCTCTATGCCTCGATGAACACGGCCATCAGCGGCCTGACCGCCCAGTCGCGCGCTCTGGGCAACGTCGCGGACAACGTCGCCAACAGCCAGACCACCGGCTTCAAGCGAACCGACACCAACTTCGTCTCCTATGTCACGCGGTCCAATCAGCAGGTGAACCAGCCGGGATCGGTGATCGCCCGGCCGGATTACACGCTGACCGTGCAAGGCACGGTCGCGCCCTCGGACAACCCTTTGGGCATGGCGATCGCGGGGCAGGGGATGTTCGCCGTGGCGCTGCCGCGCGGCACGGAGGACGGCCAGCCCGTCTTCGACGCGCGCGACTTCTACACCCGCGCCGGCGACTTCAACATGGACCGCAACGGCTACCTGGTGAACGGGCAGGGCTATTACCTGCAGGGGTGGACCACCGACTCCCAGGGCAATCCCGACCGCTCCAGCGTCAGCCCGCTTCGGGTGGACCAGTCGGTCTACAACCCGGTGCCCACCAACAACGTGAACCTTTCGGCCAACCTGCCCGCGGATTCCACCACCGTGCCGGTGCCCGCGCAGATCCAGGTCTATGACAGCCTCGGCCGCCTGCACACGGCCGACATGACCTGGACCAACATCGGCGTGAACAGGTGGCGGCTGAACATGACCGTGCCGGACGACACCACCACGCCCGCCATCGCCACGCGCTCCATCGAGGTGAACTTCGGCGCGGCCGCAAGCGCCTCCACGCCGGCGGGCACGGTCGGCTCCTTCGCCAACGGCATCAACCTGACCTCAACCGCCGCGGTGGAAGGTGATCCCGCCTCGGTGACGTTCACCGCCGACTTCGGCCAGGGCAACCAGGTCGTTAAGCTGAACCTGGGCAACTACGGCGAGGCGGCGGGGCTGACGCAGTATTCCGGGCAGGAATACACGCTGCGCGACATCTCCCAGGACGGCGTGCCGCTGGGCAGCTTTTCCACGGTCTCGCTCTCCGACAGCGGAGACCTCACGGTGAACTACGACAACGGGCAGTCCCGCACGATCGGCCGGGTGCCCATCGTCTCCTTCGCCGATCCCGACAGGCTGCAGAAGACGGACGGCCAGGCCTACCTGCGCACCAACGACAGCGGCGAGGCGCGGGTGAACGACGCCTCGTCCAACGGCAGCGGCAAGATCGTCACCTCCTCCCTGGAAAGCTCCAACGTGGATCTCGCCTCGGAATTCTCGAAGCTGATCCTGGCCCAGCGCGCCTATTCCGCGAACACCAAGATCGTCACCGTTTCCGACGAGCTGCTGCAGGACACGCTGAACATGCGCCGCTGAGGGCGCTCCCTGAACCCCGGCGCGGCGCCATCCCGGCGGCAGCGCCCAACCATCGCGGCGCAGCCCTCGCGGGGCGCCGGGAGAGGAGCCGATGAGCCTCGACCTCGCCCTGTCCATCGCGCGCAGCGGCCTGTCGCACGTCAACCGGCAGCTCGCGCTCGCCGCTTCCAACGTCGCGAACGCCGCGACGCCCGGCTACACCCGCAAGGAGATCCAGGGGCAGGCCAACGTCTCCGGCGGCGTGTCGGCGGGCGTGCACAGCCTGGAGGCGACGCGCGCGGTGGACGCCGCCATGCTGGACCAGCTCAACGCAGCCCGCGCGAAAGCCGATGCCGCCGCCGCCCGTGCCACCCTGCTGCAGGGCGTGGAGGTGGCGCACGGCGCCGCCGGCGCTTCCATCGGCGATCTCACGGCGGCGCTGGGCGATGCCTTCACCGCGCTCCGCGCCGCCCCGGCCGATCGCCTGCTGCAGGCACGCGCGGCCGATGCCGCCTCGGACCTGTCCGCGCGCTACAACGCCGTCTCGGGCGCCATCCTCGCCGCCCGGCAGTCCGCGCAGGACGGCATGGCGGCCGACGTGGACAGGCTGAACGGCGCGCTGCGCGAGGTGTCCGCGCTGACCGACCAGATCCTCCCGCTCCGCGCCCGGGGCCTGAGCACGGCCGAGCTGGAGGATCGCCGCGACCAGGCGATCGCCACCATTTCCTCCGTGATGCAGGTGCGCACGGTGGCGCAGCCGGATGGCGGGGTGCTGCTGATCTCCTCCGGCGGGCTCGGCCTTCCGCTGCGCGCCGCGACCGGCCCCTTCTCCATCGCCGCCGCGGCGGTCGGCACGCCATCCTTCCACGGCCCCTCGGGCACGCTGCCCGGGGTGATGCTGGGCGGCACGGACGTGACCGCGCGCCTGGGCGAGGGCACGCTCGGCGCCTACGCGAAGCTCCGCGACGCCGAGCTGCCGCTGGCGCAGGCCGAGCTGGACGTCTCCGCCGCCAACCTCGCCTCGCGCTTCAACGCCCAGGGGCTCCGGCTCTTCACCGACAGCGCCGGCGCGGTGCCCGACCCCACCATCCCCTATGCCGGCGGCGCCTGGATCGGCTTCGCCGGCTCCATCCGGCTTTCCGCGGCCGTCGCGGCCAACCCGGCCCTGGTGCGGGACGGCACCCACGCGGTCGCGGCCGGCGCGGGCGGGGCCACCGCCTTCGCCCCCAACCCAGCCGGTGGCCCCGCGCAGTTCACCACGCTGATCGACCGCGTGCTCAGGCAAAGCCTGGGCAGCGAGGTCGCGCCGGGCAGCGCCCAGCCGGCCTTCGCCACCACCGGCCTCGGGCCTGATGGCAGCCTGTCCTCGCGCCTCCGCCCCGGCCTGACGCTGGCGGAACAGGCGGGCCAGGTCGTCGCCTCCCAGACCGGCCTGCGGGCGGAGGCGGAAGCAGCGGGGAAAAGCGCGAGCGACCTGCTGGGCGCGCTGGAAAGTCGCTTCGCCGCGCGCTCGGGCGTGGACATGGATAAGGAACTCGCCTCCATGGTGACCCTGCAGACCGCCTATGCCGCCAATGCCCGCATCGTGTCGGTGGTGCAGGCCATGTACGACACCTTGCTGCAGGCCGTCCGCTGATGGCGATCGCGGGGATCGGGTCCGGGACGCTCGCGCGGCTGGTCGCGCAGTCCTCCACGCTGAAGTCGCAGCTCACCACCCTTTCTGCCCAGTCGGTGGACGGCAAGCGCGGCGCCTTCTACGGCGACATCGCCGGGCAGGCCGCGCGCGCCATCAGCCTGCGCGGCGGCATCGCGCGCGGAGAGGCGCACGCCCAGGCCATCGACCGCGCCCTTGGCCGCACCGCCGTCGCGCAGGACGCGCTCAAGCGCCTCTCCTCCGTCGCCGAAACCTTTCTGGAAGAAGCGGGCAAGGTCAGCCGCGCCGACACCTCGCGCATCGGCGCCCTGGCCAGCAACGCCCGGCAGGCGATCGCGGAAGTGGCGTCGCTGCTGAACACGCGGCAGGGCAGCGAATACGTCTTCTCCGGCGCCGACGCCGCCAACCCGCCCATCCCGGACCCGGACGGGATCATGACCACGCCCATGGCGACCGGGATCGCCGCCGCCCTGGGCTCGCTCGCGCCGGGGAACGGCTCGGCCGTGCTCTCGGCCACGCTGTTCGCGGCCAGCAGCAACGTGGCGGGCGACACGCCCTTCTCGAACTACCTGCTCGACCCCGCCCGCGGGCTGAGCGAGCCGCGCCAGGGCACCCTGGCCGAGGATGGGCGGATCGTGCCCACGGGCCTCTTCGCCAACCGCAACGCGGCGGCCTCCGCTGCGGCCAGCGAGACCGGAAGCTGGTCGCGCGACCTGCTGCGCGGTCTGATGACGCTGGCCAACCTTTCCCCCGGGCAGACCAACGCCGGCACCGACTTCGACGCGGTGCTCGGCAGCGTCAAAGCCGGGCTGAAATCCGCGATGACCGCGCTGGGCGAGGAATCGGGTGCGCTCGGCATCTCGGAAGCGCGTCTGGAAGCCGCGCGGACCCGGCACGCGGAGGTCGCCCTCGCGCTCGGATCGCAGCTTTCCGACGTGGAGGAGGTGGACCTGGCGGCGACACTGACGGCGATGCAGGACACGCAGACGCGTCTTCAGGCCTCCTGGAAGGCGCTTTCCATGCTTTCGGGCCTGTCGCTCGTGGATTTCCTGCGCTGAGGCCGGAGATTCAACGCGCGTTAACCGCGCCGGGGCCAGGATGACCGCCTACCGCAAAATGCGGAACGCAACGAAAGGAGGCCGGACAAGGGCCCCCCTCGGATAGGAAAGGGGCATAACATGGCCCTGAACTCGGTCAACACGAACATGGGCGCCCAGGTGGCGCTCCAGTCCCTCAACCGCACCAACGATGCCCTGGCGGTGACCCAGAAGCGCATCTCCACCGGCTACCGCGTGGCGGATGCCAAGGATGACGGAGCGGCCTTCGCGGTCGCGCAGTCGGTGCGCGCCGACATCGCCGGCCTGACCTCCGCCAACGAGCAGATGGGCGGCGTGAAGGGCGTGCTCGACACCACGATGGCGGGCCTCACCAAGGTCTCCGAAACCATGAGCAGCATCCGCGGCGTGCTGGTGAAGCTCGCCGACGGAACCCTCTCCTCCGACCAGCGCACGCAGTACACGGCGCAGTACAACTCGCTGAAGGACCAGGTCACCAACTTCCTTGCGGACGCCACCTACAACGGGCGCACGCTTCTCAGCACCGCCACCGCCTCGGGCGGCGGCAACATCGCGACGGTGCGCAACGAGAAGGGCACCACCTACACGCTCACGGCGGTGGACTCCGCGAACCTGACCATCGCGACCGTGCCCACGGATGCGGCGGCGGCGGCCACCGCCCTCACCGGCGACTTCACCACGAAGATGGGGGCGATCAACACGGCGCTGAACACCTTCGGCGGCAACAGCAACTACCTGGACTCGCAGGTTTCCTACAACAAGGAGAAGATGGACGCGCTGGACACGGGCGTCGGTGCCCTGGTGGACGCCGACCTCGCGAAGGAAAGTGCCAAGCTCCAGGCGCTTCAGATCCGGCAGCAGCTCGGCACCCAGGCGCTCAGCATCGCCAATCAGGCGCCGCAGAGCCTGCTGAGCCTGTTCCGCTGAACGGCGCGGCGTCGTGAAAGATCCGCGGCGCCACGCTCCGTTTCCCCTCCATCGCGCCGGGCGGCGATACGCCCCCGGCGGCGGTGGCTGGCACTTCCCCCCATGCCGCCCACCGCCTGCCACGAAGGAACGCGAAGACCGTGTCCACGTTGGTTCTTGAATTGCGCCAGGGCGACCTGATGGTCGTCAACGGCGCCCCCATCCGCTTCCGCAACCGCACGCGCATCGAGCTGACGGCGAAGGCCCGCTTCCTGTTCGGCAAGCAGATCCTCCCGCCCGAGGCCGCGGTCACGCCGGCGCGGCGCATCTACTTCGCCCTCCAGACCGCCTATATCGGCACGGAGGACGAGCGGGAGCGCGGCCTGGAATCCGCGCGCGCGCTGATCGCGGAGTTCCAGGCGGCCACCACCTCCGCCCTGGCCGGCGCTATGCTCGACCGCGCGCTCTCGGCGGCGGAGGAGGACGATTGCTACACCGCCCTTAAGCTGGCCCGCCGCGTGATGCGGCACGAGGAAGCGGTGCTCGGCATCGCTCCACCCCCCAACTCCCGCCCCGCCCCGGAGGAGATCACCGCATGATGCCCCGTCCGAACCCCACGCGCGCGTATGGTGCCGCGCGCGCGGGCATGCCCGTCCGTTCGCAGGAGGCGGACGTGTTCCGGCGCGTGACCGGCGCGCTTCGCGCCGCGCAGGGGGAGGGGGCGGAGATGGGCCTTCGGGCCATCCGTGCCCTGGCCGACAACCGCCGGCTCTGGCTGGCGGTGGAGGGCGTGCTGGTGGACCCCACCAACGGGCTTCCGGCGCCGCTCCGCGCCTCCATCGTTTCCGTCGGCCGGACCGTGCTGCGTGAGATGGAAGCGGAGAAGCCCGACCTCGCCTTCCTGATCGAGGTGAACGAGAACATCGCGGCCGGGCTGGCCGGGCAGGCCTGAGCAGCGGGGAGGGGGCATGTCGGGCTCGATCGCCCTCGCGCTGCTCGGCGCAGGCACCTCATCCTCCGCCTCGGTGGATGGTGCCACCGCGGTTCTCGCGCTCCGCCGCGCCTCCAGGGCGGATGCGGAAACCAAGGGCGTCGGCCAGATGGCCAAGGATTCCTCGGTGAAGCTCGCCATCGCGCGCTTCACCGAGGGCGTCTCCCGCGCCAAGGACGTGCAGGCCGCGCTGCGCGACCCGAGGGTGCTGACCGTGCTGCTGCCGGCGCTGGGCCTGCCGGATGCGGTGGACATGCCGGGGCTCGCCGCCCGCGCGCTGGCCTCCGATCCCGCGGACGCGGGCTCGGTGGCCTCGAGGCTGTCGGATACGCGGTGGAAGTCGGCGGCCGCCACCCTCAACCTCGCCGCGCGCGGGATGGACGCGCTGCGCGACCCGGCGGTGCAGAACAAGCTGGCCAGCAGCTACACCGCCTATCAATGGCGCCTTTCCAAGGACACCGAAGCGGGCGGCATTTCCGACGCGCTCTACTTCCGGAACCGCATGGCGACGGGAAAGGCTCTCGGCGTCTACGAGGTGCTGGGGAACAGCGTGCTGCGCCGCGTGGTCACGGGCGCGCTCGGCCTGCCCGATGCCCTGGCCATCCAGGAGGTCACCACCCAGGCGCGCGCGGTCACATCCCGGCTCGATCTTTCCAAGCTCACGGACCCCAGGCAGGCCACCAAGCTTGCGGAGCGCTACATCATGGCGGCCAACGGCGGAGCCGGCGGCAACGCCACCTCGCTGCTCTCGCTCCTCACCTGAAGGGCGGCGGTGCCGCTTGATGGGCTGACCGGCTGAGCCCTGGCCGCCCAAGCTCAGGCGGGACGCCAGCCCAGGCGGCGGTCCAGCCAGTGGCGGTAATCCAGCACCGCATCGGGGCCGGGAAGCAGCAGGGCAAAGGCAGCGGCTGCGGCGGCGCCAACCAGCGGCAGCCCCTCTGTGGGAAGGGCGCGTTCCTCGTCCTGCCAGCGCGTGGCGGCCAGGCGCCAGGCCGCCACGCTGTCCGCGGCCGTGAGCACGGGCGTGACCAGCGCCGCCCGCACCTGCATCGCCGCCACGGCCGCCACCATGGCCTGCGCCCCCGGCGAGGTGGCCGGAAAGGAGGGCACCTCCGCGGGTTCCGCCTCCCCGGGAACGGGAAAGCCGTACCAGGGAGCCGCCCCCAGCGCCTGCGCGCGCAGCAGGGGTTCGGGGCCCAGCACGATCAGGGCGTCGGCCTCGCCCGAGGCGAAGGCGGCTTCCGGCTGGCCGATGACGCCCTGCGCCGCCACGCCCAGCAGGTCCAGCGCCGCGAGCGCCGCCGCCTCCGGCGCATCGGGGGAGGGCATGGCGACCCGCAGGGGCGTGGCGCCGCGTCCCGGCACGGGGCCGCGTCCGGCCAGCACGGCGCCATGCCAGGAAAGCAGCAGGGGCATCCAGGCGCGCGGCTCGAAGCGGGCGCGGGTGGCACCGGCGAGGCGCGCGTGGCAGGTGTGCCCGGGCAATGCGAGGAGGCTCGGGCCGGAACCGTCCAGGGTCGCGAAGCGGTTTGCCGCCGTCACCCCGTCGGGACCACCGAGAAGGCTGAGGCGCATGGCCCCCGGCCGCTGGATTCCGCGCGCCAGGGCCGCACCCGCCCGCGCGGCCCAGCGCGCGCTGCCGCCGTCCTCCGGCCCTGGGGCGAGGATGGTCGCGCCCTCCAGGCCTTGAGCTGCGGCCGCGCCGGCCAGGGCGAGGCCAAGGCTTCCCAGCATCCCGAGCGCCAGCGGCCGCCGGCCCGGATGGGCGGCGGCGGGGCGGTGCGGGCCCGGTGGCGAGGCGGTCATCGCCTCAGACGCTGCCGCTGCCTTGGGGCAGGAATGTGGCGGCCCGCTCAGTCGTCATAGGCGATCAGGGAATCGAAGGCTGTGCCGCCCAGCCGATCGCGCCCCTTGAGGAAGGTCAGCTCGATCAGCGCCGCTGCCCCGGGCACCTCGGCCCCGGCCTGACGGAGCAGGGCGATGCAGGCGGCCAGCGTGCCGCCGGTGGCCAGAAGGTCGTCCAGCACCACCACGCGGTCGCCGGGACGCACCGCGTCCGCCTGCATCTCGATCCGGTCGGTGCCGTATTCCAGGGCGTAGTTCAGCCCGATGATGGCGCCGGGTAGCTTGCCGCGTTTGCGCAGCATCACGAAGCCGAGGCCCAGCTCCAGCGCCAGGGGGGCCGCCACCAGGAAGCCGCGGCTCTCGATTCCGGCCAGCACCGTCGGCCGGTGCGGGCGCACTAGGACGGCCAGGCGGCGCATCGCCTCCTTCCAGGCCGGGCCGTGCCGCAGCAGGGTGGAGATGTCGTAGAAAAGGATGCCCGGCTTGGGGAAATCCGGGATGCCGCGGATGTGGTGCTTCAGGTCCATGCCCGCGCCCTGCACGGACTGGGCGTCATGGGGGCTGTCGGTCATCGCGCGGGCTCCGTTCGGGGCCCGCCTCATAGGCCGGGCCAGGGTGGCGGGCAAACGCGGCAGGCGGGTCTGCGCCACCGGAAGTGACTAGCCTACGGACCCGGAATGCGGCACGAGCCTCCCATGTCGCGTGTCCCCGTGGCGGTAATCGCCGGAATCCTGGGCTTTCTGCTCTACGTTGCGGCGGCCGTGGCCCTCGCGGACGTCGTCCTGCCGCATCACTGGTCGCTGCACGTGCTGTATTTCGCCGTGGCCGGCGTTGCCTGGGTCTGGCCAGCCAGCCAGTTGATGTACTGGGCGGCGCGAAAATAGGCATCGCGCCGCCAGGAGGAGCCCGGCGGACGGCGGAGCCGGGCCCGGGCACCGCTCCGCATCAGAAGGTGCGGCTGAGATAGACCATGCCGCGGGCCGCGCAGATCTTCTGCCCGCCGAAGCACTCGCTGCGGCTCAGGTCGGTGTCGAAGTAGCCGGCGGTCAGCACGAAGTCATAGACCTTGGTGGAAACGGTCACGTTCCAGTTAGCGAAATCGGGCGAGCCCCAGCGCGTGTTGTTCTGGATCCACTGGTAGCCCAGGCGGCCGCCGAGGGTCAGGTTGAAGGGCAGGGCCACCTCGACGCCGCCCTCGACATAGACGCCGGTGCCGGACTCAAGCTGGTAGTTAGGCGAGTAGTTGATCGCGCCCAGCACCTTGACCGGCTCGAACTCGTAGGAGGCCTTGGCGGACAGCTCGAAGTACTGGAGGTCGAAGAGGCCCGAGCCCGCCGGGTTGCGGTAGCCCGGATAGGTGTAGGCGATGCCGCCGAGATCGAGGCTGACGCCCGCGACCGTGGTGCGCCAGCCGGCCAGCGCGTCGACCTCCTGTCGGGCATTCGTGCCGAGGAAGGAGACGTTGGAGGCGAAGGCGCCGACATAGAAGCCGGTGCTGTGCTGGATATCGACCGTGCCCTGCACGGCCGGGCGGTTCTGCGTCTGGCTGATGCCGCGGAACAGGTAGTCGGACGAGATGGTGGGCGTGACCCCGATGGTCAGCCCGGCGTCCTCCAGCTCGAAGGCACCGGCGGAGCCGGCGGCGAGCGACAGCCCGATGGCAAAGGCGCAGGCTGTGACAGCGTTGGTTTTCATAAACTCATCCCCCTCACGCGCAGGCGTGGTGCGAAGGGGTATTGCGAGGGACGTGCCAGCGCTCTCCTGCCAGGCGCAACCCGTCCTTGATGGGGATGCCACTGTTGCAGGATCGCCACGACAAGCTTCCGGGCTGCGAAATCATTGGCTGCCAGCCGCGCGGCCACGAAAAACCCCGCCAAGCCGGGCTTGGCGGGGTCCATCGGTGCTGTCGTTGGTCGGAGCGAGAGGATTCGAACCTCCGGCCCCTGCGTCCCGAACACAGTGCTCTACCAGGCTGAGCTACGCTCCGTCACGACAGCGTCCGGGCGGCGGCCTATACCGCCGTGCCGGGACGGGAGCAAGGGCGGGTCGGGCAATTGCCGGAATATCTCGGGGTAACCGGCGTGGCGGCACCGCCCCTGCTGGCGAATCGCTCGCGCGGCCCTGCGGCAAACGGTTACGCTTCCGTTATCCCAGCCGGAAAGCGTCCCATGGCTCGACCGTCCCTGCTCTCCCTTGCCGTCCTCTCCTCCGTCGCCCTGCTCGGCACGGGCGCCGCACTGGCGCAGCCGGATCCGGTGACCGCCCGCAAGGAGGGACTCAAGCGGATGCAGGGGCACCTGGAGGCGATCAACCCCGTGGCCACGGCCGGCGGCAACGTGCGGGAGATGGTGCCCCGCACCGAGGACATGGTCGCCTTCTTCTCGACCTTTCCCTCCTATTTTCCGCCGGGTTCGGACAACAACGGCTCCAAGGCGCTGCCGAGCGTCTGGGCCGAGCGCCCGGGCTTCGAGGCCGCGGCGGCGAATGCGGTGACCGCGGCCGGCGCGCTCCGGACCGCCGCCGCCAGCGGGGATGCCGCCGCCACCGCCCAGGCGGCCCGTGCCATGGGTGGGGCCTGCGGGGCCTGCCACAGGAACTATCGCGGGCGGTGATGCCAGACGGTGCCTGGGAGGCTCCGGTGGTCCAGCACGGCCGCGCTCAGCCCTGGCGCGCGATGGCCGTGACCACGCCCGCCGCCAGCGCCAGCAGGAACAGGGCCAGCCATGGGCTGCCCAGGCGCGGCGCGCGCGCGGCGAGGGAGGCCGGCAGGCGTTTGAACCCCGTCACCATCGGCCGCACCAGGTCGTGCCGCTTCAGCCCCGCATAGGCCAGCACCGCCAGGATGTGCAGCGCGACCGCCACCAGGATCAGGTCGAAGTTGATCAGGTGAATGCTGCGCGCGGCATCGGCCACATGGCCGGGCACGCTGCGCGCCAGCGGCCCCTTGGTCAGGATGCCGTCATCGGTGAAGAGGCCCGAGACGGCCTGGGTCAGCAGCACCAGCAGCATCGCCAGCACCATCCAGCCGCCCGCGGCATTGTGACCGATCTCCGTGTCTGGCTCCCGCCGCCGCAGGTGCCGGAGGTGGTGAAGCCCCGCGAGGGGAGAGCGCAGGAAGCGGGCGAAGCGGGCCGTGTCCGACCCCGCGATGCCCCAGGCCAGGCGGAACAGCAGCAGCGCCAGGATCACCTCGCCCGACAGCATGTGCCACTCCATACGGCCCGTCTCGGCCGTCCACCAGGAGAAGCCGAGCAGGCCCACGAGCGACCAGTGGACGGCGCGGATCCACCCGTCCCAGACTTTCACATCCGCCAGCGGCACATCCGCCGGCGTCACCATTGCCGGGGGCGACTCCGCCGGAGCCGCGACGGCCTTTCCCGCCGGCTGTTCCATTCTCGCTCTCCGTCACCGCCGAGGCGCCAGGATAGGAAGGGCGGCGGGTTCCCGCCCAGGCCCGGGATGCCCCCGCGCCCCGGAATCGGTGCGCTTGCGGGCGGAAAGCCACAGGACCCGTGCGGGGCGCACCACCTGCCTCTTGTTATCGGCCGATGGGAAACCGTAGTGACGCCATCATGACGGACGCATCGCGGCTGCGAGTTGCCGGCGGCGCGGCGGTCCTGGCCTGCACCGTCGCGGTCGGCACCTATTACGGAACGCGGGATCGCCCTCCCGCGGTGTCCTCGGCCGGCCGCGTCCCGGATCAGGCGCAAGCGGGCGCGCGGCTCCTGGACCAGGCAGGGCCGCGGTTCCCGGCACCTGGATCCGCCCCACCCGCCAGCGCCGAGGCACCGCGCGCCGCCCCGCGTTTCGACGTGGTGCGGATGGGCGCCCGGGGCATGGTGGTGGTGGCGGGCCGGGCCGCCCCGGGCGCGGAAGTGGCGCTGCATGACGGTGGCCGCGAGATCGGCCGCGCCCGGGCGGATTCGCGCGGGGAATGGGTGATCCTGCCAGCCGAGCCGCTGCCCTCCGGCGCGCGGGAGCTTTCCCTGCGGTCGCGGATTCCGGGCGGGGAGGAACTGCAGGGCCCCGATACGGTCCTCGTGGTCGGCCCCGCCCCCGCCGGGCCGGAGATCGCCGCCGCCACGGCGCCGCCGCGTGGCGCCTCCGGGGCTGGCCCCGCCGGCGATGCCGGGCCGCGCCCGCCTGCGGCCGAGGCGCCGCTTGTGCTGCTCATGCCCCCGACCGGCGCGGCAGCGCCCCGCACCTTGTCCCCGCGCGAGCGGCCGGCCGCCCTCGGGCTGGACGTGGTGGATTACGACGCGGGCAATGCCATGCGCTTCGCCGGCACCGCCCCGCCCGGTGCCCGGCTCCGCCTTTACGCCGACGACCGGCACCTGGGCGACGCCGTGGCGGACGAGGCGGGCCGCTGGTCGCTGGTTCCCCCGCTGGCGCCCGGCATGGGCCGGCACACCCTGCGGGTGGACCAGATCGCCCCGGCCGGGCGGGGAGGGCCCCGGGGCGCCCTGGCCGGGCGGATCGAGGTCGCCTTTCAGCGCGAGACCCTGCCCACGGGTGCGCTGGAGAAGGGGCGGGTGGTGGTGCAGCCCGGGCACAACCTTTGGCGCATCGCGCGCGACACCTATGGGCAGGGCACGCGCTACACCGTGATCTTCCGCGCCAACCAGGAGCAGATCCGCAACCCCGCGCGGATCTACCCCGGCCAGGTGTTCTCCGTGCCCGGGGCGCCCTGAAAACCCCGGTGCGGAACGGTCCGGCCGTTTCGTCCGGGCCGGCGGGGCAGCGGCAGGGTTGTCCGGGCGGTCCGGAGAAACCATAAACCGCACTTCCCCTTTTGCTGGATCGTCATGTCACTCGGGCATAGCCTGCGCCTCGTCCTCGCGCCCCCGCACCCGGCGGGGCGTCCCTTCCTGATCGGCGGGGCCGCCGTGGCGGTGGTCGGCGGCGCCATCCTCGGAAGCTGGCTCTTCTGGCTCGGCGCGGCCTTCACCGGCTTCTGCCTGTATTTCTTCCGCGATCCGGAACGGGTCACGCCCGGGCGCCCCGGCCTGTTCATCGCGCCGGCGGACGGGCACGTGGTGTCCGTCGAGCCCGCGGTGCCGCCGGAGGAGCTGGGCCTCGGCCCCGCGCCGCGCTGGCGGGTGGCGATCTTCCTCTCGGTGCTGGACGTCCACGTGAACCGCTCGCCGGTGGATGGCACGGTCACGCGCGTCGCCTATCGGCACGGTGCCTTCGTGAACGCCTCGCTGGACAAGGCGAGCGTGGACAACGAGCGCAACGCGCTGGCCATCCGCATGCCCGATGGGCGCGACATCGCGGTGGTGCAGATCGCCGGGCTCATCGCGCGGCGCATCCTGTGCGACGTGAAGGAGGGCTCGCGCCTGCGCGCTGGGGAGCGCTTCGGCATCATCCGCTTCGGCAGCCGCACCGACCTCTACCTGCCCGAGGGCGTTCGCCCGCTGGTGGAGATCGGCCAGACCATGATCGGCGGAGAGACGGTGCTCGCCGATCTTTCCAGCACCGCGTCGTCCAGCCAGGACCGGGCCTGACGCGGCATGAGCCAGCAACCCCGCCGCTTCCGCTTCACGCCCCGCTTCCGGCCCAAGGGCCAGCGGCGGCTGCAGGGCCTGTCCTTCAACCGGCTGCTGCCCAACATTCTGACCATGCTCGGGCTGTGCGCGGGCATGACGGCGGTGCGCTTCGCGCTGGACGCCCGCTGGGAGCCGGCGGTGACGCTGATCGTGGTGGCCGCCTTCATCGACGGCATCGACGGCAGGCTGGCGCGGCTGCTCAAGGCCACCTCCCGCTTCGGGGCGGAGTTCGACAGCCTGTCGGACTTCCTGTGCTTCGGGGTGGCGCCCGCCTTTATCCTCTACCTCTGGACGCTGCACGATGCGCGGGGCTTCGGCTTCATCCCCTGCATCCTCTTCGCCGCCTGCATGGCGCTGCGCCTGGCCCGCTTCAACGCGGCGATCGACGAGCCCCCGGCCCCCGGTGCCGTGCCGCGCCCGTCCGGCTTCTTCACGGGCGTGCCCGCGCCCGCCGGGGCGGGGCTCGCGCTGTTTCCGATCTTCGCGGCCCTGACCTTCGAGGGCTGGGGCTGGGACAGCCTCGCGGGCGCGATCCGCCATCCGGTCGTCGCGGCGGCGGTGCTGGTGGGGGTGGCTGGGCTGCTGGTCAGCACGCTGCCCACCTGGTCCTTCAAGAACTACAAGGTGCCGCGGCAGGCGGTGCTGCCGTTGCTGCTTGGCGCGGCCGGCTATGTGGCACTCCTGGTGGCCGAGCCCTGGGCGGCGCTCGCGGCGGCGGGGCTGCTTTATGCGGGGATGATCCCCTTCTCGCTGCGCTCCTACCACCACCTGCGCGCGCAGCTTGCCCGCGCCGCCGCGCCGGAAGGGGAGGCGGCGGAGAGCCCCGCCATCCCCTGAGGCGCGCTCAGCCGCGCGGCGCGGTGACCAGGATGCCCTTTTCGCGCAGCGTCTCGATCTCCTCGGCCGAGTAGCCGGCGGCCGAGAGAACCTCCTCTCCGTGCTCGTTGAAACCGGGCGGTTTCGCACGGGCGCCGCCGGGGGTCCGGGACAGCTTGATGGGCGTGTTCAGCGCCCGGAACTCGCCGATCTCGGCCACCATGTTGCGCGCGGCCGTGTGGGGCGCCGACACCGCTTCATCGACGAAGAGCACGGGGCCGGCGGGCAGCCCGGCCTTGAGCATGCGGTCGCAGAGCGCGTGCCCGTCCTCCGTCAGCAGGCGGGCGGCGAGGATCGTGTCGAGGTCGCCCCGGTTCACCACCCGGTCGCCGTTGGTGGCGAAGCGCGGGTCGTCCACCAGGTGATCGAGGCCCAGGAAGCCGCAGAACTTGCGCCATGCGGGCTCGTTCCCGCAGGCGACGAAGATCTCGCAGGTGGCGGTGCGGAACTTGGAATAGGGGCTGATGTTGGGATGCGGGTTGCCCGTGGCCGCCGGGCGCTTGCCGTTCAGGAAGTGGTTCGCGGCCTGGGGGTGCAGCAGCGCCATGCCGCAGTCGTGCAGCGTCATGTCGATGTACTGCCCGCGCCCCGATCGCTCCCGCTCCTGCAGCGCCATCAGGATGCCGATGGTGGAGTAGAGGCCGGTGGCGAGGTCCACCACCGGGGTTCCCATCCGCAGCGGCCCGCTGCCCGGCTCCCCGTTGATGGACATCAGCCCGACCATGGCCTGAACGATCGCGTCGTAGCCGGGCAGCCCGCCCAGCGGCCCCGTGGCGCCGAAGCCGGAAACGCGGCAGTGCACCAGGCGGGGAAAGCGCTCGCCCAGCTTGTTGTAGCCGATGCCCCACTTCTCCATGCTGCCGGGCTTGTAGTTCTCCACCAGCACGTCCGCCCCCTCCAGCAGGCGCAGCAGCACCTCGCGGCCTTCGGGCTTGGAAAGGTCGAGCGCGATGCTCCGCTTGTTGCGGTTCACGCCGAGGAAGTAGCTGGCGGTGCCATCCAGGAAGGGCGGGCCCCAGGCGCGGACCTCGTCGCCCTGGGGCGGCTCGATCTTGATCACCTCCGCCCCATGGTCCGAGAGGATCATGGTGCAGTAGGGGCCGCCGAGCACGCGCGTGAGGTCGATCACGCGGATTCCGGCCAGGGCTCCGGGGCTCACGGTTCCGGCCTCCGGTTGGGGCAGCGCGTCGGTCATGGGTTCGTCCTCCGTTGGCGCCGTTCTGCCCCCATGCGCCCGCGCGCTCAAGCCGGACTATTCCGCGAGTTCGCGCATGACCTTGATAAGGTCGCTCTTGCCCTCGAAGCCGATGCCGGGAAGGTCGGGCATGGTGATGTGCCCGTCCTCCACCCGCACGCCGTCGGGGAAGCCGCCATAGGGCTGGAACAGGTCCGGGTAGCTCTCGTTGCCGCCCAGCCCCAGTCCGGCCGCGATGTTCAGCGACATCTGGTGCCCGCCATGGGGGATGCAGCGGGACGGCGACCAGCCGGCGATGGCGAGCTCGCGAAGGGTGCGCTGGTACTCGCAGAGCCCGTAGGACAGGGCGCAGTCGAATTGCAGCCAGTCGCGGTCCGGGCGCATGCCGCCGTGGCGCAGGAGGTTGCGGGCGTCCTGGTGGCTGAACAGGTTCTCGCCGGTGGCCATGGGGCCCGGGTAGAACTCGGCCAGCGCGGCCTGGAGGGCGTAGTCCAGCGGGTCGCCGGCCTCCTCGTACCAGAACAGGGGGTAGTCCCGCAGCATCTTGGCGTAGGCGATGGCGTCCTCCAGCCCGAGGCGGCCGTTGGCGTCCACGGCCAGCCGGGCCTTGCCGTCCAGCTCCTTGAGCACGCCCTCGATGCGCGGCCGGTCCTCGGCGATGCCGTTGCCGATCTTCATCTTCACGACGGAGTAGCCGCGGTCGAGATAGCTGCGCATCTCCGCGCGCAACTGCTCGATCCCCTTGCCCGGGTAGTAGTAGCCGCCGGCGGCGTAGACGAAGACGCGCGGCTCCGCCTCGCGCCCGTGGCGCTCCGCCAGGAGGCGGAACAGCGGCTTGCCCGCGATCTTCGCGACGGCATCCCACACCGCCATGTCGATGGTGCCGACGGCCACCGAGCGTTCCCCATGTCCGCCCGGCTTCTCGTTCTTCATCAGCGTGGCCCAGATCCGGTCGGGGTCCAGGTTGTCGCCGGCCTCGTTCAGCAGGGAGTCCGGCGGCGCCTCCAGCAGGCGGGGCGCGAAACGCTCCCGGATCAGCCCGCCCTGGCCGTAGCGGCCGTTGGAGTTGAAGCCGTAGCCCACCACCCGCCGCCCGTCCCGCACCACGTCCGTCACCACCGCGACGAGGGACAAGGTCATCTTGCTGAAGTCGATGTAGGCATTGGCGATGGATGAGGCGATCGGCGCCGTCACCTCCCGCAGGTCCACGATACGCATGGCGGTCTCCTTCCTGGCGGGCGGACCATGGATTGGACCCGGCGGAGGCGCCAATGCTAATCACGCCTCGCGTGATAAGGTATCGGCATGACCCTGGACCTCGCCCTGCTGGAGGATTTCCGGGCGCTCGCGGAAACCGGCAACTTCTCCCGCGCCGCCGCCCTGCGGCACGTCACCCAGCCCGCCTTCAGCCGCCGCATCCGCTCGCTGGAGGACTGGGCCGGCGCGCTCCTCTTTGACCGCGAGGCTCATCCCATCGCCCTGACCCCGGCGGGCGAGGCGCTGCGCCCCCTGCTGGCCGACGCGCTGCGCTGCATGGCGGAGGGACGGGAGGCGGCGCGCGCCGCGGCGGAGAAGACGCGGGTGACCCTGCGTTTCGCCGCCACCCATGTTCTCTCCTTCGGTTTCTTTCCGGCCTGGTGGCGCGCGCTCGAGCAGGAAGCCCCGCTCGGCGCCGTCGCCCTCGTCTCGGACAGCCTGCAGGGTTGCGAGCAGTTGATGCTGCGGGGACAGGCGGGTTTCCTGCTCTGTCACCATCACCCCTCCGCGCCCTCGCGCCTCGACCCGCAGCGTTTCGTGGCGCAGCGGATCGGCGGGGACCAGCTGCTGCCCGTGGTGGCGCCAGGCGCGGCCCTGGGGCCGCGGCTGCCCTTCCTGGCTTACAGCCCGGAATCCGGCCTGGGCCGGATCGTGGCAGCCGCCTTGCCCGAGAACCTGGCGAGGCGGCTGGACCCGGTGTTCAGCGCCCACCATGCGGCGACGCTGCGGACGATGGCGCGCACCGGCCGGGGCATCGCCTGGCTGCCGGAAAGCCTCGTGGCCGCGGACCTGGCGGATGGCAGCCTGCACCGTGCCGCGCCGCTTGCCGCGGACATCGTGCTCGACATCCGGCTGATCCGCCCTGTCACTCCGCTCAGCCCGGTGGCGGAAGCCTTCTGGGCGCTGGCAGTCCGTGCTTCCCCGGCAGGCGGGCTGGGCTGAACGGCGCGGACATCCGGACCAACCGGCCAGCGGCTCCGCCCGGCCGGTCGAACGCGCCCTTCATTGTCGGCGCCAGCCTTCGTGCCGGGCGGATCCGTGCCGGCGCTACGCGACCTCGGCCCTGGAGAACACCCGGCCGCAGAACTCAGGATAGGTTTCCAGCATCTCGTCGCAGACAGGGCCGCGCAGCAGCGCCAGCTCGGCGGAGGTCGGGTCGGGCGTCACCGGCACTTCGGCCGGCGCATCGAAGTCGAAGCCGGTTTCCGCGCGGATGGAGGCAAGGCTCTCCCCCGGGTGCGCGCTTTCCAACATAAAGCGCGCAAGGGCGGGATCGAAGCGGAACACGCAGCGCCCGGTCACCAGCGCCTGCGCCGTGCCACGCCGGAACACCTCCGGCGGCGACACGCCGGGCGCGGAAACATGCGCCACGCGCGGCACCAGGACGCGCGGCGAGTGCTCCTCCCGGAACAGGATGGTGCGCGGCGTCATGAGGTACATGAAGGCCGAGCCGAAGGAGCCGGGGAAGCGCACACCCGCGCCCGGCCATTCGCCGGTGCCGATGAGGTTGATGTTGGCCTGCCCGTCGATCTGGCCGCCACCTAGGAAGAACAGGTCGATCCGCCCCTGTCCCGTCAGGTCGAACAGCTCCCGCGAACCCTCGGTGAAGGGGTTGCCGGAGCGCTTGTGCAGCAGGGAAAGCCGCACGGGATGCCCGGATTTCGCGGCCAGCCAGCAGGCCGCCGCGGGGATGGGGGAGGCGGCGCCGACCGCGATGTGGCGCGCCGGCGGCGCGGAAGGGTCGAGGATCAACCGTGCCAGCGCCGCCGCCAGACGCTCCTCGGGCTGAACGGCGCTCATTCGGCGGCCGCCCGCGCGCTTGCGGCCCGGCCGAACACGTGCTCCTCCGCCCAGGCCCGGAAGCCTTCCTCCGTGCGGGCGGCGCGGGCATAGGCGGCGACATAGGCGGCGTCGAAGCCGTATTCGTCCAGCAGGGCCACGGGATGCGCCCCCCGCTCCGCCACCGCGAAGGCCTCCACATAGGTGGCCGAGATGGTGCCGGCGGCCAGGCGCTCGTCCTCCAGCAGGTTGCCGGGCACCACCCGCTCCACCGTCGCCAGCAGCCTGCGCGCGGCATGGGCCAGCGTCGCGCATTCACGCCGCCGCCCGACCCAGAGGTTGCCTTCCTTGTCCGCCATCACCGCGTGGATGGCCGCCACGTCCGGGTGAAGGGCAGGCACCACCAGGATCGGGTCGGGGGCCACGGACATCGGGTTCTGCACCACCCGCCAGTCCGGCCGGTGCGCCAGGATGTCGCTGCCGATGACGCCCCGCAGTGGCATGAAGGGCACGCCCTTCTCCGCGGCCTGGAGCATGGTGTGGATGGCCGGGCAGGTCGCGTCCCGCACGGTGATGCTGCCGGCGCGCACGGCCGCGGAGAAGCGCGGCGCGAAGCCGGCCTCGCCGAGCGACACCGCGCTGGTTTCCACCTCTGCCACGCAGCCGGCACCGATCAGCAGGTCGGTCGCGAAGCCCGAGACGGGAACGCCGAGCAGACGCAATCCCCGCGCGCCCCGCCGCACCAGCGCCTTTGCCAGCGCCACAGAGGGCAGGGAGTTGTCGGGTGGCAGGGCCAGCAGCGCGCCATCGGGCACGGATGCGGCCAGGGCCTCAAGGCTCGATGGCGTCATGGCGGGTTCCTCCACGTCGAGGTTAGGCCCTCGCCCCCGGGCTTGCCAGAGGCGGTCCCTTTCACCGTCCGCCGGAGGAGCCGGTGCGCCGCCAGGAGTTCACCGCACGAGGACCTGGGCTGCTTCCTTGGCCTTGGTCACGGCGACCGCCGCCTGGTTCACGGCCGCGGAGATCTGCCCGACACTGGCCGAGACGGTGCGCACGGCGCTCGACGCGCTGCCCATGCTGGTGGACATGCCGGTGGTCACCGCGCTCTGCTCCTCCACGGCGGAGGCGGTCACGGCGACGCTTTCGCGCACCGATTCCACGGCCTGTCGTATCGCCGAAAGCGTGCCCGCCACGGCGCCGGAGGTGGACTGGACCTCCTCGATCTCATGCGCGATCTTTTCGGTGGCCATGGCGGTCTGGCCGGCGAGGTTCTTGACCTCGCTCGCCACCACGGCGAAGCCCCTGCCGGCCTCGCCGGCACGCGCGGCCTCGATCGTGGCGTTCAGCGCCAGAAGGTTCACCTGTCCCGCGATGCTCTGGATCAGGCTGACCACGCCGCTCATCGCCTGCGCGGCGGCCATCAGCTTGGCCGTGCTTTCCTCGCCCAGGCTGGCCTGCTGGGAGGCGTTCTCCGTCGCGATGCGGGACTTGGCCATGCTTTGGGCGATCTCGCTGACCGAGGATGCGAGCTGCCCGGCCGCTTCGGCCACCGTCTGCACGTTCTCCGCCGTTTCCTCCGCCGCGCGCGCCGCCGATCGGGCCTCGTTCAGGGAAAGGTCGATCGCGCTGTTGATCTCGCCGAAGTTGCCGTCGATCAGCCCCTTCAGGTCGGACAGGAGCGCAACCTGGCCAGAGATATCGGTGGCGAACTTGACGATCTTCTCCACCTTGCCGGCGGCATCGAGGATGGGATTGTAGGAGCCCTCGATCCAGACGCCGCTTCCATCCTTGCGGATGCGCCTGAACTGCGCCGCCTGGTACTCGCCGGTGCGCAGCTTTGCCCAGAACTCGCGATAGTTCGGGGCATCCTGCAAGGAAGGCTCGACGAAGATGGAGTGATGCTTGCCGAGAACCTCCTCCAGCGAATAGCCCATCGTCCGCAGGAAGTTCTCGTTGGCGCTGAGGATGGTGCCGTCGGTGGTGAAGGAGATGACGCTCTGCCAGCGGCTGATCGCACGCATCTGCGCGGCGTAGTCGAAGTTTTCCAGGCGATCCTGGGCGTCCGCCCATTCCACCACGAAGCCGAGCGGGCGCCCCTTCGCGCTGAGCGGTGAAACCAGCAGGTCGAAGACGCGCGAGCCGACCCGGATCGTCGCGGCATGCGGCTTCGTCAGGCCGGCAAGCATCTTGCGCTGGTGGACGGGGTTCTTGTGGAACACGTCGATGTTGCTGCCGATCAGCTTGTCCGCGCTGAAGCGGGGCAATTCCTTCTTCAGGTCCGCCTCGGCCTCGCGCATCAGCGCCATGGCGGAAGGATTGGCGTAGGTGATGGTGAGGTCGCGGTCCGCGACCATGATATTGGCCCGCAGCGCATCCAGCGCCACGACGCGTGCGAGCGCGCTCTGCTGTTTTCCGGGGCGGCCGAACATGGTTTAACCCTGCACTGTGTTGCCCGCCATTATCTCCGCGAACCGGTTGCGGGATGGCTAACGCGACGAGGCCTTGGCCTGGTCGAAGGGGCTGGCATCCAGCGCGGTCAGCGCCGCCCAGGCATTGGCCGCCAGGTGCCCGCGGGCGGGATAAAGAAAATCCGCCGCTCCCGGGCGCAGACCGGTGCCGAGCCCCGTGGTCAGCCAGGGGATGCTGGCGGCCGCGATCCAGCCGTCGGGCCGGCGATGGCGCGCCATGGTGGCGGCGAGGCGCGCCGCCAGGGCGCCGCGCCCCAGCCGGCGCAGCAGCAGCGCGGCCTGCGCCGTGCCTTCGAGCCAGATGCCGTCGCGGTCGTCGTTGAAGTCCAGCCCGTCCAGCTCCGCCGCGGGGGCGCCGGCGGGCAGGCCGTGGCGGGCCAGCACCCAGTCCAGCGCGCCCTCGAATCCCTGGCCGGGCCAGGCGAGGGCGGGCCAGAGATTGGCGTCCAGCGCGCTTCCGGGATTGACCGCCCCCTCCGGCGTCAGGCCCATGGCGAAGCGGCGTTCGGGCGGCATCCACATCGAACGCACGAACCCCGAGGCGTGTTCGGCCGCGGCGTTCCGGCCCAGGCGCGCGAAGGCGACGGCGAGGTCCAGGTTCTGCTCGGTGCTGACCCATGGCAGGACGTCCGGCGACGGCTCGTGCCCGATGGTGCCGCCGCGGAAGCCGGCGGGGGCGCGCAGCCCCTCCAGCCAGTCCGCCGCCCGCGCGGCCGCCCGCAGGAAAGGCGCATCGCCGAGCGCCGTCCAGAGCAGCATGGCGAAGGCGGCCGGCCCGGCGGCGCTGCCGGCCTGGTACCCGTCCTCCAGCCATTGTCCGCGCGCCGCGTCCCACCAGCCCGGAGGGCGGGCACTCCGCGGTGCTTCCGCATGGACGCGCCCCGCGGCATAGGCGTTGCGCAGCCTGCCGTCGCGCCAGTGGCGGTCCTGTTCCTGCACGAGGCGCAGGGCGTCGGCGATGCGGGCGGCCAGGGCGCGCTCCCCGCCCGCCAGCAAGGCGAGCCCCGCGAGGGCGTTGTCGTAGGTGAAGGCCACTTCGGCATGGACCCGGTCGAAATCCTCCCCACCCCCGGTGGTGAAGGATTTCAGCAGCACGGGGCCGTCTGCCGCCGCCGCCGCGGCGCGGATCGGCGCCAGCGCCATGCGGGCGAGGTCCGGCCAGGTGTCCTGCGCGGCGGCGGGCGCGGCAAGGGCGGCGCCGAGCACGCCCCGGCGCGTGGGCTGCCAGGCGCCGGGTGGGGAAGGGGTCATCTCCCTATCTGAACCCTGGGTCCGCCCGCCTGCCAGCCCCTTGCGCCGGCCGGCTGCCCCTATGAAAGCCCGCCGAACGGGGCGATACCTGGGCGCGATGCCGCAAGGAGGAGCCGCGATGGAGCCGAGCCGCCAGGAGTTCCGGGACGCCATGGCCCGCCTCGGGGCCGCCGTGACCATCGTGACCAGCGATGGCCCTGCGGGGCGCGTGGGCATCACCGCCAGCGCCGTGTGCAGCGTCACGGACACGCCGCCCACCATCATCGTCTGCATGAACCTCACCAGCAGCCTGAACCCGGTGGCCAAGGCGAATGGCGTGCTCTGCGTCAACGTGCTGCCGGCGGACGCGCAGGAACTCGCCAACGTCTTCGCGGGCTTCACGGGAGCCGGGCGGGAAAGCCGCTTCGAGGCGGGAAGCTGGAGCACGCTGATCACCGGCGCTCCCGTGCTGGAGGAAGCGGTGGCCTCGCTCGACTGCGTGGTGGAGGACGTGGTGGAGAAGGGCACGCACAGCGTGATCTTCGCCCAGGTGCAGGCCATCCGCCTTGGGGCGCAGCAGCCCGCGCTGATCTGGTATTCGCGCAACTACCATCCCGTGGGCGTGCCGGGATAACCGCCACGCCCAGCGGAGGACGGGCCCGGCCCCTTCGGGCCGGACCCTGAGACAGCCTCGGCTCAGGTGCGGCGCGAGGCCAGGTAGACCATGTCCCGCGTGCCCGTGCGCGCGCCGATGATGGCGGCGATCGCCCCCAGCAGCAGTGCCGCGAAGACCGAGAAGGCGGTGATGGACGCGGCCTTCGCGGAGGCGTCGGCGGCTTCGCGCGCGCGGCGCTCGGCTTCCTGCGCCACGCGCTGCGCCTCGGCCTCGTAGGCCTGCACGCGGGCAGCGGCTTCCTGCTCGGGAATGCCGGCCTCGGCGGCCACGAGGCGGTTCAGCCGCGTGCGGTCGTCACCCGAAAGCTCGCCACCCGTGACGCGCTTGCCCAGAAGCTCCGTCATCTCGGCGGCGCGCTGCTCGGGCGTCATCCGCGCGGGGTCGGCCGGGCCGGACAGGGCCACGCGGGCGCGCTCGGCGAGCTGGGAGGGATCGACCTGCGGCGCGGCCGCGCGCACGGCCGTGCCGGCCGCGGAGGAGACGCCGCTCATCACGCCCGAGAGCGCGGAGCCCGCGGTGTTGGCGGCGCCGGAAACCAGGCTGCTCAGCAGCAGGGCGGAAACGAGGAAGGCCGTGGCCCAGACCGCCGCGCCGTGCAGGGTCGCGTCGCCGCGGTCGGTGGTGCCGGACAGCCGGGCCGCCACATAGCCGCCGATCGCGAGGCCCAGGAGGTTGGAGAAGAGCAGCCAGACCGCGCTGGCGATGCCCATGGTGCTGCCCGAGGGGGTGTCATGCGCCTGGGCATCCACGGCGGTGAGGCCGATGCCGGCGCCGAGGATGTTCAGCGACGCACCGATAACGACGGCGACCAGCGCGCCGGCGAGGATGGCGCCCCAGGAGATGCGGTGGCGCAGCACCGGGCTGCCCTCGGGCACGGCGGCGCGGGTTGTTGACATGGTGTCGGACATTCGTTGGCAACCTTCTCATGGCCATGGTGGCCTGGGCGGTGCAACGAAGGGTTGTGGGCCGGGGTTGCCCATGCCGAGCGACTGAGTGGCGCGGCGTGACATGGATGCTACGTCATGTGTTGCTTCCAGGGCGGCTGGATACGCAGAAGGCCCCGGCGGTGCACCGCCGAGGCCTTCCCATCGCGTGGCCGGTTCGCGGCCTCGCTCGTCTGGTGACCCGTGAAGGTCGCTGCTTCGCGTCGCTCAGGCCGCGGTTCCTGGGAACCTCACGGCCCGAACATCAGTGCGGCGCGTTCAGCCCTGCACGGTGATCCGGACTGCGGTCGCGGAACCCTGGTTAATGCGATGAGACACCGGATCACCTCCTTTCTGTTGTTGACGCTACGGGAGATGGGAGGCGTCTTTCGCCGGTTCAAGCCCGATATCAGGCGTTCACCTCGGCATAGCTGCCATTTTTCCAGACATAGAAGACGTAGTCCGGAATGGTCACGTCGCCCTTGCGGTCGAAGCTCATCGGGCCGAGCACCGTCTGCCACGGGCCGGACGACTTGATGGTCTCGGCCACGCGGCGGGGATCGACCGTGTTGGCCTTCTTCGCCGCCTCCGCCCAGACCTGGGTGGAGGCATAGGTGTAGAGCACGAAGCCCTCGGGATCGACGTTGCGGGCGCGGAAGCGGGCCACCACCTCGGCCGCCGTCGGGCGCTTCCGGGGGTCGGAGGGGAAGGTCATCATCGTGCCCTCGCCTGCGGCGCCGCTGATCTGCCAGAACTCGTTGGTCATCAGGGCGTCGCCGCCGATCAGCGTCACGGCCATGCCCTGCTCCTTGGCCTGGCGCACGATCAGCCCGGCCTCGGTGTGGTAGCCGCCGACATAGATGACATCGATGTTCGTGGCCTTCAGCCGCGACACCAGCGCGTTGTAGTCACGCTCGCCAGGCGTGTAGGCGGAATAGATCGCTTCCGTGGCGCCCGCGGCATTCAGCGACTTCTTGGTCTCGTCCGCCAGGCCCTTTCCATAGGCGGAGTTGTCATGAAGGATCGCGACGCGCTTGCCCCTGAAGGTTTCCGCGATGTACTTGCCGGCGACCGCGCCCTGCTGGTCGTCGCGCCCGCAGGTGCGGAAGGTGTTCCAGGCGCCCTCGTCGGTGTAGCGCGGGTTGGTGGAGGCCGGGCTGATCTGCAGCACGCCTTCCTCCGCATAGACCTTGCTGGCGGGAATGGACGAGCCGGAGCAGTAATGCCCGATCACCACCCGCACCTGCCGCCCCGCGAGCTGGTTCGCCACCGACACCGCCTGGCGCGGGTCGCAGGCGTCGTCACCCGTTTCCAGCACGAGCTGCTGGCCCAGCACGCCGCCGGATGCGTTCAGGTCGGTCACGGCCTGGGTCGCGCCCTCGCGCATCTGGGCGCCAAAGGTGGCGTTGGAGCCGGTGAGCGGCCCGGCGACGGCAACGCGGATCGGCCCGCGGGCCTGGGCCATGGCGCCGCCCGCGGCAAGGACCGCCGGCGTCGCGATGGAGGCACCCAGAAGGGTGCGGCGCTGCATGGTCATGGTAAGCCTCCGGTTGGTGTGAGTTTGCGGCGGAGCCTAGGGCGCTGCCCGCCCCGGCTTCAATGGGTTCCGAGATAGGCGTCCCGGATCTCGGGCCGGGCGAGAAGCTCCGCCCCCGTGCCCTCCAGCGTGATGCGGCCGGTGACCAGCACGTAGCCCCGGTGCGCCAGCCGCAGCGCCTGGTTGGCGTTCTGCTCCACCAGCAGCACGGTCAGCCCCGTTTCCGCGTTCAGCGTGCGGATGGCCGTGAAGATCTGCCGCACCACCAGCGGCGCGAGGCCAAGCGAGGGTTCGTCCAGCAGCAGCAGCCGGGGACGCGACATCAGCGCCCGGCCGATCGCCAGCATCTGCTGCTCCCCGCCCGAGAGCGTGCCGCCGCGCTGCGCCTCGCGCTCCTTCAGCCGGGGAAACAAGGTGAAGGCCTGCTCCAGCCCGGGGCCGGGGTCCACGCCGAAGGACTGGGCGCCCATCAGCAGGTTCTCGCGCACGCTCATGCGCGGAAAGATGCGGCGGCCCTCGGGCGCCTGGGCGATGCCGGCGCGGGCGATCTCGTGCATGGGCATGGCCGTGATGTCGCGCCCCTCGAACACCACGCGGCCGGCGCGGGCGCGGGGCGCGCCGAAGATGGTCATCAGCAGCGTGGACTTGCCGGCGCCGTTGGCGCCGATCAGCGTGACGATCTCGCCCTTGTCCACATGCACGGACACGCCCCGCAGCGCCTCCACCGCGCCATAGGCGGCGGTGACGCCCTCCATCCGCAGCATCGCGCTCACGCCACGCCCTCCGGGGCGGGGGCGGCGGGCGCATCGTCCTCGTCGCCCTCGCCGAGATAGGCGGCGATCACCCGCTCGTCCGCGCGCACGGCGGCGGGCGTGCCGTCGGCGATCTTGCGGCCGTGGTCCAGCACCACCACGCGGTCGGAGATGCGCATCACCACGCCCATGTCGTGCTCGATCAGCAGGATGGAGCAGCCTTCCGCGCGGATGAGCTGGATCAGCTCGGCCAGTTCCTCGGATTCGCGGGGGTTGAGGCCAGCCGCGGGCTCGTCCAGGCAGAGCAGCACGGGGTTGGTACACATGGCCCGTGCGATCTCGAGCCGCCGCTGCGCGCCATAGGGCAGGGCGCCCGCGGGGTCGTCGGCGCGCTCGATCAGCCGCGTCGCCTCCAGCCAGCGCCGCGCGAGCGCCACCGCCTCGCGCTCCGCCTGGCGGTAGCGGCCCAGGCCCAGCACGGCAGCGATGCCGAAGCCCGTCGCGGCCTGGAGCGTGTTGTGCTGGGCGACCAGCAGGTTCTCCAGCACCGTCATGCCCGGAAAGAGGCGGATGTTCTGGAAGGTGCGGGCGACCCCGCTCTGCGCGATCCGGTGCCCGACCGTCGCGTGCAGCGGCTTCTGCCCGCCCGGGCCGTGCAGGATGATCTCCCCCGCGCTCGGCTTGTAGAAACCGGTGATCAGGTTGAACACGGTGGTCTTGCCCGCGCCGTTGGGCCCGATCACCGCCGTGATGTCGCCGGCCATGGCGTTGAAGGTGACGTGGTTCACCGCGGTCAGCCCGCCGAAGCGCATCACCAGCTCGCGCACCTCAAGGATCGGCACGTCACGCGGGGCATGGGAGGGCGCGCTCATCCGTGGCCCTCCCCGACGAGGTCGCCCGAGATCGCGCGGCGTTCCCCCAGGGCCACGGAGGGGCGACGGGTGGAGACCAGCCCGCGCGGCCGCCAGACCATGATCACCACCATGGCCGCGCCGAAGACCAGCATCCGGTACTCCTCGAGGTCACGAAAGGCCTCGAAGCCGCCGATCAGCACCAGCGCCGCGATGGCGACGCCGAGTTGGCTGCCCAGCCCGCCGAGCACGACAATGGCGAGGATGATCGCGCTCTCGATGAAGGTGAAGCTTTCGGGGGAGACGAAGGCCTGGCGCGTCGCGAAGAAGGCACCGGCGAAGCCGCCGAACATGGCGCCGATGGCGAAGGCCGTCAGCTTGGTGTTGGTCACGTTGATGCCGAGCGCCCGGCAGGCGATCTCGTCCTCGCGCAGCGCTTCCCAGGCGCGGCCCAGGGGCTGGCGGCGGAGGCGGATGGTCACCCAGTTCGTCAGCAGGGCGAGCACGAGAATGAGGTAGTACAGGAACACCGCCCGGTGCGTGGGCGATGGCTCCAGCCCGAAGAAGTCCGAGAAGGTGCCGGGGCCGCCCCCCGCGCTGAAGCTCAGCCCGAAGAAGGAGGGGCGCGGGATGCCCGAGATGCCGTTCGGGCCGCCCGTGAGCGACACCCAGTTGAGCAGCACCACGCGGATGATCTCGCCGAAGGCCAGCGTCACGATGGCGAGGTAGTCGCCCCGCAGGCGCAGCACGGGAAAGCCCAGCAGCACCCCCGCGAAGGCCGCGAAGATCCCCGCCAGCGGCAGGCAGACCCAGAAGGACAGACCGTAGGTGGTGGACAGCAGCGCGTAGGTGTAGGCGCCCACCGCGTAGAAGGCGACGTAGCCGAGGTCCAGCAGCCCCGCGAGGCCGACCACGATGTTCAGCCCCCAGCCGAGCATCACATAGGTGAGCACGAGCACGCCGAGGTCGAGCCCGTAGCGCGTGGTCCAGGGCAGCAGCGGCATCAGCACCGCGAAGCCCAGGAAAAGCGGCGCCACGAAGGTGCCGATCCGCGCGATCTGCGCGGTGCGGAGCACGGTGCGCGGCTTCTTCGCCGGCCGGTACGCGGACCAGAGGTTCATGGCCAGCCGCCCGGCGAAGACGATGGCCACCAGGATGGCCACGTCCGCCCAGCGCGTGCGCAAGATCAGCCCGCCGCCGCCCGGCCCCACATCGGTGCGCAGGCCCACCAGCGGCACGAACAGCCCCAGCGCCACGAGCGCGGAAAGTCCGGCATCGCGCAGCGCGTGCGCCACGGGCGGGCGCGGCGGCGCTGCCTCCGGCCCGCGCGGGATGCCGCCCATCTCACCGGGCTCGGGCACCCCGTCGTCGTTGTGGGGCACGCCCCCCAGATGCGGCCCCTCCGGCAGGCGGGAGGCGCCGCTCATACCTTCTCCACCTCCGCGCGGCCGAGCAGGCCGGAGGGGAGGAAGATCAGCGTCGCGATCAGGATGCCGAAGGCGGCCACGTCCTTGTAGGCCGGGTTCAGCTCGCGCAGCAGGAACATGTCCTGGCCCGCATAGGCGCTCCACATGGTCTCGATCAGGCCGATCAACAGCCCGCCGAGCAGGGCCCCGGGCAACGACCCGATGCCCCCCAGCACCGCCGCCGTGAAGGCCTTCACCCCCACGATGAAGCCCATGAAGAAGTCCGCCAAACCGTATCGCAGCAGGTAGAGCGTGCCCGCCACCGCGGCCAGCGCCGCGCCGATGACAAAGGTGATGCTGATGGTGCGGTCCGTGTCGATGCCCAGCAGCCCCGCCATCTTGCGGTCCTGCTCGCAGGCGCGCATGGCGCGGCCGAGCCGGGTTCGCGTGACCAGCCAGGTGAAGACCGCCATCACCGCCAGCGTCACCACCACGATCACCACCTGCATGGTGGAGACCGACACGGCGAAGCCGTTGCCGTGCCAAAGCTCCACGCTGCCCGTGATGATCGGCTCGATCGGCTTGGCGCGCGCGCCCTGGCTGACCTGCACGAAGTTCTGCAGCACGATGGACATGCCGATGGCGCTGATCAGCGGCGCCAGCCGGAAGGAGCCGCGGAGCGGGCGGTAGGCGATGCGCTCCACCGACCAGCCGTAGAGCGCGGTGATCGCCATGGAGACCAGCAGCACGAGCAGCACCGCCCCCGGCCCCGCCGCCCATCCGCCGCTGGAGAGCAGCACGAAGGAGATGAGCGACACGAAGGCGCCCACCATGAAGATGTCGCCATGGGCGAAGTTGATCATGCCGATGATGCCGTAGACCATGGTGTAGCCCACGGCGATCAACCCATAGATCATGCCCAGCGCGACGCCGTTGATCAGCTGCTGCAAGGCATAGGCCAAGCGCGGTCTCCGTTGCTCGAGGGCCGGGGTTTTCCCCGGTTCTGCCATCTGGCCGTGAAGCGTCCCGCGTCCAGGCTACGCCGGGTGGCCGCGCCCCGCCAAGAGGCGCGAAGGCCCGCCTACTTCCGCAGCTGGAGCGCCCAGTCCCGGAGGGCCGCCACCTGGGCCGCGATGAGCTTGCGCGACACCTCGTCGGTCAGCCTGCCCTGCTCGTCGAACTTGGAGCCGGACTGGGCGATCATCACCTCCGGCTTGTTCAGCGCGAAGGCGTTGAGGAAGACGCACATCTTGCGCAGGTCGTACTGCGCGCGCGCCGTGCCCAGCAGCCCCTGGGTGGCCCCCATGATGGACACCGCCTTGCCGTCGAAGGAGGGTTCGGGCGGGCGGGAGGCCCAGTCGATCGCGTTCTTCAGCACGCCGGAGATGGAGTAGTTGTACTCGGGGGTGGCGAAGATCACCGCATCCGCCGCGCGCACGGCCGCCCGGAAGGCCTCCACCGGCGCCGGATAGCCGGAGGCCGTGCGGATGTCGTCGTTGTAGGGCGGGATGTCGCCCAGCCCTTCGTAGATCGTCACCGTCACCCCCTCGGGCGCAAGCTCCTGCGCCGCGCGCAGCGTGGCCGTGTTGTGGGACGCTTGGCGCAGGCTTCCGGAGATGCCGAGGATCCTGAATTCGCTCATTGGTTCCGTTCTCTCGTGAAAGGGGCGGGGGAGGGCGGTCACTCCTCCCAGGACAGGGCCTCGCCGCGCAGCCAGGCGGCGCCGGTGGCGTAGAGGGCGGCCACCTTCTCCCCCTTCAGCCCGGGCATGTCGGTCTTCACCTCGTAGCCGATCTGGGTCTGGAGATAGGCGAGGTGGCGGTAGCCCTCGGGGAAGCGGCCCAGCAGGGCGGGGTCGAGGTCGAGCCGGGCGGCGGGGTCCACGGGGTCCATGCGGTCCTTCTCGTAGATCGGCTGGCGCAGGACCACCTTCCAGCCATCCGCCTTCTCCTCGATGAAGTCGTAGAAGCGGCCGGTGCAGACCACGTCCACCACCACCCCGTGCACCGCGGCGCGCTGGGAAATGGTCATCTTGGTTTGGGCAATGGCGCGCCTGCCCTCGATGTCCACGGAGCACCCGCCCAGGAAGTGCAGGATCGAGACGCCCTTGGCCCAGCCCTCCTGGCTGGCCGCGATGAAGCCGTCCGCCCCGGCCTGGCACCAGGTGGCCATCATCCGCCCCTCCGGCGCCCAGACCGTGCGGAAGCGCTCCCAGTCGCCGGCGTCGCGCCAGACGGCCCAGTTCTGCACCAGCTCCATCACCTGCATCCGGCGCAAGGCCGCGGCGTCCGACATGGCGTTTCCCCACGAATCCAAAGGGCGCGGACGATAGGCCGGGCGGGCGCCCCTGGCGATACGACGGGCCCGCAGCCGCAGGCTTGACGCCCCGCGACCCCGCCCCGCCCAATGCCGGAAAGGCCGCGCCGCGCCCCGGAGGGCGAGGGATTCGCGGAACAAGGGAGACCGTTCATGCCGCCTGTCCCGCCGCTCGCGCGCCGTGCAGCGCTCGGCCTTCTCGCGCTGCCCGCATGGCGCCAGGAGGGCAGGGCGCAGGGCACTGCCGCCCAGCCGGCCTGGCCGGACCACCCCATCCGCTTCATCCAGGGCTTCGGCGCGGGCGGCACCACCGACATCGTGGCCCGGATGATCGCCCCGCCGCTGGCGGCATCCCTGGGGCAGGCGGTGGTGGTGGAGAACCGGCCGGGCGCGGGCGGCACCATGGCGGCGGAAACCCTGGCCCGCGCGCGGGACAACCACACGCTGATGCTGATCAACAACGGCTACGCCGTCTCGGCCGCCCTGTACCGCCGCCTGCCCTACGACCCGCTGGCGGATGTGGAGCCGGTCGCCATGGTCGCCTCCGTCGGCCTGGTGCTGCTGGCGGGCACCGGCCCGGAGGCGCCGCGCGACATGGCGGACCTCCTCCGCAGGACCAGGGCCGCGCCGGACCGCCTGCACGTCGCGACGGTGGGCGTCGGCAGCACGCAGCACTTCGTGGCCGAAGCCATCCAGTCCGCCGCCGGCATCCGCCTGACACACGTGCCCTATCGCGGCACGCCCGCCGCCCTCGTGGCGCTGCGCAACGGGGAGGTGGAGCTGGTGGTGGAGCCCGCCTCCTCCGTGCTGGGGCAGATCAAGGGCGGCGCGGCCCGGGCGCTGGCGATCACGTCGCGCGAGCGCTCGCCCCTGCTGCCCGAGGTGCCCACGGTGGCCGAACTGCTGGGCGATCCCGGCTTCGACATCCAGACCTGGTACGCCATCGCCGTGCCCGCCGGCACGCCGCCCGCGACGGTGGCGCGCCTGTCGGAGGCCACGGCGGCGATGCTGGCGGACCCCGCCCTCCGCGCCCGGCTGGGCGAGCTCGGCCTCGCCCCCCGCCCGCCCGTGCCGCCCGCGCAGGTGAAGCAGGCGGTGCACGCCGAGATCGCCCGCTGGTCCCAGGTGATCGAGAAGGCGGGGATCGAGCGGCAGTAGCCGCTCAGCCCGCGGCCACCGGTTCCAGCCCGGCCGCCTCCAGGGCGGGCGCCACTTCGGCGGAGGCCAGGAAGCGCAGCAGCCGCGCCGCCGCCTGCGGCTCCGCGGCGGCCCGGCAGATGGCGGCGGAGAACACCGCCACGGTTTCCACCTCCTTCGGAAGCCGCCCGATCACCTCGATCCCGGGAACGGCCAGAAGCTCGCTCACCTGCTGCACGGCCAGCGACGCCTCGCCGCGCGCCGCCAGCTCGGCCGTGAAGCCGGCCTCGATCACCCTGGCCCGGGCATTCACCGCATCGGCGATGCCCAGGCGCCCGATCAACGCCGCGAAGGCGATGCCGCTGGCCCCGCTGCGGGAGTAGGCCACCGAGGGCGCCGCCAGAAGCGTTGCCCGCAGCGCCTTCACCGTGCCGATCTCCGGGTGCGGCGCCCCCGCCTTCACGGCCAGGCCGATATGGGACCGCACGAGGTCCAGGCGGCTGCCCGGGTCCAGCACTCCTTCCGCCGCCAGCTCCGCCACGCCTTCCTCGGTCAGGATCACGAGGTCCGCCGCCTCGCCGGCGCGCAGGCGCGGCATCAGGCCCTGGGTGGGCGCGAAATCCGCCGAGACCGCCATGCCCGCCGCCGCCTCCATGCGCGGCACCAGGCCCCGCATCGCGCCCGCGACCGCAAGCGTGGAAAGGACCCGCAGCGCGCTCACCCCTCCAGCCCCGACAGCTCCGCCACCAGCAGCCCGAGCGAGGCGGAGTCCATTCCCCCGCGCCCGCTGTTCACCAGCGCCTCCATCATCTGCGCGGCCAGCGCCGTGGAGGGCGCGAAAACGCCATGGTCGCGCATGGCCGCCAGCGAGAGGCGCGTGTCCTTTCGCATCAGCTCAGCCCGGAAGCCGGGCTGGAGCGTGCCCTCGATGATCCGCTTGGCGTGGTTCTCCATCACGAAGGATTTCGCGGAGCCGCCGAGCAGCGCCTGCCGCATCGCCATCGGGTCGAGCCCCGCCTTGCGCCCGAGCGCCAGCGCCTCCGACACCGCGAGCATGGTCGCCGCGACCATGAGCTGGTTCGCGGACTTGCAGACCTGGCCCGCGCCGGGCGGGCCGAGATGGGTGAAGGTCCTGCCCACCGCCTCGAAGAAGGGCCGCGCGCGGGCGAAGGCCTCCGCGTCGCCGCCGATCATGCAGGTCAGCGTGCCGTCCCGTGCGCCCGCGGGGCCGCCGCTCACGGGGCTGTCCAGCAGGTGCGCGCCGCGCTCCTCCAGCAGGCGCCGCGCGAAGCCGGCGGCGGGAGCGGCGGCGATGGTGCTGAAGTCGATCACCACCGTGCCGGGCGCCACGCCGGCCGCCACGCCGTCGGCCCCGAACAGCACCGCTTCCACGTCGGGCGTGTCGGGCAGGCACAGCCCGATCGCCGACGCCCCGCGCGCCGCCTCGGCCGGCGTGGCGGCCCAGGTGGCGCCGGCCGCCTCCAGCGCCTCCGCCTTGCCCCGGCTGCGGTTGTGCACGGCCAGGGCGAACCCCGCCCTCGCGACGTTGGCGGCCATCGCGGCCCCCATCACGCCCAGCCCGAGAAAGGCGACGCGGGCCGGCGGCGATACGGTGTTCATGCGTTGGGATCCAAGATCGTCAGGTCCTTTTCATCGCGGCGCGGATCTGGTCCAGCAGCCGGTCCATCGCTGCCTGGAAGGCGGGTCCGTCGGCATAGCCGTCGGCCTCCCCCACGCGCTCCATGAACCGCGCCCAGGTGGGCGTCTGCATGCCCTGGCGGAAGCGGTCATGGAGGGAGCGCGCCATCTCGTCGGTGAGGCCCGCCGGGCCCACCCAGCCCTTCATGTTGTCGGCGACGATGTCGTGGCCGAGCTCGCGCATGGTCGGCACGTCCTTGTAGGCGGGCGCCCGCTGCTCGGCGGCGATCGCCAGCAGCTTGAGGTCGCCCGAGGTCACGAAGCCGCCGAGCTCGTCCGAGGCGTTGATGTTCAGGGCCGTCTGCCCGGCGATCAGCGCCTGCAGCGCCGGCCCGCCGCCCGTGTAGGGCACGTGCAGGAACTGCACGCCCGCCGCGCGCTCCAGCAGGATGAAGATGGCATGCGACAGCGTGCCGTTGCCCGCCGAGCCATGCGCGACGCCGCCCGGATCGGCCTTCGCCGCGGCGATCGCCGCCGGAAGGTCGGCGAAGCGCGGCGCCCCGCCGTTCTTGCAGACCAGGAAGTGCCCGTTCCGCGTCATGCGGATCACCGCGCGGAAGGAGTGCCGGGGGTCGTAGGGCAGGTCGCGGAAGGCGGGGAGGGAGGTGCTCTCGCTGCCGCCGTGGATGATCAGCGTGTGCCCGTCCGGCGCCGCCCGCGCCACCTGCTCCGCCGCCAGCGCCCCGCCCGCCCCGGGGCGGTTCACCACCACCAGCGGGACCGGGAAGAAGGGCGCGGAGGCCTCCGCGATCGTGCGCGCGATGATGTCGCTGCCGCCCCCCGGCGCGTAGCCGACGATGAGCTGCATCGGCCGCGTGGGCTGCCACGCCCCGATCTGCTGGGCATAGGCGGGGCAGGCGAGCGCCGCGCCCGCCGCACCGAGCACCGTTCTCCGGTTCACCATGTTCTTCCTTCCTTCTGCCCTCAGTCGTCGCTGAGTTCGTAGCCCGCCCCCGAGCGCCCGCAGATTGCGCGCACATGCGCCTCCAGCGTGGGCGGCACCGGGATGCCCCCGGCCAGCCGCCGCTCGCGCTCCATCGCCTCGGGGTCGCCGCCCACCAGCACGGGGCGGGCGGCATCGGCGGGCGGCGTTGCGCGGAAGGTGTCGATCATCGCGTCCATGTCCTCCTCGAACCCTCCCTCCGGCCGGAAGGCGCGCGGGTCGATCGCGAGAAAGAAGTGGCCGACATCGTCGGGGTCGCCGGGCCTGCGCGTGGGATTGCGGACCGGCCCGAAGGCGGCCCCCGTCAGCGTGGCCGAGAGCACCTGCACCATCGCGCCGAGCCCGTAGCCCTTGTGCCCGCCCGTCACCTCCGCGCCGCCCAACGGCGTGACGCCGCCGCCCGGTTCCTTGAAGATGACCCGCATGGCCTCGGCGGAGTCCGTCACGGGCCGCCCGGCCTCGTCCACCACCCAGCCCTCGGGGATCGGCTTCCCGTTGAGGTCGTAGACCTTCACCTTGTTGGCCGCGACCGTGGTGGTGGAGATGTCCAGCACGAAGGGGCGGTTCCGCAGCGCGGGCGCGGCGAAGGCGATGGGGTTGGCGCCCAGCAGCGGCAGCGTGCCCCGCGTCGGCACCATCAGCACCGTGCGCGCGGAGCTGGTGATCATGCCGATCACGCCGGCGGCCGAGGCGATGCGCGCGTAGTGGCCGGCCGCGCCGAAATGGTGCGAGTTCCGCGCCCCCACGGCCGCGATCCCGGCCTTCAGCGCCTTCTCCACCGCGAGCCGCATGCAGAAATCGGCCACGGGGTGCCCGAGATTGGCGCCGCCATCCACCAGCGCGGTGGCGGGCATGTCCAGCACCACGCGCGGGCGCGCCTTGAGGTCGAGCTGCCTGGCCTCGCGGAAGGTCTCGTACATCATCAGCATCGAGAGCCCGTGGCTGTCGATGCCCATCAGGTCGGTCTCGACCATCGCCTCCGCGGTGGTCGCCGCCAGGTCCTCCGGCATGCCCCAGGCGTGCAGCACGCCCAGGATCTGCCGCCGGACGCGCTCCGCCGGGACATTCTTCATCCTCCGGGCCTCACCGCGTGACGGTCACGCCCTTGGCGGCAAGCGTTTCCTCCACCCAGCCGCGCACCCAGCCGCCGCCCTTGATCGCGGCCGTGGTTTCGCCCTCCTTCGCCGCGTGCTTCTCGGCGTCCGCGATCACCTGCGCGGCTTCCGCCAGCGGGATCACCACCACGCCGTCCTCGTCCGCCGCGATCAGGTCGCCTGGCATCACCACCTGCCCGCCGCAGGCGATGGGATAGCCGATCTCGCCCGGCCCGTCCTTGTAGGGCCCGGCCGGCGTCGCCCCGCGCGCCCAGACGCCGATGTCCATCCGCTCGATGCCGTCGAGGTCGCGCACCGCGCCGTCGATCACCAGAGCGCCGACGCCGCGGCTCTCGGCATGGCCGATCATCAGGTCGCCCGCCAGCGCGATCTCCAGGTCCCCGCCGCCGTCGCAGACGATCACCTCGCCGGGGCGTGCGAGGTCGATGGCGCGGTGCAGGAAGAGGTTGTCGCCCGGACGGGCCTTCACCGTCAGCGCGGGGCCCACGAAGGTGCGGCGCCCGCCATAGGCCATGAAGCCGCCGCGCATGGCCTGCAACCGGCTCATCACGTCACCGATATTGGCCACGGGCAGCTTCGCGGCGCGGGCGATCAGGGTGGCATCGGGCTCGGGGCGCCGCTCGGTGATGCGAAGGCCAACGGTCATGCGGGGAACTCTCCTGGCAATCCGCCATCGCGGCGGCATGGTCGTCGGAGAGGCGGCGTCCGGACATTCCCCTCCGCGCCGTCTTGGCGGCGTGCGGCAGGATCGTCACGATCCCCCGCGATTGGCAAGCCGCCCGCCCCGGCCGGGCAGGGCGGCAAAGGGAGGACAACATGAATCGTCGAAGCCTCGCGGCCCTTGCCGCGGCGTCCACGGCCCTGCTCGCGGCGCGCCCGGCACGGGCGGCCTGGCCTGAGCGCCCGGTCACGCTCATCGTCGCCTTTCCGCCCGGCGGCGGCACGGATGTCGCCGCCCGCACCCTCGCGCGCTTCCTGGAACGCGAGCTCGGCCAGTCCGTGGTGGTGCTCAACCGCGGCGGCGCGGGCGGCGAGATCGGGTGGAGCGAGATGGCCCGGGCCCAGCCGGACGGCTACACGATCGGCTTCATCAACACGCCCAACATCGTCAGCATCCCCATCGAGCGCAGCGCCCGCTACAGGCTCAAGGACTTCGCGCCGGTGGCGAACGTGGTGGACGATCCCGGCGCCTTCCTGGTGCCGCCCGACAGCCGCTTCCGCAACCTGTCCGACCTGGTCGCCTTCGCCAAGGCGAACCCGGACAGCGTGACCTACGGCACCACCGGGATCGGCTCGGACGACCATCTCGCGGCCCTCGCCTTCGAGCGCCTGGCCGGGGTGCGGATGACCCATGTGCCCTTCGCGGGCGCGGCCCCCGTGCGCAACGCGATCCTCGCCCGCCAGATCATGCTGGCCAGCATGAACGTGGGGGAGGGGATCAACGACATGCGCCAGGGCCAGCTTCGCGCCCTCGGCCAGATGGCCACGGAGCGCTGGGCCGAGGCGCCCGACACTCCCACCTTCCGCGAGCAGGGCTTCGGCGTGGTGCAGGGCTCCATGCGGGGGCTGGCGGCCCCGGCCGGCGTGCCCGCCCCGGTGCTGGAACGCCTCGCCGCCGCCACGAAGGCGGTCATGGAGGACGCCGAGTTCAGGCGCCTCGCCTCCCAGCAGGCTCTGCCGCTTCGCTACCTGCCGCCCGCGGCGTACCGCGCCACGCTGCTGGCGCTGCGCGAGGAGCTGCAGGCCCTGTGGCGCGCCCATCCCTGGAAGGAATAGGCGCGCCGGTCCGGTCCGGTCAGGGCGCGCGGGCCACCACCCGCGCGACGGGGGCAGGGCCCGGGCCGCGGCCCTCGCCGCCGCGCGGCGCCGCGGCCTCCGTCCAGCGGGCGACCACGCCGCCCTCGCATTCCTGCACCACGGGGAAGCGCAGCAGCGCGCCGGGCTCGGCGGGGGTGCGGACCATCAGCACGAACTCGTCGTAGAAGGCATCGTCCAGCCTTCCGCCGGTCCAGGCGATCTCGCCCGGCGCGCCAGACGCGGTCGCCGCCGCGGCCTGGTGCGCGGCATGGCCGGCGTGCTCGGCTTGGTTGGCCGGCGCGGGCTGGGTTCCATGCCCGGCATGCGCGCCCCGGGGCGCCGCCCCCGCCGCCGCGAGGCTCCAGCCCGGATGGGGCATCGGCCGCGCGCCGCGAAGCTCGGGCGGAAGGGTGACGCGCAGCGCGGTGGTCGCCGCGCCGCCGCAGCCATGGGTGACGCGCAGCGCCAGGCGGACATAGCTGTCCGCGGGAACATCGGCGCGGTCCAGCGTGATGTGCGCCGAGGCCGGGGCGGCCACCAGCGCGAGGAGGCCGAGGCCGGCCAGCCCGTTGCGGAGGATCATAACCGGCCCCATCAGTGCGCGTGATGCGCGGCGGCCGCGGGCCCGCTGGCCCCCGCGCCCTGCACGGCAAGCTGGACCTCGACCACGCCGGCGCGCTCGAAGGTGAGGGTGAGGGGCACGGTGGTTCCCGCGCGCAGCGGCTGGGACAGGCCGACCATCATCACATGCGCCCCCCCAGGCCGAAGCGTGACGCTGCCGCCGGCCGGCACGTCCAGCGCGGAAACAGGGCGCATGCGCATCACCTCGCCCTCGCGCACGGTCTCGTGGATTTCCGTCACGCGGGCGAGCGGGGTGGAGGCGGAGACCAGGCGGTCCGCGGCCGGCCCGGCGTTGCGCAGCGTCAGGAAGGCGCCGCCATTGCCGCCCTGGAGCGCCGCGCGCGCCCAGGGCTGCTCGACGGAAACGCCCGGCTGCTGGGCGGAAAGCGGATGAATGAGCGCGAGGGCGCCCAGGGCCGACAGCCCCATGAGCGCGCGGCGATGAAAGGTCATGATCGGATCTCTTCCCGTGAGAGGGCGCGCGGCGGCGCCACGGCTGGTGCGATGGAATGGGGGAAGATCAGGCGACCGGTGGGGCACGCGGAAGCTGGGGCGGCGCGCGGGGCGGCAAGGGGGGCAGCCCCGGTCGCGCAGGCACGGCGGGGGCCAGCGCGTGGAACACGGGACGGGGCGGCGCCAGGGATTGCGGTGGCGGCCCCGCCACCGGAACGAGGCACCCGGCGCAGCAATCCGGCGCCGCGGCACGGTCGGCCGGCTGCCCGTCCTCGCCGAGCAGCACCGTGCGCGCACCATGGGCGCCGCACAGCTCCACCGGCACGGCGTTGGCCAGCGCCACCAGGGCGCGGGCGTGCGGCTCCATCGCCGATGCCCATTGAAGGAGCAGCAGAAGGGCGAGAAGGCGCGCGATGCCGGAGCCGGGACGCATGGTGGCGGCTCTAGCGGAGCCGCCCGCGGGAGTCACCTCAACTTGCCGGTCACCTCAGCTTGCCGGTCACACCCACTCGCCGCCGCGCATCACCGGGGTGGCGCGCCCGGCCTCGTCCAGCCCGTCCACCTCGACCTCGGGCGAGCCGATCATCCAGTCCACGTGGATCAGGCTGCGGTTGGCGCCGCGCCGCACCAGCTCGTCCTCGCTGAACTCATCGACGAAGCACTTGCTGTAGGCCTGGCCCAGCGCGATGTGGCTCGCCGCGTTCTCGTCGAACAGCGTGTTCAGGAACAGGATGCCGCTCTGGGCGATGGGGTTGGAGGAGGGCACCAGCGCCACCTCGCCCAGCTGCCGCGCGCCGGCGTCGGTGGAGATCATCTGCTCCAGCACCGCCTGCCCGCGCGTGGCCTGCGCCTCCACGATGGCCCCTGCCTCGAAGCGCACGCGGATGCCGTCGATCAGCGTGCCCTGGTGGGACAGCGGCTTGGTGGCCGAGACCACGCCTTCCGTGCGCGCCCGGTGCGGGGTGGTGAAGACCTCCTCCGTCGGGATGTTGGGGTTGCCGTAGACGCCGTTCTTGGCGCGGCTCGCCCCGCCCATCCAGGCATGGCCCTCGGCCAGGCCCACGATCAGGTCCGTGCCCGGCCCGCGGAAGCGGAGGGAATGGAAGCGCCGGGCGTTCAGCAGGTCCTGCCGTGCCTTCAGTTCGGCATTGTGCGCGGCCCAGGCGGCGATGGGGTCCGGCGCGTCCACGCGCGTGATGGAATAGATCGCGTCCCACAACTGCTTCACGGCCGCGTCCGGTGCCGCGACGGGAAACACCGCCTGCGCCCAGGCCGGATGGGCGAAGGGCACCAGGGTCCAGTTGATGAAGCTGTCCGCGATCAGGTCCAGCGCCGGGCGATAGGCCCTGGACTGCGCCCGGTTCGCCCGCGCCACCTTGCCCGGGTCCTGCTCCGAAAGGAGCGAGGGGTCGGAGCCCACGATCGCCAGCCGTGCGGCGCCGCCGCGGAAGGCCGCCGCCATGCCCTCGAACAGCCAGCCGGAGGACTTGTCGAAGCTCTCGTCGGGTGCGTGCCGGTAGCGCAGGAGCGCCGACTGCTCGTCCGAGAACAGGGTGGTCACCAGGCTCGCCCCGGCCTTGTAGGCGTGCCCGGTGATGCGGCGGGCCAGCGGCAACGCCTCGATGGGGGAGGTCATCACCAGCTCCTGCCCGGGCACCAGCCCCAGCCCGACCTTCACGGCCAGCTCCGCCAGGCGGTCCAGCCGGGCGTCATCCGGGTCCGGGGTGGGGGAGAAGGCGGCGGGCAAGGGGGCGAGGTCCATGGGCAGAACTCCTGTTCCCGCCAAGATCGAAGCGCAAGGGGGGATGGGCAAGGGGGCGGTCAGGCCTCGCGCCGCACGTTCAGCGGCAGGGTCATCCCGCGCCGCTCCACCTTGAGGCCGCGGCGGTAGGCGCTGTCCAGGAAGTACTGCCCGAGGGCGTAGAAGGGCACCTCCTCGAAGAAGCGGGCCTGCACGGCGCGGCCCACCCGCCGCTGCGCCTCGGCATCCGGCGCTTCCAGCCATTCGTCGCGCAGGGATTCCAGGGCGGGGCTGGTGGGCCAGCCGAACCAGGCATCGGCGCCGTTGCCGCGCAGCAGGGGGTGACCGCCGGGATTGGTCAGGTCCTCGCCCCCGAAGGCGACGTAAACGGCGTTCCACCCGCCCCGCTCCGGCGGGTCGCGCCGGGCGCGGCGGGTCAGCATGGTGCCCCAGTCGGAGGTGGCGACCTCCACCTCGAAGCCCATGCGCTTCATCGCGTCCGCGCAGACCAGGGTGGCGTTGCTGTTGTTCACCTGGTCCGCCGGGTTCAGCACCACCACCCGCGCGCCGAGCTTGCCCGTGGCGGCCAGGGCCGCGCGCGCCGCGGCGATGTCGCGCGGGCCCGTCACGGCGGCGAGCCCCTCGTCGGAGGCGAGCGGAGAGCCCGGCGTGAAGCAGCCCATGCCGTCGCGGAAGCGGCTGCGGTCGTCGCCCATGATGGCTGACATCACATCCGTCTGGCTCAGCGCCGGCAGAAGGGCGCGGCGTACCGCGGGATCGTCGAACGGAGGGTGCAGGTGGTTGGGGCGCAGCATGGCCACGGTTCCCTCCGTTTCCACCCTGTCCACCACCACGTCGCGGCGGCGGGACAGCAGGGCGCGCAGGTCGGGCGCCATGCGCTCCCACCAGTCGATCTCCCCGGCCTGGAGCGCGGCGCCGGTGGTGGAGGGGTCGGGCAGGATGCGCCATTCCAGCCGCTCGAAATGGGCGAGCTTGGGCCCGGCGGTCACGGCGACCGGCCCGCCCGGCGCCGGCACGTAGCGCTCGAAGCGGCGGTAGACCACCTGCACGCCCGACTGCCGCTCCGCCGCCACGAAGCGGTAGGGGCCGGAGCCCACAACCTCCGTCAGCGGCGTCGCGGCGGGGAGGCTCGCGAAGCGCTCCGGCATGATGAAGCAGGGATAGGAGGAGGACTTGCCGAGCGCCTCCAGCATCACCCCGAAGGGCCGGCGCAGGCGGATGGCGAAGCGCCGGTCGTCCAGCACCTCCATGCTGTCCATCCGCGCCGCCAGCGTCTGCCCGTGGGTGTCGCGCGCCATCCAGCGCCGGATGGAGGCCACGGCATCGGCCGCGCGGACCTTTTCGCCGTCGTGGAAGGTGGGGCCGTCGCGCAGCGTGATCACCCAGCGCCGCCCGTCATCCTCCACGGCATGCCCTTCGGCGAGCTGCGGCCGCGGCCGAAACTCGGCGTCCAGGCCCCAGAGCGTGTCCCAGCACAGATGCGCGTGGTTGCGCACCGCGTAGGAGGTGGTGGCCAGCGGGTCGAGCGTCGTCACGTCCGCCTGGGGCACGAAGCGCAGCACCTGCGCGGCCTCCCCCTGCGCGAAAGCGGGGGCGGCGAGAAGCGCGGGGGCGGCGCCCAGAAGGCGGCGGCGGGTCGTCATGGGCGTCTCCGGCATGAAAGGCGCCGGGGGAACGACCCCGGCGCCACGGGGGTCAGGACTCCAGGGCGGCGTCCAGCGTGATCTCGGCCTTGAACAGCTTGGACACCGGGCAGCCCGCCTTGGCCTTGGCCGCCAGCTCCTGGAAGGCGGCGTCGTCCGTGCCGGGCACCTTGGCGCGCAGCGTCAGGTGGATCTTGGTGATCTCGAAGCCCTCGCCCACCTTGTCGAGCGTGACGGCGGCCTTGGTGTCCATCTTCTCCGCGGTCAGCCCGGCGCCGCCGAGGATCATGGAGAGCGCCATGGTGAAGCAGCCGGCATGGGCGGCCCCGATCAGCTCCTCCGGGTTGGTGCCCTTCACGCCCTCGAAGCGCATCGCGAAGCCATAGGGCTGGGCATTCAGCGCCCCGCTCTCGGTCGAGATCGAACCGCGCCCATCCTTCAACCCGCCGGTCCACGTGGCGGAAGCGTGCTTCTGCATGATCTGCTCCTCATATGGGGCCCCATGGCCCCGTGCGCGCAAAGCTTGGGACCAGCCAGGCGATCTCCAAGGCCGGAAAGGACCTCATGGCAACAGGAACCCGTTACGGGGTGGATTTCCGTGCCGCGCTGCCGGCCGATTCCGCCGACCTGGCCGCCCTGCTGGGTGGGGAGGCCCAGGGAACGGCGCGAAGCATGGCGCTGCGGCTGGAGGCGGTTGCGCGCGATCCCGCCTCCACGGTGCTGGTGGCAACGGGGTGGAATGGCGCGGTGATCGGGGTGGTCGCCCTGTCCCGGCATCCCACCCTGTCCGCCGATCGTCCGCTTGCCCGCATCACGGCCCTGGTGGTCGCGGAGGAGGAGCGGCGCAACGGCATCGGCCGCCTGCTCATCAAGGCCGGCGCCCAGGCCGCGCGCGCCGCCGGCTGCGACCTGCTGGAGGCCTCGGCGCCGCCCGGCCCCGGGGCCGCCTTCCTCGGCGCTCTCGGCTTCCACGCGGCCGGGGAGAGCCTGGTGCGCCCGCTTCGCAAGCGCGGGGAGGCGCCATAATCCCGCCGCGCATCGGGCCCATCTCCCCCCTGGCGTCGGGGGAATCACCCCGAGAGCCCGGGAGTATCACGCGATGCGATCCGCCTTCCTGCCCGCCGCTGCCGTCCTGGCCCTCGGCCTCGCCGCGCCCGCCGCCGCCGCCCCGGGCTTCGCCACCTCGCCCGCGGAGCTGCGCGCCGGTCCGGGTGTCGAGTACCCGCCGGTCGCCTTCATTCCCGGCGGCGTGCCCGTCGAGATCCTGGGTTGCCTGCAGGGCTATGACTGGTGCGACGTGGGCTACGGCCCCTCGCGCGGCTGGCTGCCGGCGGGATACCTCCAGTACGTCTACCAGAACCGGGGGCTGCCGCTGGTGGAATACGGCCCGCGCTTCGGCGTGCCGGTCGTGGGCTTCAGCCTGGGCGACTACTGGGGGCACCATTACCGGGACCGCCCCTGGTACGCGGAGCGCGACCGCTGGCGCGGCCCGCCGCCCCGCGCCGAGTTCCGCGGCCCGCCCCCGCCCGACTGGCGCCGCGACGGCCCGCCGGGGCGCGGCCCCGACTGGCGGGACGGCCGGGGCCCCGACTGGCGCGACGGGCGCCACGACGGAAGGGCCGACTGGCGCGACGACCGGCGTGGCCCGCCGCCCGCCCCGGGACGCGGCCCGGGGGAGGGCGACCGCGGCCGGGACGGGCGCTGGGACGGCAGGGGCGAGGGGCGCGGCCCCGACCACAGAGGCTCCGACCACAGGGGCTCCGACCACAGGGGCTCCGACCACAGGGGCTCCGACCACAGGGGCTCCGACCACAGGGACCCGGACCACCGAGGACCCGGCGACCGCGGCCCGCGCTGAGGCGGGCGGTGGCGCTCAGCGCAGCAGCGGCCCGATCACCAGCACCAGGGCGAAGGCCCCCACCGCCGCCGCGCCGATCCGGGGCACCAGCCCGGCGCGGCCCGCTTCCCCGGCCGCACGCCCCAGCACGCTGCCCAGCGCGATCCAGCCCAGCGCCACCCCCGCCAGCATCACCAGGAAGGCCAGCAGCCAGGGCCACCAGCGTGCCGCCCCGAAGGGGATCACCCCGAGGGCGAAGACCAGCGCCTTGGGGTTCAGGAGCGTGGTCACGAAGACCTGACGCGGGGTGACCGGCATGGCCGAAAGGTCCACCGGCCCGCGCCGCCACAGCTTCAGCGCCAGCCAGGAGAGATAGCCGCCCACCGCCAGCCGCAGCCCGGCCGCGACCGCCGGCAGCCCGGCGATGGCCGGTCCCAGTGCCAGGCCGATGACGAGAATGGCGATCAGGTAGCCCGCCGCCTCCGCCGGCACCAGCGGCAGCGCCCGCCGGAAGCCGACGGTCGCGCCCGCCGTCGCGAGCAGCGTGTTGGTGGGGCCGGGCGTGCCGAGGATCAGCAGCACGGTCAGGGCGAAAAGGACCGGGTCCTGCATGGATGCTCCCGAATTGGGCGCCGAAGGGCCGGCGCGGAGCCTTGTATCGTCCCGGCCGGGACGGAACCAGGGAAGGAGCCTTCCGCCCGGCGGCACCGGACCCCATCTCTCCCCTGTGTCCCGCCGCCATGAAAAGCGCGCCGCGCGAAGCGGCCGGGAGGCCCAGGTCCCGCCCGCCGGGACGGCCTGTCCCCTCTGCCTCCGCCCCATCCCGCCGGGGGCGAGGGCCAGCCGCCACCACCTGATTCCCCGCCTGAAGGGGGGCACCCATCGCGGAACGGTGCTGCTGCACCATATCTGCCACCAGGCGATCCACGCCCGCTTCACCGAAGCCGAGCTGGCCCGCCGCTTCGCCGAGCCCGAAACGCTCCGGGCGGAGCCCCGCCTGGCCGAGTTCCTCGGCTGGGTGGCGAGCAAGCCGCCCGACTTCCACGCCCCCACCCGCATCTCGCGGGACCGCACGCCGAAATGGCGCTGAGGACCACCTGAGCCTGCCGCCGCTCCGGCCCGCCCCCCGCCGCCTTGGCGCGAGGGGGTTCCGCCGGTAGAACGCGCAGCAAGCACGCACGCCGCCCGGAGCCCCCACCATGGCCGCATACCAGTACATCTACGTCATGAAGGATCTCACCAAGTCCTACCCGGGCGGGCGCGAGGTCTTCAAGGGCATCACCCTGTCCTTCCTGCCCACCGCCAAGATCGGCGTGCTCGGCCCCAACGGTGCCGGCAAGTCCACGCTGATGCGGATCATGGCCGGGCAGGACAAGGAATACGGCGGCGAGGCCTGGGCGGCCGAGGGCGTGCGCGTCGGGTATCTGAGCCAGGAGCCCTGGCTCGACCCCAACAAGACCGTGGGCGAGAACGTGCGCGACGCCTTCGGCACGCTGACCGCCGACCTCGAGCGGTTCAACGAGATCGCCATGAAGTTCGGCGAGGAGATGAGCGAGGAGGAGATGAACACCCTTCTCGCGGAACAGTCCGAGCTGCAGGAGCGCATCGATGCCGCCGAGGGCTGGGACCTCGACCGCACCGTGGACATCGCGCTCGACGCGCTGCGCTGCCCGCCGGCCGAGAGCGCGGTGGGGCATCTCTCGGGCGGCGAGCGCCGGCGCGTGGCGCTCTGCAAGCTGCTGCTCGAGAAGCCGGAGCTGCTGCTGCTCGACGAGCCCACCAACCACCTGGACGCGGAAAGCGTGTCCTGGCTGGAGAAGACGCTGCGCGAGTACGAGGGCGCGGTGCTGATCGTCACCCACGACCGCTACTTCCTCGACAACGTCACCAACTGGATCCTCGAGGTCGATCGCGGCCGGGGCATCCCCTACGAGGGCAACTACTCCTCCTACCTCGCCGCCAAGCGCAAGCGCCTGCAGCAGGAGGAGAAGGAGGAAAGCACGCGCCAGCGCCAGCTCGCCGAGGAGCAGGAGTGGATCGGTCGCAGCCCGGCCGCCCGCCAGTCCAAGAGCAAGGCGCGCATCCAGGCCTATGAGGAGCTTCTGCAGAAGAGCCTCGACAAGGCCCCCGATCCCACCGAGATCCAGATCCCCCCGGCGCCGCGCCTGGGCAACACCGTGATCGTGGCCGATGCCATCCGCAAGGGCTTCGGCAACCGCCTGCTGATCGACGACCTGTCCTTCAAGCTGCCGCCCGGCGGCATCGTCGGCGTCATCGGCCCGAACGGCGCGGGCAAGACCACGCTGTTCAAGATGATCACGGGCCGCGACAAGCCCGATGTCGGCACCATGACGGTGGGCGACAGCGTCGAGCTCGGCTACGTGGACCAGAGCCGCGACACGCTGAACGACAAGAACACGGTCTGGCAGGAGATCTCCGAGGGCCAGGACCTGATCACCATGGGCAAGCGCGCGGTGCCGAGCCGCGCCTATTGCGCCGCCTTCAACTTCAAGGGCGGCGACCAGCAGAAGCCCGTCGGCGTGCTCTCGGGCGGCGAGCGCAATCGCGTGCACCTCGCGAAGATGCTCAAGAACCCGCACAACGTGCTGCTGCTCGACGAGCCCACGAACGACCTCGACGTGGACACGCTGCGCGCGCTGGAGGAGGCGTTGACGGACTTCGCGGGCTGCGCCGTCATCATCTCGCACGACCGCTGGTTCCTGGACCGCCTGGCCACCCACATCCTGGCCTTCGAGGGCGACAGCCATGTCGAGTGGTTCGAGGGCAACTACCAGGCCTATGAGGCCGACAAGCGCCGCCGCATGGGGGCCGCGGCCGACCAGCCGCACCGGATCAAGTACCGGCCGTTGACGCGGTGAGCGTCACGGCCATCGCTCCCGGCTAAGCCCATGCACCACGCGGCCCGGCTCGTCATGTCCCGCGTCGTCCGCACGAAGCGGCTGACGCTGCTCCCGGTCGGGAAGGAGAACCTTCCCGACCTCGTGCGCCTGAAATCCGACCCCGCCGTGTTCGAGACCATGCTGCACGGCGTGCGAAGCCCCGAGCGTGCGGCGGAGGAGCTGGCCGACGACATCGACTTCTGGGAGGTGCGCGGCTACGGCACCTGGGCCGTCCACCGCACGGATGACGGCGAGTTCCTGGGAATGGCGGGGCTGATGGAACGCCCGGACGGCCGCGGCGTCGCGCTGCGCTACGCGCTCTGGCCGGAATGCAGGGGCCAGGGCTACGCGCGCGAGGCCGCGCGCGCCGCGCTCGACTTCGGCCACGCGGCCGGGCTGTCCCGCATCATCGGCATCGCGCGGGAAAGCAACGCCTCCTCCCGCGCCGTGATGTCCGACATCGGCATGCGGGCGAGCGGCGAGTTCACCAATCTCGGCCATCGCATGCTGGTGTTTGAAAGCCTGCGCTGACCGGACGCGGGCGGCCGGCGCCTTGCCGCCGGAAGCGCCAGGATGGCGGCCCATGTTCAACGGGCAGGCGCCACCCGGAGCTGGCGGCCTGCCCCTCGCTCAGCGCCCCTCGCGGGCCGCGAGCTGGGCCACCTGGTTGCGCATGGCGTCCAGCAGGGAAGACACCCGCCCGCCGTTGCGGCTGATCACGGCCGAGTACTCGCTCCGCGTGGTCAGGCGCAGCGAGGTGCCCTCGGCGATCACGTCCACCACCCGGGGCTGGCCGGCCACCTCGCCGACCCGCCAGTCGAGCGAGAAGGGAGCGAGGTTGGGGCGCTCCACCACGGTGTTCACCAGCGTGTCGTCCTCCGTCCGCTGCTGGCTGCGGCCGAGGGAGAAGCGGACACCCTGATACTCGCCGAAGCGGGCGGACAGGTTGCGGATCAGGGTTTCCTCGAAGAGCCGCATGTACTGCGCCTGCTCCTCCGGGGTGGCGGAGCGGTAGTAGCGGCCGAGGATGAAGCGCCCCACGCCTTCCACGTCCACGGCCCGGCGCAGGATGGCCGCGACCTGCTCGCGCCGCTGCGCGACCGGAGCGCCGGAGTTGATGGCGGCCACCAGATCCCGACCGGTGGCCTGGATGAAGGCGGTGGCGCGCGCCGTGTCCACCGGCTGGGCGGCGGCGGGTACGGCCCGCGCCAGAACCAGCGCGGCGCCGGCGGCGAGGAGGGAGCGTCGTTCGATCATGGGGTCACAAGTCTCGCTCTGTCTGTCGGCCGGCCGGGCCGGCCGCCTGGTTGGCCCCGCAACGGGCGCCGCGGTGCAGGCCGGCCGTTCCAGGAGGGAGGCGGCCAAGGGGATGGCCGGGTCATTCGTCCGCAGGTGGTGCGCCGTGCCGCCCGGCTCAACGCCCCACCGTTCAACCTCCCGCCAGCCCGGCATGCGCCGCCGGCCGGCCGGTGGTTCCGCCGCCTCAACGCCCGCGGGCCGGTTCCGTTCCCGCGGGGCCGGCCGGGCGCTGCCCGCCCGGCGGGGCGGCGGCCGGATCGCGGCTCAGGGTTGTCCCACGCCCGGCTCGGTGCTGCCCAACCCCGTCCCCAAACCCTGGGGCTGCGAGGCGACCGCGCCCGGGGTGTTGGCGATCTCGCGCGCGCGCTGCTGCCGGTAAGCGCTGCGCAGCGTGGCGTAGGGGTCCAGGCTGGTGCGCTGCACGTCGTCCAGCGTGTCGAGAAGGGATTCGCGGGTGGTCACCACCGTGGCGCCGGCGCGGACGTAGCTCAGCGTGTCCAGCAGGTCGCGGTTGCCGAAGGTCAGCCAGGTGAAGGGGTCGGCGGCGATGCCGGCCGCGAAGCCCAGCAGGTCGCGCGGGTTGCTGGGGCCGAGGATGGGGATGAAGAGGTAGGGACCTTCCTCCACCCCCGCCACCGCGAAGGTCTGCCCGAAGTCCTCCGTGTGTGGCACCAGGCCCAGGCGCCCGGCCACGTCGAAGATGCCGCCCACGCCGACCGTGGAGTTGATCATGAAGCGCCCGAGGGTGATGCCGAAGCGCTCGGTCTCGCCCTGCAGCGCGTCGTTCATCAGGATCACGGGGCTGCGCAGGTTGCTCAGCACGTTGGACAGGCCGGTCCGGACGGGCGGGGGCACCACGGCGCGGTAGGCCACCGCCACGGGGCGCAGCACCGCCGTGTCGATCGCCTGGTGCACGTCGTACATCGTGCGGTTGAAGGGCTCGGCCGGGTCGTTGTTGGCGCGGAACTCCTCCAGCGCGTCCTTGTCGTCGGGCGGCGGCATCGTCGCGCAGGCGGCCAGCATCCCCAGGGCCAGCGCGGCGGGGAAAAGGCGGTGAATCGAGTAGCGGGGGTGGCTCATGAGGGGCGCTTAAATCCGATGTCGCAAGGGTGTTAGCACCCGCAGCAAGAACCGGGAACCATCGCGCATGCACCGGCCAGGACGAGCCGCACAACCCCGCGTGACCCCGTCCAGGGCCACCGGCAGCGCCGGCGCGGGGTCGACGCCGGGCCGCACACCCCCAAATGCCGCTTCGATCCGGCCCCCGGATGCTCTAGGACCACCGCATGAACGACATGTCGCCCCCCGCACGCACACAGGGCCCCCCGGGGGAATCCGGCCCCGGCAAGACGCTGCAGAGCTGGCTTTCGGGCCCGCGCGTCGGCGCCCTGCCCTCGCTGACGGCCATGCCGGCACCGCTGCTGTCCTTTGAGTTCTTCCCGCCCCGGACGGACGCGCTGGAGGCCCAGCTCTGGTCCTGCGTGAAGCGGCTGGAGCCGCTGGCGCCCCGCTTCGTGTCCGTCACCTATGGCGCGGGCGGCACCACCCAGGCGCGGACGCACGCCACCGTCACGCGCATCCTTCGCGAATCCAGCCTCACCCCCGCCGCCCACCTCACCTGCGTCGGCGCCACGCGGGAGGAGGTGGATGCGGTGGCCCGGGAATACTGGGACTCGGGCGTGCGCCACATCGTCGCGCTCCGCGGGGACCCGCCGGCCGGCCAGAACGGCTACGCGCCCCATCCCGGCGGCTACGCCTATGCGGCGGACCTGGTGGCCGGGCTCAAGCGCATCGGCGACTTCGAGATCTCGGTGGCGGCCTATCCGGAGGTCCATCCCACCGCCACCTCCCCCGACGACGACCTGGACAACCTCAAGCGCAAGATCGATGCCGGGGCGACGCGCGCCATCACCCAGTATTTCTTCGACGCCCCCACCTTCCTGCGCTTCATCGACCGGGCGCACGCGGCGGGGATCACCGTGCCGATCGTGCCGGGGATCCTTCCGGTGACCAACTTCGCCCAGGTGGCCAAGTTCTCGGCGATGTGCGGCGCCAGGGTGCCGGACTGGATGGGCACCCTGTTCGATGGCCTGGACGACGACCAGGAGACCCGCCGCATGGTGGCCGCCGTGGTGGCCGCCGAGCAGGTGCGGCTGCTCCAGGCCAACGGGGTGGACGAGTTCCACTTCTACACCCTCAACCGCCCGGACCTGACCTACGCCATCGCCCATATCCTGGGGGCGCGCCCGCAGCGCTGAGCCGGGAGGACGCGGAAGCGGGGGCGCCGGGGCGGCGAACTCCGCCTCCCCCGGCGCGTTCGTCCCGTCCCTCCCGCGGAAGGTATCCATGCCCCTTTATGTCCAGGCGGGCCTCTGGGGCCTGCTCAGCGGCGCCGCCCTGGTCATCGGGGCGGCACTCGCCTGGTTCGCCCGCCTGCCGCCGCGCTGGATCGCGGCGATCACCGCCTTCGGCGCGGGGGTGCTGGTTTCCGCCTTGTCCTTCGACCTGATGGACGAGGCGCAGCGGCGCGGCGGCTTCGGCCCCACCGCGGCCGGCTTCCTGGCCGGCGCCGTCGCCTATACCGCCGCCAACATCGCGCTCTCCCGCTACGGCGCCCGCCACCGCAAGCGCTCCGGGCGGCAGCAAGCGGAGGAAGGGGGCGGCGGCACCGCCATCGCCGTGGGGGCGTTGCTGGACGGCATCCCGGAATCCGTCGTGATCGGCGTCAGCCTTCTCTCGGGGGAGGGGGTGAGCCTGGTGGCGGTGGCGGCGGTGTTCCTGTCCAACCTGCCGGAAGGCCTGGCGAGCGCGGCGGGCATGCGGAACGCCGGGCGGTCCGCCACCTATGTGTTCGGCGTCTGGAGCGGCATCGCCCTGCTCTCCGGCCTGGCCGCGCTGCTGGGTGCCTTGCTGATGGCGGGCTCGGGCGCGGGGGCCGTCGCCTTCGTCACGGCCATCGCGGCGGGCGCCATCCTGGCCATGCTGGCCGACACCATGATCCCCGAGGCCTTCGAGACCGCGCACGACTATGCCGGGCTGATCACCGTGCTGGGCTTTCTGGCCGCCTTCGTGCTGACCAAGCTGGGCGGCTGAGCCGCCTCACCGCCCTGGCCGCAGCCGCCGGTAGACCGGCCGCAGAAGGAAGGGCGAGAGGAACAGGGGGAACTGGCAGAGGGCGAAGAAAAGGAGGATCCGCGGGTCCGTCGTCGCCGGAAGCACGGCGAAGTAGAGCGCCATGTTCCGGTTGCCCGAGAGCAGCCCCGCCGAAAGGGCGACCTGCCGCCCTGCCCGGCGGAAGGCGAGGGCGGTCGCGGCGTTGAGCGCGAAGGAGCCGCCGAAGGCCAGCGCCACGCCCCCCAGCACGAAGCCGGGGGAGGCAAGGAGGCGGGCGAGCACCCCGTCCATGATGCCGAAGCCGTAGAGCACCACGAGGAGGACCACCGTGCCGTCCACCGCGCGCCCCCAGCGCTCCAGCGCCGCGGGCGCGACGATCCGCCGGATGAGGACCGAGAGCAGCAGCGGCAGGCCCACCACCAGCACGAGGCGCCCCGTCAGGGCGCCGACCGAGATGGCCAGGTCGATCCCCAGCAGCCCCAGCGCCAGCGGCGGGGCCGTGAAGGGAACCAGCAGGGTGGAGAGCACGGCCACCACCAGGGAAACCTCTCCGTCCAGCCCCACCAGCCGCGCGAAGGCGGGGGAGGAGGTGGCGGCGCAGCCCGTGGCCATGATGACCAGCGCCGCGCCCAGCGGCCCGTCCAGCCCCGTGGCCCCGGCGAGCCCCGCGAGCCTGGCCACCGCGAAGGCGAGCACCGGGCAGGCGAGGAGGATCCAGGCGAGGAGGGCCGCCACGAGAAGGGGGCGCCGCAGATAGGCCAGCACCTGCGCGGGATCGACGCGCAGCAGCACCAGCGTCATCAGCGAGGCGACCACCGGCGTCACCACGTCCCGCAGCGCGGCGGAGACGGGCGGGCTCAGCAGCCCCGCGAAAATGCCCACCGCCAGCAGCGCGCCCCCGTGCCGGGCGGACCATTCGAGGGCGAGGCGAAGCGGCAATCGGCACATCCCCAATTGCGCCGTCCGGTGTATCGTGGTTGGCGCGGGTTCGCATCCCGTTCTATAGCCGCCCCCGTGTTCCCACCAGCCCAGCCCCCCCAAGCGAATCCCCAAGGCCTGGCCGTCCCCGCGGACGACTACCTGGCCAAGCTCAACGCCGAGCAGCGCGAGGCCGTGGAAACGGTGGACGGGCCGCTGCTGGTGCTGGCCGGCGCCGGCACCGGCAAGACGCGGGTGCTGACCACCCGCTTCGCCCATATCCTGATGACCCGCCGCGCCTTCCCGAACCAGGTGCTGGCCGTCACCTTCACCAACAAGGCCGCGCGGGAGATGCGCGAGCGCGTGGCGGCCATTCTCGGCGGTCCGGCGGAGGGGCTCTGGCTCGGCACCTTCCACGCCCTCTGCGCCCGGATGCTCAGGCGGCACGCCGAGTATGTCGGGCTGACCTCCTCCTTCACCATCCTCGACACCGACGACCAGATGCGGCTGCTCAAGCAGGTGATGGACGCGGCTGTCATCGACATGAAGCGCTGGCCGGCCCAGGGGATGATGGCGGTGATCCAGCGCTGGAAGGACCGCGGGTTGCCGCCCGCGCGCGTCTCGCCGGCCGAGGACAGCGACTACGCCAACAACCGGGCGCGCCAGATCTACGAGGCGTATCAGTCGCGGCTGCGGGACCTCAACGCCGCCGACTTCGGCGACCTGATGCTGCACATGGTGGAGATCCTGCGGACGCAGCCGAACGTGCTGGCGCAGTACCACCGTGCCTTCCGCTACATCCTGGTGGACGAGTACCAGGACACCAACAGCGTGCAGTACCTCTGGCTGCGCTTGCTGGCGCAGGAGCACCGCAACATCTGCTGCGTCGGCGACGACGACCAGTCGATCTATTCCTGGCGCGGCGCGGAGGTGGAGAACATCCTCCGCTTCGAAAAGGATTTTCCCGGCGCGAAGATCGTGCGCCTGGAATCCAACTACCGCTCCACCCGCCCCATCCTCGCCGCCGCCTCGCACCTGATCAGCAAGAACGAGGGGCGGCTCGGCAAGACGCTGCGCTCCGGCCGCAGCGACGCCGAGGGCGAGAAGGTGCGCGTCGTCTCGCTCTGGGACTCCGAGGAGGAGGCCCGCATGGTTGGCGAGCGGATCGAGCAGGCGCAGAGGAAGGGCGTGTCGCTCGGAGAGACCGCGATCCTGGTCCGCGCGGGCTTCCAGACCCGCGCCTTCGAGGAGCGGCTGATCACGCTGGGCATTCCCTATCGCGTGGTCGGCGGGCTGAAGTTCTACGAGCGCGCCGAGGTGCGCGACGCCATGGCCTATATGCGCGTGCTGCACCAGCCGAGCGACGACCTGGCCTTCGAGCGCATCGTGAACACCCCCAAGCGCGGCATCGGGGACGGCGCCTTGCAGCAGATGCATGTGGGCGCGCGAGAGCAGTCGATCCCGCTCGCCATCGCCGCCGAGCGTCTGGCGCGCACGGAGGCCCTGCGCGCCAAGCCCCGCGCCGCGATGCGCGAGCTGTTCGACGGCTTCTCCCGCTGGCGCGCGCTGACGCAGCGGGACGGGCACGTCGTCGCCGTCGCCACCATGCTCGACGAGAGCGGCTACACGGAGATGTGGAAGCAGGACAAGTCGGCGGAGGCACCGGGCCGGCTGGAGAACCTGAAGGAGCTGGTGCGCGCCATCGGCGAGTTCGCGACGCTGGAGGGCTTCCTGGAGCACGTGGCGCTCGTCACCGAGAACGACGAGAACGCCGAGGGCGCGCGCGTCTCCTTGATGACGCTGCACGCGGCCAAGGGCCTCGAATTCGACCTTGTCTTCCTGCCGGGCTGGGAGGAGGGGCTGTTCCCCCACCAGCGCGCGCTCGACGAGGGCGGCACGAAGTCGCTCGAGGAGGAGCGGCGCCTCGCCTATGTCGGCATCACCCGCGCGCGGAAGATGGCCGTGATCTCCCACGCCGCGAACCGGCGGGTCTATGGCAACTGGTCCGCCGCCATCCCGTCGCGCTTCCTGGAGGACCTGCCGCCCGAGCAGATCGAGCGCGAGGGCGGCACGAGCATGCAGCGCGCCCGCATGGTGGATGCGCCCTCGGTGTTCAGCGGCTCCTCGCCCTTCTCCACCCAGCGCCCCCGCGTGATCGAGGCCGGCGCCTGGGAGGTGAAGGAGCGCCCCAGCCGGGCCGATGCCATGAAGGTGGGCCAGCGCGTGTTCCACCAGAAGTTCGGCTATGGCCGCGTCACCGCCGTGGACGACAACCGGCTGGAGGTGGATTTCGAGAAGGCCGGGCAGAAGCGCGTGCTCGACAGCTTCGTGGAGAGAGCATGATGTCCCGGCGACACGCCCAGAACCTGGAAACCGTCTGGATCGACGCCCTGCCGGAGGAGGCGGTCCCGGCGGTGGAGGCCGCCCTGCAGCGCGCCTGCCGCACCGTCTCCCTTTTCCTCGACGAGGCCACCGACACCTGGCGGGTGGAGGGCGTGCGCGAGGAAGGGGCCAAGGAGGACGACCTCACGGCCGCGCTCGCGCTCGCCTCCCTGATGACCGGGCTGGATCTGGTGCCGGAGCGCGCGCCGGTGGAGGCCGAGGGCTGGCTGGCCCGCACCGCCGAGGCCTTTCCCGAGCAGGCGATCGGCGGCCGCGTGCTGATCCGCCCCACCCACCTGCCGGACCGCCGCGTGCACGGCCGCACCGTGCTGAAGCTGGATGCGGGCCTCGCCTTCGGCTCCGGCGAGCACGCCTCCACCCGCGGCTGCCTGATCGCCTTCGAGGCGGCCTCGCGCCGCATGCGCCCGCTGCCAAAGGACCAGCTCCGCCTGCTGGACCTCGGCGCCGGGTCCGGCATCCTGGCCATGGCGGCCGCCAGCGCCCTGCACCGGCGCGTGCTGGCCACCGATATCGAGCCCTGGTCGGTGCGCGTCGCCAACCAGAACGCCGACCTCAACGCCCTGAAGCCGCTGGTGCGCTCGATCCTGGCGGATGGCTGGAAAGCCCCGGCCGTGTCCCGCGGCGGCTACGACCTGGTCTTCGCCAACATCCTGGCCCGCCCGCTCTGCGCCATGGCGCGGGACATGGCCCGCCACCTGCGCCCCGGCGGCACCGCCATCCTGGCGGGGCTGCTCGGCACCCAGGCGCGGCAGGTCATGGCCGCGCACCGGCGCGGCGGGCTCCGGCTGGAACGCCGGCTGAACCTCGGGCCCTGGACCACGCTGGTGCTGCGCAAGCGGGGCTGACGCCCGTCCGCGTCAGAAGGACAGGCTGACCAGCAGCCCCGCCGCCGCATCCGTCGCGTGGCGGCCGCCCTCGGCGGCGCGGCGGATGTCGAGCGAGAGGGAGACCGGCGCCAGCAGGGCGCGCCCGCTCAGCGCGCCCAGGTCCAGTGTCAGGTTGGCGGCACGCTCGCGCCCGAAGGCCCGCCCGGCGGCGGCATCGCGCGTGCTGCGCCGCATCTCAATGACGCTCCCGGAGACGGCGCCCCGCCGGAGCGTCACGGCGGTGGTGACCCAGCCCGCCCGGCCGCCCGCGAAGCCGCCCGCCTGGTCCTGGTGCGCCACCTCCACCAGCGGCAGCAGGCGCAGGCCGAGAGGCAGGCCGAAATCCGCGAACAGCGCGGCCGCCGCCCCTGGTTCGTGGCGCCCGCGCCCGGCGGCCGCCGCATCCGCCCCGGGATCGCGCCGCGACAGCGCCAGGCTGTAGCCCAGCCCCGCATCCCCCGGCAGGTCGATCCCCGTGCCCACCAGGGAAAGCGTCAGCCCCGCCACCCCCGGCGCGTTGTCCGCACCGCCCAGCGCGCGGCGGTTCCTGCGATGCCAGAGCGTGGCGGTGGCCGCGGTGCCGGGCACGGTCTCCGCCCAGCGCGGGCGAAACAGGCCGCCCGAAAGAAAGGACGTGTCGGCCTGGAAGGCTTCGACGCGGAGCTCGTGCCCGCCCAGGGCGTCATCGAGCCCGAACACGTCCTCCAGGTCGAGCTCCAGGCCGGCGCCGAGCTTTTCCCGCAATTCGTAGTCCCCGGCATAGTCGGCGCCGTAAAGGCCGGGCACGCGGAACCAGGCCGCGCCGAAGCGGGGATGGATCTTGCCGACGAAAGCCACCAGCGGCCCGCGCTGCCAGCGCAGGTTCAGCGTCTCGACCCAGGCGACGTGGCCGGGCAGGCGTCCGTGCTCCGAGCCCAGTTCCTGCAAGGGTTCCAGGTGCAGGGTGGCGTGAATGGCGAAGCCGGCCGGCAGGCCCAGCCGCGCTCCGAGAATGGAGGTGGCGGAGGATTCATCCGGCGGGCGCCGCCCGCCCCGACGTTCCTCGTTCAGCGCGGTGCCGAAGGTGCCGGTGGGGGCGGTCAGGCCTTCGGAGGGTTCGTCAGGATCCTCCGGCGGCGCCTGGCGGAGCTGCGACGCCGCCCTTCCGCGGGAGCGCGACTGGGCCTCTGCCGGTGCCACGCCCGCGAGCAGCAAAAGCACGGAGGCGGCGGCCATCATGCGCCGAACGCGGTGCCGTCCGCCGTCTGCCCGGGCCGAAGCTGTCATGGCCGGCGAGGCGAGCCGCCGCGGGGAACCAGAAACAGCACCGGCCCGCGGCGGCGCCCTGGGGGGGGAGGGGCGCTTCGCGGGCCGGGCATCAGGACGGCGAGTTCAGGGGGGAGGATCGCCGCCCCGGTCCTTCGGGGAAGGCGCGGCCTCAGGCGGCCACGGTCTTCCCGCTGCGGTCGTTCGCGGGAGCCGGAACCGGCGTGGCGGCAGCGCGGGGGGCGGGCACCTCGCGACGAGGCGGCGCGCGGCCATCGAGGATGAAGCGGATCTCGGCGCGGTTGATGCCGATATCGGCCAGCTCGCGGTCGGTCAGCGACTGCAGCTCGGCCTCGGCGCGGCGGCGCTGCATCCAGGCGGCGAAGCCCGCCACCATGCGCTGGAGACCGGAGGTGATGACCGCGTTGCGGGCCTCGTTGGCCTGGCGCAGAAGCTCCTGCTGGCTGATCGCCGGGAGGTTCGCGGGATAGGGCATCATCGGCGCGGGGTTGTGCGCCTGGGAGATGCGGGGGTTCATTGCGTGTCGTCCGTGTCGGCGGCGGCGTCCCGCGAGAACCCATGTCCTCGCTGCCCGGCCGTCTCGTGTGGGACCTATATGGACCCGCCTTCGACACAAATGTCGTGCTGTTCATGTGGTCAAGCCATGCGCCGATAGCATGGGTTTCTGGGGAACTATGCCTTGGTTAACGAACTGGTGACACAATCCTGGGTCCGACTCGAAGCGCTCCGGGCCGAACTGGCCCGCGCGGGGGTGGATGGCTTCATCGTTCCGAGGGCGGATGAATTCCTGGGCGAGTACGTGCCGCCCTCCGGCGAGCGCCTGGCATGGCTCACGGGCTTCACCGGCTCGGCCGGCCTCGCCATCGTGCTGCCCGACCGCGCCGCGGTTTTCTCGGATGGTCGCTACACCACGCAGCTCGCCCAGGAGACCGACCCCGCCCTGTGGGAGCGGCGGCACCTCGTGGAGGAGCCCCCGGCCGCCTGGCTGAAGGAGCACGCGGCCGGGAAGCGCATCGGCTACGACCCCTGGCTGCACCCCCAGGCCGCGCTGGACCGCTTCGCCGCGTCCGGCGCCACCCTCGTGCCCCTGGCCGCGAACCCGCTGGACGCCGCATGGGCGGACCGCCCCGCCGCGCCCTCGGCCACCGCCGAGCCATGGCCGCTGGAACACGCCGGGCGCTCCTCCGCCGAGAAGCGGGAGGCGATCGCGCGCGAGTTGCGCGACGCCAGGCAGGATGCGGTCGTGCTGGCCGATGCCCATTCGGTGGCCTGGGTGCTCAACATGCGCGGCGGCGACCTCGGCCACACGCCCCTCGCCCTGGCCTTCGCCCTGCTGCGCAGCGATGCCAGCGTCACCCTGTTCATGGATCCGGCCAAGGCCGGGCCCGCGCTGCGCGAGGCACTCGGCAACGCGGTTGCCATCGAGCCGCGCTCCGGGCTGCCCGCCGCCCTCGCGGCGCTGCGCGGCCGCACCGTCCGCCTGGACCCGGAGGCGACGCCGGCCTGGTTCGCCGAGACCCTCCGCGCCGCCGGGGCCCTTGCCGTGGCCGGGGCGGATCCCGTCCGCCTGCCGCGCGCCACCAAGAACGGGGCCGAGCAGGAGGGTGCCCGCGCCGCCCACCGGCGGGATGCCCGCGCCATGGCCCGTTTCCTCGCCTGGTTCGCCGCCCGGGCCGGCGCGGGCGGGCTGACCGAGCTGGCGGCGGCCGACCGCCTGCTCGCCTTCCGGCGGGAGGAGGCGTTGTTCCGCGCGGAATCCTTCCCCGCCATCGCCGGCGCGGGGGAGCATGGCGCCATCATCCACTACCGCGCGACGGAGGCGACCAACCGCCCGGTCCGCCCAAACGAGTCCTTTCTGCTCGACAGCGGCGGGCAGTACCTGGACGGCACCACCGACATCACCCGCACCCTCTGGACGGGTCCCGGAACGCCGCCGGCGGAGCTTCGCGCGCGCTACACCCTCGTGCTGCGCGGCATGGTCGCGCTCGCCGCCACGCGTTTCCCCGCGGGGGTCGCCGGCCCCCACCTCGACGCCATCGCCCGCCGCCCGCTCTGGGAGGCCGGGCTGGACTACGACCATGGCACCGGCCACGGGGTCGGCGCCTTTCTTTCGGTGCATGAGGGGCCGGCCGCGTTTTCCCGCAGCGCCGCGAACGTGGCGCTGCGCGAGGGCATGATCCTGTCCGACGAACCCGGCTTCTACCTGCCGGGCGCCTACGGCATCCGCATCGAGAACCTGCTTCTGGTCCGCACCGATGCCACCGTGCCGGGGCCGCGCCCGTGGCTCCGCTTCGAAACCCTCACCCTGGTTCCCTTCGAGCGCGCGCTGATCGATCCCGACGCCCTGGTTCCGGGCGAGCGCGCCTGGATCGACGCGTACCATGCCCGCGTCCTAGCGGAGATCTCGCCCGGGCTGGACGAGGCCACCGCCAGCTGGCTGCGCGGGGCCTGCGCGCCGCTTTGACGGTGGCCCTCCCTCCGGGGGCGTGATCAGGCCGCCCGGCGCCGCGGTGCCAGCGCGGCCGTCGCGCTTCTCCGGTGCTCGCGCATGCCGGCGGCGGCCAGCAGCAGGGCCAGCACGGGCATGGCGGCCGCGGCCAGGGGCACGGCCCAGAGGCCGGGGCCGTGGTCGATCACCCACCCGCCCACGGAGGCGCCCAGCGCGTTGCCCAGGTTGAAGGCGGCGATGTTCAGGCTGGAGGCCAGGCTCTGCCCCGCGCCCTCCGCCCGCTGCAGCACCCACATCTGCAGCGGCGCGACGGTGCCGAAGCCGGTGATGCCCAGCAGGAAGACGAAGGCCACCGCCGTCCACTGGCCGTGCTGCGCCACCGTCATCAGCCCGAGGACGAGGGCCAGTGCCAGCAGGGAGCCGAGCACGGCGCGGCCGAGGCTGCGGTCCGCCAGCCTGCCGCCGGCCAGGTTGCCCACGACCATCCCGGCGCCGAAGACCAGCAGGATCGGCGACACGGCCGCTTCGGAGAACCCGGCCAGCCGTGTCAGCGTCGGCGCGATGTAGGTGAAGACCGCGAAAACGCCGCCGAAGCCGAGCGTCGTCATGGCCAGGCCCAGCAGCACGGGCTTGCGCAGCATGGCGCGCATGTCCGCCCGCCAGTCCGAGGCCTCCGGCGGCGCCGCGTCGCGCGGCACGAGAAAGGCGATCACCAGCAGCGCCGCCACGCCGATCGCGGCCACAGCCCAGAAGGTGGCGCGCCATCCCTCGTGCTGGCCGAGCCAGGTGCCGAAGGGCACGCCCAGGATGTTGGCGACGGTAAGACCGGTGAACATCATGGCGATGGCCGAGGCGCGCCGGTCCGGCGCCACGAGCGAGGTCGCGACCACCGAGCCGACGCCGAAGAAGGTGCCGTGGGCGAAGGCCGTCAGCACCCGCCCGGCCATCAGCAGCCCGTAGCTGGGCGCGAGCGCGCAGGCGAGGTTGCCGACCGTGAAGATGACCATGAGCCCGAGCAGCGTGCCCTTGCGGGGCATGCGCGCGGTGGCGGCGGTGAGGATGGGCGCGCCGAGCACGACGCCGAGCGCATAGCCGGAGATGAGCAGGCCGGCCGTGGCGATGGAGACGCCGAGGTCGGCGCTGACATCCAGCAGCAGGCCCATGATGACGAATTCCGTGACGCCGATGCCGAAGGCACCGGCCGCCAGGGCATAGAGGGCGAGGGGCATGGAACGGAGGGCCTCCGGAAGGGGCGGGGTTTGTGTCCGGGCCAAGATGGACAGCGCCGCAACGATGACCTAGGGCCGTTGCCGGCACATCATCTGTGAACCGAGTTCAACATGGCCGAGCTGTTCCGCCCGGGACTGAACCGATCGGGCGAGATGGAGGTCTTCGTCCGCGTGGTGGAGCTTGGCGGCTTCTCCGCCGCGGCCCGGGCGTCGCGGATGACGCCCTCCGCCGTCAGCAAGCTCATCGCGCGGCTGGAGGCGCGGCTGGGCGCGCGGCTGGTCAACCGCTCCACCCGCCGCCTGCAGCTCACCCCGGAAGGCGCCGCCTTCTACGAGCGCGCCGTGCGGATCCTCGCCGACCTGGAGGAGGCGGAGCGGGCCGCGGCGGGCGGCGAGCGGCCGGCCGGGCGAATCCGCCTCAGCATCAGCGTCTCCTTCGGCGTGCACCTGCTGGCGCCCATCCTGCCGGATTTCCTGGACCGCCATCCCGGCGTCACGCTCGACATCGTGCAGACCGACGCCGTGGTGGACCTGCTGGCGGAGCGGATCGACGTGGCCGTGCGCGCCGGCCCGCTGCGCAGCTCCAGCCTCGTCGCCCGCAAGCTCGGCGAGACGCGGCTGCACATCGTCGGCAGCCCCGCCTACCTGGCCCGCCACGGCGAGCCGCGGAGCCTCGCGGAGCTGGAGGGCCACAACCGCCTTCATTTCGGCTACGCGCGCGCCGTGGAGGGCTGGCCGCTGCTGAGCGACGGCCGGCGCGTGCTGGTGCCGCCCCTCGGCGTGGTGCAGGCGAGCGACGGGGAGGCTCTGCGGCACCTCGCGATCGCCGGCGTCGGACTGGCGCGTCTGGCCGCCTTCACGACCCGCGCCGACATCGCGGCCGGGCGACTGCGCCCGGTGCTGGAAGACCTGAACCCCGGCGAGATGGAGGAGGTCCACGCGGTCTGGGCGGGCGGCGGCGGGCCGCTGCCGGCGCGGGTGCGGGCGATGCTCGACTTCCTGGCGGAACGCGCGCGCGTCGGATGACGAAGGGCGGCGGGGCGCCCGGAGGAGCGTCTCCAGGGCGCGGGCGGGCGGGGTGCCGGCTGTGCTCCCGCACGGGCCATGCCCCTGCATCGCGGACTTGGCGATGCCGAAGCGCCACCCGTTCGGGCAGGGACGGCCATGGCGCGCTCTCCGGTTGGCCGCACCGCCGGGCGACCCTAAGCTGAGCCGGAAAGCGGCATTCAAGCCGTGTCCCGCAAGGAAACGACCCATGCAGAGGCGCATCCTCCTCGCCGCGGCGCCCGCGGCCCTGGCCGCCCGGGACGCGCTCGCGCAAGCGCCCGCTCCTCAGGCGCCCGCTCCTCAGGCGCCGGGCGGCCAAAGCGCGCGCGGCTACGCCACGCGCCCCGTCCGCATCATCGTCGGCGTGGCGCCGGGGGTGGGCACCATCGACCTCACCGCGCGGGCCGCCGCCGAGCCCATGGCCGAGGCGCTGGGCCAGCCGGTCGTGGTGGACAACCGCCCCGGCGCTGCCAGCATCATCGCGGTGGAGGCCGCCGCCCGTTCCCCCGCCGACGGCCACACCCTGTTCATGGGCGGTGTGGACGCCATCGTGCATTCCTTCCTGCTGGCGGGGCGGCCGCCGATGGACCCCTTCACCGACTTCACCCCCATCTCCCGCGCCACGCGGGACCACTGGATGGTGGTCGCCAACCCCGATCTCGGGGTGAACACCATCGCGGACCTCGCCCGGGTGGGGAAGCAGCGCTCCGGCGACCTGAACTACGCCTCCTTCGGGGTGGGCACCCTGTTCCACCTGGTGCCCGCGCGCCTCAGCCAGCGCCTGGGCTTCGAGGCCGTGCACGTTCCCTATCGCGGCGACTTCACCTCGGACCTGCTGGCCGGGCGCGTTTCCTTTGTGGTGCAGCCGACCGCGCTGCTGCTTCCCCATGTGCAGGCCGGGCGGCTGAAGGCGCTGGCGGTGCTCTCGCCCGAGCGCATCCCGCAGCTGCCCGACGTGCCCACGATCGCCGAGACCGGCTACGGCGACCTGGCCTTCAACATGGGCATCATCCTCTTTGCCCCCGGCGGCACGCCCGCCGCGGTCGTTTCCCAGGTGAACGCGGCCTATGACCGCGCGGCGAAGAACCCCGCCGTGCGCGGCCGGCTGGCCGATCTCTCGCTCGAAACCATGGGCGGCTCCGTCCAGGAGGCGACGGATTACACGCGCTGGATGCTCGGCTTCATCGACGACATGCGCGAGAAGGTGCTGGGCGCGGCGCGCTAGCCTTCAGGAGCGCTGGGCCAGCAGCCGCGCCCCCAGGCCCAGGAAGATCGCGCCGGCCGCCCCGTGCAGCCAGCGCGCGGCGCGGGCGGAGCGCGAGAGTCCCTCGGCCGCCCGGGCCGCCCCCGCGATCAGCGCGGCGAAGATGGGAACGGAGACCAGCGGCAGCACGGGCCCCAGAAGGAGCATCTGCACCCAGGGGGCCGCGCGGTCCGGCGCCACGAACTGCGGCAGGAAGGCCAGGAAGAACAGCGCCACCTTGGGGTTGAGCAGGTTGGTCAGCGCGCCCTGGGCCACCACCCGCCGCGCCGCGACGGCCGACGGCGCTCCGACCGGTGTTCCCTTCCAGGCGGCCAGCAGCGACTGGACGCCGAGCCAGATCAGGTAGCCCGCCCCGAGCACGCGCAGCGCCGTGAACAGCGCGGGTTCCGCCGCCAGCAGGGCCGCGACGCCGAGCGCGGCCAGCACGATGTGCACGGCCGCCCCGCAATAGATGCCGGCCGCCGCCGCCCAGCCCCGCCGCCGCCCGCCCGCCAGGGTCTGGCCGAGCACGAACATCATGTCGGGCCCCGGCGCCACCGCCACCACGAGGCTGGCCAGCACGCAGGCGAGGAGAAGGGCGGGATCGACGGGCATGGGCGATTCCTGCCCCCGGCGCACGCCGCCGTCGAACGACTTCCGCTGATCCCCGGCATCAACCCCGGTGATGCCGGGCAGGAACGGCCCGCGCTGCGCCAACTCGGCATGGCTCGCCTGCTCGATCCGTGATGGTGGCGGGCGCCCCGCGACACGAGATTGCGCGGCAGCACGCCCGGACGAAAGCTTCCGCCGGGCCCGACCGCCGGAAAACCGAACCCATGCAGCACAGCACCGAAGCCCCGCCGCCCCTGACCCGGCAGGACATCCGCACCCTCTTTCTCGCCTCCCTCGGCGGTGCGCTCGAGTTCTACGACTTCATCATCTTCGTCTTCTTCGCCGTCACGATCGCCCGGCTCTTCTTTCCGGCGGACATGCCGGACTGGCTGCAGCAGCTCCAGGCCTTCGGGATCTTCGCGGCGGGCTACCTGGCGCGGCCGCTGGGCGGGCTGGTCATGGCCCATTTCGGGGACCTGTTCGGCCGCAAGCGGGTTTTCACCTTCTCGGTCTTCCTGATGGCGGTGCCGACGCTGGCGATGGGGCTGCTGCCCACCTACGCCTCCATCGGGGTGGCCGCGCCGATCCTGCTCCTGACCATGCGCCTGCTCCAGGGGGCGGCCATCGGGGGCGAGGCGCCCGGTGCCTGGGTCTTCGTGGCCGAGCACGTGCCCGCCCGCCGCGTGGGCATCGCATGCGGGATGCTCACGGGCGGGCTGACGGGCGGCATCCTGCTGGGTTCCCTCATGGCGACGGGGATCAACCTCGCCTACACCCCGGCCGAGGTGGCCGAGTTCGCCTGGCGCATTCCCTTTGTCGCGGGCGGCATCTTCGGCCTGGTGGCCATGGTGCTCCGCCGGTGGCTGCACGAGACCCCGGTCTTCGAGGCCATGCGGCGCCGTGCCGGCCCGGCGCGCGAGATGCCGATCAAGGCCGTGCTGCGCGGGCAGGGCCGGGCGGTGGCCATCTCCATGTTGCTGACCTGGATGCTGACGGCGGCCATCGTGGTGGTGATCCTGATGACGCCCGCGCTGTTCCAGAAGATGCACGGGCTGGCGCCGGCCACCACCCTTTCGGCCAACGTCGCCGCCACCTTCACGCTGACCATCATGGCGGTGGCCTATGGCGCACTGATGGACCGCTTCGGCGCGCTGCGCACCGGCATTCCCGGCTGCCTCGCCCTGATCGCGGCCACCTACGCCCTTTATTACGGCACAGAGGCGAGCCCGGGCAGCCTGCTGCCGCTCTACGCCCTTGCCGGAGCCTCCGCCGGGGTGATCACGGTGGTGCCCTTCGTCATGGTGCAGGCCTTCCCGGCGGAAACGCGCTTCACCGGCGTCTCCTTCTCCTACAACGTGGCCTATGCGGCGTTCGGCGGCATCACCCCGCTGCTCGTTTCGCTGCTGATGGCCACGGACCGCCACGCGGCGGCGCACTACGTGGCGGCCGTGGCGGTCATCGGCATGGGCGCCCTGGCCTGGAACGCCGCGCGCGCCGCAGCCGCCGCGGCGAAGGCGCCGCCCGCCGCGATGCCGTCGCCAGGCCTGCCCCGGCCCGCCGCGCGCTGAGGGATCGCGGGGGCGGGAACCGATTGCGTCCTGCCCCGGCACGGTGGACAAGCAGGCGTGGATGCCGGGTTGCGGGGCGACGAATGAGCGACAATGAGCCCCGCCAGGACGTCGTGCCGGCGGATTACGCGGCCGGCGCTGCGCTGCCCTGGTGGTCCAAGATGGCGGCGAAGCTCGCCATCGCCGCGCTCCGCGTTCCGCCGGGCCTGCTGCGCCGCATGGGGGTGAACCGCCACAGCTTCGTCGCCGAGGCCGAGAGCCGCGTGCTGGGCGAACCCTGCACCCGGGCGCAGGAGTTCGCCGGCCGCCATGGCCGCCCGCCCCGCGGCGTGCTGGAGCTGGGCCCCGGCCGGCTCGTGGTCCGCGCCCCCGCCTATGCCGGGCTGGGCTGCGCGCCCATCTGGTTCGCCGACGTGGAGGACGACGCCCCCACCGATCCCGCCGCCTACCGCCGCGTCGCGGCGCTCGCGCGCGGCATCGGCCTGCCCGCGCCCGCGCTGGAGGACGCCGCCACCAAGGAGGCGGCGCTGGCCGCCTGCGATGCCCGGCAGCTGATCGGCGGCACGGAGGTATTGGCCGCCATTCCCGACGGCTCGATCGAGCTGATCGTCTCCGACGTGGTGCTGGAGCACGTGCGGCGCGACGCCCTGCCGGGGCTGCTGGCCGAGCTGCGCCGCGTGGCCGCGCCGGAATGCCTGGGCGTGCACGCCGTGGACTTCCACGACCACATCGGCGGCGCCCTGAACACGCTGCGCTTCCCTCCCGCCCTGTGGGAGAGCCCGCTGGTCGCGCGCAGCGGCCTCTACGTGAACCGCCTGGGCCTGTCCGAGATCCTCGCGGCCTTCGAGGCGGCGGGCTTCACCACGGGGCTGACCGATATCCGCCGCTGGCCGGCCGCCCCGGCCGGCGCCGCGGCCGCGCACCCGGCGCTGCGCCGCGGCGAGGACGACAACCTCGTCGCCTTCGCCCGCATCCGGGCCGAACCGGCCTGAGGGCCGCCCTCAGGCGCCTTCGGGAAGAGGCGGGAAGCCCGCGAGTTCCCGCCACTGGGTCTCGGTGAGCGTGTTCAGCTCCAGCTCCGCCGCCTTCTTCGCCTTGGAGCCGGCATCGGTGCCCACCACCACGAAGTCCGTGCGCCTGGAAACGGATTTCACCACCTTCGCCCCCAGCAGTTCGGCGCGCGCCTCCGCTTCCTGCCGCGTCATCGTCTCCAGGCTGCCGGTGAAGACGATCGACTTGCCCGAGAGCGCGCCCTCCGCAACCGCCTCGGCCGCCTCCGGCGTCACCTCCCGGAGCAGGTCGTCCAGCGCCTCCACGTTGCGCGTTTCGGAGAAGAAGGTGACCAGCTCCTGCGCGATGGATGGCCCGATGCCCTGAATGCCGCCCAGGTCCTCGCGCGCCTCGCTGCCGATGATCCGCGCGTCCAGCATCGCCTGCCGCCAGGCGCCCGCCGAGTGGTAGTGCCGCGCGAGCAGCCGCGCGTTCTGCTCGCCGATGCGGCGGATGCCCAGCGCGAAGATGAAGCGCTCCAGGCTCGGCCGCCGCCGCGCCTCAATGGCGCCGAGGAGGTTCGCCACCTTCTTCGATTCCCCCTTCGCGGAACCGCCCCAGCCCTTCCACCCGCGCAGCGTCGCCGTGTGCTCCTTCACCCGGAAGATGTCGCCGGGCGTCTTCACCAGCCCGGCCTCGTGCAGCAGCACGACGTTCTCGATGCCCAGGCCCTCGATATCCATCGCGTTTCGGGATGCGAAGTGGATCAGCCGCTCCACCTGCTGCGCCGGACAGACAAGGCCGCCGGTGCAGCGCCGCACCACCTCGCCCTCGGGCCGGATGGCGGGGCTGGCGCATTCCGGGCAATGCGTGGGCGGCACCCAGGGCTCGCCGCGCCCCGGGCGGTCCGGATCGACCACGCGGATGATCTGCGGGATGACGTCGCCGGCGCGCTGCAATTCCACCGTGTCCCCCACGCGCGCGTCGCGGCGGGCCACCTCGTCCTCGTTGTGCAGGGTCGCGTGCTGCACCATCACGCCGCCCACGTTCACGGGCTGCATGATGGCGCGCGGGGTGAGGGCGCCCGTGCGGCCCACCTGGATCTGGATCTCCAGCAGCTTCGTCGTCGCGCGCTCGGCCGGGAACTTCCAGGCGATGGCCCAGCGCGGCGCGCGGCCGACGAAGCCCAGCCGCCCCTGCCAGTCCAGCCGGTCCAGCTTGTAGACGACGCCGTCGATGTCGTAGTCGAGCCCCGCGCGGCGCTCGCCCATGACAGCCTGGAAATCCGCCGCCGCGTGCTCGTCGCGCAGCGCCTCGGACAGAGGGTTCACCTGGAAACCCCAGCCGCGCAGCACGTCGAGATAGCCCGAATGCGTCTCGGCCACAGGCGCGGAGGAGGTGCCCTGGGCATAGGCGAAGAGCCGCAGGGGCCGCTGTGCCGTCACGCGCGCGTCGAGCTGCCGCAGCGACCCCGCCGCCGCGTTGCGCGGGTTCACGGGGATGCGGACGGCCTCGCCCACCTTCTCCCCGGCCTCGCGGCGCTTCTCCCGTTCCTCGAAGAGCCGCGTCTGCTCGGCATGGAAGGCCAGGAAGTCCGCCTTGGTCATGAAGACCTCGCCACGGATCTCGATGCGGTCGGGAAAGGGAGCCTTGAGCTTGCGCGGAAGCTCGTCGAGGGTCTTCAGGTTCTCGGTGATGTCCTCGCCCACCGTGCCGTCGCCGCGGGTGGCCCCGCGCAGGAAGCGCCCGTCCTCATAGGTCAGGTTCACGGAAAGCCCGTCGATCTTCGGCTCCGCCACGAAGCGGAGAACCTCCTCCGCCGAGAGGCCGAGAAAGCGGCGGATGCGGGCCGCGAACTCCGCGAAGTCCTCAGGCGCGAAGGCGTTGTCCAGCGAGAGCATGGGGGTGCCGTGCCGCGCCTTGGCGAAGCCCGCCGCCGGCTCCTCGCCTACCTTCCCCGAGGGGCTGTCCGCCCGCACCAGCTCCGGGAAGCGCGCCTCGATGGCCGCGTTCCGGCGGAACAGGGCGTCGTAATCCGCGTCCGGCATGATCGGCTCGTCGCGGACATGGTAGGCGGCATTGGCCTCGGCGATGCGGGCGGCCAGGGCCTCCAGTTCGCGCGCGGCCTCGACCTCCGTCAGTTCCTCGACAGGCAGCGCGGTGGCCGGGGAGGGGAAGGGCGTGGTCTTCGGCATCACCCCGTGGATAGCCGCGCCCCAACCCGCGCGCCAGGGCCACCGGGGGCGCCGCGCGGCGTTGCTCCGGCATGACCGACGCGCCGCAGGACTGGATCCACCCGCCCGACCTTGATGCCGCCCGCACCGCCCAGCATGCCATCGCCGCCCGCGCCGAGGCCGCGGACCGGCTGCCCCACGAACCCCGCCTCGTGGCCGGCGTGGATTGCGCCGGGGCCGCCCGCGGCAGGCCGGACCGGCTCCGCGCCATGGCCGTGCTGCTGGAAAGGGGAACAGGGCCGCGGCCCCTCGCCACCGGCCTCGTCGAGGGCGTGCCCGCCTTCCGCTACGTGCCGGGCTTTCTCGGCTTTCGCGAGATCCCCTTCATTCTGGAAGCGCTGGCCGGGCTGCCGCGGCGCCCGGAACTCGTCCTGGTGGATGGCCACGGCCTCAGCCACCCGCGCGGCTGCGGCACCGCGACCCATCTCGGTGTGGTCGCGGACCTGCCGACCATTGGCGTGGCCAAGTCGATCCTCGTCGGCCGGCCGGAGGGAGAGCTGGGGCAGGAAGCCGGAAGCCAAGTGCCGCTGGTCTGGAAGGGGCGGCAGATCGCGACGGTTCTTCGCAGCAAGCGGGGCGTGAACCCGCTTTTCGTGTCATCCGGCCACCGCGTCTCGCTGAACACGGCGGTGCGGCACGTCCTGGACTGGCTGGCCGGCTATCGCCTGCCCGAGCCGACCCGCCTGGCCGACAAGCTGGCGGGAGAGGCGCGCCAGGTGGCGGAAGGAACGGGGCCGCCCTGATCGCGAGCGCCGCGGCTTCCGCCGCGGGGAAGGCCAGCCGGCAACCCGGCCACCTCCCGGTGGCCGGGTTCAGGCATGAGACGGCACGGGCTTCAGTTGCCCTGGCCCTCAAGGTGGAAGTTCATCAGAGGGGTCGCCGGACGGGCGAGGGGCGTGCGGCTCTCGGCCCGGGGCCAGGCGCTCCACGCACTCGCCCCCGCAACGTACTGGTCGTCGCCACCGAGCAGCTGGAATGGCTGCGCGGCGCTGAAGGCGGCGAGCGGCGTGCGAGCGGCGCTGGCGGTCCAGGCCGCACTGGCCGTGGGGCCTGCCACGTAATCGCCCTCGGCGAGGGAGGGCCCGGCGGCCGTGCCGATCAGGCCGGCGGCAAGGGCGGAGATGGTCAGGATCCTGCCCAGCCCGTGGCTGGCCGGTGCGGTGGCCTTGGCGGTGATCGTGTTCATGGAGGCTGTGTCCCTGTCGCTTCTTTGGTTGCCGCGCTTTCTGCGCGTGCGGACACCCTGCCGATCAACGCCTTCGCGCACCACCACCGGAACTTTCCGAAGCTTTCCCGGACTTTCCGGAAGCGCCGGAAAGGCATCAGCCGGGATCGATGGGCGTCTGGATGCGTGTTCGGAGGAGGAAAGGGCGCAGCACCGGGAAAGGCGCGGCACCGGTGCGGGCGGGGGGGCGTTTCCCGGCGCGAAGGCTTCGGCCAGTGACCCGCACTCACTCGGGCACCCCTGCCTTGACGAGGCCCTCGACGAACACGTCGCAATGCGCGAAGCCCGCGAGATTGCGGCGAAGAACGCTGACACAGATCGGCGGACCGACCCTGTTCCGGGCCTCGATGAAGCCCTGTGCTTCCTCCAGCAATCCGAGATGGCCACAGCAACTGATCAGCGTGTTGTAGTGGCCCGCATACCCCGTGAAGGCCGCGACCGAGGATCGCAGAAAGGGCAGCGCCTCCTCGAAGTGTTGCGAGCCGAGCAGGGCCAGCCCGTGCGTGGCGGTGTAGAGGCCGGAAAAGCTGTCCGCCGGGCTCATCCGGACGGCCTTGCCGGTTTCGGCGATCGCCTCGTCGAAATGCCCCGCGCGCAGCAGGACCCAGCCGAGGAAGGTGCGTCCGAGCGCGAAATTTGGATTGAGATCCAGCACGACGCGGAGCTCCGAGACGGCACGCTCATGCCGCCTCGCGTCGCTCAGGCAGAGGCCCAGGGTCATCCGGGCCCATGGCTCGGCCGGGTCGAGCGACACCGCGGTTTCGGCGTGCTGCGCCGCCAGCCGGTAGCCGGCCTGGGAGTCGTGCCACCAGTAGCAGCGGGTCGCCCACCAGACTGCCCAGCTCAGGACGGCATGGGCCCGTGCGTAGGTGGGATCGATCCCGATGGCTTCCTCCAGAAGGGCACGCGCCTGTTCGTTCTGGCGCCGGTCGATCCGGTTGATCAGGCCCAGGGCGCGGACGACGTGGCCCCAGGCATCGATGCTGCCGGGTGGCCGGCGCGCCGCGCGGAAGCCTTCCTCGGCATAAAGATGCGGCTCGATGGCGGCGACCACGTTGCGGGTGATTTCGTCCTGAACGGCGAAGATGTCGTTCAGCTCGCGGTCGTAGCGCTCGGCCCAGATGTGCTTGCCGATCTCGGCCTCGACGAGCTGGGCGGTGACGCGGATGCGCGTGGCGGAGGTCCGGACGCTGCCCTCAAGCACGTAGTCGACGCCGAGCTCCTGCGCGACCTGGCGCACGTTCACGGACCTCCCCTTGTAGGTGAAGCTCGAATGGCGGGCGATGACGAAGAGCCAGCGAAGCCGGGACAGCTCCGTGATGATGTCCTCGGTGATGCCGTCCGAGAAGAATTCCTGCTCCGGATCCGCGCTCATGCTCGTGAAGGGCAGGACCGCGATGGAGGGCTTCTGAAGGGGAGGCGGGGCAAGGACGGACGGTGCGGCAGCCGGGTCCGGTGCTTCGACGCCGTCAGGGGGAGGGCCGGTGTGATCAGGCGCACCCACGGGCGGGCGCAAGGGAAGGCCCGTATGTCCCTCCACGATGGCGAGCGTCTTGTCCGAGAACAAGCCCACCAGCAGCTTGTCCACCGTGGAGCGGCCGAGCTTGGTGCGGAACGCGAACTCGTCGCGGGAAATATGCTCGCGAGCGATGTAGTCCCGGATGATGCCTGCGATCCGCTTGGTCTCGCCCATGGCCGGCGGCTCCCGGATGGAGGCGATATTTTGCCCGAGAGGGCGCCGGATTGCACGTCCGGTGTCGGCCCGGTGGGCGGGCAGGCGCCGGCCCCTTGTTTCCGGGAACAGTGCTGTCCGCGCGGAGGGTGCCCTCCCGCCGCATGGCGGGGGAGGGTGGCATCAGCTCCGGCCGCTAGGCCGCACCGGCCAGCAACTCGTCCGCCGCCGCCCGCGCCGCCTCGGTGACCCGTTCCCCGGCCAGCATCCGCGCGATCTCCTCGCGCCGGGCCGGCACGTCGAGCGGCACCACACGCGTCTCCGCCCGGTCGCCGCGCACGCCCTTGGCCACCTGGAAGTGCCGGGCGCCGCGGGCCGCAACCTGGGGGGAATGCGTCACCACCAGAACCTGCAGCCGCTCGGCCACGCGTGCCAGGCGCTCGCCCACGGCGGCGGCCGTTGCGCCGCCGATGCCGCTGTCCACCTCGTCGAACACCAGGGTCGGCACCGGCGAGCCGCGCGCCAGCACCACCTTCAGCGCCAGCATCAGGCGGGACAGCTCGCCGCCCGAGGCGATCTTGGCGAGCTGCCCGGGCTTCTGCCCGGGATTGGTGGTGACCAGGAAGGTCACCCGGTCCTGGCCATCGGCGCCCCAGGCGCTCTCCTCGCGCGGCACGATCTCGATGTGCAGCCGGGCGCGGTCCAGCTTCAGCGGCGCCAGCTCCTTGCCCACCGCCTTCTCCAGCTTGTCCGCGTGCTCGCGCCGCGCCGCCGTCAGGGCGCCGGCCGCCGCCACATAGGCCGTCCGCGCCTCGCGCGCGGCCGTGTCCAGCGCCGCCACGCGCCCGGTGCCGGCATCCAGGTTCGCCAGCCGCTCGCGCAGCGACAGCAGGTGCGCCGGCAGGTCCACCACGGCCACCGCATACTTCCGCGCGGCGGCCCGCAACGCGAAGAGCCGCTCCTCCACGGTTTCCAGCCGCCGGGGATCGGGCTGGGCGTCGCTCGCCAGCCGCTCCAGCACGTTCTCGGCCTCGGCCAGCGCGTCCTGCGCGGCGGCGAGTGCGGTCAGGGCGGCGGTCGCCTCGTCGCTCGGCGGAGTCAGGCGCTCCAGGGCGCGGGCGGCGTTGCGCAGCGCCGCCGCGGGCGCGCCGCCGCCACGCCGGTCGCGCGGCTGGATCTCGGACAAGGCCGAGGCGATCGCCTCGGCCCGCCGCTCGCTGCCCTGCAACCCCTGGCGCTCGGACGCGAGCGCGTCCTCCTCGCCCTCCTGCGGGGCGAGGTCGGACAGCTCCTGCACCGAATGCCGCAGCCATTCCTCGTCGCGCTGGGCCGCCGCGATGGCCTCGCGCGCATCCTTCAGCGCCCGCTCCGCCGCGCGCCAGGCGCGATAGCCCTCGGCCACCGCATTGCGGCGGGACTCAAGTCCGCCGAAGGCGTCCAGCAGCGCGGAATGGGTGGCGGGATCGGCCAGGCCGACCTGATCGTGCTGCCCCTGCACCTCCACCAGCAGCGCGCCCAGGCGGCGCAGCAGGCCCACCCCCACCGGCTCGTCGTTCACGAAGGCCCTGGATCGGCCATCGGTGGTGACGATGCGGCGAAGGACGATCTGGTCATCCCCCTCGATGCCCTGCTCGGCCAGCAGGGCATGGGCAGGGTGGCCCGCCGGCGGGTTGAACACCGCGACCACCCCGGCCTGCGCCTGCCCGGAGCGGACCATGCCGGCCTCCGCCCGCTGCCCGAGCGCGAGGCCGAGGCTGTCCAGCAGGATCGACTTGCCCGCACCGGTCTCGCCGGTCAGCACCGAGAGGCCCGGACCGAAGGTGAGGTCCAGGCGCTCGATCAGCACCACGTCGCGGATGGAAAGGGAGGCGAGCACGCCTGTCCTGTGTCCGGTCTCAGAAAACCGCGTCCACCGCGCGCCGCAACAGGCCGGGGCGGGAGGGACGGTCGGAGGGCGCCGCGCCATCGACCAGCAGCGCGTAGCTGTCCTGGTACCAGGGGTTACCCGGGTAATTGTGGCCCAGCACGGAGGCGGTCTTGCGCGCCTCGTCCGTCAGCCCCATCGCGAGATAGATCTCGGTCAGCCGGTGCAGCGCCTCCGGCGTGTGGTTGGTGGTCTGGTAGTTCTCCACCACGTTGCGGAAGCGGGCGATGGCGGCGGCGTAAAGGTGCCGCGCCTGGTAGAAGCGCCCGATGTTCATCTCCTTGCCCGCGAGGTGGTCGCGCGCGAGGTCCATCTTCAGCCGGGCGTCGCGGGCATAGGTGGAGTTGGGAAAGCGGTTCACCACGTCCTGCAGCGCCGCCAGGGCGGTGTTGGTGCCGGCCTGGTCCCGCTGCGCGTCGGCGATCTGCTCGTAGTAGCAGAGGGCGCGCAGGTAATAGGCATAGGCCACGTCCCGGTGTGCGGGGTGGAGCTGGATGAAGCGGTCGAGCTGGCCCAGCGCCTCGGTGTAGCGGTTGCGGGAATACTCCGCGTAGCCGCTCATCAGGCGGGCGTTGGTTGCCCAGGTGGAATAGGGATGGTCGCGCTCCACCGTATCGAACAGCTCGATCGACTGCGCGTAGCGCTCGGCCCTGAGGGCGTCCAGCCCTGCCGCGTAAAGCGCCTCGGGCGACATGTCGGCGTAGCTCGCGCCACGCGGGCGGAGCGACTCCGATTTGCTGTCCCAGAAGTTCAGGCTCTCGCAGCCGCCAAGGGCGAGGGGGGCGAGAAGCAGGGGAAGGATCGCGAGGCGACGGATCTTCATGGCGGCGGCTCTATAGCACGTGCCGGGCGCGGCGCGACAGGGCGGGAGGGGAGGCCGCCCGGCCCCGCGGATGGTCGCGTGGGATCAGGCCGCGGCGGCCGCCATGGGCAGGCGGACCTGGGCACCGGCCATCGCCGGGATCTCCTCCTCGTCCATCCGGCGCCAGGCGCTCGGATCCGCGAACAGCGCGCGCAGCAGGCGGTTGTTGAGCGCGTGGCCGGAGCGATGGCCGCGGAAGCGGGCCCGCAGCGGCGCGCCGGCCAGGGCCAGGTCGCCCACCGCGTCCAGGAGCTTGTGCCGCACGAACTCGTCGGCATGGCGAAGTCCGCCCGGGTTCACCACCAGCGGCCCGTCCACCACGACGGCATTGGCCAGCGAGCCGCCGCGGGCGAGGCCCACGGCGCGGAGGCGGGCGATGTCCTCGGCCATGGTGAAGGTGCGGGCATCGGCCAGCACGGCGCGGAAGCTGTCCTCGGTGACGCGGAGGGAAAGCGACTGGCGCCCGATGGCGGTGGCGCCGAAATCGATGCTCAGCTCGGCGTCCAGGCCCGGGCCGTTGCTGGGGGACAGCTCGGCCCAGGCGGCATCGGGGCCCTCGCCCTCGGTCACGCGGACGGTGCGCAGCACCTCGATGGCCGCGACCGGCGCGGCCAGTTCCACCAGCCCGGCGCAGTCCAGCAGAAAGATGAAGGGGGCGGCGGAGCCGTCCAGGATGGGGATCTCGGGCCCGTCCACCTCGACCACCGCGTCGGTCACGCCCAGCGCCGCCAGGGCCGCCATGACGTGCTCGATCGTGCCGATCCGCGCCGCCCCCTCGCCGATGGCCGTGCAGAGGCGGGTGTCGCTGACGGTGTCGTGGCGGGCTGGGATGTCCAGCCCAAGGTCGGTGCGACGGAACACGATGCCATCGCCGGCCAGGGCCGGACGCAGTGTCAGGGTCGTCTTGGCGCCGGAATGAAGGCCCACGCCGACGCAGCCGATCGCGGACTTGAGGGTCCGGGCGCGTGCGGTGCCGAGCGCGAAGAAACCGTCCATCGGAGAACCCCTGAGGAGCATGCGGTGCCGGCACAACGAACCGGCACGACGCAAGATCGCACCGCACCATGGCATCTGCCAGTCAAGCGTTGTTTCTCCGTGTTTCGGTTCAACTCATTGATTGAACTGAATATTTTGAATGCGCGAAGGGCCCCGCCAGCATCCTGGCGGGGCCCTCCGGCATTCGTCTCCGCCTGAGCGGAGTCGCTGGCTCCGAGGCCTCAGTTCCCCTGGCGGCGCAGGAAGGTGGGGATGTCGAGGCCCATTCCATCTTCCTGCGGCTGCGGGCGCGGGGCGGGGGTGGGCAGCGGTTCACCCTGCTCGGGCAGCACGCGCCGCATCCCGCCGATGCCGGTCGCGCGGCGGAAGATGCCACCCAGGCCCCCCGTCGGCGCGGCCGCGGCGGGGGCCATGCGCGGGGCGGGGGCCTGCTGCGGAGCCGGGGCCATGGCCACCGGCTCGGCCTGCACCGGCATGTCCGCCGGCTCGGGCGCCGGGGCATGGCCGGTGTTCGCCGGGCTGATGTTGGCCGGGCGGCGCGCACCCATGGGCAGCCGCGGGTTGGCGCTGGGAGCCGGCGCGGGCACGGAGGCCGAGGGCACCACCGAAACCGGGCGCGGCGCGCCCATCACGGAGGCCGGGCGCCCGATGCCCGGCTGCACCGTGTTCTGGCGCATCGCCGGAACCTGGCCACCCGGCACGAAGCCAGGGGCGCCGGCCGGCACGAAGCCGGCCTGGGGCGCGGTCACCGCGCCACCGCCGATCGCCACCACGCGCTGCGGCTCGGCGGACTGCTGCGCCTGTGCCTGCGGATCCACCGCGTCGATGCCGGTCGCGACCACGGACACCCGCAGGCGGCCATTCAGCGTCTCGTCGACGGAGGAGCCGAAGATGATGTTCGCGTCCTCGTCCACCTCGCGGCGGATGCGGTTCGCGGCCTCGTCCACCTCGAACAGCGTCATGTCGTAGCCGCCGGTGATGTTGATCAGCACGCCGCGGGCGCCGCGCATGGAGGTGTCCTCCAGCAGCGGGTTGCTGATCGCGGCCTCGGAGGCCTTGACCGCGCGGTCCTCGCCCTCGGCCTCGCCCGTGCCCATCATCGCCTTGCCCATCTCGGCCATGACGGTGCGGATGTCGGCGAAGTCGAGGTTCACGAGGCCGGGGTTGACCATCAGGTCGGTCACGCCGCGCACGCCCATGTAGAGGACGTCGTCGGCCATCTTGAAGGCCTCGGCGAAGGTGGTGCGCTCGTTCGCCTTCCTGAACAGGTTCTGGTTCGGAATGACGATCAGCGTGTCGACATACTGCTGAAGCTCGTCCAGGCCCTGGTCCGCGGCGCGGCGGCGCTTGGGGCCCTCGAAGTCGAAGGGCTTGGTCACCACCCCCACCGTCAGCACGCCGCGCTCGCGCGCCATGCGGGCGATCACCGGCGCCGCCCCCGTGCCGGTTCCGCCGCCCATGCCGGCGGTGATGAAGATCATGTGGACGCCCTCGAGGTGGCGGGCGAGGTCCTCGGTGGCCTCCTCCGCCGCCGCGCGCCCGATCTCGGGCTTCGCGCCCGCGCCAAGGCCCTGCGTCAGGTGCGGGCCGAGCTGCACGCGCCGCTCGGCGCGGCTGTTGACCAGCTGCTGCGCATCGGTGTTCGCGACGAGGAACTCCACGCCGTCGAGGCCCATGCCGATCATGTTGTTGACCGCGTTGCACCCGGCGCCACCCACGCCGATCACGGTGATCCGCGGCGTAAAGTCAGTATGCTGCTGACGTGGAATGGTCAGGTTCAGCGTCATCGTTCTAGCCCCCTTCGAAGACGCGATGAATAGGAATCGCCCCCAGGCCCTTATGCATCACACACGGTCCCGGAGCCAATTGACGAAACGCGTTAAATAGCCGCGCGATCCTTGCGGCCCATGATCGAAATCCAGTGCCGGCCGGCCCTCGCCGGCGCCCCAGGCCACGAGTCCCAAGGTCGTTGCGAAACCGGGCGCATGGAATGTGTCCGGCAGGCCACGCAGCGGCTGCGGACGGCCCAGCCGGACCTGGCGGCCCAGGATGCGGGACGCCGTTTCCCGCATGCCAACCAGCTGGCTGGCGCCACCGGTCAGCACCACCGGTTGCCCGGCTTCCGCGCCCAGCGCCGCATCCTGCAGGCGGTCGCGGATCAGCTCCAGCGTTTCCTCCACGCGCGGGCGGACGATGGATAGCATCTGCGCGCGCGGCACGCGCGACAGGATGTCCCCGTCCTCCCCGGTGCGGGAAAGGGACAGCATCTCGCGCTCGTCCTCGATCGTGCCGAACATGCTGCCATGCATGGTCTTCAGCCGCTCCGCCTGGTCCAGCGAGGTGGACAGGCCGCGCGCGAGGTCGTTGGTCACCTGCCAGCCGCCTACGGGCACCTGCGCGGTGTGCAGCAGCATCCCGTCCTGCATGACCGCGAGCGAGGTCGTGCCCCCGCCCATGTCGATCACCGTGGCGCCCAGCTCGCGCTCGTCCTCCACCAGGGCGGAAAGGGCGGCGGCATAGGGGGCGGAGACCAGCTCCTCCGCATCCAGGTCGCACCGCATCAACCCGGTGCCGAGGTTGCGCAGCGAAGCGGAGGAGGCATCCACCAGGTGCAGCCGCACGCCCAGCGTCTCGCAGATCATGCCGCGGGGATCGGCGACGCCCGGCGTGGCGTCGAGGGTGAAGCCGAGCGGAAGCGCATGCACGGCCTCGCGTCCCTCGTCGGCCATGCGGCGCTTGCCCTCGCCCACCACGGCGCGCAGGTCCGCCTCCGTCACGGCACGGCCGGCGATCACCCATTGCACATGGTGCTGGCGGCTCTCGGGCTGCCCGCAGGACAGGTTGGCGATGATGCCGGACAGCTTGAGGTCCGCCATTTCCTCCGCATGCGCCACCGCCGCGCGCACCGCGCGCTCGGCCGCGGACAGGTCCACGACGTTGCCGCCCTTCACCCCGTGCGAGCGCTGCCAGCCGAAGCCGAGCGCGCGCGGCATGCCGTCGGGCTCCACGCGCGCGATGATGCAGACGACCTTGGTGCTGCCGATGTCCAGCACGCCGAAGGTGCCGGCGCGGGCGCGGGGATGGCGTCCGCGCTGCGGCGGCGCCTGCGGGCCCGGGCCGCCTTCGGCCTGGCGCGACAGGGCGTTCAACCGCTCCTCCCGGCACGGGCGCGGGTCGCGGAGGGAGCGGCCTCGGGCGGGCCAGGGTTCTGGCGCAGCACCAGCCGGTCCGGCAGTCGGAGATCCACCGCCTGCAGCGGGCGGTCCAGGATCTGATTCTGCTTCTGCAGCTCCGACAGCCGCAGCAGCGCGGCCTGCTCGTGGCCCTCGGGCAGCAGCACGTCCGTGCCGCTGTGCAGGCGCAGGTTCCAGCGGCGCTCCCCGATGCGCACCAGCGCCTGGGTGCGGGCGAGCACCTCGGGCGACTGGCGGAGCATGTCGTGCAGCGCCGCCGCGGCCTTCTCCGCGCCCGCCCCCACCACCAGGGGCAGCGGGCCGAAGGCGTCCAGCCGGTCGGTCGCCACCGTGCGGCCCTCGCGGTCGATGATCGCGAAGCGGCCGCTGTTCTGCCAGATCGCGAAGGGCGCGCGCTCGCGGACGCGCACCAGCACCAGGCCGGACAGGTGGCGCTGCACCTCCGCGCTCTCGATCCAGGCGATGGATTCCAGCCGCTCGCGTGCCGTCTCAGGAGAGAAGGCGAGAACGGGATCGCCCGGGCGGACGCCCAGGGCCTCGCGCAGCAGGGCAGGGGTGGTGTTGCGCGCGCCCTCCACCCGCACCTCGGTCACGCGCAGGCCACCGACCCGCGCACCGACGCCGCTGGCCGCGTGGTCCATCATCGCGGACAGCTTGCTGGCGGGATCCAGGCTCGCCACCCAGGCCGCCGCCACGCCGAACAGCACCAGCAGGGCTGCCGCCTTGCCCGCCGGGCGCAGCATCGGGCGCCGCCGGCGCAGCCAGAGCCGCAGCGCGCTGGGCCGCACCGGATCCGGCTGGGCCGGGCGCGCGCGGGCGCCGGCGGTCAGCTTACGCGGCATCGCGCAGCCCCTTTCCGTTCTCGCGCGGAACGCCGTCGTGCCGGGCGTGCCGCACCATCCAGGCGCAGAGCTCGGCGAAGGGAATTCCGCAATGCGCCGCCTGCTCCGGCACGAGGGAGGTGGGCGTCATGCCAGGCTGGGTGTTCACCTCCAGCAGCACCAGCCCCTCGGCACCGGGCCGCGCGTCGTTCCAGCGGAAATCCGCGCGCGACACGCCGCGGCAGCCCAGCGCCGCATGGGCCGCGACCGCCACCTGCATCGCGCGCGCGCGGACCGCCTCGGGCACCTCGGCGGGGATGACGTGGCGCGATCCGCCATCGGCGTATTTGGCGTCGTAGTCGTAGAAGGCGTGGCCGGTCGCGATCTCCGTCACGGCCAGCGCCCGGTCCTCCATCACCGCGACGGTCAGCTCCCGCCCGGGGATATAGGGCTCCGCGATGATCTCGCCCCAGCACCAGGAGGCCGCGATCTCGGCGCGGCGGTTGTCCCGCTCGCGCAGGATGTGCACGCCGACCGACGATCCCTCCCGCACGGGCTTGACGACATAGGGAAGGGGGAGCGGATCGGCCTGCCCGAGCTCCGCCGCCTGGAGCAGCCGGTGCGGCGCCACCGGGAGCCCGGCGGCTGCGAAGGCCGCCTTGGCCGCCGCCTTGTCCATCGCCACCGCCGAGGCCCGCAGCCCCGAATGCGTGTAGGGAATGCCCATCCAGTCGAGCACGCCCTGGATCGAGCCGTCCTCGCCGAAGCGGCCGTGCAGCGCGTTGAACACCACGTCCGGGCGCGACGCCGCGATGCCCGCGACCACCGCGCCCAGGTCCGGCCCGGGATCGAGCGTCGCGACCTCGAACCCCGCTTCCCGCAGCGCCTGCGCGATCTCGCGCCCGGAAGAAAGCGAAACCTCCCTCTCGCTGGAGAGGCCGCCCAGAAGGACCGTGACGCGCGTCATGCCGAACGCTCCCCGATGCGCCTGATCTCCCATTCCAGCGACACGCCGGAATGGGCGAGCACGGCGGCGCGCACCGCCTCGCCCAGATCCTCGAGATCGGCCGCCGTGGCCTCGCCGGTGTTGAGGAGGAAGTTGCAGTGCTTCTCGCTCACCTGCGCGCCGCCGAGCCGGCGACCGCGGCAGCCCGCCGCGTCGATCAGCGCCCAGGCCTTGTGCCCGGGCGGGTTGGCGAAGGTGGAGCCGCCGGTGCGCGCCCGCACGGGCTGCGTCGCCTCGCGGCTCTCGCGGATTTCCGCCATGCGCGCGGCGATCGCGGCGCCGTCCCCGGGCCGCGCGTGGAACCGCGCCCGCACCACCACGCCGCCGGACGGAAGCTGGGAGCGGCGATAGGAAAGCCGCAGGTCCGCCGCGCGCACGCGCAGCAGGCCGTCCACCGTCGCGACCTCGGCCCAGTCCAGAACCTGCGCGACCTCCGCGCCATAGGCGCCGGCGTTCATCGCCACCGCGCCGCCGATGCTGCCGGGAATGCCCGACAGGAACTCCAGCCCCGAGAGCGAGGCCGCCGCCGCGTGTTCCGCCACCACGGCATCCAGCGCCGCAGCCCCCGCCACCACGCCGTCGGCCTCGACCTCGATCTCCCCGAAGCCGCGGGCCAGGCGCAGCACGATCCCGCGCACGCCGCCGTCCCGCACGATGAGGTTGGACGCCGCGCCGATCACGGTGACCGGCAGGCTCGCCCGCCGCAGCAGCCGCAGCAGGTCGTCCCCGTCCGCCGGCCGCACCAGCCAGTCCGCGGTGCCGCCCACGCGGAACCAGGTCGCCGGGCCGAGCGCCGCACCCGCCTGCACCCGCCCGCGGAGCGGGGGGAGGGGGCTTTCCGTCATGGCGACGGCAGCGCTCATGCGGCGCCCGCGATGCGGCGCGGCCCACCGCTCTTCGCCTGAAGCTCGGAAAGCTGCGCGGGCAGCGCGTGCGCCCAGGTGGTGATGTTGCCGGCGCCCAGGCAGACCACGTAGTCGCCGGGGCGCGCGATGGCGTGCACCATTTCCGCCAGGTGGTCCGGCCCGGGCAGCGGCACGACGGAGCGGTGGCCGTGGGCGCGCAGCCCCTCCACCAGCGCGTCCTGGTCGCGATCGGGAATGGGCTGCTCCCCGGCGGCGTAGACATCGGCCACGATCACCGTGCCCGCGTCGTTCATGCAGGTGCAGAACTCCTCGAACAGGGCATCGAGCCGGGAGTAGCGGTGCGGCTGCACCACCGCGATCACGTCCCGCGCGCCGGCCTGGCGCGCCGCCTTCAGCACCGCCGCGATCTCCACGGGATGGTGGCCGTAGTCGTCGATGACGGTGATGCCGCCGGCCTCGCCCGCCCGGGTGAAGCGTCGCTTCACGCCCTTGAAGGTGGCCAGCGCCATGCGGATCGTCTCCTCCGGCACCTCCATCTCCACGCCGATGGCGATCGCCGCCAGCGCGTTCAGCACGTTGTGCTGGCCGAGCATCGGCAGGCGGAAGGGCTTCAGCGCGCGCGAGCGGCGGTTCAGCCGGTCCTGCACCACCACCTCGAAGGTGGCGCCCATGCGGTCGGTGATGACGCGCTCGGCCCGCACGTCCGCCTGGGGGGAGAAGCCGTAGGTGATCAGGCGCCGGTCCGACAGGCGCGGGATCATCGCCTGCACCTGCGGGTGGTCGGCGCAGAGAACCGCGAAGCCGTAGAAGGGGATGTTGCCGACGAACTGGGCATAGCCCTCGTTCATCGCCTCGCCCGTGCCCCAGTGGTCGAGGTGCTCGGGGTCGATGTTGGTGACGACCGCGACCACCGCCGGCAGCTTGAGGAAGGAGCCGTCGCTCTCGTCCGCCTCCACCACCATCCACTCGCCGGCGCCGAGGCGCGTGTTGGTGCCATAGGCGTTGACGATGCCGCCGTTGATCACGGTGGGGTCGATCTTGGCCGCCTCCAGCACGCAGGCGACCAGGCTCGTGGTGGTGGTCTTGCCGTGGGTGCCCCCCACCGCGATGGACCACTTCAGCCGCATCAGCTCGGCCAGCATCTCGGCGCGGCGGACCACCGGCAGGAACCGGGCCCGCGCCGCCTGGACCTCCGGGTTGTCCTTCTTCACCGCCGAGGAGGTGACCACCACCTGCGCGGCCCCGAGGTTCTCCTCGGCATGGCCAATGGAGACCGCGATCCCGGCGTCGCGCAGGCGGGTGACGTTGTAGCCCTCGGCGATGTCGCTGCCCTGCACCTGGTATCCCAGGTTGTGCAGAACCTCGGCGATCCCGGACATGCCGATGCCGCCGATGCCGACGAAGTGGATGGGGCCGATGTTGAGCGGAAGGGCGCGCATGTTCAGGCAGCTTTCCCGAGGGGCGATCCGGACCCACCGCGAAGCGGCGATGCGACGTCAGCCAGTGAGAGGACCCGGTCCGCCAGCCTTTCGGCGGCATCGGCCCTTCCGAGGGATGCCGCAGCGCGGGCCATCTCGTCCAGGGTTTCCGGCGCCCGCAGACAATTTTTAACCGCCTCCCCAAGGGATTCCGCCGTGAAGCTGTCCTGGCGCATCAGTTGCGCGGCTCCGGCCGTGGAAAGGGAACGGGCGTTCTCCGTCTGGTGGTCGTCGATGGCGTGCGGCAGGGGCACGAGGATGCTCGGCCGCCCCACGCAGGCGATCTCGGCCACGGTCGAGGCTCCGGCCCGTGCCACCACCAGGTGCGCCCGCTCCAGCCGCGCCGCCACGTCCGCGAAGAAGGGCGCCAGTTCCGCCCGCACGCCCGCGGCGGCATAGGCGGCGCGGGTGCGGTCGAGGTCCTCCGCGCGGCACTGCTGCACCACCTCCACCCGCGCCCGCAGCGCGTCCGGCAGGGCGGCGATGGCCGCCGGCACCACGTCCGAGAAGACGCGCGCCCCGAGCGAGCCGCCGAGCACCAGCAGGCGCATCGTGCCCCCCGGCCCCTGGTATCCCGCCCCGTGCAGCGCCGCGATGGCCGGGCGCACGGGATTGCCCAGCACCTCCGCCCGCGCGCCCGCCGGCACGCGCCGCGTGTTCTCGAAGCAGAGCGCCAGCAGATCCGCCCCCCGCGCGAGGCCGCGGTTCGCCCGCCCCAGAACCGCGTTCTGCTCGTGCAGCACCACGGCCGGCCGCCGCGCCGCCGGCAGGAAGCGGGCCGCCACCACCGGCGGTACGGAAGGGTAGCCGCCGAATCCCACCACCGCCGAAGGGTTCAGCTCCAGCAACAGCCGCCGCGCCTCCAGCGTGCCGCGCGCGATGGCCAGCGCGCCGCGCGCCGCGCCGAGCACCCCGTGCCCCGCCAGGCCCGAGCCATGCAGCGTGAAGCGCTCCGCATTGGCGAAGACCTGGCTTCCCAGCGCGGCGGAGCGGCCGTCCGTCATCAGCGCCACCCGCTCGCCCCGCGCGATGAGCGCCGCGGCCAGGGCCTCGGCCGGGAAGAAGTGCCCGCCCGTGCCCCCGGCGGCGATGACGACCGGCCGCGCTCCCGGCCCGCGCATCAGCCCGCGCCTTCCTCGGCCCGGCTCATCCGCTTGCGCGTCAGCGCCAGCAGGAAGCCCATGCCCAGCGCGATCGCGATGACCGAGGAGCCGCCATAGGAGACGAAGGGCAGCGTCATCCCCTTGGTGGGGATCAGGTGCAGGGAGGAGGCCATGTTGATGAAAGCCTGCAACCCGAACTGCGCCAGCAGCCCGGAGGCCGCGAGGATGACGTAAAGGTCCGTCTCGGCCAGCAGCCGCATCATCCCGCGCACCACCACGAAGGCGAAGAGGCCGAGGATGAGGAGGCACACGAGAAGCCCGAACTCCTCCCCCACCACCGCGAAGACGAAGTCGGCATGGGCGTCGGGCAGCACGGTCTTCATGCGGCCCTCGCCGGGGCCGACCCCCATCATGCCGCCCGCGCCGAAGGCCTCCAGCGCCACGTCGACCTGGTAGTTGTTGCCGTGCTCGGGATACAGGAAGCGGTCGATGCGGCTGCGGACGTGGTGGAACAGGAAATAGGCCCCGAACAGGCCGCCGACGCCGAGGCCGCCGAGCGCGGTCACCACGGCCATGTTGATCCCGGCCACGAAGACCTGGGTGAAGAACACGAAGGTGACCACCAGCAGCATCCCGATGTCGGGCTGGCGCTGCAGAACCAGCGCCACCATGGCATAGAGCCCGAGCACCGTGCCCCAGGCGCCCCAGCCCTTGCGCCCGGCCGTCTTGGCCTCGGCGATCAGCCAGGCCGCCACCACCGCGAAGCAGGGCTTGAGGAACTCCGACGGCTGGAGCGAGCCGACCAGAGGCAGGTTCAGCCAGCGGCGCGCGCCCTTCACCTCGGCGCCGATGACCAGGGTGGCCACCGTCAGCACCATCGCGCCGAGGAAGCCGAGCATCGCCAACCGCCTGACGCCCTTGGGGCTGAGCAGCGAGACCACCCCCATCACCGTTGTCGCGCCGATCAGGAAGAACACCTGCTTGGCGAAGAACAGGTTGCGCGAGGAGGCGCCGATGCGCTCCGCGACGGCCGGCGCCGCGGCCAGCACCATGAGGTAGCCGAAGCCGACCAGCGTCAGCAGCGCCGCCAGGGTCCAGCGGTCCACGCTCCACCACCAGCGGCCCAGGGTGGAGGTGTCGGCGCGGGAGAGTGCCATCAGGCGGCCTCCGCTTCACGGTTGGAAAGGGTGGCGACGAGCGCGCGGAAGGCATCGCCCCGCGCCTCGAAGCTGCGGAACTGGTCAAAGGAGGCGCAGGCGGGGGAAAGCAGCACCGCGCCGCTCCCCGTCCGCCTCGCGGCCTCGAGGGCGGCTGGCACCGCGGCCTCCAGCGTGCCGAGCACCCGGTGCGGCACGCCGTGGGCCGCGAGCGTCGCGGCGAAGTCTTCCGCCGCCTGCCCGATCAGCAGCGCCTCCGCCACGCGCGGGAAGTGGGGCGCCAGTGGCGCGATCCCCCCGGCCTTGGGCACGCCACCGGCGATCCAGACCAGGCGCTCATGGCAGGCCAGCGCATAGGCCGCGCTGTCGGCGTTGGTGGCCTTGCTGTCGTTGAGAAAGGCGATGCCGCCCACGGACCCGACATTCTCCTGCCGGTGCGGCAGCCCGGGATAGGTGAGCAGCGCCGCCGAAACCGTGGCGCGGCCGATCCCCAGCGCGAAGGCCAGCGCCGCGGCGGCGGCCGCGTTCTGCGCGTTGTGGAGGCCCGGCAGGGCGCGCGCGCCCGACAGGTCGGCGATCACCCCCTGGGCATCGCGCAGCGCCGCGCCCTCCGCCCAGATGCCGCCGGGCTGGGCCGTGCTTCCGGAGATCGGCACGCGGCGCCCGCCCGGCGCCACCGCCCGCGTCGCCGCGTCGTCCATGCCCATGACGGAAACCGCGTTGCCCAGCAGCACCCGCGCCTTGGCCGCCGCATAGCCCGCCATGTCGCCGTGCCGGTCCAGATGGTCCGGCGAAAGGTTCAGCAGCGCGCCGAGGTCGAAGCGCGCCTGATCCAGCCGCTCGGCGGAATAAGAGGACATCTCCAGGATGTAGACCCCGGCATCGTCCAGCACGGGCATGTCGAGCGCGGGCGGGCCGAGGTTGCCGCCCGTGGCCACGGCCATCCCCGCCGCGCGCGCGATGTGGTCCAGCAGCGCCGTGGTGGTGGACTTCCCGTTGGTGCCGGTGATGCCGACGAAGCGCGCCCGGCTGCCCGAGGCACGCACCGCCCGGAAGAGGAACTCCACGTCGCAGAGAACGGGCGTGCCCATCGCCGCAGCCCGCAGCGCCAGCGGGTGCGCCCGCGGCCCGCGATGCGGAATACCAGGGGAAATCAGCATCAGGTCGAAGCGTTCCGGCTGGCCAAGCGGGATGCCCGCGGCCTCGGCTGCCACGCGCGCCGCCTCGCCGTCGTCCCAGGCCAGGACCTCCGCGCCCCATTCGCGCAGCCGCCGCGCCGCCGGCATCCCGGCCCGCCCGAGGCCGAGCACCAGGATCCGGACTCCCGCGAAGGGCTGCACGGCGCTCACCGGATCTTCAGCGTGGAAAGGCCAACCAGCGCCAGGATCATCGAGATGATCCAGAAGCGGATCACGATGGTCGGCTCCGCCCAGCCTTTCTTCTCGAAGTGGTGGTGCAGCGGCGCCATCAGGAACACGCGGCGCCCGGTGCGCTTGAACCAGAAGACCTGAATCATGACCGAGAGAGTCTCGACCACGAAGACGCCGCCCACGATCGCCAGCACCACCTCGTGCTTGGTCGCGACCGCGACCGCGCCCAGCGCGCCACCCAGCGCCAGGCTGCCCGTGTCGCCCATGAAGACCTTGGCCGGCGGCGCGTTGAACCAGAGGAAGCCCAGCCCCGCCCCGATCAGCGCCGAGCAGAACACCGCCAGCTCCCCCGTGCCCGGCACGAAGTGAAGCTGCAGGTAGTCCGAGAAGACGCGGTTGCCGACGAGATAGGCGATGAGCGCGAAAACCCCGGCCGCGATCATCACGGGCACGATGGCCAGCCCGTCCAGCCCGTCCGTCAGGTTCACCGCGTTGGAGGAGCCGACCATCACCAGCATCCCCACCAGCGGGAAGAAGATGCCGAAGGGGATCAGCACCTCCTTGAACACCGGCACGCTCAGGCTGCTGTCCAGCCCGGCGGGAACGAACCAGAGGATGGCCACCGCCACCACCAGCGCCAGGCCGAACTGCACCACCAGCTTGCCCCGCGCGGACACGCCCTTGGTGTTCCGCTTGGTCACCTTCAGCCAGTCATCGGCGAAGCCCAGCATCCCGAAGCCCAGCGTCAGCACCAGAACCGCCCAGACCATGCCGTTGCGCAGGTCCGCCCAGAGCAGGGTGGACACCGTCAGCGCCGTCAGGATCAGCACGCCGCCCATGGTCGGCGTGCCCTTCTTCTCCACCAGGTGGCGCTCGGGCCCATCGGCGCGGATGGGCTGCCCGCCGCGCTGGAAGCCACGCAGCCCGCGGATCATCATGGGCCCGAACAGCATGGACACCACAAGCGCCGTCATGCAGGCCGCGCCCGCGCGGAAGGTGAGGTAGCGCAGCAGGTTGAAGACGATGAGGTCGCCGGGACCCGCGAGCAGCGCGGGAATCATGCCGCGGCCCCCTGTCGCGCCGTGCGCAGCGCGCGGATCGCCCGCACGACCACGGCCATGCGGCTGCCGAGCGATCCCTTCACCAGCACCGCGTCGCCCGCCCGCAGCGCGGCCGCGACGATGGGCGCCAGCGCCGCGCTGTCCGGCGCGTGCGCCCCGCGGCGCGAGGCCGGAAGCGCCGCGTGCAGCGCCGCCATCTGCGGCCCGCAGGTGAACACCAGCTCGGCGCTCCGCGCCGCATCCTCCGCCAGCGCCGCGTGCATCGCGGCGCCCTCGTTCCCGAGTTCCAGCATGTCGCCCATCACGGCAATCCGCCGCGTCCCTTCCTGTGCCGCCAGGACGGCGAGGGCCGCACGCATGGAGGTCGTATTCGCGTTGTAGGACTCGTCGAGCAGCAGCACGGCCCCGCCGGGCAACGCGATGCTGGCCCGTGCCCCCCGCCCGGCCAGCGGAACGAAGCCCGCCAGCCCTTCGGCGAAGCGCCGCGGATCCGCACCCATTGCCCCGGCCGCGGCCATCGCCGCCGCCGCGTTCAGCGCCATGTGCCGCCCCGGGACGGAGAGCGCAACCGCAATCTCATGCCCGTCCAGCGAAACGCGAAAGGATTGCCGGTCCGCGCCGCCTTTCCAGTCCACCAGCCGCGCCCGGGCCTCCGGCCCCTCGCCGAAGAGCACGGCGCGGATGCCCGCCTCCTCCGCCCGCCGGCGCAGCAACCCGGCCTGCGGCCCCTCGGCCGGCAGCACCGCCACCCCGCCGGGCTCAAGCCCCATCAGGATGTCCGCCTTCTCCTCGGCGATGGTCTCCACCGAGCCCAGTCGGCCCAGATGCGCGGGCGCGATCACCGTCACCACCGCCACGTGCGGCCGGGCGAGGCGCGACAGCGGCGCGATCTCGCCCCGCGTGTTCATGCCGATCTCGATCACGCCGAACTCGGCACCCACGGGCATCCGCGCCAGCGTCAGCGGCACGCCCCAGTGATTGTTGTAGCTCGCCGCCGCCGCATGGACGGTGCCGCAGGCGGACAGCCCGGCCGCCAGCATCTCCTTGGTGGTGGTCTTTCCGACGCTGCCGGTCACCGCCACGAACCGCGCGGGCGAGCGCGCCCGCCCGGCGGCGCCCAGCGCGGTCAGTCCAGCCAGCGTGTCGCCCACCCGCAGCAGCGCCGCATCCGCCGGGACGCCCGGCGGGTCACGGTCCACCATCGCGCAGCCCGCCCCGCGCGCCAGGGCATCGCCCACGAACTCATGGCCGTCGCGCGCGTCGCGCAGCGCCACGAACAACTCCCCCGCGCCCACGCCGCGGCTGTCGATCGAAATGCCGGAAACGGCGACACCCTCCGCCACGGTCCCGCCCGTCGCCGCCCGGAGGGCCGCGGAGTTCCAGAGCGGCGCGCTCACGCGGCCACTCCCGCCAGGCGCCGCACCACGGCCACGTCGTCGAAGGGATGCGTCACCCCGCCGATGGTCTGCCCGCTCTCATGCCCCTTGCCCGCCACCGCCAGCACGTCGCCCGGGCCGAGGAAAGCCATGGCATCCGCGATGGCAGCCTCGCGCCCGCCGATCTCCACGCCGCCGGGGCAGGCCGCCAGCACGGCCGCGCGGATCGCGGCCGGGTCCTCGCTGCGCGGGTTGTCGTCGGTCACCACCACGCGGTCGGCCAGCGCCGCGCAGGCCGCGCCCATGAGCGGCCGCTTGCCGGGATCCCGGTCGCCCCCCGCACCGAACACCACGTGCAGCCGAGCGGCATGGGGCCTCAGCGCGAGCAGCAGCCGCTCCAGCGCATCCGGCGTGTGCGCGTAGTCCACGTAAACCGCGGCACCGTTGGGCAGCCGCGCCGCAAGCTCCATCCGCCCGCGCACGCCGGCCAGATGCGGCAGCGCGGCCAGCACGCGCGCCGGCTCCGTGCCCGTGGCCACCGCCAGCGCCGCGGCCACCAGGACGTTGTCCGCCTGATAGCGACCGACCAGGGGCAGGTGCACCGCCTCGCGCCGCCCGAACAGGTCGATCGCGATCTCCTGCCCGTCCGGGAGCGGCGCATGGCGCAGCAGCCACAGGTCGGCGCCGGCCTCGCCCACCGTCAGCAGCCGCAGGCGGCGGCTGGCCGCGATCGCGCGGATCGCCGCCAGCGTCGCAGCGTCCATGTCGGCATTGGCGACCGCCGGCCGGCCCGGCTCCAGCAGCGTATCGAACAGGCGCAGCTTGGCCGCGCGATAGCCCTCGATCGTGCCGTGGTAGTCCAGGTGGTCGCGCGTCAGGTTGGAAAACCCGGCCGCCGCCAGCGCCACCCCGTCCAGCCTGCGCTGTTCCAGCCCGTGCGAGGAGGCCTCCATCGCCGCGTGCGTGATGCCGCCCCGCGCGAGTGCCGCCAGCGTCTCGTGCAGGGAAACCGGATCGGGCGTGGTCAGCGACGGACCCGGCTGAAAGCCATCCGCCACCAGCCCCAGCGTACCCATCGAGGCCGCGCGGGCGCCGTCATGCGCCCAGATCTGCCGCAGGAAGTCCGCCGTGCTGGTCTTGCCGTTGGTGCCGGTGACGGCGACCACCGTGCGGGGCTGCGCGCCGTGGAAGCGCGCGGCCATCAGCGCCAGCGCGCGGCGCGGATCGCTCGCGGTCAGCAGCGCGCGCACCGGCACGCCGGCGGGCCATTCGGTTCCCTCCGGCGCCAGCACCGCCACCGCGCCGCGCCGCACAGCCTCGGCGATATGCGCGCGCCCATCCGTGCGCGCGCCGGGCAGCGCCGCGAAGAGCGTGCCCGGCACCACCTGCCGGCTGTCCGCCGTCAGCGCCGTGACGGCACCGGCCAGCCCGGCCGTCAAGGTCGGGCCAGGAAACGCCGCTTCCCCGGCCATGAGCTCATCGAGCCTCATCGCCCGCTTGGTCCAGGGTCGCCGCCTGCGCCGCCATGGTGAAGCGGATGCGGCTCACGGCCTGCTCGCGCAGAACCTCCGTCACGCGCAGCGGCACCGGCGGCGCGAGGCTGGGCACAGCGGGCGGCGCCGCGGGGCGCGGCGCGCTGGCCGGGGCGGCCGGCGCCGCTGCGGGCGGCCGGGCATTCGCAGCGGCCGGCACGCCAGGCCGGGCGGCGGGCGTCGCGCCGGCCGGCGGGCGCGGCACGCCCCGGCCGGGCTGCAAGCCGATGCTCACGGCTTGCAGGATCTCCGGCGCCATCGGGTTCTCCGGCACCAGGCCCAGCACGGGCGCGATCCGCGCGATCACCGAACCGGCCGCGGGCGCCGCCACCCAGCCCGCCGTCGCGTAGCCATGGGAGCGTGCGTTCGGGTTCGGCTCGTCCACCATCACGTAGATGGCGTAGCGCGGCGCGTTCATCGGGAAGGCGCCCACGAAGGCCGCGATGCGCTTGTTGGGCAGGTAGCCGCCGCGCGGGCCCGTCTTCTGGGCCGTGCCCGTCTTGCCGCCGACGAAATAACCGACAACGTCGGCGCCCTTGCCCGAGCCGTCCGTCACCACCAGCCGCATCAGCCGCCGCATGGTTTCGGAGGTGCGCTCGCTGATCACGCGCGTGCCTTCCCGCGTAACGCCCGGCGGTTGGGCCAGCAGCGTCGGCTGGCGCAGGATGCCCCCGTTCGCCACCGCCGAGATGCCGGTCACCACGTGCAGCGGGGTCACGGAAATGCCGTGCCCGAAGGAGATCGTCATCATGTTGATGTCGCGCCAGCCATTGGCGGGCGGCACAAGCGGCAGCGCGGTTTCCGTGAGCTCGATCCCCTGGCGCGACAGCATGCCCATGCGCTGCATGAACTCGCGCTGACGCTGGGGCCCGAAGCCCTGGGCCATGTGCGCGGCGCCCAGGTTCGACGAATAGGCCAGCACCTCCGGGAAGCTCAGCCAGCGTCCCTTGCCCTTGTAGTCGCTGATGGTGAAGCGCCCGTAGCGGATCGGGGCGGAGGCGTTGAAGCTGCTCGTGTTGACGTTGGCCGTGCCGTATTCCAGCGCCGCCGCCGCCGTCAGCAGCTTGAAGGTCGAGCCCGGCTCATAGGTGCCCACCGTCACGCGGTTGAAGCGCTGCTCCGGTGTGGCCGCCCCGATGTCGCCCGCGTCGTAGTCCGGCAGGGACACCATGGCGATCACCTCGCCCGTGTTGATGTCCAGCACCACGCCCGCGCCGCCGATGCCCGTGTAGTCGTCGATCGCCTTGGCCACCGCGTCGCGCAGCGCGAGCTGCACGCGGATGTCCACCGAGGTCCGCAGCGGATCGTGCGGTCGCGCGCGCAGGCGCTCGTCATGGTAGCGCTCCATGCCCGACAGGCCGGAGCCGTCCACGTCCACGTTGCCCAGCACGTGCACCGCCGCCCGGCCCTGGGGGTAGTAGCGGCGCTCGGATTCCTCGAAGTGCAGCCCGGCGATGCCGAGATCGTTGACCGCCTGCTTTTCCCGCGGCGTCAGCGCGCGCGCGAGGTAGGAGAACTGCCGGCTTCCCGTCAGCCGTCCGACCAGCCGGTCGCGGTCCAGCTGCGGCAGCACGCGCGAAAGCCGCGCCGCGACCTCGGACGGGTTCTCGATCTGCTGCGGATTGGCGTAGAGCGCCGTCACCGGCAGCGAAACGGCCAGGATCTCGCCGTTGCGGTCGGTGATCGGCGCGCGGCCCGTCACCGGGTCGGGCACGGGCACCCCCGCCATCTCGCGCGCCGCCATGCGGCGGGGCTCGCGCGGGTCCAGCACGGTCGCGATGGACAGCTTCAGCCCCACCGCGCCGAACAGCAGCCCGAAACCGGCCGCAGCCAGCACCAGCCGGCCCCGGCTCCGCTCCAGGATCGCCCGCCGCGCGAGGTCCGGCTGACCCGTGCGCGCCGCCAGCCGCGGATCGCCCACGCGGGAGGCCCGCACCGGCTCGCGCAGGCTGTAGCCCAGGCCCGCGTTGGGATCGGGGGCCGGGCTGCTCACCGGCCGCGGTCCAGCGTCGCGGCGCTGGCGCTGGCCACCGGCACCGGTGGCGCCAGCGACGGCCGGCCCGTGCCGAACACGGAGCCAAGCGCCGAGGTCGCCTCACCGGAGCGGGGCGCCATGGCCTGTGCCATGGCCCGGGGCTGCGCGGAGGGCTGCGCGGGCGGGCGCATGTGCAGCGCGGTGCGCAGCAGCGCGGGCGGCTGCGGCGGCGCGGCCAGGTTCATGCCGCGATCCAACTCGCCGGGCTGGTCGCCGGCGCGTGCGGCGCGTGGCGCCTTGGGTGCCTCGGCCGCGCGGGGCGGCGCGGGCAGCACGGCGGCCATCTGGGTCGGGCGCGGCGGCGAGACGGGCGCGGGCGGCAGAGTCACGCGCTCGATCGGCGCCGGGGCGCGCTCCGGCGCGGCCGGGGCCGGGCGCGACGCGGGGGTCGCGGGGACGCGCTCCACCACCACGACCGGCGTGCGCTCGGTGCGCTCGGGCAGCCGCTCGGTCGAGGGACGCGCCGCGGCGGGCGAGCGCGGCGGCACAGGCAGCGGCACGACGGAAACCGAGGCGTTCTGCGCGGCCTGGGCCGCCGGCGTCATGGCCGAATGGGCCACGCGCGCCGCGGCACTCGCCGCCGCGGCCAGCACGGCGGCCATCGGCGTCGCGCTGGCCACCGGCGCGGGCACCGTGGCCCCCGCCGCAGCCTGGGCCGGTGCGGGACCGGCCGATGCCACGCTCGCATCCGCCCGCGAGCCCGGCCCGAAGAGGCTCGGCGCGCCGGCAAAGGCGACGGCCGCCGGCAGGCGCCGGTCCAGGTCGGCCGGGCGGACGAACTGCGCGGTCTGCATGACGTCCAGCGGCAGGTTGCGCGTGGCCGCGGCGCGCAGGCGTTCGGGCTCGTTCAGCAGCGCCCATTCGGCGCGCAGCACCGCCGTGCGCTCGCGCGCCAGCTCGGTCTGCTTCACCGTCTCGCGCAGCGTCTTCTCGAGCTGCGAAACCTCGTGCTTCACCCCGTAGAGGTGCAGCCCCGCCCCCGCAGCAGCCATGAGCGAGAGAAAGGTGAGCGGGCGGATCATGCGGCGGCACGCCTCTCGATGGCGCGCAGCCGTGCGGACCGCGCGCGTGGATTCGTCTTGGACTCTGCCACGGAAGGTCGCAGAGCGGTGCTGGTCAGGAGGCGAAATTCCGCCTTCTTTCCGATATTTACGAGGCTTGACGGGTCGAATCGGGATGCGCCCGGAGTCCGTCCCGCCGCGTCGCGCATGAAGCGCTTCACGATGCGGTCCTCCAGCGAGTGGAAGGACACGACGACGAGCCTTCCGCCAGGCGCGAGAAGCCGCGCGGCCGCCTCGAGTCCCCGCTCCACCTCGCCCAGCTCGTCGTTCACGCGCAGGCGCAGCGCCTGGAAGGAGCGCGTCGCACTGTCCATGCCCGAGGGATCGCGCGGCATCACCTGGTGGATCGCGCTCGCCAGCTGCAGCGTGGTCTCGAAGGGCGCGTCGCCGCGCGCGGCCACGATCTTGCGGGCGATGCGGCGCGAGTAGCGTTCCTCGCCGAGTTCCCAGAGCAGGTCGGCCAGCTCGCGCTCGGGCAGGGTGTTCACCAGCTCCGCCGCGGTCGGTCCCGCCTTTTCCATCCGCATGTCGAGCGGACCGTCGGAGCGGAGCGAGAAGCCGCGCTCCGCCTCGTCGATCTGGTAGGAGGACACGCCGAGGTCGAGCACCACCCCGCCGAGCGCCTCCACCCCGCGTTCCGCCATGAGGGAGAGCATGTCGCCGAAGCGCCCTTCCACCAGGTGCAGCCGCCCGGGAAAGCGCGCGGCCAGCACCGCGCCGCGCGCGATCGCCTCGGGGTCGCGGTCCACCGCGTAGAGGGTGCAGCCGGCGGCGGAAAGAATGGCACTGGCATAGCCGCCGCCGCCGAAGGTGCCGTCGAGATAGGTGGCGCCGTCGCAGGGGGCGAGGGCCGTCAGAACCTCGGCCAGCATCACCGGCACGTGGCCGCCGCCCGTGGGATCCGGCGCGACGAAGGGGGAAGGGGCCTCGCTCATGCGCGCCCCACCTGGCCGGGAACGGTGGAAGGAATGGTGAGGCCGCGCTCGCGGATGCGCTGCTGGGCCTCCGTCTTGCGGCGGGCCAGCGCCGCCGGCTCCCAGATCTGGAAGGAGCGGCCGAGACCGGCGAAGCTCACGGCCTCGACCAGGCTGGCATGGGCGATCAGGTCGTCGGGCAGCACCAGCCGCCCGTCCCCGTCGGGGCGCGTTTCGAAGACGCTGGAGTACATGCCGAAGGAGAGATCCTCGAGCGGGTCGGAGAACTGGTCCATTCGCTCCAGACCGCTGGTCATTTCCAGGTAGAAGGGAGCCGGCCAGACCTCGACGCTCGGGTCGCGGTGAGACGGGCGGAGAACGATGTCGAGCGATCCCAGGCCTTCGAGCTTGGCGCGGAACTGCGAAGGAACGGAAACCCGCCCCTTTCTGTCCAGCTTGCCCGTGAAGGTGCCCAAGAACTGGGTCATCCGCTGGACGTCCGTCCCCTCGCGGTCGCATCGGGCGACGATGAATGTTTTGGGGATCAAGTGACCGGCGAGGCCCCCCGACCCCGCCGGCTCACCCGACCATCCCGCCAGCCCCTCGCCCCCCTCAGGTCCGGGCCCTTGCGGGATGCCCTGGGATAACATGGGTCAGGCTGGGCCAACAAGCGCGATTGCACTCTCGTGAGCAAGTGTTGCTAGGGAGCAACGCTCGGCAATGCGGACGAAATCAAATGTTTATAAGGTGTCGTTGCCTGTGACTCACAGGAAAATGCCAGACGGCCTGTAAGCCGGGTTCTGTCGGCCCTTGCGGGCCGGGCGACCATTCCTCTGGAGTCCCTGTTGCCAGGGACTTCTCGCGGCCAACCCGGATGGCGGGGCTGGAAGACCCCCGGCGGCGAGTCCCTCGCGGAACTCCCTCCGGCCATCCCTATTCGGCCTTGCTCCCGGTGGGGTTTGCCGTGCCGCCCCTGTCGCCAGGGGCGCGGTGGGCTCTTACCCCACCGTTTCACCCTTGCCTGCGGAGCCTTCCGGCCGCGCGGGCGGTTTGTTTTCTGTGGCACTGTCCCTGGGGTCGCCCCCGCCGGCCGTTAGCCGGCACCGTCTTCCCGTGGAGCCCGGACTTTCCTCCACCGCCTCCAGAGGGTTCGCACCCCCTGGCGACTGGCAGCGGTCGCCCGGCCGTCTGGCGGGCCGGGTATGCGACTCGGCGGGAGGGTGGGTCAAGCGGAGCGGGCGCCACGCCTCAGCCCGCGGCCTCCAGCGGGAAGCCCAGATCCAGCGCCCGCGCGACCTCCAGCGGCTGCCGCAGCAGGCCGAACTCCACGGCGCGGTCCGCCGCGTCCTGCAACTCCGACACCACGGCGGCGTCCAGCGGGATGGCGCGCGTGCGCTGCGTCTCGAAGGCACGGCGCACGGCGTCCTCGGGCAGGCGGGTCAGGCGGGCATTGGCGGTGGCGTATTCGGTCAGGTGCGCCTCCGCCCAGGCCCATCCGGCGCGCTGGCGCGCCATCAGGTCCGCCAGCTGCGGCCGGCGCTGGCGCAGCGCGTTCTCGTGCGCGGCCAGGAAGCTGATCGTGGGGGTCAGGCCCGCGCCGTCCAGCAGCACGCGGCCGCCGAACCTCTCCACCTCGATGGACACATAGGGCTCCCAGATGGCCCAGGCATCCACCGCGCCGGAACGGAAGGCCAGCGCGGCCTCGGCCGGCCCGAGAAAGACGTGCTCCACCGCGCCGGGCTCCAGACCCGCCTTCTTCAGCGCCGCCCGCACCAGGAACTGCCCCCAGCCGCCCCGATTCCCCGCCACCCGCCTGCCGCGCAGGTCGGCCAGGCCGCGGAAGCCCGAATCGCCGCGCACCAGGATGGCCTGGGACCTCGGATTCGCCCGCGTCGCCGCATAGGCCCGCAGCGGCGCGCCCGAGGCGAAGACCGAAAGAAACGCCAGGTCGCCCATGTTGCCGACATCCAGCGCATCCGCCGAGAGCGCCTCCAGCAGCGGCGCCGCGGCCGGGAACTCGCTCCACTCGATGGCGTAGGGCAGGCCCGCCGGCGCGCGCGATGCTTCGAGAAGGGAGCGCAGCCCGCCCTTCTGGTTGCCCACGCGCAGCGTCGCGGGCGCGGCCCTGGCCACGGCGGGCGCGGCCAGCAAACCGGCCGTGGCGAGGAAAAGGGAGCGGCGGGACGGGGAGGTGTTCTGCATGCCGCATCCTCCCGGTCGGCCGCTCGCCGGGAAAGGGAAGCCTTCAGGCGAAGAATCGGCGGAAACCAGCGGCTCGTGCTACGCGGGCGGGCCTTCGCAGCAGGCTTCTTCGCGGCAGGCTCCGGGGCGCCTCAACCGCGCTCCGCCAGGGCCGCCACGGCCTCCAGCCGCGCCAGGGTCCCGGCATCGGCCCGCCCGCCGCAGTCCTCCTGCCGCCAGTGCCGCTGAAAGGCCGCAAGGGCCAGTTCGGGCCGCGCGGGATCGACGGGATAGCCGATCCGCCGCAGCAGCCCCGCGGCTCGCTCCAGGCCGCCCGGCACGGGTGAAAGGTCGCCGCCCCCCACGCCTTCGGGCCACAACCCCACCCCGACGGAGGCGAGGCCCTGCCAGTCGAACAGCTCCCCCGGATCGCGCTTGCGGTCGGGCGCCACGTCGCTGTGGGCCACCACGTTGCGCGCGGGGATGGGGTGGCGCGAAAGGATCTCCAGGCAGAGATCCGCCACCGCCGCCATCTGCAGGGCCGGAAAGGGGCGGTAGCCGCAGGAATGGCCGGGATTGACCACCTCGATCCCGATGCTGCGCCCGTTCAGCAGCTCATGCCCGCGCCAGTGCGACACCCCCGCATGAAAGGCCCGCCGCGCCTCCGGCACCAGCCGGAACACCTGCCCGTCCTCCTCCACCACATAGTGGGAGGACACCTTGGCGAGGGGGTCCCGCAACCGGGTAATGGCCGCCGCGCCGCTCTCCATGTCCGTGTAGTGCAGGATCAGCGTGTCGACCGGCACGCCTTCCGGGCGATCGTCCTGGTTGGGGCTGGGAAGGTCGCGGACCGATCCCGCCAACTCGCGCGGCACCAGCGGCAGCGCGGCGCCGCCCCCGGACCGGGCCTCGGGCGCACCCGGCAGGGGCGCGCGGGCCGGGCCACGGGTCGGGCCGCGCCGGCCGCTCAAGCCGCCCCCCTCAGATCCCGCGCTCCCGCTTGATCCTGTCCCAGGCCGCGTTGATGTCGGCCACCTTGCCGGCGGCGCGGCGCACCAGCTCCGCCGGCACGCCGCGCGCCGTCATGCTGTCCGGGTGGTTCTCCCGCATCAGGTTCTTCCAGGTGTCCCGCACCTGCTGGTCCGTCGCGTTCCGCGCCAGGCCCAGCACGGCATAGGGATCCGGCCCCTCCGGCTCCAGCCGCGGGCTGCCCGGGTTTGGCCGGCCCAGCCGCGCCCGCTCCCAGGCCGCGGCGTCCAGGCCCAGCCGCGCGTGAATGCCGCCCAGGAAGGCCAGCTCCGCCCGGTTCACCGGCCCGTCCGCCTCGGCGATGCGGAACAGGGCGGACAGCACGTCCTCCAGCACGGTCTTCTCGTCCGCGAAGGCCGCGCCAAGGCGGTCGGCGAAGGGTTCCGCGCCCTCCATCTGTTCCCGCGCCCGGTCGAACAGCTGCGCCACCTCGCCCATGCTCTCGGGCGGGATGCGGAAGCAGCGCTTGAAGGCGTCGATCTCCGTCCGCTTCACCGGCCCGTCGGCCTTGGCCAGCTTGGCCGAGAGCACCACCACGGAAATCGCGAAAAGGCTTTCGCGCGAGCCCAGCATGGCCGCGATCCGGGCGCCGTCCATGCCCGGCAGCGCCCGGCCGATCGTGCCCTCGTCGGCCGCGTGGCCCAGCGCGCTGCCCAGGATGGCGCCCGCCGGCCCGCCCATGGCGAAGCCGACCGCGCCCCCGATGATCTTGCCCCAGAACCCCATGCTCAGACCAAGGCCGCTCCGCTTGCCGGACGCCGAAGCCTATGCCCGGAATCCATCCTGGCTGGAAGCGTGCGGCCGCCACAAGCGGCTTCCTTGCCGCAGGGCCGCGCCTCAAGCATGGTCCGGCCCAGGGAACCCTGGCCGGGAATCGGGCGGTTCCACGCAGGCGGAGGTCCATTGTCACGACGCGGGACGAGGAAGCGAAGAGCGCCGGGCACCACCCGCCTCGCTGCGGAACGCGGCCGGAACCGGGCCTGATCCGGGCCTGACCATGCGCGCCCGCCGACGCCTCCCCCTCCTGCTCGCCACCCTTCTCGTGCCCGCCGTGCTGCTCGGCGCCCTCTGGGCGGCGCCGCTCTTCACCGACTGGACCGCGAGGCGGGATCAGTTGGCCGAACTCGCCTCGGCCCGGCTGGGCCGCCCCGTCACCCTGCACGGCCCGGTGCGCCTGCGCCTGCTGCCCCACCCCGTGGTGGAGGCCGAGGGCGTCACCCTCGGCCCCTCCGAGGAGCCGGGCGGCGACACCCTCGCCTTTTCCGCCAGCGCGCTGCGCCTGCGGGTGGATGGCGGCGCCCTGCTGCTCGGCCGCATCGCCCCGCGGGAGGTGGCGCTGGTGGGCGCCGAGCTCCGCCTGCCCTGGCCGCCGATCGACGCCGCCGGCCTGCCCGCGGGGCTGTCCGCCCTGTCCGCGGAACTGGTGGACAGCCGCATCGTCCTGGGCGTGCTCCGCCTCGATGCCGTGCAGGCCCGGCTGACGGCGGGCGACGCCACGCGCGGCCTGCGCGCCGAGGGCCGCTTCGCCTGGAACGGCCTGGAATGGCGCTTCGAGGCCGGGTTGGGCCGCCCGGGCTTCGACGGCATCACCCCCATCGACCTGACGCTGGCCGTGGGCGACGCCTCCGTCGCCGCGCGCGGCGTGCTCACCCCCGAGGGCACGGTGGAGGGCGGGGTGGAAGCGGCCGGCCCGGACCTTTCCCTCTTCGTCCCCGGCCCGCCCGGCCCCTTCCGCGCGCGCGGCCGCATGACCGTCACCTCCGACCTCCTCGCCGCCGACGATCTGGCCATCGACATCGGCGGCAGCCCCGCGCGCGGTGCCATCACCCTCCGCCTTTTCCCCGACCCCCGGCTGGACGTCGCGCTGCAGGCCAGCCGGGTGGACCTCGATCCCTGGCTCGGCGCGCTGCGCGCCCGGCCCGGCGCGCTTCCGCTCGGCCTCGACCTTTCGGCGGAATCGGCCAGCTTCCGCGGCGTGCCCCTGCGCCGCCTCCGCGCCGCCGTGTTCCGCGAGGCGGCCTCGGCCAGCGGCGGCGGGCGCATCGCCCTGTCCGACGTCTCGGCCGTGCTGCCCGGCGGCACCACAGCCGAACTGAACGGCGCCACCGCCGGGGACCGGCTGGAGGCCGCGCTCCACTTCTCCGGCACCGACCTCCGCGCCACCATCGATGCCCTTGGCGCGGCGGTGGGCCTGAACACCAGTTGGATCGCTCCCGCCCGGCTGCGGAGCGGGGAGGGGCGCGCCCGGCTGGTGGTGGAGCCCGGTTCCGTCGCGGTGCCGGAGCTCACCGCCACCATCGACGGCGCGCGGGTCTCCGGCGCCGGCGTGCTGCGCCAGGGCCCGCGCCCGGCGCTCGGCCTCGGCCTCAACCTGGACAGCCTGGAGCTGGACGGCTGGCTCCGCCCCGGCCTCGACTGGCCCGCCGCCAGCCGGATGCTGGGCAGCATCGACGCCAACCTGCGCATCGCCGCCGAGCGGGCGCGCGGCCAGGGCATCGCGATCGAGCGCGCCTCCCTGGACGCTGCCCTGGAGAACGGCCGCCTCACGCTGCGCCGCCTGGCCGGCCGGTTGGGGGGAGGGGACCTGGCCGTGTCCGGCACCGCGATGCTGGGGGCCACCCCGCGCGTTTCGGACGCGACGCTGGAGCTTTCAGCCCCGGGCGCCCGAGCCCTGGTCGCCCTGCTGCCCGCCCCCTGGCCGCGCGGCGCCCGTCTCGCCGAGGAGGCCCTCACGCTGCGCGCCACCGCGAACGGCGCCCCTGAGGCCCTGGCGCTGCAACTCGGCGCCGATCTCGGCGAGGCGCGTCTGGAGGCCAGCGCCACCCTCGACCTGCCGGGACGCAAGGGCAGCGGCAGCCTCACGCTGCGCCACCCCGGCGCGCCACGCTTCCTGGCGGACGCGCTGGGGGTGGATGCGGGTGAGTGGCTGGGCCAGGGCTCGCTATCCCTGGTGGCCGGGCTCGCCGCCGGGCCGCAGGGCCTAGCCGCGGAGCGCTTCGACCTGGTGGCCGGCGCGCTGCGCGCCAGCGGCCAGCTCGCCCTTTCCCTGGACGGCCCGCGCCCGCGCCTGGGCGGGCGGGTTGCCGCCGAGACCGTGGCGCTGCCCGCCCTGTCCTGGGCCAGCCGCGCGCCCCTGCCATTCGCCCTGCTGCGCGCGGCCGATGCCGAGCTCGCCCTTTCCGTTGCCCGTCTTGAACCCGCGGGCCTGCCGCCGCTCCGCGAACTCCGCGGCCGCCTGCGCCTCAACGCGGGCGTGCTGGCGCTGGAGGAGGCCGAGGCCGTGCTCAATCCCGGCACGCTCCGCGGCTCGGCGGCGCTGGACGCCTCCGGCGAAACGCCGCGCGCCACCTTGTCCGCCATGCTGCGCGGCGCCGGCATCACCGGCCCCGTTCTTGGCCTGCCGCTCGACATCGTGGCCGGCGAGGCCAATGCCGAGGCCCGGCTGGAGGCCGCCGGCAGCAGCCCCGCCACCCTGCTCGCGACCTTGTCCGGGGAGGCCGCGCTTCAGGCACGCCGCGGCGTCCTCACCGGCCTGGACGCAGCCGCCGCCGGCCGCGCGGCGGCGGCCGGGGACGAACCCGCGCTCCGCCGTGCCCTGTCCGGGGGCGCCACCGGCTTCGATGAGCTTTCCCTGCGCGCCACCCTTTCCGCCGGCCGCGCCGCCCTGGCCGAGGGCCGCGCGAGCGGGGAGGGGGTGGAGCTTTCGCTGCGCGGCGACCTCGACCTGCCCCGCGCCGCGCTCGACCTGCTGGCCACGGAGGCGCCCGGCGCCCCCGTGCCGCCCGTCGGCATCCGCCTCACCGGCCCCGCGGCCGATCCCCGCCGCCTGCCCGACCTCGCGGCCTGGCTGCGCTGGCGGGCGGAGCGCTGAGCGCCTAGCCCCGGCTGGCCAGCGCCAGAACCCGCAGCGCCGAGGCAAGCGGCAGCGCCGGGTCGTCCCGCGCCGCGTCCGCCGCCGCGACGAGCCGCAGCAGAGGCTCCCCGCGCCGCGCCGCTTCCGTCTCCAGCACCGCCCAGAACTCCGGCTCCAGCGCGACGGAGGTGCGGTGCCCGGCCAGGGTGAAGGAGCGCTTCACGAGGTGTCCGGCCATCAGGTCCCGGCCGCCGCTGGTTCAGCCGCCGGCAAGCGTCGCCCCCGGCCGGGTCATCTCCTCCGGCCGCACCCAGCGGTCGAAGTCCTCGCCCGTCACATGGCCGAGCTGTTCCGCCGCGTCGCGCAGCGTCAGGTTCTCGGCCAGTGCCTTCTTGCCGATCTGCACGGCCTTGTCGTAGCCGATGCGCGGGTTCAGCGCCGTCACCAGCATCAGCGACTTGGCCAGGTTCTCGGCAATCCGGGCGTGGTTGGGCTCCAGCTTGTCCACCATGTTGCCGGCGAAGCTTTCCGCCGCATCCGCCAGCAGCGTGGCCGATTGCAGCACGGCCTGGATGATCACGGGCTTGAAGACGTTCAGCTCCAGGTGCCCCTGCGTGCCGGCCACCGTCACGGTGGTGGTGTTGCCCATCACCTGCGCGCAAACCATGGTCAGCGCCTCCGACTGGGTCGGGTTGGTCTTGCCGGGCATGATCGAGGAGGACAGCCCGTCCGCCGGGACCACCAGCTCCGAGAAGCCCGCGCGGGGGCCGGAGCCCAGCAGCCGCACGTCGTTGGCGATCTTGTTCAGCGACACCGCCACCGTGTTCATCGCGCCCTGCAGCGCCACGAAGGCGTCATGCGCCATCATTCCCTCGAAGGGATTGGGATGGGCGACGAAGGGCAGGCCGGTGAGCTCCGCCATTCGCTCCGCGAAGGCGCGGGCGAAGTCGGGATGGGTGTTCAGCCCCGTCCCGGCCGCCGTGCCGCCCTGGGGCAGGCGCATCAGGTCGGGCAGCGCCGCCTTCACGCGGGCGATGCCCAGTTCCACCTGCATGGCCCAGGCCGCGAATTCCTGGCCGAGCGTGACCGGCACCGCATCCATAAGGTGCGTGCGGCCGAGCTTGACGATGCCCGACCAGTCCTCCGCCCGACGCGCCAGGCTGGCCTGCAACGCCTCCAGCCCCGGCACCAGCCGCTTCGTCACGGCCTCGGCGGCGGCGACGTGCATCACCGCCGGGAAGCTGTCGTTGGAGGACTGGCCGCGGTTGACATGGTCGTTGGGGTGAACCGGCTTGCGGCTGCCCAGCGGCTGGCCGAGCATCTGGTTCGCCCGGTTCGAGATCACCTCGTTGGCGTTCATGTTGGTCTGGGTGCCCGAGCCCGTCTGCCAGACATGCAGCGGGAAATCCGCATCCCGCTGGTTCGCCGCCACCTCCCGCGCCGCCGCGATCACGGGATCGGCGATCTCGGCGGGCAGTTCGCCCAGCGCCTTGTTCGCCTCCGCCGCCGCCTGCTTCTGCAGGCCGACCGCGCGGATCAGCGGTGGCGGGAACACCTCCGACCCGATGCGGAACAGGCGCCGGGCCCGCTCCGTCTGCGGGCCCCAGAGGCGGTCGGCCGCGATCTCGATCGTGCCGAGGGAGTCGGTTTCGGTGCGTGTTTCAGTGTGTGGCATGTGGGCCAAGTGGGACAGGCGCGCGTGCGATCCAAGGCACCCCCGGCCAAGTGATCAGTGCCAGCCGTCCACCCGCGCCCATCGCTCCAGCGGCCGGCCCGCCGCATCCACCACATCGTAGGCGCCATAGCCGCCGGCCGCGGTGATGCAGGCATGGTTGGGATAAATCCTGACCAGGCTGCCCACCGGCAGCCGGTCGAACCAGCTTTCGTCGGGCACCGGCACCGTCCCGTGCTCCTGGTGCACGGCGGACACGTGCAGCGGCAGCGCCGCCCCGCTTTCCGCCTCGCCCAGGCGGCCATAGGCCGTGTCGGGGGCGAAGGCATTGGCCGTCACGTCCTTCGACAGCGCCAGCGCCCCCGCATCCAGGATCAGCGCCCGCGCCGCCCGGTTGTGGCCGATCACGGTCGAGAGCACCGAGAGCGCCAGCTCGTCCCAGCCGCACATCCCGCGCGACATCTGCGCGAGGTCCCAGAACAGCGACACCCCGGCCCGGACCTCCGTCACGCCCGAAAGGTGCCGCGCGTGCAGCATGGTCGGCGTGGAGCCGACCGAAACAATGGGCGCGGGCATCCCGGCAGCCCGGATGGCCTCGGCGGCGGAAACGGTGGCCGCGCGCTCCGCCTCGGCCACCTCCGCGATGCGCGCGAGGTCGTCCGAGCCATAGGAATGCCCGCCATGGGTCATCACCCCCATCAGCCGCAGGTTCCGCGCCCCATGGATCGCCCGCGCCACGCCGATCGCCTTTTCGGGCGGCACCCCCGCGCGGTGCTCGCCGCAATCCACCTCCACCAGCACCTCATGCGGGGCGGTGGCGGCGGCGTCCAGCAGCTCCGCCATCTCCGGGCTGTCCACCACCAGGAGCAGCCGCGTGCCGTGCCCGCGGGCCAGCGCCTCCGCGCGCGGCAGCCGGGCGGGGATGGCGGTTGCGGCCAGTAGGATGTCGGAGGATGCCCCGGAGGCCGCCAGAACCTCGGCCTCCTTCATGGTCGAGACCGTGGCCGGTCCTGGCGCGCCCCCGTGGGAGAGCAGCGCCACCTCCACCGACTTCGCGGTTTTGAAATGCGGGCGGAAGCCCACCCCCAGCGCCGCGGCCCGCGCCCGCAGCCGCGCCGCATTCGCCTCCAGCCGCCCGCGGTCCAGCAGCAGCCGCGGCGTGTCCGGCCCGGCGCTCACTCGGCGTCGCCGCCCATGTCGCCGTCCACGTCGCCATAGGAGGCGATCTCAATCAGGTTCCCGTCGGGGTCGCGGCAATAGACGGACTTGATCGTGCCCAGGGCGCCCGCCTTCTCCACCGGCCCCTGCTCGATCGTGACCCCGCATTCCCGGAGGTGGGACACCACGTGCTCCGCCGCCATGGTCACGATGAAGCAGAGGTCCTGGCTGCCGGGCGCCGCGGCCTTGCCAGTGAACCAGTCCTCCTGCGTCGCATCCCGGGGCCGCAGGTTGATCTTCTGGCCGCCGAAGCGCAGCGCCGTGCGGTTGTGCGGGCCGAAGCTGTCCATCTCCATGCCGAGCACGCGCTGGTACCAGCTCGCACTGGTTTCCACCTCGTTGCAGGTGATCACGAGGTGGTCCAGGCGGTCCACGGCGAAGCGCATCGGTTGTTTCCTCAGGGCATGGGTTGGGAGGCTGGTCGGGCCAGGGTGCTCAGGCGGCCGGCGGGCGGATGCGGGCCGTCGCCTCGATCTCGATGCGCATGGCGTCGGTCTGCAGCCCCGCATGGATCAGGGTGGAGGCCGGCCGGCTCTCGCCGAAACGGCGCCGCAGGATGGGCCAGCAGGGCTCCCAGTCGGCGCGGTCGGGCACGATGAACAGCAGGCGCACCACGTCGGCCAGCGTCGCGCCGGCCTCGGCCAGGGCCTGCTCGATGTTGCGCAGGGCCTGCTCGCACTGGGCCTCGACGCCATCCGCGATGGTCATGGTCGCGTAGTCGTAGCCGGTGGTGCCGGAGACGAACACGGTGTCCCCGTCCACCACCGCCCGCGAGTAGCCGATCTCCCGCTCGAACCGGGATCCGGAGGAGATCAGCCGGCGCACCGGGCGGGCCTACTCGAGCCCGTCGTAGAAGTCGTTGCCCTTGTCATCCACCACGATGAAGGCGGGGAAGTCCTCGACCTCGATCCGCCACACCGCCTCCATGCCGAGCTCCGGATATTCCAGCACCTCGACGCGGCGGATGCAGTCCTGCGCCAGCCGCGCCGCCGGGCCGCCGACAGAACCGAGATAGAAGCCGCCGTTCGTCTTGCAGCTCTCGGTCACGGCCTTGGAGCGGTTGCCCTTGGCCAGCATCACCAGCGAGCCGCCGGCCGCCTGGAACTCGCCGACATAGCTGTCCATCCGTCCCGCGGTGGTCGGGCCGAAGGAACCCGTGGCCATGCCGTCCGGCGTCTTGGCCGGGCCCGCGTAATAGACCGGGTGGTCCTTGATGTAGTCCGGCAGCCCCGCACCGGAATCCAGCCGCTCCTTGAGCTTGGCGTGCGCGATGTCGCGCGCCACCACGATGGTGCCGTTCAGCGACACGCGCGTGGAAACCGGGTGCTTCGACAGCTCCGCCCGGATCTCCGCCATCGGGCGGTTGAGGTCGATGCGCACCACCCCGCCGGCCTCGGGCACGCCCTCGGTCTGGTCGGGCAGGAAGCGCGCGGGGTCGTGCTCGAGGTCCTCGAGGAACACGCCATCCGGCGTGATCTTCGCCTTGATCTGCCGGTCGGCCGAGCAGGACACGCCGATGCCGATCGGCAGCGAGGCGCCGTGCCGCGGCAGGCGGATGATCCGCACGTCGTGGCAGAAGTACTTTCCGCCGAACTGCGCGCCGATGCCGAGGTTCTGCGTGAGCTTGTGCACCTCCGCCTCCAGCTCCCGGTCGCGGAAGGCGTGGCCGGCGCGGCTGCCCTTCTCGGGCAGCGTGTCGAGGTAGCGGGTGGACGCCATCTTGACGGTCTTGAGCGTCGCCTCGGCCGAGGTGCCGCCGATGACGATCGCCAGGTGATAGGGCGGGCAGGCGGAGGTGCCCAGCGTACGGATCTTCTCCTCGAGGAAGGCGAGGAGCTTGGGCTTGTTCAGCACCGCCCGCGTCTGCTGGTACAGGAACGTCTTGTTCGCGCTCCCGCCGCCCTTGAGCACGAACATGAGGTTGAACTCCTCCGCGTGGTGCTCACCGGGGGAGGCGTAGATGTCGAACTGCACCGGAAGGTTGTTGCCGGTGTTGGTTTCCTCGAACATCGTCAGCGGCGCCATCTGGGAATAGCGCAGGTTCGTCTCGGTGTAGGTGCGGTGCACGCCGTAGGAAAGCGCCTCCTCCTCGTCGCCCTCCACCCAGACGCGCTGGCCCTTCTTGCCGTGCACGATGGCGGTGCCCGTGTCCTGGCACATCGGCAGCTTGCCGCCGGCCGCGATGTTCGCGTTCTTCAGCAGGTCCAGCGCCACGAAGCGGTCGTTCGCGCTCGCCTCCGGGTCCTTCAGGATGTTGGAGAGCTGCTGCAGGTGCCCCGGCCGCAGCAGGTGCGAGACGTCCTTGCAGGCCTGGAAGGCAAGCTGCTCCAGCGTTTCCGGCTTGATCCTGAGGATCGTCCTGCCGTCGGCCTCGATGGTGGAGACCCCGCCGATGTCCAGCTTGCGATAGGGCGTGGTGTCCTCGGCCAGCGGGAAGATCGGGCTGAACAGGAAGCCCTCGCTCCGCTGGGAAACGGGCATCCCCGCATCGGCCTCGGCCCCGGCATGGGTGGCCACGGGGGTTGCGGCCTCGCTCGCGCCGGCGGGGATCGGCGGCTGGGAGGCGTCGAGGGTGTTGGAGCTCACGAGGCGGCTCTCCGGCTGATGGCCCGGCGCCGCCGGGCCGCGCGCCCGGCCGCGCGCGGGGCGCCGGCAAGGCCATGCGTTGCAGAACGAAAGCTGTAGTTAGCGCGCCCCCGCCCCCCGCGCCAGAAGGCAGCGCCCGGCGGGGGAGAGAAGGAGGAATGCCTATTCGCGCGTGGGACGGCGGCGGAAGGCGTCCAGGCTCACCACCTGCGCCGGCGCCTCGGGCTTCGCGGCCGGCGCCTCGGCCGGCAGGTCGGCCTCTCCCGCCTCCGGCTCGGGATCGGGCTCGGCATCGCCATCCGGCGCGCCGCCTTCGCCGAAGCGCAGGCCCACCCGCACATGCGGGTCCCAGAAGGCGACCAGCGCCGCGAAGGGGATCACCAGCGTGGAGGCCACGCCGCCGAAGGAGAGCCCGACCGACACCTTCTGCGCCGCCCGGTCCACCGTCAGGTCCCAGAACTGGTGCTGCAGGACGATGGTCATCTCCTGCGGGTAGCGGGCCTTGAGGTGGCCGGGAACCTTGGTGTCCGGGTGGTCGGTGCGGAAGGTGAGGTAGAAATGGTGCTCCCCCGGCAGCCCGTTCTTCGCCGCGAACTCCAGGGCGCGCAGCGCGACGTTGCGCATGGCGTCCTCGGTCCAGCGGTCATAGGGCAGCAGGCTCTCGGGGGGCGGCGCTTGCTCGCTCATGCGCAAATCATGTCCAGGTCGGGTCCGGGGGCAGTGCCTTACCATAGGCCATCCCCCCCACGCGGCATAGGAGCGAGGCGAAACGGTGGCGAGGGACATGAGGTGGGGGGATTCTGTTGCCCCGTTCCCCCCGGACGGCGCTTACCTATCTCTAGGCAGCGAGCGCCATGGTCTCGCGACCATTATCGTTGGCACTTGTGATTTAGCCCGATAACGGCGGTACAATGCCGGGCAAAAGACACGTCTTTACCGCGCGCGTCGAGCCTGTTTCGCCCCCATAGACCCCGGCGAACCCCGGAAGGTTCACCCGCGGCAGAGCCCGTCGGGCTCACCGGACCCCGCTGATAAGGCGGGGAAAGGAATGGTGGAGGCGCCGGGTACTGCCCCCGGGTCCGCAACGCTTATTCCACGAGCCGTTTATCGCCATAGCCGCCCGAAGGAGGCCCGGATCATATAGCGCATCCACGCCGCGATTGCGAGGGGGCCGCACCCCGCTCAAACCACCTTGAACACCCGGATGCACGCCGCCGCCCGCGCGGGGCGCAGGCTGTCCAGCGTGCCCACACAGACGCCCCGGTTCAGCCAGGCATGCGGCCCCTCGGGCGCCGTGAGCTCCAGGGTGAAGAAGGCGTGGCGGGCACCCCCTGGCGGGTCGTCCACCAGCACGCGGTTGCGCACCGTGATCACCGCCCCGTCCTCCGCGCGCAGCTCGTGCAGGGGATTGAGCTGGCGCACGCCGTCCTCGCGGACGAGCTGCCGGTCGGCACCGCCGGCCAGCACGGTGCCGCGGATGCGCGGCCCCTCGAAGGTGCCGCCGGCGATCGGAACCATGCGCCGCTCGCCCGGCGGGCAATCCCCCAGCATCATCGTGGGCGCCAGGTCGCAGATGGCCTCGTGGACGAACTCCGTCCGCGGCAGCGCCAGCGGCACCGTGCCCGCCATCGGCGGTGCGTATCCCGGCTGCGCCGCCGCTTCCGCCGTGCCCGCCAGGCCGAGCGCGCCAGGCCGAGCGCGCCAGGCCGAGCGCGCCGCCGGGAAGCGAGCGGCGCCCGCCCTTGCCCGTCCTGCTGAGCATCCTGTTTCCCCCCATGCCGGCACCGCCATGAAATCGTGCTGGCCAGTCCGTTATGGTCCATAACACGCGGCGCGCACCGCCCGGACCGGCGCGATCAACGATCCAACGGGAACCCTCTTCTCCACCCTCACCGCACGCGGCGGGCGGATGATCGTGTTCCGCGGCAATGCCGACCCGGTCTTTTCCGCCGACGACCTCCGCGCCCACTGGCGGGATCTGGCCGCCGACAGTGGCGGGAGCGCCGCCCTGTCCGGCTGGGCCCGGCTGTTCCTGGTGCCGGGCATGACGCATTGCGGCGGCGGCCCGGCCCTGGACGACTTCGACCCGCTGACCGCCATCGAGGCCTGGGTGGAGCGCGGCGAGGCCCCGCCGCACCTCCTCGCCCGCGGTGCCGCCTTCCCCGGCCGCAGCCGCCCCGCCTGCCCCTATCCGCAGGAGGCCCGCTTCGGCGGCGGCGACCCGGAGGCGGCGGAAAGCTTCTCCTGCGCCACACCCGTCCCCTGATCGCGGGCGGCCGTTCGGGCGGCCTTCCGCCCCCGCCCACCCCCCGCTACACCGCGGGCCATCCGGGGGTGGCACGATGGAACTGACCGAAGCGCAGCAGCAGGAACTGGCCGAGGCCGAGGCCCAGCGCCACGAAACCCGCCGCCCCGTCTCGCCCGGGCTGGAGGCGATTCTCTTCCGCCCGCTCCCCGTGCTCGACCACGGCTTCGTCCGGGTGGTGGACTACATGGGCGACGACTCGGCGGTGGTGCAGGCGGCCCGCGTTTCCTATGGCCGCGGCACGCGCGCGGCGAACGAGGACCGCGGCCTGATCCGCTACCTCATGCGCCACCGCCACTCCACGCCCTTCGAGATGTGCGAGATCAAGTATCACGTGAAGCTGCCGATCTTCGTGGCGCGGCAGTGGATCCGCCATCGCATGGCGAACATCAACGAATACTCCGCCCGCTACTCCATCCTGGACCGCGAGTTCTACCTGCCCGCCCCCGAGCAGCTCGCGGCGCAGTCCGCGGTCAACCGCCAGGGGCGCGGCGCCGTGCTGGAGGGCGACCAGGCCGCCCATGTGCTGGACCTCCTGCGCGAGGACGCGACGCGCAACTACGACCATTACCTGGAGATGCTGAACGAGGACGCCGAGGGCCGCGTGATCGAGGAAGGCCGCACCGGCCTCGCGCGCGAACTCGCCCGCATGAACCTCACGCTCAACGCCTATACCCAGTGGTACTGGAAGGCGGACCTGCACAACCTCCTGAACTTCCTCGCCCTGCGCGCCGATTCCCACGCGCAGTACGAGATCCGCGTCTATGCCGACGCCATGCTCGACACCGTGCGCGCCTGGGTGCCCCTGGTGCACGAGGCCTTCCGCGACTACCGCCAGGGCGCCGTCACCCTGTCCGCCCAGATGCTCGCGGTGGTGCGCGCCATCGCCGCCGGCAATGCGCCCGCGCAGGAAGGCAGCGGCCTGTCCAAGCGGGAATGGCGCGAACTCATGGAGATGCTGGGCCGCGAGGCCTGACGGCCCCGGCCATGGCCAAGTCCCCCCCCGGGCCACGGCGCGCCCAGCCGGACGACGCCGCCCGGCCGCGGACCAAGCCGGCCGCCACGCGCAAGCCCCGCGCGCCCCGCGCCGCCAGCGGCAGGGGCACGATCCAGCAGGGCCTGGCGCGGCGTGCCTGGGGCGGCGGCCCGTCCTGGCTCGCGGTGCTGGTGCTGGTGGTGGCGATCCTGGTGATCCTGCCCATCGCCGCGGCGGTGCTGGGGGAGGTCTGGGCCGTGATCATCGGCGCCCTGGTGGGCGGCTTCGCCCTGGGCCGCGCCACCGCGCGCTAGGCTCTTCCCGCAGGCCAGCCCCCAGCCCTTCGGCACCACCGAACCTCGCCCCCGCGCGTTCCGTTCATTGGAACATCAGGAGGCCAGCATGGCAGCGTTCGAAGGCAAGGTCGCGATCGTCACCGGGGCCGGCTCCGGCATCGGGGAGGCCACCGCCCGCCGCTTCTCCCTCGGCGGCTACGCCGTGGTGCTGGCCGGGCGCACGGAGGACAAGCTTGCCCGGGTTGCCGGCGCGCTTCCCGCCGGGCGCACGCTGGTCGCCGCGGCCGACGTGTCGGACGAGGAACAGGCGATCGTCCTGGTCAACCGCGCGCTGGAGCGCTTCGGGCGCCTGGACGTGCTGGTGAACAATGCCGGCACCGCCGTGACGGGCCCCCTGGCCGAGGCCAGCACCGCCGACTGGCGGAAGGTCATGGGCACCGACCTCGACGGCGTCTTCTTTCTGTCGCGCGCCGCCATCCCGCACCTGGTTTCCACCCAGGGCTGCATCGTCAACACCTCCTCGGTGTCCGGCCTCGGCGGCGACTGGAACATGGCGATCTACAACGCGGCAAAGGGCGCGGTGACGAACTTCACCCGCGCGCTCGCGCTGGAGCTCGGCCCCAAGGGGGTGCGCGTGAACGCCGTCGCCCCCAGCCTGACCCGCAGCGAGATGACCGCGGACATGCTGGGCAACGAGAAGCTGATGGCGAAGTTCGCCGAGCGCATCCCCCTCGGCCGTGCCGCGGAGCCCGAGGAGGTGGCCGACGTCATCGCCTTCCTGGCCAGCCACGACGCCCGCTTCGTCAACGGCGTGAACCTGCCGGTGGATGGCGGCCTTTCCGCCTCCAACGGCCAGCCGCCGCAGGCCTGACCGCGGGGCGCTGGACAGGCGGGGCGCCGCCCGTCCTGAATGGCGCCCCATGCCCGTCACCGTCTTCGGTTCAGTCAACGCCGACCTCACCTTCCCGGTCCCGGCGCTGCCGGAACCCGGCCACACCGTGCTCGGCGGCCCCTGGCGGGCGTCGCCGGGCGGCAAGGGTGCCAACCAGGCCGTGGCCGCTGCGCGCGACGGCGCCCGCGTGCGCTTCGCCGGCGCCGTTGGCCGCGATCCCATGGCCGCTGTCGCCCTTTCCGCCCTCCGCGCCGCCGGGGTGGACCTGTCCGCCCTGGCCGAGACCGATGTTCCGACCGGCGCGGCCTCCATCTGCGTGGACGAACAGGGCCGCAACCAGATCGCTGTCTCCCCCGGCGCCAATGCCCTGGCCCGCGCCACGCAGGTGCCGGATCCTTCGCCGGGCGACATCCTGCTCATGCAGATGGAGGTTCCGCCCGCCGAGGTCGCCGCCATGGTCCGCCGCGCCCGCGCATGCGGCGCCCGGCCCGTCCTCAACCTCGCGCCCGCCGCCCCGCTGGACCCGGAGGTGCTCCGCGCCCTCGGCCTGCTGGTGGTGAACGAGCACGAGGCCGCCTGGCTCGCCGCACGGCTCGGCGCGTCCCCAGGCGCGCCCGCCCTGCACGCGGCGCTGGGCATCGCGGTCGCCGTCACCCTGGGCGAGGCCGGCGCCGAGGCCGCGGCCGAAGGGCGCGCTTGGCGGATCCCGGCCCGGATCCCGCCCCGGGTGGTGGATACCACCGGCGCCGGCGATTGCTGGTGCGGCGTCCTGGCGGCCGCCCTCTCGCGCGGGGCCCCGCTGGAAGCGGCGATGCGGCGGGCCGCGGCGGCGGCCTCCATCGCCGTCTCCCGCCCCGGCGCGGCCGATGCGATGCCCCTGGCCGCCGAGACCGACGCCATCCTCTGACACCCGCCACGTCCTTCCGCGCCCGGTCCCATCCCCGCCGGGACTTGCGCCCCCGCCGCCCCCGGCCGCTAGACTGCCCCCCTCAAGCCCGGAGCCGCCCCGCATGTTCCTCCGCCCCCCGCGCAGCCGCCTGGTCGCCGACGCGCCCGGCACCTCCCGCCGCGGCTTTCTCGCCGCCTGCGCCTGCTGCGCCCTTCCGGCCGCCGCCCTCGCGCAGATGCCGCCCGCCGCCGCCCTCGCGCCCGCCCCGGCCCGCCCGCTGCACGCCGCCCTCGACCAGTCCGCCCGCGCGATCGAGGCGCGGATGATCGCCTGGCGGCGCGACATCCACCAGAACCCCGAGCTCGGGAATCAGGAGAACCGCACCTCCGCGCTGGCCGCCGCCCATCTGCGCGGCCTCGGCTACACCGTACGCGACAAGGTCGCCGTCACCGGCATCGTCGCCACCCTGAAGGGCGAGGGCGGCCCCGGGCCCACCATCGCGCTGCGCGCCGACATGGACGCCCTTCCCGTCGCCGAGGAGGTGGACCTGCCCTTCGCCTCCCGCGCGAAGACCATGTGGGGCGGGCAGGAAGTCGGCGTGATGCATGCCTGCGGCCATGACTGCCACACCGCCATCCTCATGGCCGCCGCCGAGGTGCTGGCGAAGCACCGTGCGGACCTGCGCGGCACGGTGGTCCTTCTCTTCCAGCCGGCCGAGGAGAACCTGCCCAATGGCGAGATCGGCGGCGCCCGCCGCATGCTGGCCGAAGGCGCCTTCGACGATCCGAAGCCGGACGCCGTCTTCGGCCTGCACGTGGTCAGCGGCCTCACCGCCGGCACGCTCGGCTACCGCCCCGGCCCCGCGGCCGCCAGCGCGGACGAGTTCACCATCACCGTGCACGGCCGCCAGACCCATGGCGCGCGCCCCTGGGGCGGCGTGGATCCCATCGTGATCGGCGCGCAGATCATCTCCGCGCTGCAGACCATCCAGAGCCGCCAGGTGGACAGCGGCGCCTCGCCCTCCGTGCTCACCGTGGGGCAGTTCCACGGCGGCAACCGCTCCAACATCATCCCCGACCGCGCGACGATGAACGGCACGCTGCGCACCTACGACGAGGAGCGCCGCCAGTTCATCATGCGCCGCGTGAAGGAGGTGTCCGAGAGCATCGCCCAGGGCATGGATGGCCGCGCGGAGGTCGCCTGGATGCCCAACGGCTATCCCTCCATGGCCAACGATGTCGCGCTCACCCAGCGCATGGCGCCAACCCTCGCCCGCGTGGCCGGCGAGGGCGCGCTGCGCAACATGCCGCCGGGCCTGGCGGCGGAGGACTTCGCCTACTTCTCCAGCGCGGTGCCGGGCGTCTTCTTCAACGTCGGCGTCACCGCGCCCGGCCTCGATCCGCGGCAGGTGCCCACCAACCACTCGCCCCGCTTCCGCGTGGACGAAGCAGGCCTGCTGCCGGGGCTGCGGGCCATGCTGCACATGGTCGCGGACTTCACCGGCAGCGGGGTCGCCTGAGCGGCGCCCAACCTGGGCGGAGCCTAGTCCACCACGATCCTCGGCCCCGCCGCGCCGGCGGGCGCCGAGGCCTTCTCCCACACGCGGTCGGCGATGGCGCGATACGCGGCGGCCTCGTGCGAATCCGGCGCCGCCAGCACCACCGGCCGTCCCGCGTCCGACAGTTCCCGCACCGCCAGCGTCAGCGGCAGCTCGCCCAGGAACTCCACGCCGAGCCGCGCCGCCTCCGCGCGCGCCCCGCCATGCCCGAAGATCTCGGTGCGGTGGTTGCAGTTGGGGCAGCAGAAGTAGCTCATGTTCTCGACCAGCCCGAGAACGGGCACGCTGACCTTCTCGAACATGCGGATGCCGCGCCGCGCGTCCAGCAGCGCCACGTCCTGCGGCGTGGACACGATCACCGCGCCGCGCAGCGCGACGCGCTGGGACATGGTGAGCTGCGTGTCCCCGGTGCCCGGCGGCATGTCCACCACCATCACGTCCAGCGCGCCCCATTCCACCTGGGACATCATCTGCTCCAGCGCGCCCATGACCATCGGCCCGCGCCACACCATCGGCGTCTCCTGGTCCACCAGGAAGCCGATCGACATGGCCTTCAGCCCCCAGCGCGAGATCGGCACGATCCGCCCCGACGCGGTGTCGGGCTTCTCGTGCGTGCCCAGCATCTGCGGCAGGGAAGGCCCGTACACATCCGCATCCAGCAGGCCGACGCGAAGGCCCTTTCCGGCCAGCGCCACGGCAAGGTTCACCGCCGTGGTGGACTTGCCCACGCCGCCCTTGCCGGAGGCCACCGCGATCACCGCGCCCACCTCCTGCAACAGCATCGCCGCCTGCGGCCGCGCGCCATGCGCGTGCGGCGCTGCGGCCGGGGCAGGGGAGGGCGGCGCGTCGCGATGCGCGGTCAACACCACGCTCGCCGAGAGAACGCCGGGCACCGCGCGCACCGCCGCCTCCACCGCGGCGCGCAGCGGCTCCATAGCCCGCGCCCTTTCGCGTGGCACCAGAAGCTCCACCTGCACCATGCCGTCCCGCACCGCCAGGCCCCCGACCATCCCGGCCGAAACGATGTCGCGCCCCGAGGCGGGCTCGCGCACCCGCGCCAGCGCCGCCCGCACCGCCGCCTCCAGACCGCTCACCATCGCTTGAAAACTCCTGCAACCCGGCCAACATGGCGACATGCCCGGAACGGCGCCAGAACCGGGGGCGCCGAACACGATACGCAGAACGGGAATGCCATATGGGCGGCCCCCACCCCGCGCAAGCGGGCGGGGCCGTGCCTTTACCGAGAGGGAGACTGACCGGCCCATGCCGTGGAACAACAGCGGCGGACCGAGCCCATGGGGATCCCCCGGCGGCAACAACCGTCCGCAAGGCCCCTGGGGCGTCCCGCCCCCCGGCGGAAGCGGCGGCAGCGGCCGCGGACCCGACTTCGACGAGGCGATCCGCCAGGCGCAGGAAACCGTGCGGCGCTGGCTGCCGCGTGGCGGGCGTGGCGGCGGCAAGGGCCTGGCCGTTCTGGGCATTCTCGCCATCGCGGCCTGGGGTGCCTCCGGGTTTTACCGCGTGCAGCCCGACGAGCAGGGCGTGGTGATGCGCTTCGGCGCCTTCTCCCGCACCACGCCGCCCGGCCTGAACTACCGCATTCCCTGGCCGGTGGAGAGCGTGACCACGCCGCGCGTCACCCGCATCAACCGCGTCGATGTCGGCTTCCGCAGCGCCGTCGATTCCGGTGCCATCGCCCAGCGCCCCACCCCGTCCCGCGACGTGCTCGAGGAAAGCATGATGCTGACGGGCGACGAGAACATCATCGACATCGATTTCGCCGTGTTCTGGCGCATCCGCGACGCCGGCGAGTACCTGTTCAACACGCGCAACCCCGAGGTGACGGTGAAGTCCGCCGCCGAGAGCATGATGCGCGAGGTGATCGGCCGCACCCCGATCCAGCCGGCGCTGACCGAGGCGCGCGCCCAGATCGAGCAGCAGGTGCGTCTCGGCACCCAGGCCATCCTCGACCAGTACCGCGCGGGCGTTGAGATCACCCAGGTGCAGCTCCAGAAGGTCGATCCGCCCGGCGCCGTCATCGAGGCCTTCCGCGACGTCCAGCGCGCCAACGCGGACCGCGAGCGCGCCCGCAACGAGGCGGAATCCTACCGCAACGACATCATCCCCCGCGCGCGCGGCGAGGCCGCGCGGATGATCCAGGAGGCGCAGGGCCAGAAGGACAGCCAGATCGCCCGGGCCCGCGGCGAGGCGGCACGGTTCATCTCCGTGCTCTCCTCCTATCAGACGGCCAAGGACGTCACCATGCGCCGCATCTACCTGGAGACCATGGAGGAGATCTTCCGCCGCAATCCGAAGATCATCGTGGACAACCGCCTCCAGGGTCTCGTTCCGCTGCTGAACCTCGATGGCGGGCGGCCCGCCCAGCCGGCCGGACGCCCCGCGCCGGCCGCCGCCGCGGCCGCCGGCAGCGTCCCCAGCATGTCGCCCCCGCCACGCGCGCCGCAGCCGGGAGCCGCCCGATGAACCGCCTGACCATCGCCGCCGTCGCGGTCGCGGTGCTGCTCGTCACCGCCGCCTCGTCGCTCTTCACCGTGCAGCAGACGCAGCAGGTGCTGATCACGCAGTTCGGCCAGCCCGTGCGGGTGATCCAGTCGCCCGGCCTGCACATGAAGGTGCCCTTCATCCAGAGCGTGATCGCGCTCGACCGCCGCCTGCTGGACTTCGAGGCGCCCGGCGAGGAGCTGATCCTGGGCGACCAGCGCCGCCTGATCGTGGACAGCTTCACCCGCTACCGCATCACCGACCCGCTGCTCTTCTTCCAGACCGCGGGCGTGGCCGAGAGCGGCATCCGCGGGCGCCTGGCCTCGATCGTCTCCTCGTCGCTGCGCCGCGTGCTCGGTAACGAATCACTGCTGTCCGTTCTCTCCGCCGAGCGCCTGCGCGTGATGAACGAGATCCGCGACCAGGTGAACGTGGAGGCCAAGCGCTTCGGGATCGAGGTGGCCGATGTCCGCATCCGCCGCGCCGACCTGCCGGAGGAGAACACCCAGGCGGTTCTGTCCCGCATGCAGTCCGAGCGCGAGCGCGTGGCCCGCGAGGCCCGCGCCGAGGGCGCCGAGCAGGCCACCCGCATCCGCGCCAATGCCGACCGCGACCGCACGGTGCTGCTGGCCGAGGGCGGCGCGAGCGCGGACATCCTGCGCGGCCAGGGCGAGCAGGAGGCCATCCGCATCTCGGCCGATGCCTTCCAGCGCGACCCGGAGTTCTTCGCCTTCTGGCGCGCCATGCAGGCCTATCGCGAGGCCTTCTCCGAGGGCGGGGAATCGCGCCTGCTCCTGTCCCCGGACAGCGAGTTCTTCCGCTTCTTCCGCGAACTGCCCCAGCCCGGCGGCGAGCCGGCGCCCGCCGCCACGCCCTGAACGGTCCCGCGCGGCCGGAACGTGAGCCGGAATGGCCCACTCCCTCCCGGGAGCGGGCCATTTCTTTTTGGCAAGGAGTTACATCCCACCGAGCCGTGATGACTGCGGTCGCCCTTTGTAACAGGAAGGCCCTTTCCCGGCCGCCGGTTCGGCCCAATTGTCGTCCATCAGCCTGATCACCCCCCTTCGAAGGGAACGTGCCCGTGCGCTTCCGACTGCCGATCTCGACCACGCTCGCGCTCATCGCAGCCCTCGCCGCGGCGCCGATGGGCCCAGCCCTCGCGCAGACGCCGATGCGCGACGCTCCCACGTCCTTCCGTCCCCTCGCGCAGCAGCTTCTCCCCGCCGTGGTCAGCGTGCAGGTCAGCACCGCCCCCACCGCCCGCAACGCCGCCCGGCCGGACGCCCCTGACGCGCCCCAGGCCCCCCCCGGCAGCCCCTTTGAGGAGTTCTTCCGCGACTTCCTCGAGCGCAACCGCCCGCCCGGCCAGGGTGGCCCCGGCCAGCGTCCAGGCCAGCCGCCGCAGCAGCAGCGCCGCGGCACGTCGCTCGGTTCCGGCTTCATCATCGACGCCGCCGAGAAGCTGGTGGTGACCAACAACCACGTCGTGGAGGGCGGCACCGACATCAACGTCGTCCTGAACGACAACACCACCCTTCCGGCCGAGCTGGTCGGCACCGACCCGCGCACGGACATCGCCGTGCTGCGCATCAAGACCGACCGGCAGCTCACCTCGGTCGATTTCGGCAATTCCGACGACGCGCAGGTCGGCGACTGGGTGCTGGCCATCGGCAACCCCTTCGGCCTCGCCTCCTCCGTCTCGGCCGGCATCGTCTCCGCCCGCTCGCGCGACATCCGCCAGGGCCTCTACGACGACTTCATCCAGACCGACGCCGCCATCAACCGCGGCAACTCGGGCGGCCCGCTCTTCGACATGGCCGGCAAGGTGGTGGGCATCAACACCGCCATCTACTCGCCCTCCGGCGGCTCCATCGGCATCGGCTTCGCCATCCCGTCCAACCTGGCGCGCGGCATCGTGGCCCAGCTGCGCGACGGCGGACGCGTGCGGCGCGGCTGGCTCGGCGTGAACATCCAGCAGGTGACGGACGAGATCGCGGAAAGCCTCGGCCTGCGCGGCGGCTCGCGCGGCGCCCTCGTTGCCCGCGCGCAGGAGGACGGCCCGGCCGCCAAGGGCGGCATCCGCAACGGCGACGTCATCCTGCGCTTCAACAACCAGGACGTCCGCGAGATGCGCAACCTGCCGCGAATCGTGGCCGAAACCCGCGTCGGCACCGAGGCCCCGGTGACGGTGTGGCGCGACGGCAAGGAGGAGACGCTCAACGTCACCATCGCCGAGCTCCCGGCGGACCAGGCGGAGGCCCAGGCCCGTGGCGCCACCCCCGCCCAGCCCCGCAGCCAGGTGGTGGAGCTCCAGGGCCTCGGCCTCAAGGTCGGCCCCATCACGCCGGAGGCGCGCGAGCGCTTCAGCCTGCGCCCTGAGCAGCGCGGCGTGCTGATCACCGACGTCGAGCAGGGCGGCAACGCCGCCGAGCGCGACCTGCGCCCGGGCGACGTGATCGTGGAGGTTCAGCAGGAGCGGGTGAACACGCCCCAGGAGCTGCAGACCCGTATCGAAGCCCTGCGCCGCCAGAACCGCGCCAGCGCACTGCTGCTGATCGAGGGTGCCCAGGGCCAGCGCTTCGTGCCGCTGCGCATCCGCGAGGAAGGCAACCAGCGCCGCAACTAGCGGCGGCGCGCCACCGCAAGGGCGCCGGGGGCCTCAAGCCTCCGGCGCCTTTTTTCTATTCCAGCACCTGGCGCATCCACTCGGCCCAGAGCAGGGCATCGCGGTCACGACCCGGTGCGGCCACGATCTGCACGCCCAGCGGCAGCCCGCGCGGCCCGAGCCCGGCCGGCACGCTGACCGCCGGCGCGCCCAGCGCCGTCCAGAGAAGGTTGAAGACGGGATCGCCCGTCCATTCCAGCCCCGCCGGCGCCTCGCCGGGCGCGGCCGGCGTCAGCACCGCGTCGAAATCCGCGATCACACCGGGAAAGGCGGCCCGCGCCGCGGCGAAGGCCGTGCGCGCCGCGGCCAGTGCCGAGGCCGGCATCGCCGCCGCGGGTTCCAGCTTCTCCCGGAGCACGTCAGATACCGCCTCTCGGTGATGCGCCAGTTCCCAGGCCAGGGCCTGCGCGCTTTCCATGTTCATCACCACCGGATGCGCCGCCGCCGCCGCCGTCACGGCCGCCGGCATCTCCCCCCGCGTCACCGTCGCCCCGGCGCGGCCCGCCGCCTCCGCCGCGCGCTCCATCAGCGCCAGCGTCTCCGGCGCTGCCTGCGCCGCATCCCCCAGGCAGAGCAGCAACCGCGGCGCCCGGTCCGGCCGCGCCGCAGGGTCGCCCGGCTCGGCCCGCGTCATCGCCCCCACCAGAAGCGCGCAATCGGCCACCGTCCGCGCCAGCGCCCCGATGGTATCGAGCGTCTCGCTCATCACCTTCATGCCCGCCCGGTGGATTGCGCCGTGAGACGGCATGTAACCGACCACGCCGCAGAAGGCCGCCGGCCGCAGCACGCTGCCCGCCGTCTGGGTCCCGAAGGCCAGCGGGAAGAACCCCGCCGCCACCCCGGCCGCGGAGCCCGAGGAGGACCCGCCCGGCGTGTGCGCGGGGTTGACGGGATTGGCGGTGGGCCCCGGCCGGCGCGTGGCGAACTCCGTGGTCACGGTCTTGCCGATCACCACCGCTCCCGCCGCGCGCGCCAGCGCGACGGCCGCGGAATCCGCCCGGGGCACGAAGCCTTCCCAGATGGGCGAGCCGTAGCCGGACGGCATCCCCGCCACGTCCAGCACGTCCTTCACGCCCAGCGGCAGCCCGTGAAGGGGTCCCGCGGCGCCTCCCCTGGCCAGATGCCGGTCCGCCGCCCGCGCGCCCTCCAGTGCTGCCGCCTCATCCAGGTGCGCGAAGGCCCGCAGCGATGGCTCGCGCGCCCGGATGGCGTCCAGATGCGCCTCCATCACCGCCACGGCGGAAACCTCGCCCGCCCGCATGCGGCGGGCCAGGACGCTGGCGGAAAGGCGGAACAGGTCGGTCATGCGGCGCTCCCTGGCAGGGGAGGGGATGCTGGGCAATCCGCGCCTCCGCGTCCACTGCCCCGGCCGCACCCGCCGCGATGCCCGCCCTTCCACAACCGGGCGAGCAGCCTTCCACAAATCCGTCGCATCCCTGTAAGCTCGCTGCAACAAAGGGCCGCTAGCTCCAGCGGCACCCAACCACCAAGGAGGTTTCGTGCCCATGCGGCGACGCACACTCGCGGCCAGCGCCCTCGCGCTCTCCGCCCTCGCCTGGGCACCCGCCCAGGCCCAGGCCCCCTCGGGCCAGCCCATTGAGCTTCAGTTCTGGCACGGCCTGACGCCGCCCGCCGGCCCGCAGCTCGAGCAGATCGCGACCGACTTCAACGCCAGCCAGAACCGCTACAAGGTCGTCCCCTCCTTCCGCGGCAGCTATGCCGAGACGGTGGTGGCCGCCATCGCGGCGTTCCGCGCCAACACGGCCCCGCACATCGTGCAGATGTTCGAGGTCGGCACGGGCACGATGATGACCGCCGGCCGCGCCGTGAAGCCGCTGCACGAGATGCTGGCCGAGACCGGGGTGGCCATCGACACGCGCGACTTCATCGGCCCCGTCGCCGGCTACTACAGCACCGCGGACGGCCGGCTGATGGCCATGCCCTTCAACAGCAGCACCGCCATCGCCTTCTACAACAAGGACATGTTCCAGCGCGCCGGCCTGGACACGAACACCTTCCCCCAGACCTGGGAAGGCGTGGAGCAGGCGATGGTGAAGCTGAAGGCTGCCGGCATCGCCTGCCCGATGACCACCTCCTGGCCGAGCTGGGTGATGGTGGAGGAACTGCTCGCCATCCACGACGTGCCGCTCGCCAGCCGCGCCAACGGCTTCGAGGGGCTGAACACCGAGCTGAACCTGACCAACCCGCTGATGGTCAAGCACCTCGAGAACCTCGTCCGCTGGCAGCGCGACGGCCTGTTCCGCTACGGCGGCCGCGACTCCACGGCCGACCCGCTCTTCTCCGCCGGCGAATGCGCCATCGCCTTCGGCTCCTCCGGCCTGCGCGGACGGATCGAGCGCGAGGCGCGCTTCCAGTGGGGCGCGGCCATGCTGCCCTATTACGAGGGCACGACGCCCCGCAACTCCATCATCGGCGGCGCCGCCCTGTGGTCGATGAACCGGGGGCCGAGCAACACGCGCAGCACCGAGGAATGGCGCGGCGTCGCCGAGTTCTTCCGCTACGCGACCAGCCCCGCCGTGATGGCCAAGTGGCACCAGGACACCGGCTACGTCCCTGTCACACGGGCCGCCTATGAGCTGAGCCGCAGCCAGAACTACTACGCCCGCAACCCCGGCGCGGACGTGCCGATCGAGCAGATGCTGCGCGGCGGCGAGCCCACGGCGAACAGCCGCGGCATCCGCCTCGGCGGCTTCATCGAGATCCGCAACATCGTCCAGGAGGAGATGGAGCGCGCCTTCCAGGGCGGGCAGACCGCGCAGCAGTCGCTGGCCAACATGAACACGCGCGGCAACCAGGTGCTCCGCAACTTCGAGCGCACCAACCGCAACAACTGACAAACGAAGGGCGGGGAGAGATCCCCGCCCGCTTCACCCGAGGCGGCCCTCCCGCGCCGCGCGATCCAGCGTCGCGGACGCGCCCACCTCATGCAGCGACGCCAGCCACCGCCGCAGCGCCCCGACGAAGCGTGCCTGCCCCGCCAGGCCGCCGAACAGCGACCCGATGGAGAGCAGCGGCATCGGATCGGGCCCACCCTCCGCCGCCTTCTCCTGCAGCAGCGCCGCCAGCGGGTGCCGGATCTCGATCGCCTCCCCCCGGTCGTCGCGTCCCTGCAGCCGCCGCATCCAGGCGGCGAGCGCCAGCGCCAGAAGCTCCACCTCTCCGCCGATCGCCAGGCTCGCCTCGATCGGCATCACCAGCAGGTTGACCGGCGCATCCGTGTTGATGCGCTCCACCGTGTCCTCGATCGCCGGGTTGGCGAAGCGCGCGACGAGCGTGCGCTTGTAGTCGCCAAGCCCGATCCCGGGCACGGGCTCCAGCGTCGGCCCCGTCTCGCGGTCCATGAGCGCGGCCATGAAGGCGCGCATCCGGGCATCGGCCATCACCTCGTGCACGAAGCGGTGCCCCATCAGCCGCCCCAGTGCCGCGATGGCCAGGTGACTTCCGTTCAGCAACCGCAGCTTCATGATCTCGTAGGGCGCGACATCGGGCACGAACTGCGCCCCCACCTCCTCCCACTCGGGCCGCCCGCTGGCGAAGCGATCCTCGATCACCCATTGCGTGAAGCTTTCGGCGAAAACGGGCCAGCGGTCGCGCAGCCCGTATTCGCGCTCCAGATGCGCCAAGTGCCCCGGCCGCGTCACCGGCGTGATCCGGTCCACCATCGTGTCCGGGAACGCGCCGTGCTCCTCGATCCATCCCGCGAGCCGCCCGTCGCGCATCCGCGCCAGCGACAGCACGGCATCGCGCAGCACGTCGCCGTTGTTCTGGATGTTGTCGCAGGTCAGCGCCGTGAAGGCCCCGTGCCCCCCGGCCATGCGCCGCCGGTACGCCTCCACGACCACGCCGATCGCGCTGCGCGGCCGCGCCGGTGCCGCCAGGTCCGCGCGGATCATGGGGTGCTCCGGGTCGAGTCGCCGCGTCGCGGGGTTCAGGCAGTACCCATTCTCGCTCACCGTCAGGCTGACGATGCGGATCGCCGGATCCTCCATCCGCGAAAGCAGCGGCTCCGTCGTCTCCCCGGCGAACACCACCCCGGCCAGGGAGCCGATCACGGTGGCCGTCTCCGCCGCCCCGTCGCGCTCCACGAGGGTGTAGAGCCCGTCCTGCGGCGCCAGGCTTTCCCGCATCCGCAGGTCTCCCGGCAACAGCCCCGCGCCGATGATCCCCCAGCCCAGCGCCTCCGCGCGCCGCTCCATCAGCGCGTGCGTGTAGCGGGCCATGTGCGCGCGGTGAAAGGCGCCGAGCCCGAGATGCACGATCCCGGCGCGCACCCGCGCCGGGTCGTAGCCCGGCACCCGCACGGGCGGCACGACCCGCGCGAGGTTCGCGCGGCTGAGGCCCACCGGGTCCACGATGCGGCTATTCCTCGTCCTCGCCGGCCAGGAAGTCGAAGTCGCAGCCCTGGTCGGCCTGAAGCACCGTGTCGTGGAACAGCTTCGCGTAGCCGCGCTTCGGGGCGGGGCGGGGCGGCACCACCTCCGCCGCGCGCCGCGCCAGCTCCGCCTCGTCCACCAGCAGGTCGAGGCGGCGCCGCTCCACGTCCAGCGCGATCCGGTCGCCCGTCCGCACCAGCGCGAGCGGCCCGCCCACCGCCGATTCCGGGGTGATGTGCAGCACGATGGTGCCGAAGGCCGTGCCCGACATGCGCGCATCCGAGATCCGCACCATGTCCTTCACGCCCTGCTGCGCCAGCTTGCGCGGGATGGGCAGGTAGCCCGCCTCCGGCATGCCCGGCGCGCCCTTCGGCCCGGCGTTGCGCAGCACCAGCACGTCTTCGGCCGACACCTCCAGGTCGGGGTCGTCCACGCGGTTGGTCATGTCCTCCACGCTGTCGAACACCACCGCGCGCCCGGTGTGCTGCAAAAGGGAGGCGGTGGCCGCGGCGTGCTTGATCACCGCGCCGCCCGGGCAGAGGTTCCCGCGCAGCACCGCCATCCCGCCGGTTTCCTTCAGCGGCGCGCTGCGGGGCCGGATCACCGTCTGCCCCGGCACCTCCTCCGCCAGCTTCAGGTAATCCGCTAGCGTGCCCCCCAGCACCGTCGGCGCGTCGAGGTCGAGGTGCGGCTCCAGCTCCTGCAGCAGCCGCGGCACGCCGCCCGCGTGGTGCAGGTGCTCCATGTAGTGGTCGCCCGAGGGCTTGAGGTCCACCAGCACCGGCACCCGCCGCCCGATCTCGTCGAACTCCTCCAGGTCCACCTTGAGCCCGACGCGCCCTGCGATGGCCGCCAGGTGCACCAGCCCGTTGGTGGAGCCGCCGATCGCCTGCAGCACCGTCATGGCGTTGCGCAGCGATCCCGCCGTCAGCAGCGCCTTGGGCGCCGGGCCGCCGCGCCTGGCCATCTCCACCGCCGCGCGCCCGCTCGCCTCGCCGCTCCGCAGCCGCTCCGCATGCGGCGCCGGGATGGCGGCGCTGTAGGGCAGGGAGAGCCCCATCGCCTCGATCATGCAGGCCATGGTGCTGGCCGTGCCCATCACCATGCAGGTGCCGACCGAGGGCGCGAGCCGGCCCGAGATCACCTCGATCTCCGCCTCGTCGATCTTGCCCGCGCGGTGCTGCCCCCAGAGCCGCCGGCAATCCGTGCAGGCCCCGAGAACCTCCCCGCGGTGGTGCCCCACCACCATCGGCCCCACGGGCACGACGATGGCCGGGATGCCGGCGCTCGCCGCCCCCATGATCTGCGCCGGCAGCGTCTTGTCGCAGCCGCCGATGAGGACCACCGCATCCATCGGCTGGGCACGGACCATCTCCTCCGTGTCCATCGCCATCAGGTTGCGAAGGTACATGGAGGTCGGGTGCGCGAAGCTTTCGTGGATGGAGATGGTCGGAAAGGCCATCGGAAGCCCCCCCGACAGCATCACCCCGCGCCGGACAGCCTCGATCAGCTGCGGCGCGTTGCCGTGACAGGGATTGAAGTCGCTGGCCGTGTCGGTGATCCCGATGATCGGCCGGTCCAGCGCGTCGTCCGAGTAACCGGCCGCCTTGATGAAGGCCTTGCGCAGGAACAGCGAGAACCCCGCATCCCCGTAGCTTGTCAGACCCTTGCGCAAGCCCTTGGCCATCCGCCGCTCCCCCGTTTCCCATGGCCTAGCCAGGGCAGGGGGGAGAGTGCGCGGGGCGGCCGCCTTGTCAATCGTCCCGGCGGCTGCCGGCTTCGGGAACCGCCCGATCAGCCCCGCTCGTAGAGCAGCCGTGCCCGCACCGTGCCCGGCAGGGCCCGCAGCTCCTCCAGCACCACGTTCACGTCCTGGAGCCCCTCGGCATCCACCACCACGTAGCCGATCTCGGAATCCGTCTGCAGGTACTGGCCGGCGATGTTGGCGCCGCGCCGCGTGAACACCTCGTTGATCGCGGCCAGCGTCCCCGGATGGTTGCCGTGGACGTGCAGGAAGCGGGCGCCCCGCTGGCGGGCGGGCAGCACCGCCTCGGGGAAGTTCACGGCGCCCAGCGTCGCGCCCATGTCGGAGTAGTCCGTCAGCTTGCGCCCGGTCTCCTCACCGATGCGGGACTGCGCCTCGATCGTGCTGCCGCCGATATGCGGCGTCAGGATCACGTTGCGCACGCCCTGCAGCGGCGTGTGGAAGGGATCGGTGTTCTTTTCCGGCTCCTCCGGAAAAACGTCCACCGCCGCGCCGCCCAGATGCCCGCTCTCCAGCGCGGCGCGCAGGGCATCGAGGTCCAGCACCCGCCCGCGGGCGTTGTTGATCAGGATCGCGCCCGGCTTCATCAGCGCGATCTCGTCCGCGCCGAGCAGGTTCTGCGTGGCCGCCGTCTCCGGCACGTGCAGCGTCACCACGTCCGCCCCCTCGAGCAGCGCGCGGAGGGAAGGCACGGACAGCGCGTTGCCGTGCGGCAGCTTGGGGATCACGTCGTAGTAGGTCACGCGCATCCCGAAGGCCTCGGCCAGCACGGAGACCTGGGCGCCGATATTGCCGTAGCCCACGATCCCCAGCGTCTTGCCGCGCACCTCCCGGCTATCGGCCGCCGACTTGTCCCACACGCCCACATGCGCGCTGTTGGACCGCCCGGGGATGCCGCGCAGCAGCATCACGATTTCCCCCATCACCAGCTCGGCCACCGAGCGCGTGTTGGAGAAGGGCGCGTTGAACACGGGAATGCCGCGCTTGCGCGCCGCCGCCAGGTCCACCTGGTCGGTGCCGATGCAGAAGCACCCCACCGCGATCAGCCGGTCCGCCTCGGCCAGCACCGCCTCCGTCACGCGCGTGCGGGACCGGATGCCCAGCAGGTGGACGCCCTTGATGGCCTCGCGCAGCGCCGCCTCGTCCAGCGCCTTCTTCTCGCGCCGGATGTTGGTGTAGCCGGCCGCGTTCAGCGTCGCGACCGCGCTGTCGGAGATCCCCTCCAGCAACAGGATGCGGATCTTGTCCTTGGCCAGGGACATGGGCGCGGGGGAGGGGAGGGCGTCGGGCATGGTGCCCCTGAGTGCCCGAAGCGCCCCCCTCCGCGCAACCGCGCCGGGCGCACGGCAGGATCGCGGGGCCTGCTTCCCGGCGGCGGCGTGGCTAGCCGAGGTTCGCCCTGACGGCCGCCGCCATCTCCTCGGGCGTCGCGCCCGGGCGGAACAGCGCCCGCAGCGACCCGTCACGGCCCATGAGGTAGGTGAAGGCCGAATGGTCCATCAGGTACTCGGTGGAGCCCGGCGGCGTGACCTTGCTGTAATAGACCCGCCAGGCCCGTGCCGCGGCCGCCACCTGCTGGGGCGTGCCCGTCAGCCCCGTGATGGCCGGGTGGAACTGTTCCACATATTCCTTCATCTTCGCGGGCGTGTCCCGCTCCGGGTCCACGGTGATGAACACCGGCCGGACCTGCGTGTTCTGCGCTCCCAGCAGGTCCATGGTCTGGGCGATCGCCTGAAGCTCCGTCGGGCAGACATCCGGGCAGAAGGTGAAGCCGAACAGCACCAGCGAGAGCTTTCCGCGCAGGTCGGCTTCCGTCACCGTCCGCCCGCCGCCGTCCACCAGCGTGAAGGGACCGCCGAGGCTCACCCCGCCCGGCAGGGCCACGCCCCCCGCGCTGGGCGCCGCCCCGCCCACCAGGCGCGCGAAGGAGGCGCCGAGCCCCTCCCCGGGCGCGCGTGCCAGAAAGGCCGCCCCCCACAGCCCCCCCAGGGCGGCAACGAGAAGAAGGACGGCGATGCGGATTGCGCGGGTCATGGCCCCCCATATAGCGCAGGCCGGGCAACCGGGGATGGGGTAGGCACGTTTGCAGCCCTGCCGCCCGCCCCCCGGGGTTTGGCCGCTGGGCCCGAAAGGACAAGCGAGACGATGTCTGCCACCCCCGCGTACGAGATTCCCGCCCTCGAGAGCCTGGCCGGGATTGCCAACGACAACCTGCCCGAGCCCCTGCGGCACGAGGCCGCCGCCCGCATCCTCCTGGCCGCGCGCCAGCTCCGCGGCCTGGTGCGGGCGACGCAGGACCAGGACGTGGTGGATGCCGTGGCCGCCGGCTGGGATCCCCGTGCCGTCACCGCGCTGGAATTCGCCGAGGGCCTGCCGGTCCGCACCCTCGACAGCCTGCTCGGCAACGCCTCCCGCTGGGCCCGCGCCATGCGCGCCCTGATCGAGGACCCGCGCCCCGGCTCCGCCGCCGCCTGAAGGCCCGTGGGCGGGGTTTAATCCCGCTTTCACGCGACCCGTCCATCCTGCCCCGCGTCGGTCTGGCGCGAAGGGCAGGGGATGGCGATCACCGTTTCGGGCAGCGTGCCCGCCACCATCCTTGAGAACAACCGACCCGGCGACTGGACCGCGAGCCTTATCCTCAAGGGCACGTCGGGCCTCACCGGGGTCGCGCTCACGGGCGAGGCGGCCAGCCTGTTCACCGCCAGCCTCGGCACCTACGGCCGTGTCACCATCACCCCGGCCCTTTCGCTCGACCGCGAGGCCTACGGGCCGGGTGCGGACCCTGTTCTCAGCTTTCAGCTCTCCATCCGGAACGCCGGCACCTGGCAAACGCTGGCCGGTGGCTGGAACGTCGCGCTGCTCGGCGTGGACGACACCGCCCCCTCCAACCTCCGGTTCTCCACCGGCGGCGCGGTGCTCGAGACCGACATCGGCGGTGCGATCGGCAGCCTCGTGGCCGACGACCCCGACAGTCCCGCCGGCAGCATCTCCTTCCGCGTGCTCTGGCCGGACGAAGCCCTGTTCGAGATCGCCGGCAACACCCTCAAGCTGCGTGACGGCGTCGACCTGCTGCGCGAAGGCGGCACGCTGCGCGAGGTGCTGATCGCCGCCTCCGACGGCCTGAACGAGGCCGCCTTCGCGCTGGGTGTGCAGGTGATGAACGTGACGGACCAGGACACCACGCCCGTCCCGCCCGTCTCCCCACCCGTTTCGCCCCCGGAGTCACCTCCGGTGTCGCCACCCGTATCACCGCCAGTGTCGCCCCCGGAATCACCTCCGGTGTCGCCGCCAGTGTCGCCGCCCGTGTCGCCGCCCGTATCACCCCCGGTGTCGCCGCCCGTATCGCCACCCGTCTCCCCGCCCGAACCGCCGCCCGCCTCCCCGCCGCCACCACCCGCCAGTCTCGTGATCGCCCACACCGGCGGCTCCACCGCCGTGGCGGAGGGCGGCACGGGCGACAGCTTCTCCATCACCCTGTCGCGCATGCCGACGGCCGCCGTCACGGTGAGCATCACCGCCGATGGCGACCTCACCCTGGGCACAGGCGGCGCGGCGCCGTCCCTGCACAGCGTTCTCGCCACCATCCAGCCGGCCGACTGGAACATCCCGCACGTCATCACCGTCGGCGCGCTGGACGACGCGCTGACGGAGGGGGCGGAAATCGCCTTCCTGTCCATGGCGGCCACCAGCACGGACACGGGATTCGGCGCGCTCACGGGCATAGGACTGAACGTGGGCGTGGTGGACAACGACACCGCCCGCAGCCTGGTGCTGGTCGAAACCGGCGCCGCCACGCAGGTCACCGAAGCCGGTGCGGGCGACCTCGTCACCCTCGCCCTGTCCGCGCGCCCCACCGCCCCCGTCACCGTCACCGTCACCGCCGGAGCGGAGCTGCGGGTGGCCACTGGCGGCGGCACCCCGGCGGACCGGCAGACCATTGTCTTCACCGCCGCCGACTGGTCCGCCCCACGCGCCCTGGCCGTCGAGGCGATCAGCGATGGCGTCGTCGAGGGCACGCACCAGGCAAGCCTCGGCTTCCAGTTCTCCAGCGCCGACCTCACCTACAACAACCTCGCGGTCGCGCCCTTTGCCGTTCTGGTGCTGGACGCGCCCCTGCCGCTCTGCCCGCCCACCGTGCCCGCCACGGACATCCCCTGGTGAGGCGCCCCTTCACACCAGGGCCGAGATCTCCCGCTTCAGGCAGCGCAGCGTGAAGGCGCTCCGCGTGTGCCGCACGCCCGGCAGGCGGTAAACCTTTTCCCGCAGCAGCGCCTCGTACCCCGCCGTTCCGTTCACCGCGGCCTTGATGATGTAGTCGTATTCGCCGGTCACGAGGTGGCATTCCAGGATCTCCGGGATGGCGTTCACCGCCTCCTCGAAGCGGCGCAGCGCGGCCTCGTCGTGCTTCTCCATCATCACCTCCAGGAACACCGTGTCCGGCAGGCCCAGCGACGCCTGGTCCAGCAGCGCGGCATAGCCCTGGATCACCCCGGCCGACTCCAGCCGCCGAACCCGGGTCCAGCACGGGGAAGGCGAGAGCCCCACCTCCTCGGCCAGCTCCGCGTTGGAGAGCCGCCCGCGCCGCGCCAGCGCCCGCAGGATGCGCCGGTCCGTCGCGTCCAGGGCCCGCCGATCCGTTGTTTCCACCGTTTCCCCCTTTTTGCAGAAGCTTCTTCTGTTTCCACGGCGGTGCACAACAGAAAACGATAGAAAACCACCGGGGCTTAAGGCGCATCCTTCACCATATCAGTGCCGAGAACGAGCACCGGAAAGGAGCCGTCCATGGGAAGCATCCAACGCGCGACGGTGAAGCTGGACGACCGCTGGGAATCCGGCACCGAACCCGTCCTGATGACCGGCATCCAGGCCCTGGTCCGCCTGCCGATGGCCCAGCGCGCGCTCGACCTGGCCGCCGGCCACGACACCGCCGGCTTCGTGACCGGCTATCGCGGCAGCCCGCTCGGCACCTACGACAAGGAACTCCACCGCCAGGCGAGGCGCCTGCTGGAGGCCGGCATCGTCTTCCAGCCCGGCCTGAACGAGGACCTGGCCGCCACCGCCGCCTGGGGCAGCCAGCAGGCCAACCTGTTCAACGACGGCACCAGGGCCGGCGTCTTCTCCATCTGGTACGGCAAGGGTCCGGGCGTGGACCGCAGCGGCGACGCCCTGCGCCACGCAAACATGGCCGGGACCGCGCCGCTGGGCGGCGTGCTGGCGCTCGCCGGCGACGACCCCTCCGCCAAGTCCTCCACCGTGGCCAACGCCTCCGACCACGCCTTCATGGACCTGGAGATTCCCTTCCTGGACCCCTCGGGCGTTGGCGAAATCCTGGAATTCGGCCTCAAGGGCCTCGCCCTCTCCCGCTTCGCCGGCACCTGGGCCGCCATGAAGTGCGTCGCCGACACCATGGACGCCAGCGCCACCTTCCGCATCGACCCCGCCTGGGGCCCCGTGATCCCCGAGGGAGACTTCGAGGGCGAGGACGGCCGCCACATCCGCCTGCGCGACGTGGTCCTCGCCCAGGAACGCCGCCTCCGCCTCACGCGCCTTCCCGCCGCCATCGCCTTCGCCCGCGCCAACGGCCTGGACCGCATCGCGCTCGATGCGCCCCGGCCGCGCTTCGGCATCGCCGCGCGCGGCAAGGCATACGCCACCCTCCGCCAGGCCATGCTGGACCTCGGCATCGACGACACGGCCGCCCGGCTGCTGGGGCTGCGCATCTGGAAGGTCGGCCTCGCCTGGCCGCTGGACGCGGAGGCCGCCCGCGCCTTCGCCTCGGGCCTGGAGGAAATCCTCGTCGTCGAGGACCGCCGCTCCTTTCTCGAGGCCCAGCTCCGCGACGCCCTCTACGGCACCGCGGGCGCCCCCCGCATCACCGGCAAGCGCAACGCCGACGGCACGCCGCTCCTTTCCGAACTGACCGAACTCGACGCCGCCGCGGTGGCCCGGGCGCTGGACGCCTGCCTGCCGCGCGAGGCCCGCCCCGATTCCATGGCCGCCCGCCTCGCGGCGCTCGACGCCCTGGCCCGCGCCGCCACCGACCCCATCGCGCTGCGCCAGCCCTGGTTCTGCCCGGGTTGCCCCCACAGCACCTCCACCAAGGTGCCGGAGGGCTCGCGCGCCCTGGCCGGGATCGGCTGCCACTACATGGCCACCTGGATGGACCGCTCCACCGACGTCTTCACCCAGATGGGCGGGGAGGGGACGCCCTGGCTCGGCCAGATGGCTTTCGTGAACACGCGCCACGTCTTCGCCAATCTCGGTGACGGCACCTATTCCCACTCGGGCAGCCTGGCCATCCGCGCGGCCATCGCGGCCAAGGCCAACATCACCTTCAAGGTGCTGGTGAACGGCGCCGTCGCCATGACCGGCGGCCAGACGCCCGAGGCCGAGATGACGGTGCCCCGCATCGCCGCCCAGATGGCCGCCGAGGGCGCCGCCCGCGTCGTCGTCGTTTCCGACGACCCCGAGCGCCACCAGGGCGACCCGCTGATGCCCCGCGGGATCGCCTTCCATCACCGCGACCGCCTGGACGCCGTGCAGAAGGAGCTGCGCGAAACCGAGGGCGTCACCGTCCTCATCTTCGACCAGGAATGCGCGACCGAGCGCCGCCGCCACCGCAAGCGCGGCACCGCCCCCGCGGCCGGCAAGCGCGTGGTGATCAACCCCCGCGTCTGCGAGGATTGCGGCGATTGCGGCGTGCAGTCCAACTGCCTCGCGGTGCAGCCCGTGGAAACCGAGTTCGGCCAGAAGCGCGCCATCGACCAGAGCGCCTGCAACCAGGACTTCTCCTGCCTGAAGGGCTTCTGCCCCTCCTTCGTCACGCTGGAGGGCGCCGAGGTCGCGGCCCACCCGGGATCCGCCGCCGCGCCCACGAACTTCCCCGACCCCACCCCGCCCGCGTTGCGCGGCGAGGCCTGGAACATCGTTCTCGCGGGCATCGGCGGCCAGGGCGTCACGGCGCTCTCGGCCATCCTCGCCATGGCCGCCCACATCGACGGCCGCCCCGTCCGCACGATGGACCAGCTCGGCCTGGCCCAGAAGGGCGGCGGCGTGCAGGCCCAACTCCGCATGGGCGCCGAGGGCGCCGCGGCCGAGACCCTCGCCGGCCCCCGCATCGGCGCGGGCCAGGCGGACCTGCTCATCGCCGCCGACGCCATCGGCGCCCACGGCGCTTCCGTCCGCCCGTTGCTCTCGGCCGACCGCACCGCGACGGTGGTCAACGCCGATCTTGCCGCCACCGCCGGCTTCCTCCTCGGCACGCCCCGCGCGGATTCGGCCGCCGTGCTCGACAACCTCCGCGCCGCCTCCCGAGACCTCGTGGCGCTCCCCGCCTCCCACCGCGTCGAAGAGGCGCTGGGCGACGCCATCTTCCTCAACGTCTTCCTGCTCGGCACCGCCTTCCAGCGCGGCCTCCTGCCGCTGACGCTGGCCGCCATCGACCGTGCGCTCGAGCTCAACGGCACGGCGGTGGAGACGAACAGGCGCGCCTTCGCCCTCGGCCGCGCCGCCGCGCTGGAGGCCCCCGCCGCCCCGCGCGTGCCGGAAACGCTGGACGCCCTCATCGCCCGCCGCAGCGCCGACCTCACCGCCTATCAGAACGCCGCCTACGCCCGGGACTATGCCGGCTTCGTCGCCCGCGTGCGCGCGACGCCGGGCGCCGACGAGGCCCTCGCCCGCGCGGTGGCCGTCCAGCTCCACCGCCTCATGGCCTACAAGGACGAGTACGAGGTCGCCCGCCTCCATGCCGACCCCGCTTGGCAGGCGAGCCTGCGCGCGCAGTTCACGGGCACGAAGCACGCGGTGCTGCACCTCGCGCCGCCCTTCCTTTCCCCGGTCGATCCCGACACCGGCCGCCCGGCCAAGCGCAGCTTCGGTCCCTGGATGCTCCGCGCCATGGGGTTGCTGCGCCACGGCAAGGTCCTCCGCGGCACTGCGCTGGACCCCTTCGCCCGCACCGCCGAGCGCCGCACCGAACGCGCCCTGATCGCCGAGTTCCGCGCCGGCCTGGAGGCCCTGCTCCCCCGCCTGGACGCCGCCACCCTGCCCGTCATCCGCGAATGGGTGGAGGCCTGGGGTGGCATCCGCGGCTTCGGCCCCGTGAAGGACCGCAACATCGAGCGCACTCGCCCGCGGCTGGCCTCGATCGCCGCTCGCCTCGATGCCCCGGCCATGGTCCTGGCGGCGGAGTGATCCCCGCCCTCAGTTCCGCCCGGGCGCTTGCGTCCCGCCGGGCGCTTGCGTCCCGCCGGGCGCTTGCGTCCCGCCGGGCGCCTGGGCCGGGCGCGGTGCCAGCGTTCCGAAGGTCAGCACCCCCTGGGTGCCCGCCGCCGGATCGTCATTGCCGGTGAAAGCCAGCGCGAAGTCCGAAGCCGCGCCCGGCGGGGGCGAGATGCGAAAGGTGATCTGCCGCGCGGGCCTCGCCCCCGGCACCGGCACGGAGCCGTCAAAGGCGCGCGTCACCGCCAGCCCCGGCCGCGCCACCCGCTCCGCCAGCCGCACGAACAGCGCCTCAGCCGTTTCGGCATCCATCCGCTGCAACCGCATGGAGCATCCCTGGGGCCGTTCGGACAGGATCAGCACGATCGCCCCGATGGCCTCGCCCCGGGCGACCATCGCCCGCCCCCGCGCACCGCGCAGCAGCGCCCCCGCGCGCTCGGCCGGAATCGCGGCGAAGCCCGCCTCCCGCGCCGCCGCGGCGCTGTCGCCGCCGGTCAGCACGGAAGCGCAGATCTGCATGAAGCTGCCCATGGCCGCCGCCGTCTCCTCCGTCAGCGGCGCCGCCGCCCGCGCCGGCCCGGCCAGGAGCAACGCCGCCGCGAGAAGCCAGGCTGGACGCCGCCGCAGCGAGCGGCGCCAATAAGCGAAACGAGGAAACACGGTCATGCCCCTGGATAGCGCCTTCGACCTCCCCGAGGACACCCGCGCCCTGCAGGAGGTCGCCCAGGACTTCGCCCGCGACGTGCTGGCCCCCAGGGCCCTTGAATGGGACGCCACCCGCCACTTCCCCGTGGAGGAGATGCGCCAGGCGGCGGCCCTCGGCATGGCCGCCCTCTACGTGCGGGAGGAATCGGGCGGCGCCGGCCTCACCCGCCTGGACGCCGCCGTCGTGTTCGAGGCGCTGGCGACCGGCTGCCCCACCACCTCCGCCTTCCTTTCCATCCACAACATGGTGGCCTGGATGATCGACCGCTGGGGCAACGAGGCCCAGCGCGCCGAGCACCTGCCCTCCCTGATCACCATGGAGCGCCTCGCCTCCTACTGCCTGACCGAGCCGGGATCGGGCAGCGATGCCGCGGCGCTGCGCACCCGCGCCGCCCGCGACAACGAGGGCTATGTGCTGAACGGCTCCAAGCAGTTCATCTCCGGCGCGGGCGCCTCGGACCTCTACCTCACCATGGTCCGCACCGGCGGGGAGGGGCCCGACGGCATCTCCGCCCTCCTCGTTCCCAAGGACACGCCGGGCCTTTCCTTCGGCGCCAACGAGAAGAAGATGGGCTGGAACGCCCAGCCCACCCGCACCATGGACTTCCAGGACGCCCACCTGGGCGCCGGCACCCTGCTGGGCGAGGAAGGACAGGGCTTCCGCATGGCCATGGCGGGACTCGACGGCGGCCGGCTGAACATCGCCGCCTGTTCCCTCGGCGGCGCGCAGCGCGCGCTCGACATCGCGCTGGACTACACCCGCGAGCGCCGCGCCTTCGGCAAGGCGGTGTCGGACTTCCAGGCCACCCAGTTCCGCCTCGCCGACATGGCGACCGAACTGGAGGCGGCCCGCTCCCTCCTCTGGCGCGCCTGCGCCAAGCTGGACAACAAGGCGCCCGATGCGGGCCCGTTCTGCGCCATGGCCAAGCGCTTCGCCACCGACACCGGCCACCGCGTCGCGGACGAGGCGCTCCAGCTTCTTGGCGGCTACGGCTACCTGCACGACTACGGCGTGGAGAAGCTCGTGCGCGACCTCCGCGTGCACCGCATCCTCGAGGGCACCAACGAGATCATGCGCGTGATCATCGGCCGCCACCTGCTGGGCCGCCGCTGAGCCGCCTTGACCCGGCGAAGATCGTTCGGCACAGTATCGAAACGAATTGGTGCGGCCGGGGAAGAAGGAGCCACCATGTTTCGCAGGCGCCTCCCGGCATCCTCCCTCGCGCTCCTCGCCCTGCTCGCCGCCGGGCAGCCCGCCCTGGCCCAGGGCCAGGTGCGCAGCGTCGTCGTTCCGGCGGAAGGCGGCGTGGTCGTCCCGCCCCGCAGCGCGCCGCGCTTGGCCGCCCGCCCCGCCGGCAGCGGCACCCGCATCCCGGCCGCGGCGCCGCCAGGGGCGGTCCTGCCGGCCGACACCGGCCCGGGCCTCGCGGGGCCCGTCGCCGGGCTGCTCCTTCCCGCCCTTGCGGGCGCCCTGCTCGGAAGCACCATGGCCGGGTCGCGCGGCGGCACCTCCGGGCCCGTCCGCACGCGCTGACCGCCCCTCCTCGCGCGCCGGTCCTCAGGGGATCCCCGGCCTGGCCCCGCCAGGCGCCGCATCGCACCCCGGCCCGCCGCGCGCCCGGGCCTCCGCCTGGTTCATGGTCGTGTCGAGCGCCAGCGACAGCACCGCCGAAACCGCCGCCTCGGACTCGCCCGACGGCAGGATCGGAGCCCCCACAACCGCCACGCAGCGCGAGAAGGGCAGGGGAAACACCATCCGGTCCCAGGAGGCCAGGCGGCGCGAGGGCACCGCATAGGCGCCGCAGGGCACCACCGGCACCCCCGCCATCATCGCCAGCCGCACCGCCCCGCCCGAAACCTGGCGCCGCGGCCCGCGCGGCCCGTCCGGCACCACAACGGCGACGGAACCCGACCGCACGCCGCGCAGCAGGCCGATCCCGGCTCCGCGCCCCCCGCGGGTGGAACTGCCCTCCACCGCCGTCAGCCCGTAACCCCCCAGCGCGTTCGCGATCAGCGCCCCGTCCCGGCTGCGGGACACCAGCACCAGCCCGGCCTTGCGCGGCACGCCCGGGTCCAGGCTCTCCCACAGATGCGCCCAGGCCAGGGGCATCAGGGGCAGGCATTCGTGCCAGAAGGCCATGACGAAGCCTTCGCGCCCCTCCGCCAGGGCCCGCAGCGGCTCCGCCCCGTGCAACTCCCAGCGTGCGGTGCGCCGGCAGAAGCCCAGGTACCAGCCGATCAGGTGCCAGAGCGCGTGGGTCTTTCCCAGCGCCTTCATGCCGCGCGCGAGCGGGCCTTTGCGGCGCGCCCTCACGGGCGGGGATCGATGCGCGGAACCGAGCGGCCGGAAGCGGCGCGGGCGCGAAGCCCCCACCGGCGGGAGCCGCCCGGCCCGTTGGGGCCGGCAGCGGGAACGGACATGCAGTTTTCCGGAATGGGAACCGACTCGCCCATGCTCATACAGCCGGTGTTCCGGCCGCACCACCGGCCAACGGGAGCGGGTCGCGCCGGCCCGGCGCGCATTCACGGCAGGCCGCGCCCCAGTTTGCGGAAAACACGGATCATCCGCTCCGCTGCGGTGGGCCCCGCCGGCGGCAACCCGGCCGGTCCGGCCTCCACCGGCGGCGGGGGATCGACAACACCCTCCCGCCAGGCAAGGCGCGAGAGCAGGATCAGCACGGCCTCGTAATACGAGCCCGAGCTGGCCAGGCGGGGAAAGAGCGGCTGAACCCGTCCCCTCGACACGGCGGCGCGGGTGAGAGCCACCACCGCCTGGACGCCCCCATGCCCCGGATAGGGCGCGACCTGCCCGGAGGCGAGATCCACCCAGGCCGGAACCGGCCGCCGCCCGGCGGCGGCCCAGAATTCAACCGCCGCCAGCAGCGCGGCGTCGTCGGGGTGCCCGGCCCAGGCGGCGTGCAGCGGCACCCGGATGGCGTCCCAGGAAAAGCGGGCCGGCCGTTCCGCCGAGGGCCTCGGCGGTCCGGCGGGATCGTGCGGCAGGTCGATCCAGTCCGCCGGAGGCCCCCAGCGCCCGAAGCGCGCGGCGTCGCTGAGCGAAAGGCCATCCGTCGAGAGCCGGCGCCAGGAGCGGCCGGGCACCAGCCGCTCCAGATCCCGGAGGGCGGGCCAGACGTAATAGGATGGGTTCACCATCGTGTGGTCGCGCCGCTCGAAGCCGTGGGCGGCGGGCAGCAGCACCAGCCGGCCGCCCACCTCGCGCGCGCATTGCGACAGCACCTGCTCCGCGATGCGGCGGGCACCGGCCAGGAAATCGGCCCGGCCGAAGAGGCGCGCCGCGCGCTGCAGGGCCCAGGCGATGAGCAGGTCGCCATCGGTCGCGTTGTTGCGGTCGGGCGTGGGATCGAGGGCCCCTGGCAACCAGCGCCAGGCATGCAGCCCGTCCTGCCGCCGCAACCGGTGGGCAGACCAGGCCAGGATGCGCTCGAAGCTCCCGAGGTCCTCGGCCGCGCTCGCGAGAAGCAGGCCATAGCCGGTCCCTTCGGAATGCGTGACCCCGCCGGCTCCGTCGTCCACGACGCGCCCGTCCTCGGCGACGTGCCGCTCCCGGAAGATGCGCCATTCATCATGGAAGTTCGCGACGAAGCCCGGGGGCCTGGCATCGAGCACCGCGCCGCCGAGCACGGCCGTGCCGATCGTGCCCCAGCCGACCTGCCGGCGCGTCGGCCGCCAGCTGTGGGGGAAAGAAGGCGGAAGCCGGTCCGAAGCCGCTGGAAGACGCGGGCGCATGCGAATGGCACATCTTCAAGGTTGGCAACAAAAATTCGATCACGAATCGAATGGCGGCAGCAAGGAGGAACATGGCTGGATCATCGCTGGCCTGTTCACGCCCACGGGCCCCGTCCGCCACCATTGGCCTCGGCCGGCGTCCGGCGCATACCCTCCGCCCCGGCCGGCCGGACCCTGCCCGCAACCCCGCGCGCAGCCCTCCGCCGATCCGAACAGGGAGTGGAGAGACGCATGGGTTCGCGTGAGGATGCCATTGGCCGGGCCAGGACCTTCTTCGACAGCGGCGCCTTCCGCGACCGCCTCGCCTCCCTGGTGGCCATCCCCTCCACCTCCCAGGACCCGGCCCATGCGCCGGACTGCGCCCGTTACCTGGAGGACGGCATCCGGCCCTGGCTCGCCAGCATGGGCTTCACCTCCGGGATCCATCCCAACCCGGAGCCCGGCTGCGGCCCGATCCTGGTGGCGACCCGCATGGAGGATCCCGCCCGCCCCACCGCGCTCCTCTACGGCCATGGCGACACCGTTCTCGGCCTGGAGCAGGCCTGGTCGCCCGGCCTCGATCCCTGGACGCTGACCGAGCGCGACGGCTTCTGGTACGGGCGCGGCACGGCCGACAACAAGGGCCAGCACATCGTCAACCTTTCGGCCCTGGAGGCCGTGCTGGCCGAGCGCGGCGGGCGCCTGGGCGCCAACGTGAAGCTGGTGCTGGAGATGTCGGAGGAACTCGGCTCCCGCGGGCTCCGCGCCTTCGTGGAAGCCCGCCGGGAGGAGCTGGCCGCCGACGCCCTGATCGCATCGGACGGCCCGCGCGTTGAGCCCGGCCTGCCCACCATCGCCGCCGGCTCCCGCGGAAGCTTCATGTTCGACCTCGTGGTGAAGCTCCGCCAGGGCGGCGTGCATTCCGGCCATTGGGGCGGGCTGACCAAGGACCCCGCGATCCTCCTGTCCCACGCCATTGCCTCCATCGCGGACCAGAACGGCCGCATCAACGTGCGGGACTGGCTGCCCGGCGAGACCGTGCCGCCGGCCATCCGCGCGGCGCTGGAGGGCTGCCCCGTGGGCGGAGGGGAGGGGGCCGCCACCATCGACGAGGGCTGGGGCGAGCCCGGCCTCACCTCGGCCGAGAAGATCTACGGCTGGGCCGGCTTCATCGTGCTGGCCATGACCAGCGGCAACCCGGCCGCCCCCGTGAACGCCGTGGCGCCCGAGGCCCGCGCCGCCTGCCAGATCCGCTACACCGGCGACAGCGACCCCGCCCGCTTCCTGCCCGCGCTGCGCGCCCATCTGGACGCCCGGGGCCTGCAGGATGTCGCGATCGAGCGCGCCGGCATCCGCATGCCCGCCAGCCGCACGCCGCCCGACGCCCCCTGGGTGCTCTGGGCCAAGAACAGCATGGAGCGGTCCCTCGGCACCCGCGTGCAGGTCACGCCCAACGCGTCCGGTGGCCTGCCGGGCGACGTCTTCGTGGATTTGCTCGGCACGCCCCTGGTCTGGATCCCGCACTCCTACAACGGCTGCAAGCAGCACGGCCCGGACGAGCACGTGATCCCCGCCATGCTGCGCGAGGGCCTGGCCGCCTTCGCGGGGATCTGGTGGGACCTCGGCGAGGCCGGAACCCCGCCCCGCGCCTGAGGCGATGGCGAAGGGGGCAGGCCGGTCCCCTTCGCCTCGCCCGTCACGCTTTCTCACCGACGGCGCCTGGGATCGTTACAAAAAAACCTCCACTCTCCCGGTCAATCCAAAGGAGGTTCCCACCATGCACCGCAAGATCGCCATCGCGGCCCTCGGCATCGCTCTCGGCCTGGGCGCGCTCGCGCTTCCCGCCATGGCCCAGGCGCAGCGCGGCCCGATGCGGGCCGGCGCCCTGTTCGGTGCCGCCGACGCCGACCACGATGGCCGCGTCACGCAGGATGAGGCCTGGAACGCCCTGTCCGCCCGCTTCGGCGAGGCCGACGCCAACAAGGATGGCGGCGTCACCTGGGAGGAGTTCCGCACCTATGCCCATTCCCGCATGGGCCGCCCGCAGGCGGAGGCCCCGCGCGCCGAGCGCGCGAGCCGCACGGAAAGCCGCATGGAGAGCCGGGGCGAGAGCATGTTCCGCGCGCTGGATGCCGACCGCGACGGCCGTGTCACCCTGGCCGAGCTTCGCCCGGCGGCCGAGGCCATGTTCCGCGCCCGCGACGTGAACGGGGACGGCGCCCTGAGCCGCGAGGAAGTTACCCCGCGCCACGGCCACCGCACGCGCTGACAGGCGGCGGGCACCACGGGGCCGGGGGAACCGCGTTCCTCCGGCAAGCAGGCGCTGTTGGAAAAACCTGGGGGAAACCGGAGAGGCGGGGAAGGGGGCGGTGGTGGGCGCGACAGGGATTGAACCTGTGACCCTTCGCGTGTGAAGCGAATGCTCTCCCGCTGAGCTACGCGCCCGGAGCTGCTCGCCCGGTGTGCGGCGGGGGATATCCCCGCTTCGCCGCCCCTGTCAAGGCACCCCGCTCAAGCCACCCCGGCCGCACCCCTGTTCAAAGCGCGGGGCCGCCACGATCTAGGGTCGAGCAGCGAAAAGGTTCCGCATGAACCCGGCCCGGGCGACACGACCTGCCATCCTCGCCACCCTGGCCGCGGCGGCGCTGGTCGCCTTCCTCCCCGCCCCCGCGCTGGCGCAGCCCGTCGCCGCCACCTACACCGTCCACGCGGCCGGGCTCACCGTCATGGAGCTGAACGCCGCGGTGGACATCACCGAGGCCGGCTATTCCGTGGAGTTCCGCACCCGCCTGCGCGGCGTCGCCTCCGCCTTCGGCAGCGGGGAACTCGTGACCCGCGTGGACGGCGTCTGGCAGGGCGATGCCGCCCGCCCGCGCCGCTACACCTCGGAGGGGTCGCTGCGGGGCGAGCCGCGGCGCACTGTGCTGGAATGGCCGGGCGGCCAGCCCGCGATCCGCGTCATGGTGCCGCCCAACGAGGCCGAGCGCCTGCCGGTGCCCGACGCCGAGCAGCGCAACACCATCGACAACCTTTCCGCCATCGCCCAGCTCATCCGCCAGGTCCGCCGCACCGGCCGCTGCGACGGCGGGGTGCGCGTCTATGACGGGCGCCGCCTGTCCTCCATGGCCGCCACCACCCAGGGGCGCGACGCCTTCCCCGCCGCGCGGGACGAATGGTCGGGCGTTGCCCTGAAATGCGCCTTCGAAGGCCGCTTCCTCGCGGGCTACCGGCGCGACGAGGATCTGGAGGTCGCCAGGCGCCCGCAATTCGGCACCGCCTGGCTGGCCGAGCCGGCCCCCGGTCAGCCCGTGGTTCCCGTCCGCGTGGAGGCCGCCAGCCGATGGTTCGGCACCCTCACCGCCCGGCTCGCCAGCGCCGGCCCGCCCGGCCGCCTGCGCCCCGTGGGAAGCCAGGCAAGCAACTGATCCCGGCCGTCAGGCCGGGCAAGCGGTGTGAACACCGCGCGGATGGCGGGTCCGCGGGCACGGATCACCGTCACGGCGGCGGCCACACAGGCCGGCGCAGCGGCCGGTGTGCCATGGCCGCGCGGCCGTTCCCCCGCCAGCCCCTTGCTCCGGCGGCACCGCCTGCGGTTCTCTGCGGCGCGGCGGAGCGACGGATGCCCGCCGGTCTCAGGGCAGCAAGGGAAGCAGCATGCGCTTGACGGGGTCATGCACCAGCGCGGCCGGCCGCGGTCCCGCGCATGCCGCTGAGCGCGTGGGATACCAATGGCGGAAGCGCGCAGCACCCGCCGGTCCGGGCGGCGCGCCGTGACGGATGCGGCCCTCGGCCCCACCCGCAGCCGCCCCCTGGCGGAGGCCGCGCCGGGCGCGCCCGTCCTGACGGTTGTGATCCCCTGCTACAACGAGCGCGCCAACGTGGCGCCCATGGTCGCCCGCCTGGGCGCCACGCTCGAGGGGCTCGAATGGGAAGCCGTCTTCGTGGACGACAACAGCCCCGACGGCACCGCCGCCGCCGTGCGGGAGATCGCCCGCGCGGACCGCCGGGTGCGCTGCATCCGCCGGGTGGGCCGCCGCGGCCTTTCCAGCGCGGTGATCGAGGGCGCGCTGTCCTCCTCCGCCGATTTCGTGGCGGTGATCGACGGTGACCTCCAGCACGACGAAACCCGCCTGCCCCTCATGCTGGCCGCCCTGCGGGAAGGCTACGATCTGGCGGTGGGCAGCCGCCACGTGCCCGGCGGGGACTCCGAAGGGCTCTCCGGCGCCTGGCGCCACAGGCTCTCCAACACTGGCATCCGCGCGGCGCAGGCCATCCTGCCGGTGCCGCTCACCGACCCCATGAGCGGCTTCTTCATGCTGCCCCGCCCCTTGTTCGAGGAGATCGCGCCGCGCCTGACCAGCCAGGGCTTCAAAGTCCTGCTGGACATCGTCCTGTCCTCGCCCCGTCCGCTGCGGGTGAAGGAGGTGCCGATGCGCTTCCAGCCGCGCGTTGCGGGCGAGAGCAAGCTCGACGTCCTCATCCTTCTCCAGTTCGGCGCCCTGCTGCTGGACAAGGCGCTGCACGGCCTCGTTCCGCTCCGCTTCATCTCCTTCGGCCTGGTGGGCCTCCTCGGCGTGGGGGTCCACCTGGCGGCGCTGGCGGCTGCCGGCGCCGCCGGCCTGACCTTCGAGGCGGCGCAGGTGGTGGCGACGCTGGTCGCCATGCTCGCGAATTTCGGCCTCAACAACTCCATCACCTACCGGCAGGACCGGCTGCGGGGCGCCCGCTTCTGGCGCGGCCTGGGCCTGTTCGTGCTGGTCTGCGGCCTGGGCGCCGTCGCCAATGTCGGCGTCGCCAACGTGATCTACACGTCCGGCGGCGGCTGGACGTTCCCGGCCCTGCTGGGCGCGGCCATCGGCATGGTCTGGAACTACGCGATCTCCGCCACGCTGGTCTGGGGCAGGCGCTGAACCCCGGGCCGGGCGGATGCCTCCGGGCGCCCCCGCGTGCCGGATGCGCCCCGCCCGCGGCTCAGCCGGGCGGCTCCATTCCCTTGGCCTGAAGGATCTCCCGTCCCACCGGCCCCGACAGCCGCTCCAGCAATCCCCGCGCCGCCTGGCGCGGCGTTGGGGAAAGCCCGCCGGAATAGGCGGTGTAGAGCTGCACCTCGGCCGGCAGCGGCCCCACCAGCACCGCGCCGCGCACGGGCAGGATCTCGCTGATCTGGTGGATCGCGAGATCGGCCGAGCCGTCCACCAGCCGTTCGGCCACCAGCCCGCCCGGCACCAGCACGCTCCGGCCGCGCACCTCCTCGGCGATGCCCAGGCGCCCCAGCAGCCAGGCCACGTGGTTGCCGCTCGACCCGCCGGAGGCCGGGTCGATATAGGCGATCCGCGGCGCGGCCAGCAGCGCCTCCCGCAGCGCCTCCAGCGTGTCGATCCGCGGCCGCGGCGCGCCCTCCCGCACGGCGATGCCGATCCCCACGCGCCCCAGCGGCACGGCATCCCCGCCGACCTGCCCGGCGCGGGCCAGGGTCTGCATCTGGGCGGGCGGCACGATCAGCAGGTCGAAGCTCTCGCCCGCCACCACCCGCCGCGCGAGCGCCCCCGCCGTGTCGTTGTCCACCACCAGCCGGTGCCCGCTCTCGCGCTCCCAGTCCGGGGCGGCCGCCAGGAGCACCTGCTTGAAGGCGCCGGCGGTCAGCACCCGCACTTCCTCCGCCCGCGCCGGGCCCGCTGCGGCCAGGGCCGATGCCAGCACCATTGTCAGCAGCACCCGAACCCGCCGCGGCATGACGTCCTCCCGCCCGATGCGGGAAGGATCATGCGGCCGCCGCCGCCCGCCAACAACCTCGGCCATGCCCCTCCCGGCGGATGAGCGCCCCCGTCAGAACACCGCCTGGCCCCGCCCCATGGCCGCCAGCAAGCCCGGCAGGTCGGCCGGGCTCGCCGCCACCGGAGCGCCCTCCGCCATGGCGGGGGTTCCGTAGCCCCAGGCCGCGAAAACCGGCGCGATCCCCGCCGCCTTGGCCGCCCGGGTGTCGTTGTGGTGGTCCCCGATCAGCACCGCGCGCGATGCCTCGCCGCCCATGCGCGCCAGAAGCCCCAGCGGATGCCCGGGATGGGGCTTCCTCACGGGAAAGCTGTCGCCCCCGCCCACCGCCTCCAGCAGGGAGGACAGCCCGAGCCCCTCCAGCACGATCCGCGCCGCCCGCTCGGGCTTGTTGGTGCAGACCGCCAGCCGCCAGCCTCCGTCGCGGAGCGCCGCCAGCACCTCCGGGATGCCCGGGAAGGGCCGGGTCTCGTCGGCCGCATGGGCCTCGTAGTCCGTGAGGAACCCCGCCACGATCTCGGGCGAGGCCTCCAGGCTCCGTGCCGCGCAGGCGCGCTGCACCAGCACCTGCACCCCGTCCCCGATCATCGCCCAGACCTCCGCGCGGGTGAATCCGGGGCGGCCCAGCCGCGCCATCATCCGGTCCAGCGCGGAATGAATATCCGGCGCGCTGTCCAGCAGCGTGCCGTCGAGGTCGAAAAGGGCGATGCGTTCCATGCCGCACCGGATGCCACCAACGATTCCGCACCGCAACAGGAGTTGACCGGTCCCGCCCTTGCGGAGCGCCCCCGCACGGGGCTTAACCGGCGCATGACACGGGCTGCCATCCTCCTCGCCGCCGGGCTCGGCACCCGCATGCGCTCCACCCTGCCGAAGGCCATGCACCCCATCGCGGGCCGGCCCATGCTCCGCCACCTGATCGCCGCCTGCGAAGGGGTGTTCGACCGCATCGTGGTGGTCACCGGCCCGGACATGCCCGCGCTGGAGCGCGCCGCCGCGCCCCACGCAACCGTGATCCAGCACGACCGCCTCGGCACCGGCCACGCCGCCCTCCAGGCCGCGCCGCTGCTGGAAGGCCTGGAGGGCGACGTCGCCGTGCTCTACGCCGACAATCCCCTGATCACCGCCGCCACCCTCTCGCGCCTGCTGGAGGCGCGCGAGGCGGCCGACCTCGCCCTCCTGGCGATGCGCCCCGCCGACCCCGCCCGCTACGGCCGCGTGCTGCCGCACGAGGATGGCGGCATCTCGCGCATCGTGGAATGGAAGGACGCGAATGAGAACGAGCGCGCCGTCGGCCTCTGCAATGTCGGCGTGATCTGCGCCCCCGGCGCCCGGCTCTTCGCCTGGCTCCGCGCGCTCACCAACAACAACGCCTCCGGGGAATACTACCTCACCGACACCGTCGCCGCCGCCCGCGCCCAGGGCTTCCGCGCCGTGGCGGTGGAGGCCGCCGAGGCCGAGTGCCGCGGCATCAACTCCCGCATCGAACTCGCCGCCGCCGAGGCCGCCGTGCAGGCCGGCCTGCGCGAGGCGGCCATGGCCGGCGGCGCCACCCTGATCCGCCCGGACAGCGTGACGCTGAGCTTCGACACCCGCCTCGGCCAGGACGTCACGGTCGGCCCCGACGTGGTCTTCGCCCCCGGCGTCACGGTCGAGGACGAGGTCGAGATCCGCGCCTTCTCCCACCTCGAGGGCTGCACCGTGCGGCGCGGGGCAACCGTCGGCCCCTTCGCCCGCCTCCGCCCCGGCACCGAGGTCGGGCCCCGCGCCCATGTCGGCAACTTCGTGGAACTGAAGGCGACGCTGCTGGGCGAGGGCGCCAAGGCGAACCACCTCAGCTACATCGGCGACGCCGCCATCGGCCCCGGCACCAACATCGGCGCCGGCACCATCACCTGCAACTACGACGGCTTCGCCAAGCACCGCACCACGGTGGGGCAGGGGGTCTTCATCGGCTCCAACGCGACGCTGGTCGCCCCCCTCACCCTGGGCGACGGCGCCTTCGTTGCCGCCGGCTCCACCATCACCGCCACCGTGGCGCCCGATGCCATGGCCTTCGGCCGCGCCCGGCAGGAACAAAAAGAAGGCCGCGCCGCGACCTTTCGCTCGGAAAGACGTTCTTCCCCCGCAAAGAAGGAGCAGCCCTGAATGTGCGGCATCGTCGGCGTCGTGGGTCAGGTCGAGGCCGCACCCCGCCTCCTGGAGGCCCTCCGCCGCCTGGAATACCGCGGCTATGACAGCGCCGGCATCGCCACCCTGGTGAACGGCCATGTCGAGCGCCGCCGTGCCGAGGGCAAGCTCGGCAACCTCGCCACCGTGCTGGAGCAGGACCCGCTGCCCGGCACCACCGGCATCGGCCACACCCGCTGGGCCACCCACGGCGCCCCCACCACGCGCAACGCCCATCCCCACGGCACCGCCCGCGTCTCGATCGTCCACAACGGCATCATCGAGAACCACGCGGAGCTTCGCACCGAGCTGGAGGGCGAGGGCGCCGAGTTCGAGACCGAGACGGACACCGAGACCTTCGCCCGCCTGGTGGACCACCACCTCGCCCGGGGCGACAGTCCGGAGATCGCCTTCTCCGGCGCGCTGAAGCGCGTTCACGGCGCCTTCGCGCTCGCTGCCGTCTTCGCCGGGCACCCGCGCAAGCTCCTCGTCGCCCGCCAGGGCGCGCCGCTCGCCATCGGCTACGGGGAGGGCGAGATGTTCGTCGGCTCCGACGCCCTCGCGCTGGCCCCGCTCACCCGCCGCATCGCCTATCTCGACGAGGGCGACTGGGCCGTGGTCGGCGAGGCCGACGCCCAGGTTTTCGACGCCGCCGACAACCCCGTGCAGCGCGCCGTGAAGACGACCGCCTTCTCCGGCGCGGCCATCGGCAAGGGCAACTACCGCCACTTCATGGAGAAGGAGCTGCACGAGCACCCCGCCGTCATCGGCGACACGCTCCGGCAGTACGTGGACCCGGCGTCGCGCGCCGTCGCCCGCCCGGCGCTTCCCTTCGATCCCGCGACGCTGCCCCGCCTCTGGCTTTCGGGCTGCGGCTCCGCCTTTCTCGTCGGGCAGACCGCCCGCTACTGGTTCGAAAGCCTCGCCCGGCTGCCCACCGACTGCGACGTGGCCAGCGAGCTCCGCTACCGCAACCCGCCGCTCACCGAGGGCGGCGCGGCCATGTTCGTCTCCCAGTCCGGCGAGACCGCCGACAACCTCGCCGCGATGAAGCTGCTGCGCGCCGGCGGCCAGTCCCTCGTCTCGATCGTGAACGTGCCCGAGAGCAGCATGGCGCGCGAGAGCGACGCAACGCTGATGACGGTGGCCGGGCCCGAGATCAGCGTCGCCTCCACCAAGGCCTTCACCGCGCAACTCTCGGTCATGGCCTGCCTCGCGATCAACTTCGCCCGCGCCCGCGGCGCCATCGACGCGGCCGAGGAGGCCCGTCTCACTGCCGCCCTGCTGGAGGTGCCCGAGCACGCCGCGAGGATCCTCGACGTCACGGACGAGATCGAGGCGGTGGCCGCCGACATCCTGGACGCGCGTGACGTCCTCTACCTCGCGCGCGGCAGCCTCTTCCCCATCGCGATGGAGGGCGCGCTCAAGCTCAAGGAAATCTCCTACATCCACGCCGAGGGCTATGCCGCCGGCGAGATGAAGCACGGCCCCATCGCGCTGATCGATTCCAAGGTCCCGGTGATCGCCCTCTGCCCGAGCGGTCCCTTGTTCGAGAAGACCGCCTCCAACCTCCAGGAGGCCGCGGCGCGCGGCGGCCGCATCATCGCCTTCACCGACGAGGACGGCGCGGTGGCGCTGCGCCGCTTCGCCTCGCGCGTCGTGGTGCTGCCGAAGGTCGATCCCTTCGTCGCGCCCATCCTGCACACCATCCCCGTGCAGATGCTCGCCTACTACGTGGCGGTGCTGAAGGGCACGGACGTGGACCAGCCGCGCAACCTGGCCAAGGCCGTGACGGTGGAGTAATCCGCACGGCGCCTGTTGCGCGTTGTGCCCGTCTCCCCGCGGGCGTATCGGGACATGGAACGGCCAGGCCGCGCGGAGGTGACTCCCGCGGCCCTGACCAGCCCCGTACGGCCCAGGAGACCGGCCACCCCATGAGCCAGATCGCGCTCGCGCCCGCCGCCGCCCCTCCGTCCCTCCCATCCGCCGCCACACCGGGCGGCGCCGGGGGAAGCGCGGGCGGCACCACCTTCGCCGTGCTGCTTTCGCTGAGCTTCTGCCACCTGCTGAACGACATGATCCAGTCGCTCGTGCCGGCGCTCTACCCCATCCTGAAGGCCAACTACGCCCTCGATTTCGGCCAGATCGGCCTGATCACGCTGGCCTTCCAGTTCACGGCCTCGCTGCTCCAGCCCCTGGTCGGCCTCGTCACGGACCGGCGGCCGATGCCCTACTCGCTGCCGGTCGGCATGGCCTCCACCCTCGTCGGGCTGCTCGTCCTTTCCCAGGCCTCCAGCTATCCCGTCATCCTCATGGCCGCCGCCCTGATCGGCATCGGCTCTTCGGTCTTCCACCCGGAGTCCTCGCGCGTCGCGCGGCTCGCCTCCGGCGGCCGCTTCGGTCTCGCGCAGTCGCTGTTCCAGGTGGGCGGCAATTTCGGCCAGGCGATCGGCCCCCTGCTGGCCGCCTTCGTGGTCGCCCCGCGCGGGCAGGGCAGCATCGCCTGGTTCTCGGCCGCAGCCCTGCTCGGGATGGTCGTGCTGTTCCGCGTCGGCGGCTGGTACGCGCGCAACCGGCACGCGGCCCTGCCGCGCGGGCGCCGCGCGGGGAGCGGATCGGCCGCCGCGCTCCCCCGCAAGCGCGTCACCCTCGCCATCGCCGTGCTGGTGATGCTGCTGTTTTCCAAGAACGTCTACACGGCCAGCCTCAGCTCCTACTACACCTTCTACCTCATCAACCGCTTCGAGCTGTCGGTGCAGTCGGCGCAGGTTCTCCTCTTCGTCTATCTCGGCGCCGTCGTCCTCGGCGGCCTCGCGGGCGGCGCGGTGGGGGACAGGATCGGCCGCCTGCCGGTGATCTGGTTCTCCATCCTCGGCGCGCTGCCCTTCACCCTCGCGCTCCCCTATGTCGGGCTGGTGCCCACGGTGGCGCTGACGATCGTGATCGGCCTGATCATGTCTTCCTCCTTCTCGGCTATCCTGGTCTATGCCCAGGAGCTGCTGCCCGGAAAGGTCGGCTTGGTTGCGGGCCTGTTCTTCGGCCTCTCCTTCGGGCTCGGCGGCCTCGGCGCCGCGGCACTGGGGGAGCTGGCCGACAGCATCGGCATCGACGCGGTGTACCGCCTCTGCTCCTTCCTGCCCTTCCTCGGCCTGCTCACGGCGCTCCTGCCGAACGTGGAGGGGCGCGCGGCGCCGGCCTGGGTCGCGCGCTTCCGCCGGGGGTGAGCCGCTACTCCGCCTGCACGCCCAGCTCCTTCAGGATGCGTCCGTAGCTCGCGAACTCCTCCCTGAGGATCGCGTTGAGCTGCGCCCGCGGGATGAAGGCGCCGGGCGCGCGGGTGGTGGCCAGCACCTGCTTCACCACCGGCGTCTCCAGGCTCGCGCGGCAGGCCTCCTCCAGCCGGTCCAGCACCGGGGCCGGCGTGCCGCGCGGCGCGTAGATGCCGACCTGGCTCAGCTGCAGCGCGTCGATCCCCTGCTCCCGCGCCGTCGGCACGTCCGGGAAGTCCGGGTGGCGGCGGTTCGAGAACACCGTCACCAGCCGCATCCGCCCGGCCTGCACCATTTCCGCCGCGGACGACACCACCGCGGCCGAGAAATCGAGCCGCCCGGCCAGCGTGTCGTTCAGATGCGCCGCCTCGCCGCGATAGGGGATGTGGTTGAACTCCACCCCCGCCGCCTTCTGCACGCGCCACACGCCGAGCTGCGGCAGGGAGTTCGGCCCCGGGCTGCCGAAGCTCATGGGCCGGCGCCGCGCCTCCGCCACCAGCTCCGGCAGGGTGCGGATCGGGCTCTCCGCCCGCACGACCACGCCGAGGATGTTCTCGTTCGTCCCGCACACCGCCTCGAAGTTCTCGGGGTTGGTGCCGGCGGTGCGCACCATGTGCGGCTGCACCACGATCGCCGTCATCGGCGTGTGGCCCAGCGTGTAGCCGTCCGGCGCGCTGGTCGCGACGGTGCGCATCCCCACGACGCCCGAGCCGCCGTCGCGCGTGATCAGCACCAGCGGCTGGCCCAGGCTGCGCTGGAAGTATTCGCCCATCGCCCGGATCAGCACGTCCGCCGTGCCCGGCGAGTAGGGCATGATCATGGTGACCGGCTTGTCCGGATACTCCGCCCGCGCGGGCAGCACGGCACACAGCGCGAGGGCCGCGCCCATCAGCATGCGACGCATCGCGCTCAATCCTCCAGAATGGCCACGGCCCGGGTCCATCCCGCCGAGGCCCGGTGAATCTTCACGGGAAAGCAGGCGACGGTGAATCCATCCGCCGGCAGGCTCTCGAGGTTGGAGAGCTTCTCCATGTGGCAGTAGCCGATCTCGCGCCCGGCCCGGTGCCCTTCCCAGATGAGGGAAGCGTCGCCCGTTTCCTGCACCCGCCGCCGCGTGTGGCTGAAGGGCGCGTCCCAGGACCAGGCATCGGTGCCCACCACCCGCACGCCGCGCTCCAGCAGCCACATGGTCGCGGCCTTTCCCATGCCGCAGCCCGTGTCGATGTAGTCGTCCTCGCCGTAGCGGCTGGCCGCGCGGGTGTTCACCACCACGATCTCGAAGGGCCGGATCGCGTGCCCGATGCGCGCGAGCTCCGCCTCCACCTCCCCCGGCTGCACCACGTGCCCATCCGGCCGGTCGCGGAAGTCGAGCTTCACGCCGGGGTTGAAGCACCATTCCAGCGGCACCTCGTCGATCCGCATGGAAGGCCGTCCGCCCGGCACCAGCGCCTCGTCCATGCGCGAGAAGTAGTGGTAGGGCGCGTCGAGGTGCGTGCCGTTGTGGGTGGAGATGTTCACCTGCTCCACCGCCGCGTACTCGCCCTCGGGCAGCGCATCGACCGGCACGCCCATGTACTCGGCCATGCCTTGCGCCGTCACGTGGTGGTCCCGGTAGTCGATCTGCGGCCGCATGTGCGGCGGGTCGCTCGCGATCCCCGCCTTCAGCGTGGACGAGATGTCGATGATTCGGCGTGCCATGTCGTTTCCTCTTCCGCCAGCCTGCCCGCTTCTCAGTCCACGGGCCAGTCGGGCGCGGGCAGGATCGTGCCCCGGCACTCGCCGAAGCCGATGGGAACCGCGCCCGGCGCATGCGCCCGCCCGCGGAAGATCACCTCGTCCCCGTCCAGCAGGAAGCGCCGCGTTTCGCCGCCCGGAAGCTGGATGGGGCCGGACAGGATGATCTCCGCCATGCAGGCCCGGCTCTCATCCGTCGGGCCCGAGCAGGTGCCGCTGCCCAGCAGGTCGCCCGGCAGCAGGTTGCAGCCGTTGCTCGCGTGGTGCGCCACCATCTGCGCGGGCGTCCAGGCCATGAAGGCGAAGTCGGTCGCCGTCAGCCGCGCGGGCGCCAGGCCGGCCGCGCGCATCGCGGGCGTCAGCAGGAACACCTCCAGCGCCACCGACATCCCGCCCCGCTCCCGGTTCCCCGGAGAGTCGAGATGCGGCAGGGCAGGGGGCACGCCTTCCGCCCGTCGGGCCGCCGGCACCATGAAGGGAATCATCGCCTCCGCCGTCACCACCCAGGGCGAGACGGTGGTGCAGAGGCTCTTCGCCAGGAAGGGCCCGAGCGGCGGCATCTCCCAGCGCTGGATGTCGCGCGCCGACCAGTCGTTCAGCAGCCCGAAGCCGAACAGCCGCTCCGGCGCGCGCGACATCGGCACCGGCGAGCCCAGCGCATTCTCCCCGGCGATCCAGACCGCCATCTCCAGCTCGTAGTCCAGCGCCTCGGTCGGGCCGAAATGCACGCCTTCCCGGCGCCGCCACTGGCCGTTCGGCCGCACCACGCCCTGGCCGCTCGGTCGCACGGAACTCGCGCGGGAATGATAGGCCACCGGCAGGCTGTCGAAGGCCGGCGGCAGCGGAGCCTCCGGGTCCTTCAGCGCGCCGAGCCGCATGGAATGGTCGCGCGAAACCATGAAGTCCGTGAAGTTCGCGACCGAGCAGGGCAGGTGCATCCGCGCCCGCTCCATCGGCAGGAGGATCGCGTCCCCCCGCGCCGCGGCCGCGCTCCCCTCCGCCAGCAGCGCCGACACCGCGTGCCGCAACGCGCGGGAAGCCGGGCGCCCCATCGCCATCAGCCGGTTCAGCGTCGGCTCCGCCGCCGCCTCGGCCGCCTCCCCCTCGATCAGCCCGGCATCGAGCGCCGCCCGGAGGTCCAGCACCTGGTCGCCGATCGCGACCCCGCCCCTCGGCGCGCCGCCGTCCGCGGAGAAGACCCCGAACGGCAGGTTCTGGATCGGAAAATCGGAATCCGGCGCATTGGCCGAGGTGACCCAGGCCCGGCGTTGCGGGTCGTGGGTGAAATCTTGAACGTCCATGCCCCGACCATGCCGCCCTTGCGCGCCGGTGCCTAGAGGAAATATAAATTCGGGCGTTGATCGATATTTCAGCCTCTTCCGAGCCCACTCTGGCCGAGGCCGCCACGCGCCGCCTGCGCCAGGACATCGTCGGCGGCGGCCTGCCCCCCGCCAGCCGCCTCCGCCTGCGCGACCTTTCGGCCCGCTACGGGCTCGGGGCCACGCCCCTGCGCGAGGCCCTGGCCCGCCTCGCGGCCGAGGGCTTCGTGACGCTGGAAGGCCAGAAGGGCTTCTCCGTTCCCCCCGTCACCCGCGCCCACCTGCTCGACGTTACCCGCTCCCGGCAGGTGGTTGAGCCCGAGGCACTGCGCATGGCCATGGAGGCGGGGGGCGGCTCCTGGGAGGACGAGATCGTCGCCAGCCTTTCCCTGCTCCACCGGGAGATCACCCGCGCCGACCCCGGCAGCGAGCACTGGGTGGACGCCTACGAGGCCCGCCACCACCGCTTCCACCGCGCCCTGATTGCCGCCTGCCCGCTGCCCTCCCTCCTGCGCTTCTGCGACGACCTTTATCTCCAGAAGACCCGCTACCGCCGCCTGATCGAGGTTGCCCAGCAGGACTGGTCGCACATCCTTTCCGCGCATCAGGGCCTCTCCGAGGCCGTGCTCGCCCGCAGCGCCGAGGCCCCGGCCCAGCTCGCCGCCCATATCGGCGCCACCGCCGAGGCCGTGCTGGCCTTCCTGGGCGAGGCCCCGTCCTCCGGCTGAGGCCCCCGGATTGCCCGGGGCCGGTCCGCGCCCCATCTTTCCCGCCGACCCCCCGGCCTTGCGGTCCCAACTTGCGGTCCCACGAAGAGGAGCCCCTCATGCTCGACACCGCCGCCAAGCTCGTCCTGAAGGACCCCGACCTTTTCCGCCAGGCCAACCGCGTCGGCGATGCCTGGGTGCAGGCCGCCTCCGGCCAGACCATCACCGTGAAGAACCCCGCCACGGGCGAGGCCATCGGCACCGTCCCCTCCCTCTCGCGCGAGGAGGTCCGCGGCGCCATCGCCGCCGCCAAGGCCGCCCAGCCCGCCTGGCGCGCGCTGCTGGCCAAGGAGCGCGCGGCCATCCTGCGCCGCCTGTTCAACCTGATGATGGAGAACGTGGACGACCTCGCGGCCATTATGACGGCCGAGCAGGGCAAGCCGCTGACGGAAAGCAAGGGCGAGATCGCCTACGCCGCCTCCTTCATCGAGTGGTTCGCCGAGGAAGGGAAGCGCGTCTACGGCGACACCATCCCCACCTTCAAGCAGGGCAGCCGCATCCTCGTGATGAAGGAGCCGATCGGCGTCTTCGCGGCGATCACGCCCTGGAACTTCCCGGCGGCCATGATCACCCGCAAGGCCGGCCCCGGCTGGGCCGCGGGCTGCACCGGCGTCATCCGCCCGGCCTCCCAGACCCCCTTCTCGGCGCTGGCCATCGCCGTCCTGGCGGAGCGCGCGGGCATGCCGGCCGGCGTCTGCAACGTCGTCACCGGCTCCGCGCGCGAGCAGGGCGAGGAGCTTTCCACCAACCCCGACATCGCCAAGCTTTCCTTCACCGGCAGCACCGAGGTCGGCCGCACGCTGCTCGCGCAATGCGCCGGCACCATCAAGAAGACCTCCATGGAACTCGGCGGCAACGCCGCCTTCCTGGTCTTCGACGACGCCGACCTCGACGCCGCCGTCACCGGCGCGATGGCGTCCAAGTTCCGCAACACCGGCCAGACCTGCGTCTGCGCCAACCGCATCTTCGTGCAGGAGGGCGTCTACGACGCCTTCGCCGCGAAGCTGAAGGCCGCCGTGGAAGGCCTCAAGGTCGGCAACGGCATGGAGGGCGGCGTCACCCAGGGCCCGCTCATCAACGCCGACGCCGTGGCCAAGGTGGAGGAGCACATCGCCGACGCCACCGCGAACGGCGCCAAGGTCCTCACCGGCGGCCACCGCCACGCCCTCGGGGGCAACTTCTTCGAGCCCACCATCCTCACGGACGTGCCGGTCACCGCGAAGGTGCTCAAGGAGGAAACCTTCGGCCCCATGGCCCCCCTCATTCGCTTCACCGACGAGGCCGAGGGCATCCGCATGGCCAACAACACCGAGTTCGGCTTGGCCGCCTATTTCTACGCCCGCGACGTCGGCCGCATCTTCCGCGTGGCCGAGGCGCTGGAGAGCGGCATCATCGGCATCAACGAGGGCATCATCTCCACCGAGGTCGCCCCCTTCGGCGGCGTGAAGGAGAGCGGTCTGGGCCGCGAGGGCAGCAAGTACGGCATCGAGGACTACCTGGAGATCAAGTACTGCCTGCTGGGCGGCCTCGGCGCCTGATCCCGCCCCGGGCCGGGCGGCTCCGCCCCCGGCCCGGACGCCACGCCGAGGGAGCCATGCGCCCCGGTCGGGCAACGGAACCCTTGCGCCGCCCGCGTCCCGGCCCGACTTTCCCCCCATGAGCGCGCCCCACACCCCCACCCACGGCCACGACTTCGACCTCTTCGTCATCGGCGGCGGCAGCGCCGGGGTCCGCACCGCCCGCGTCGCCGCCAACCACGGCGCGAAGGTCGGCATCGCCGAGGCGCGATTCTGGGGCGGCACCTGCGTGAACGTCGGCTGCGTTCCCAAGAAGCTGATGGTGCAGGCCGCGGAATACGGCGCCTGGGCCGAGGACGGCGCCGCCTTCGGCTGGAGCTTCGGCGAGGCGAAGCACGACTGGCCCACCCTCGTCCGCGCCCGCGACATGGAGGTGGCCCGCCTGTCCGGCATCTACCGCCGCCTGCTGGAAGGGGTCGGCGCCGAGGTCTTCGAGTGCCACGCCCGCCTCACCGGCCCGCACGAGATCCAGGTCGGCGCCCGCACCGTCACCGCCGAGCGCATCGTCGTCGCGACGGGCGGCCATCCCGTCCGCCCGGACATCCCCGGCGCCGAGCACGCCTTCATCTCCGACGACCTCTTCACCCTGCAGGAGCGCCCCCGGCGCGTTCTGATGGTCGGCGGCGGCTATATCGGCCTCGAATTCGCCTCCCTCCTCCACGGGCTGGGCTCGGAGGTCACGCTCGCCTACCGCCAGCCCCTCCCGCTCCGCGGCTTCGACGAGGATATCCGCCAGGCCGCCGCCGAGGCGCTGGCCGCCGATGGCATCACCATCCTGGCGGGCGAGTCGCCGGCCGAGATCACCCACGACGGCGAAACGCGCGTGGTCCGCATGGCCAGCGGAAAGGTGGTGGAGGCCGATGCGGTCTTCATGGCGCTCGGCCGCGTGGCCAACACCAGGGACCTCGGCCTCGAGGCCGCCGGCGTCACCAGCCTCAGCGGCCCGGTGGTCCTGACGGACGAGAACCACGCCACCAACATCCCCCACATCTACGCCATCGGCGACGTGGACGACCGCGTGAACCTCACGCCCATGGCGACCGCCGTGGGCCACGCGCTCGCCGATACCCTCTTCGGCAGCCGTCCCCGCCGCGCCTCCTACGAGAACGTGCCCAAGGCCGTCTTCATCTCGCCGCCGATCGGCAGCGTCGGCCTGTCCGAGGAGGAGGCCGCCGCCCGCGGCCCCGTCGAGATCTACACCTCCCGCTTCACGCCGATGCGCCACAGCATCACCCGGCGCGAGGGCCGCCGCGCCCTGATGAAGCTGGTGGTCGATGCCGGGACGAACGTGCTGCTGGGCGCCCACATGATCGGCGAGGACAGCCCGGAGATCATGCAGGGCATGGCGGTGGCCGTGGTGAACGGCCTGACCAAGGCGCAGCTCGACAGCACCATCGGCATCCACCCCACCGCCGCCGAGGAATTCGTGACCATGCGCGTGGCCACCCGCCATGTCGGCAAGGCCGCGAAGGCCGCCTGAGCAGGGCGGGGAGCCACGCCCCCCGCCCATCCTCAACCCCGCCCGAAGCCGTAGAGGGCGGCGGGGTTGTCCACCAGCACCCGCTTCCGCGCGGCCTCGTCCGGCACCCATTCCGTCAGCAGGTCGAACAGCGCGGCGTCGTCCGGCTTCTCCGCGGGCTCGGTCACGTGCGGCCAGTCGCTCGCCCAGACGCAGCGCTCCGGCGCACCCGTGGCATAGCCGCGCGCGACCGGCACCGTGTCCGACCAGCGCCCGGCCGCGCCCACCTTGGTGTCCATGTAGGCGCCCGAAAGCTTCACCCAGGCACGGCCCCGGTCCATCAGCCGCCGCACGGCGATGTAGCCCGGATGCTCCACCCCCTTTTCCATCGGCACCCGCCCGAGGTGGTCGAACACCACCGGCGAGGGGAGCCGCGCGAAGACCGCCTCGTTCTCGGCGATCTGGTCGGCCAGCATGTGCACCTGCACGTGCCAGCCCATGGGCGCGACGCGCACCGAGAGCGGCTCCAGCATGTCGAGGGTCGTCACCCCCGCCTGCACCAGGTTGAAGCGGATGCCCCGCACCCCCGCCTCGTGCATCGCCCTGAGGTCCGCCTCCGCCACGGAGGTGTCCACCACCGCCACCATCCGCGCCCGCTCCGGCCCCAGCTCCCGCATCGCCTGCAGGTGCAGCCGGTTGTCCGTGCCATAGGTCGAGGGCGTCACCAGCACCGATCGCTGCGTCCCCAGCCGCCGCGCCAGCGCCCGGTAATCATCGGGCGAGGCATCGGCCGGGCGGAGCTGCGTGCGCGGATCGGCCGGGAAGCGCGAGTCGTAGACATGGTGGTGGCAGTCCGTCGCCATCGGCGGCGCGGGCATGCGCGGCGCCTCCGTGCCGGCGGAGAACTTCACCGCCCCCGGCTGCCCCCGCACCATCGCGCCGCCCGCCTCGCCCCCCGCCTGGCCGCCGGTCTGGCCCCCGGTCTGGGCCAGCGCCGACGCCAGTCCGGCCGCCATCATCGCTCCCGCGCCGCCCATCAGGGCCGCGCGCCGGGACATTCCGTCCATCGCATCATCCTCCCGCCACGCAGCATCCGCGATCGGCGCCGCGCTGGCCCGCGAAAGGTGAAGCGCGGCGCGGCATCCGTCGAGCGCCATGCGCCAGGCCGGGTCCCGGCCGCCCTCAGCGCCAGCCCGCCCCCAGCACCAGACCCCCGAGCGCCAGCAGCAGCGCCGGCGGCATCACCACCAGCCCCAGCCGCAGGAAGGCCCAGGTGCCGAAGTCGAGGCCCTCCCGCCGGATCGCGACCAGCCACAGGATCGTCGCCAGCGACCCCGTGACGGAAAGGTTTGGTCCCAGGTCCACCCCGATGAGGATCGCCCCGGCCACCAGGGGGTGCGCCCCCGCGGCCTCCACCACCGCCCCGGCCAGCAGCCCCGCCGGCAGGTTGTTCACCAGGTTCGTCGCCACCGCGACCGCCGCCCCGGCCGCCAGGGCCGTTCCGCCGGGCTCGCCGGCCCCCGCGCGCAGCAGCCCCGCCAGCGCCTCCACCGCGCCCGTGCTCCCCAGCCCTTCCACCAGCACGAAAAGCCCTGCGACCAGCGGCAGCACCCCCCAGGACACGCCCGACAGCACCCCCCATGGCGCCTGCCGCGTCACCGCCAGCACCAGCGCCGCCGTCGCCACCCCGGACAGGAAGGTGGGCGCCCCCAGGTCGTGCCCCCCTGCCGAGGCCAGCAGCAGCACCGCGGCTGTCGCGATGATCCCGAGCCCCGCCACCAGCCCGCCCCGGGGCAGGCGCACCGCCGGCACCTCGGCCGCGATCGGCTCCGCCAGCACGCGCCGTTGCGTCAGCCACAAGGCCCCGAAGGTCGCCCCCACCGCCAGCAGCGAAGGGAGGGCGAAGCGCAGCAGCCATTCCCCCAGCACCGGCAGCCCCTGCCCGAACACCACGAGGTTCGCCGGATTGGAGATCGGCAGCACGAAGGAGGCCGCGTTGGCCACGAAGGCGCAGGCCAGCAGGTGCGGCATCGGCGCCGCCCGCGCCGCCCGCGCCGCCGCGAACACGGCCGGCGTCAGCACCACCGCCGTCGCGTCGTTGCTGAGGAACACCGTGCCGATCACCCCCACGCCATAGACCAGCGCCAGGAGCCGCCCGGCGGAGCCCCGCGCCGCCCGCACCGCGAAGCCCGCCAGCCAGTCGAACAGCCCTTCCCGCCGGGCCACGTCCGCCAGCAGCATCATCCCGATCAGGAACAGATAAACATCGGCACCCCGCATCACGCCCGCCAGCACCCGCTCCCAGGGCAGCAGCCCCGGAAGACCGAGTGCCAGCGCGCCGGAGACGGCCCAGACCCATTCCGGCCAGCGGAAAGGTCGCAGGATCACCCCGGCCGTCGCGAGCCCCGCGACCAGCCACACCGACGCGCCCGTTGTCACCGGCTAGTCCGCGGGTGCCGCCGCCGCGCCGCCCGTGGCGGATGGGGCAGCCCCGGAAAGATGGTCGCGCGTCTCAGGCATGAGGAAGAGGTATCCCAGGAAGCCCGCCGCCGCGATCCCGCCCAGCACCAGGAAGGCCGCCGAATACCCGGCCCCGACGATCACCGCCCCCGCCAGGCTCGCGCTCAGCGCCGCCCCCAGGCCCTGCGCCGTCGCGACGGCGCCCTGCGCCACGTTGAACCGCCCCGTCCCGCGCGTCAGGTCCGCCACCACGACGGGGAAAAGCGCCCCGAACACGCCCGCGCCCACGCCATCCAGCAACTGCACCCCCAGCAGCCACCAGGGGTTGTCGGAAAAGGTGTAGAGCAAGCCGCGCAGCGCCAGCACGCCGAAGGCGGCCAGGAACAGCGGCTTGCGCCCCCAGACATCCGCCTTCGCGCCCACCAGCATGGCGACCGGCACCATCACGCACTGCGCCGCCACGATGCAGCCCGCGACCAGCGAGGTCGCGTGGTCCTTGCCCACCACCCTGGTCAGCAACTGCCCGACCGAGGGCAGCATCGCCGCATTGGCCAGGTGGAAGGCCGCCATGAGCGCCGCGAAGACCAGCAGCGGCCGGTTCCCCGCCAGCGCGCGCCAGCCCGAGGGCTGTTCCTCCGCGCCGCCGCCGGGCGCCGCTCCCCGCGCCGTCTCGTCGTCGATCGCGGAGGCCGGCACCATCAGCATCGCCCCGATGCTCAGCACCGCCAGCCCCGCCATGATCCAGAACACCACCACCGGCCCGAAGAACATGGCCGTTCCCGCCGCCAGGGCCGCCGAGGCCGCGTTTCCCCCGTGGTTGAACGCCTCGTTCCGCCCGATCCGCCGGGCAAAGGCGCGCGGCCCCACCACACCCAGCGTGATCGCCGCCAGCGCCGGGGGGAACACCGCCCCCGCCATCCCCGCCAGGGACTGCGTGGCCGCCACCGCGTAGAAGCCGGAGATGAAGGGCAGCAGCAGGCAGCTCGCCGTCACCATCAGCGCCGCCGCGATCACCACCGCCCGCTTGTGCCGCGTGCGGTCGATCAGCGCCCCCGCCGGGGTCTGCGCCAGCAGCCCGGCCAGCCCCGCGATCGTCATCACCAGCCCGATCGTCGCCTCGTTCCATCCCTGGTCCGGCCCGCGCACGGCCAGGAGGTAGATCGCGAGATAGGGCCCGAGCCCGTCCCGCACGTCCGCCAGGGTGAAGTTCAGCCCGTCCAGGCCCCTCGCCACGCGCACAGGAAGGCTTGCCCGGCGGGAAACCGGCGGGGCGGGGGAGGGGGGCATGGACGCGCATCCGAAGAAGCCGCTCCCGCAACGCATCCTGCCGGCGCGGGTTTGCGCCCGCCGGCGGGCGGCCCGAGCATCAACTCACCGCAACTCCGGGCCATCCCGGCAATTTCGCCCTCGCCCCGGACAATGGAGAACGTGCCGCATGGCCGACACCGCCGCCGCCGAACGACGCATCCTGACAGAGCCCGAATACGCGGTGGTCGCCGAGACGCACCACCCCGCCCTGGGCACCAGGAGCCGCGAGGAACTGCGCGCCCTGGCCGAACAGCTTTCCGCCATGGACGCCAAGGTCCGGGAGATCACCCGCCAGCGGGCGCGGGAGAAGCGCGGCAAGGCCGTGGCGCCCGCCGGGGGACCCGCCCCGGAGGAGGCCGGCGCCGCCCGCAGGAAGCAGGTCATCGCCGCCGCCATCAAGCGCCTGAACCGCCAGATCGCGCGGATGGGCTGAGATGACGCCGCCCCCCCGCCGCGCGGCCTCGGTGTTGCGGAACTTCCTCGACAACTCGGCATCGGGGGGGCTGGTCCTGATGGCCTCGGCGGTGCTTGCCCTGGTGGTCGCCAACTCTCCGCTCGGGCCCACCTATTTCGCCGCCCTCAAGGCCTATCTCGGGCCGCTCAGCCTTCTCCACTGGATCAACGACGGCCTGATGGCCGTGTTCTTCCTGCTCGTCGGCCTGGAGATCAAGCGCGAGGTCCTGGACGGCCAGCTCTCCACCTGGTCGCGGCGTATCCTCCCCGGCGTCGCCGCCGCCGGCGGCATGGCCGTCCCGGCCCTGATCTTCGCCGCCTTCAACTGGTCCGATCCGAACACGCTGCGCGGATGGGCCATCCCGGCCGCCACCGACATCGCGTTCGCCCTCGGCGTCCTCGCGCTGCTGGGCTCGCGCGTGCCGACCTCGCTCAAGGTCTTCCTGACCGCGCTGGCCATCATCGACGACCTCGGCGCCGTCCTCATCATCGCCGTCTTCTACACCGGCAACCTCTCGGTACCGGACCTCGCCCTCGCCGCCACCACCACCGCGGCCCTCGTCGCGCTCAACCGCGCGGGCGTGCTCCGCCTGCTGCCCTACATGCTGCTCGGCGCGGTGCTCTGGCTCTTCGTGCTTCGCTCGGGGGTGCACGCCACCATCGCCGGCGTCGTCCTCGCCTTCACCATCCCGCTGCGCGCCGCACCGGCCGCGCCGGACGACCGCAAAGCCTCCCCCCTCCACCGGCTGGAGCACGCGCTGCACAGTCCCGTGGCCTTCGGGATCATCCCGGTCTTCGGCCTCGCCAATGCCGGCGTCTCCTTCGCCGGCATCACCTCCGAACTCCTGTTCGACCACCTCACCCTCGGCGTCGCCCTCGGCCTGCTCCTCGGCAAGCTCGTCGGCGTCTTCGGCAGCGCGGCGCTGGTCATCCGCCTGCGTCTGGCCGACGTGCCCATGGGCGCCACGAAAACCCAGCTCCTCGGCGTCTCCCTCCTCTGCGGCATCGGCTTCACCATGAGCCTCTTCATCGGAATGCTCGCCTTCGCCAACGATCCCATCCTTCAGGACGAGGTGAAGATCGGCATCCTCGGCGGCTCGGTCATCGCGGGGCTGGCGGGCTGGGCGGTGCTGCGCGTGGCCCCGCGGGAAATCCCGGCGCCGGGGGCGGGGAGGAGGGCCAGGGCCGGCGCCTGACCCGGCCGCGGTCCCGGCGGCCGCGTGCCCCCTGGGGAACGCGTCCCTGGGGCCCATCCCGCGCGGGGCGCCGGAAGCGCTAACACTTGCCCCTCCGGCACCCCCCACTATGCTGCCCGCCCCGCCCCCCACTCCGGGCGCCGCCACACACCGGAAACGTCAGCCCGATGACCACCTCCTCCTGGCACCCCGCCTCCTGGCGCGACATGCCCATCCGCCAGGTCCCGGAATACCCGGACGCCGCGCGCCTGCGCGCCATGGAGGAGAAGCTCGCCCGCTTTCCCCCCCTGGTCTTCGCAGGCGAGGCCGACCGGCTGACGAAGCTGCTGGCCGAGGCCGGGGAGGGGCGCGCCTTCGTCCTCCAGGGCGGCGACTGCGCCGAATCCTTCGGCGACTTCCACGCCAACATCATCCGGGACACCTTCCGCGTCCTGCTCCAGATGGCCGTGGTCCTCACCTTCGGCGGCGGCCTGCCCGTGGTGAAGCTCGGTCGCATGGCCGGCCAGTTCGCCAAGCCCCGCTCCAGCGACACCGAGAGCCAGGGTGGGGCGACGCTTCCCTCCTACCGCGGCGACATCATCAACGGCCCGGAATTCACCGCCGAGGCCCGCATGCCGGACCCCAGCCGGATGGAGTTCGCCTATCTCCAGTCCGCCGCCACCCTGAACCTGCTCCGCGCCTTCGCGACGGGCGGCTTCGCCGACCTGCACGAGGTCCATCGCTGGAACCTCGGCTTTGTCGCCCGCTCGCCGCTCGCCGAGCGCTACGCCGACATCGCCCAGCGCATCGACGAGACGCTCCGCTTCATGGCCGCCTGCGGCATGAACAGCATCACCGCGCCGCAGATCCGCGAAACCGAGTTCTACACCTCCCACGAGGCCCTGCTGCTTCCCTTCGAGGAGGCGATGACGCGCGAGCCCTCCACCCATGCCGGCCGCCACTACGCCTGCTCCGCCCATTTCCTCTGGATCGGCGACCGCACCCGCCAGCCGGACGGCGCGCATGTGGAGTTCCTCTCGGGGGTGGCGAACCCCATCGGCCTGAAGGTCGGCCCGACGACGGAGGTGGACGACCTCCTTCGCCTCTGCGCCCGCCTGAACCCGGACAACACCCCCGGCCGACTCACCCTCATCGCCCGCATGGGCGCGGCCAAGATCGAGGCCAAGCTTCCGGCCCTGATCCGCGCCGTCCAGAAGGAAGGCGCCAAGGTCACCTGGCTGACCGACCCCATGCACGGCAACACGCATTCCGCCGGCGCCTACAAGACCCGCTCCTTCGACGCGATCCTGCAGGAGGTCCGCGCCTTCTTCGACATCCACCACGCCGAGGGCACCAACCCCGGCGGCGTGCACGTGGAGATGACCGGCCGCGACGTCACCGAATGCCTCGGCGGCGCCCATCGCCTGACGGAGGCCGACCTTTCCGCCAACTACGCCACCTTCTGCGACCCGCGCCTGAACGCCGAGCAGTCCCTCGAACTCGCCTTCCTCGTCGCCGAGGAACTCAAGTCCCGCCGCGCCACCGACCTTCGCCTTCAGGCGGCGCAGTAAAGGGACCGGCACGATGGACCTCCCCACCACGCCCGCGCTCGAGGCCGACATCGCCGCCCGCACGGATGTCTACTTCAAGCGCACCAGGGCCATCGTGCAGCGCTTCGGCGACGCCCGCGTCACCTACGCCATCTTCCTCCGCCGCCCCGTGGTCTCCGCGCCCCGCCTCATGCTCGACTGGCTCACCACCGTCGCCGCGGAGCGCGGCACCGCCATCGAGGTGGAGCTGATGCACAAGGAGGGCACCTGGGTCGGCGCGGGCGACCCCATCCTCTACGTCACCGGCTCCTTCGCCCATCTGACGGACCTCGAAACCCTTCTCCTGCAGAAGCTCGGCGCCGCCTGCGTCGCGGCCCACAACGCCTACCAGATGTGCCTCGAACTCCCCCACGTCGCCTTCCTGGCCATGGAGGCCCGCCACTGCGCGGGCGCCGAGATGCAGGAACTCATGGCCTATGCCGCCAGCGTCGGCAGCGAGGCCGCGAAGGGGGAGGGCGCGCGCGGCTTCATCGGCAACGCCAACGACGCCACCTCGCACTACTACGGCGCCAACCGGGGCGGCGGCACCATGCCCCACGCCCTCATCGGCTATGCCGGCTCCACCCTTCGCGCCGCCGAGATGTTCCACGAGACATTTCCGGACGAGAACCTCACCGTCCTCACCGATTATTTCGGACAGGAGGTGACGGACGGCCTCGCCGTCTGCCGGCGCTTCCCGGAACTGGCCGAGGCCGGCCGCATGGCCGTGCGCCTGGACACCCATGGCGGCCGCTTCCTGGAAGGCCTCGACCCCGCCTCCTCCTATGCCGTGATCGAGCGCCACACCCCCGGCGCCATCCGCCGCTACCGCAGCGAGAGCGAGCTGCGCGACCTCGTCGGCACGGGCGTCTCCGCCGCCGCCATCTGGCGCATGCGCGATGCCCTGGACGAGGCCGGCTTCCCGCGCGTCCGCATCGTCGCCTCCTCCGGCTTCGGCGTCTCCAAGTGCCGCGTCATGGCCGAGGCGCGCGCCCCGATCGACGTCATCGGCACCGGCAGCTTCATCCCGAACTCCTGGGGCGAGACCTACGCCACCGCCGACATCGTCTCCTATGACGGGGTGCCGCGCGTGAAGGTCGGGCGCGAGTTCCTGCTGCGCGCGAAGCGCTAGCCGCCGGTCACGTGCCGCCGCGAATCAGGCAGGAGCGCGTGTGGAAGCGCCGCTCCCGCCCGTTGTCGAGCGAGAACATGCCGCCCCGGCCGGGCACCACGTCGATCACCAGCCCCGTGTGCCGCCAAACCTCGAACTGCGCCGCGCCGATATAGAAGGGCGCGCCCCCGATCTCGCCCAGCAGCACGTCCTGGTCGCCCACGATGAAGTCGCCCTTGGGGTAGCACATGGGCGAGGACCCGTCGCAGCAGCCGCCGGACTGGTGGAACAGCACCGGCCCGTGCTCGGCCTGGATCTCCGCCAGCAGCGCCAGCGCCTCCGGCGTGGCGCTCACGCGGTTCAGGGATTCGGACATGGCGGGCCTTCCTGAAGGAAAGGCGCGGGCCAGAAGGCCCGCGCCAGCGGTTCAGAAGAAGCCGAGCTTCTTCGGGCTGTAGCTGACCAGCATGTTCTTGGTTTGCTGGTAGTGGTCCAGCATCGCCTTGTGGTTCTCCCGCCCGATGCCCGACTGCTTGTAGCCGCCAAACGCCGCGTGCGCGGGATAGGCGTGGTAGCAGTTCGTCCAGACCCGCCCGGCCTGGATGCCGCGCCCGAAGCGGTAGGCGCGGTTCACGTCGCGCGTCCAGACCCCGGCGCCGAGGCCGTAGAGCGTGTCGTTGGCGATGGAAAGCGCCTCCTCATCGTCCCTGAAGGTGGTGACGGACACCACCGGCCCGAAGATCTCCTCCTGGAACACCCGCATCCGGTTGTCGCCGCGGAACACCGTCGGTTGCATGTAGAAGCCGCCCGCAAGCTCGCCCGGCATGTCGGCGCGCGCGCCGCCCGTCAGGATCTCCGCACCCTCCTGCTTGCCGATATCGACATAGCTGAGGATCTTCTCCAGCTGCTCGCTCGAGGCCTGGGCGCCGATCATGGTGGCGGGCTCGCGCGGGTCGCCCTGCGTGATGGCCTTCACCCGCTGGAGCGCCCGCTCCATGAAGCGGTCGTACAGGCTCTCGTGGATCAGCGCGCGGGAGGGACAGGTGCAGACCTCGCCCTGGTTGAGGGCGAACATGGTGAAGCCCTCCAGCGCCTTGTCGAAGAAGTCGTCGTCCTCGGCCGCCACGTCCGCGAAGAAGATGTTGGGCGACTTGCCGCCCAGCTCCAGCGTCACCGGGATCAGGTTCTGGCTCGCATACTGCATGATCAGCCGGCCCGTCGTCGTCTCGCCGGTGAAGGCGATCTTGCTGATGCGCGGGCTGGACGCCAGCGGCTTGCCCGCCTCGAGCCCGAAGCCGTTGACGATGTTCAGCACGCCCGGCGGCAGCAGGTCCGCGATCAGCTCCGCCCAGACCAGGATGGAGGCCGGCGTCTGCTCGGCGGGCTTGAGCACCACGCAATTCCCGGCGGCCAGCGCCGGCGCCAGCTTCCAGCAGGCCATCAGCAGCGGGAAGTTCCAGGGAATGATCTGCCCGACCACGCCCAGCGGTTCCTGGAAGTGATAGGCGATGGTGTCGTGGTCGATCTCGCTCAGCGCGCCTTCCTGCGCGCGGATGCAGCCCGCGAAATAGCGGAAGTGGTCGATCGCCAGCGGCAGGTCGGCGGCGGTGGTCTCGCGGATCGGCTTGCCGTTGTCGAGCGTCTCGGCCAGCGCGAGCCGGTCGAGGTTGTCCTCCATCCGCTGCGCGATGGCGTTGAGCACCCGCGAACGCTCGGTGGTGCTGGTACGGCCCCAGCTTTCGCGGGCGGCATGGGCCGCATCCAGCGCCCGCTCCACGTCCACCGCGTCCGAGCGCGCGACGTCGCACAGCACGCGGCCATTGACGGGAGAGGCGTTGCTGAAGCTGCGCCCGCTCGCCGCCTCCATCCACTGCCCGCCGATGAAGTTGCCGTAGCGGCTCTTGAAGGGGGATTCGCCCTGGCGGGCCACGTCGATCTTGGTCATGGACTTCCTCCGTGCGTCCCTGGTGGATCGCATCGGGGCCAGGATGGGACGCGTTCCCCGGCCCTGTCACCGCGCTCGCGCGCCCGTCGCGCGCGCCGTGTCGCAGAACTGCGACACAAGCCCGCCCGGCCGCGCCCTCAGCCGCCGCCGCGCAGCCCGAGCCGGCGCAGCTTGCGGTGCAGGGTCGCCCGGCTGATGCCCAGCGCCTCCGCGGCGGCGGAAACATTGCCCCCGGCCCGCGCCAGCGCACGTTGAAGGGCGCCGCGCTCGGCCTGCGCCAGGGCGGGCGGGGCGGCCTCGGCCTCCCCCGCGCCCAGCACGTCGGCGGCGGGAAGGGGGCGGCGCAGCCGGGCGGCGGTGATGCCCAGCGCCTGGCGGGCGGAACGGCTGGCGCCCACCACCAGGTCGTCGGCATCGATCGCCAGCAGCGCGCCCGCGGTGCGGTCGTCGGCCAGCACGATCCGCGCGCGCGGAAAGGCCTGCCGGAAGCAGCGCTCCTCGATCCGGCGCGCGGCCTCGGCCACGCTGGCCGCGATCAGCGCGGTCATCCCCTCCGTCAGGTCGCGCCGGGCCGAGGACACGTCCAGCGCCGCGGCCAGTCGCCCCTCGTGGTCGTAAACGGGCGCGGTGGTGCAGCTCAGCAGGGCGTTCCGGGCCTGGAAGTGCTGGTCCCGGTGGACCGTCAGCGGCCGCCCCTCGGCCAGGCAGGTGCCGATGGCATTGGTACCCTCGCGCGCCTCGCTCCAGACGGCACCGGTCCAGAGGCCCCAGTCGCGGAACTGCCGGTCCTCGCCCCCGGCGCCGCGCCGCTCCACCAGCACGCCGCGCTCGTCGGTCAGCACCACGCAGCAGCCGATGCCGCCCACCGCCTGGAACAGCCGGTCCATCACGGGCTGGGCAAGCTCGACCAGCGGCCCCATGGCGTCCCGCACCTGCCGCAGCTCGGCGCTGGCAAGGGCCTGCCGGGCGGCGCGCGCCTCCGGGTCCAGGCCATGAAGAAGCGCCGACCGGCGCCATGAGGCGGCGATGGCGGAATGCACCGCGGAACCGTCCTGCAGGGCGGCCCGGATGCGCTCGGCATGCGGTCGGGCGCTGGCTCCCGGCATCGCTCCTTCCCCGTTCTCTTGTTCTTCTTGCGCAAGGCATAGCAGGCAGCCCTCCGCGGTGGAAACATCTTCGCGGGGGCCATGAGGGCGCGCGATGCGCCTCTGGGAACGCGCCGCATCAGCCTCTAGGGTCCGCCCCGCATGGCCCCGACCCTCCGCATCGCCCTCGCGCAGTTCAACCCAGGGATGGCCGCGATCGGGGAGAACGCCGGCCGCCTCCGGGCCCTCCGCGCGCGGGCGGCCGGGGCCGGCGCTGATCTCCTGATTACCCCCGCCTCCTCCCTGTCCGGCGCCGTCCCGGCCGGGCTCGCGGCCCAGCCCGCCTTCGCCGCGCCGCTCCAAGCGGCCCTGGATGGCCTCGCGGCCGGAACCGCCGATGGCGGCCCGGCCCTTCTGCTCGGCGCCCCCTGGCGGGACGGGCCCCGCCTCCATGACGCCCTCCACCTGCTGGAGGCGGGCACGCGCCGCAGCCTCGCCGCCCATCATCCCCGCGCGGGCTACGATCCCGGCCCCGTGCCCGGCCCCCTGTTTCTCCGCGGCGCCCGCCTCGGCCTCATGCCCGGCGCGGACTGGCGCGGGCCCGCGGTGGCGGAAACCCTGGCCGAAACCGGCGCCGACCTGCTGGTGGCCCTGGATTCCCTGGCGCATGAACCCGGTGCCGCCGAACGCCGCCTCCAGCGCGCCCTGGCCCGCGTGGTGGAGAACGGCCTTCCCCTGATCCTCCTCAACCGCCTCGGCGCCGAGGAGGAGGCCGCCCATGACGGCTCCGCCCTGGTGTTGAACCCCGACCGCAGCTCCGCCCTCGTCCTTCCCCCCTTCGCCGAGGCCCTGACCCTCACCGAATGGCGGCATGACGGCTCGGCCTGGCGCTGCCTCCCCCATCCGGCGCCCCATCCCATGGGAGAGGAGGAGCAGGCCTGGCGCGCCCTGATCCTCGCGCTCCGCGACCACGCGGCGCGCCACGTCGCCACCCGCTTCCTCCTTCCCCTCGCCGGGGACTCCGCCAGCGCCCTGGCCGCCACGCTCGCGCTCGACGCCTTCGGCCCCGCCGGCCTGCGCTGCGTCGTCGCGGGGGAGGGGGCCGCCCCGCCGGCCGCCCTGGCCGCCGCCCGCCGCCTCGACCTCCAGGCGGAGGTCATCGACCTCGCCCCCGCGCTCCGGGCCCTCGCGGCCGTCCTGCCCGCCGGGGCCGATCCTGCTTCCCGCCTGCGGGACGCCGCGCTGTCATCCCTGGCCGAGGCCCAGGGCCTGCTGCCCATCGTCACCGCGGAAAGCGGCACCGGAACGGCCATCGCCCCCCTGCGCCACCTCGCCCCCGGCACCCTCGCCGCCCTGTCCGCCTGGCGCGCCGCAACCGGCCCGGCGGACCGCTTCCTCGCCCCGCCCGCCGTGGAGCCCCGCCCCCCCGGCGCCCCTGCCGCGCCGCTCCGCCTCTGGCAAAGCCTTGCCCGCGCGGACTACAAGCGCCGCCGGGCCCCGCCCGGCGTGGCGTTCCCCCCGCCCGCGCCCGCCCGCCCCAACCCCGAAGGAGCCGAGGCGCCATGAACACGTCACCCCAGCCAGCGGCCCTTGGCCCCTTCGTGCGCATCAAGGACCTGTCCGGCGCCAATGGGGACGACCCCGTGGAGGAGATCCGCGGCTTCTCCACCGTGGCCGACGCCGCCACCTTCGCGCGCCGCTACGTGCGCGACAGCATCGAGCGCTGCCGCGCGCCCGGCATGGACGCCGACGCCGTGCTGGCCGCCTGGTTCGCCTTCGGCGAGGACGCGGAGGCGCTGGACCCCAGCGGCGAGCACTGGACCTCGGCCGCCGACATCCGCGCCTTCGCCGAGAAGCCCTCCCGCAAGAAGAGCGAGCGCGACTGGCGCGCCCTCGACCCACGCCGCGACATGGCCGAGGACGAGGAAGCCGACGAAGCGGCGGACGACGCCGAAGGACATGACGCGTGAAGGTCCGCTTCGCCCCGTCTCCCACCGGCTGGCTCCATGTCGGCAACGCCCGCATCGCCCTCGCCAACTGGCTTGAGGCAAGGAAGCGCGGCGGCACCTTCATCCTCCGCCTGGACGACACCGACACCGAGCGCTCCAAGCCCGAATTCGCCCAGGGCATCGAGGAGGACCTGCGCTGGCTCGGCCTCGACTGGGACGAGAGCTTCCGCCAGTCCGACCGCATCGAGCGCTACCAGGCCGCCGCCGAGGTCCTGAAGAAGAAGGGCCTGCTCTACCCCTGCCTCGAGACCGAGGAGGAGCTGAACTACAAGCGCGAGCAGCGCAGAAAGCAGGGCCGCGCCCCCATCTACGACCGCGGCGCCCTCAAGATGACGGCCGAGCAGCTCGCCCGCGCCATCGAGAACGGCAAGTCCCCGCACTGGCGCTTCAAGCTCAACACCCGCACCGTCACCTGGCAGGACGGCGTGCTGGGGAACCGCCAGGTGAAGCTGCCGAGCCTGTCGGACCCGGTGCTGATCCGCGCCGACGGTTCCTTCCTCTACACCTTCACCTCCGTCGTCGATGACCTGGAAACCGGGATCACCCACGTCATCCGCGGCGAGGACCACGTCACCAGCACCGGCATCCAGATCGACATTCTGGAGGGCCTGTCGGGCCGGCCCAACCGCATCCACTTCGCCCACATGCCCCTGCTGACGGACAGCGAGGGCGGCCAGCTTTCCAAGCGCCTCGGCAGCGTCTCGCTCCGCCAGTTCCGCCGCGACGGCATCGAGCCCGCGGCGCTGACCGGCTACCTCGCGGCGCTGGGCACCTCCAACGATCCCGTGGCGGCCGCGCCCCGCGGCCTCGCGCAGAGCTGGGACATCACCCGCGTTTCCCACTCCCCCGCGCGCTTCGACACCAAGCAGCTGCTGGCGCTCAACCGCAAGCACCTGCACGCCCTGGCCTTCGCCGACGTCCGCGATCGCCTGCCCGAGGGCGCCGACGAGCCCTTCTGGCTGGCCATCCGGGGCAACCTCGACCTGCTCGCCGAGGTCCGCGACTGGTACGAGATCGCCCGCGGCGAGATCACCGTCGCCCCCCAGCCCGACGAGACGGCACTGCTGCAAGCCGCCCTCCAGTCGCTGCCCCCCGAGCCCTGGGACGAAACCAGCTGGCCGGCCTGGACCGCCGCCATCGGCCAGGCCGCGCAGAAGAAGGGCAAGGCCCTCTTCCTCCCGCTCCGCCGCGCCCTCACCGGCGAGGACCACGGCCCGGACCTCAAGACCTTCCTGCCGCTGATCGGCCGCGCCCGCGCCGCGTCCCGGCTGCAACGCGCGATCGGTTGACCAGAATGCTCCAGTTCCACGACAGCGCCCGGCGCGAGAAGGTCGAGTTCCGGCCGATCGACCCGGACCATGTCCGCCTCTACGTCTGCGGCCCGACCGTCTACGACCTCGCCCATCTCGGCAACGCGCGCCCCGTCGTCGTCTTCGACGTGCTCGCCCGCCTGCTGCGCCGCGAGTTCGCCCGCCTCACCTATGTCCGCAACATCACGGACGTGGACGACAAGATCAACGCGCGGGCCCGCGAGAGCGGCGTGCCCATCGCCGGGATCACCGAGCGCACCATCGCCGACTTTCACGCCGACATGCAGGCCCTGAACTGCGCGCCGCCCGACATCGAGCCGCGCGCCACCGCCAGCATCCCCGAGATGATCGCGCTCATCGAGCGACTGATCGCCAACGGAAACGCCTACGCCGCCGAAGGCCACGTGCTCTTCGCCGTGTCCTCCTATCCCGATTACGGCCACCTTTCCGGCCGCTCGCCCGACGAGATGCTCGCCGGCGCCCGCGTGGAGGTCGCCCCCTACAAGCGCGACCCCGGCGACTTCGTGCTGTGGAAGCCCAGCGACACCGACACGCCCGGCTGGGACAGCCCCTGGGGCCGCGGCCGCCCGGGCTGGCACATCGAGTGCTCCGCCATGGCCTGGAAGAACCTCGGCGAGGAATTCGACATCCACGGCGGCGGGGCCGACCTGCTCTTCCCGCACCACGAGAACGAGGTCGCGCAGTCCTGCTGCGCCTTCCCAGGCACCCGCTTCGCGCATCTGTGGATGCACAACGGCATGCTGCTGGTGGACGGCGAGAAGATGTCGAAGTCGCTCGGCAACTTCCTCACCGTGCGCGACATCCTCCAGCGCGGGTCCTGGGCCGGCGAGGCCTTCCGCCTGCTGCTGCTCAAGACCCACTACCGCGCGGCGCTGGACTACACCGCCGAACGTCTCGACGAGGCCCGCGCGGAACTCGACGACCACTACGCCCTCCTCGTCCGCAAGCTCCCCGCGCCCGAGGCCGACGACGCGACGGTGGCCGACATGGTCGCCTGGGCCCTCGAACCGCTCGCCGACGACCTCAACACCCCGCTCGCCGTCGCCCGCCTGCGCGACCTCCGCGCGCTGGAGAACGTCATGCAGGTCGGCGGCTCGATGACCGCCGTCCTGTCCCGCGCGGGCCGGGACTGGAAGCCGAAGCCGGGCCAGGCGGGCGCCGCGCTGCGCCAGGCCGCCTCCGCACTCGGCCTCCTCCCCTCCGACCCGCAGGCGTGGCGGAAAGGCGGGGCAGGGGAGGGCGACGACGCGGAGATCGAGGCCGCCATCCAGGCCCGCCTCGCCGCCCGCGCCGCCCGCGACTGGGCCGAGGCCGACCGCATCCGCGCCGACCTCGCCGCCAGGGGCATCGTGCTGGAGGACGCCAAGGGTGCCACCACATGGCGCCGCGCGTAGCCCTCCGCCCGGCCACCCCCGCCGACATTCCCTTCGTCATGGCCGTGGAGCGCATCCCCGGCCACGACGCCTTCATCAATCTCTGGGCGGAGGAAGAGCACGCCGCCTCCATCGCCGGCCCGGACCACGCCTACCTCATCGCGGACGGACCGGACGGGCGGCCAGCGGGCTTCGCCATCCTGTCGGACATGCGGGACGTGCACGGCAACATCTGCCTCAAGCGCATCGCGGTCGCCGCGCCCGGGCAGGGCCTCGGCGCTCCCTTCCTGCGCGCCATCGGCGGCTGGACCTTCGGGAACACCGCCGCCCACCGGCTCTGGCTCTACGTCGTCGCCACCAACGACCGCGCGCGCCATGTCTACCGCGCGCAGCACTTCGCCGAGGAAGGCACCCTGCGCGAGGCGCGGCTGAACCCGGACGGCACCCGCACCGCCCTTATCCTCATGTCCCTCCTTCGCCGCGAATGGGCGGCGCGCGCAGCAGGCCCCGCCCCCATGATCCCCACCCCCGCGATCCCCGCCCCATGACCGGAAGAGAGGGCGGCGCCGCCCTGGAGCCCCCGCCGGGCGAGAGCCCCATCGTGGTGCTCGTCCGCCCGCAGCTCGCGCAGAACATCGGCACGGTCGCCCGCGCCATGGCCAATGGCGGCCTGTTCCACCTCCGCCTCGTCGCCCCGCGCGACGGCTGGCCCCAGGCCACCGCCTGGCGCGCCGCCTCTGGCGCCGACCGCATCCTCGACGCCGCGACGGTCCATGACACGGTGGAGGACGCCGTGGCGGACTGCCACCGCGTCCTCGCCACCTGCCCGCGCCCCCGCCACGTCATCATCCCCGTTCTCACCGCCCGCGCCGCCGCCGCCGAGCTTCGCTCGGTCAACTCGGGCAGCCTCCGCGCCGCCATCCTCTTCGGCCCCGAGCGCGCCGGCCTCGACGCCGAGGACATGGCCCGCGCCGACACCCTCGTCCGCTATCCCCTCAACCCCCAGCACATGAGCCTGAACCTCGCCCAGGCCGTGATGATCCTGGCCTATGAGTGGTGGATCGCCGAGGAACCCACGCCGCCCCGCGCCTTCATGACCAACGAGACCCGCGTGGCCACCAAGGGCGAGCTGGAGGGCTTCCTCGGCCGTCTCGTGCGCGAGCTCGACGCCTGCGGCTTCCTCGACAACATCCCCAAGCGCCCGGGCATGGTCCGCAACCTCCGCCACCTCTTCGAGCGCGGCGAGGTGACCGAACAGGAGCTCCGCACCCTGCACGGCGTGATCACGGAGCTTTCCCGCGGCCGCGTCGTCCGTGGCGGCCCGGCAGCCCCCGACCCAGCCCCCAACCCCGACCCCGGAACCGTGGACCCCAACATCGACGGTTAGCCACCCACCCATCCGGCGTGCCAAGCTGCCGGCATGGAAACGATCACCACCCAGGCGGCAGGGGAGGGGGGCGACCGCCGCCCCATCGCCGCCCGCAACACCGGCCCCGCCAATGCCCTCGCCGCCTGGCTGATCACGCGCCGCGCCTCGCCCAACGGCATCTCCGCCGCCGGCATGGCAGCCGGCCTCCTCGCCGGCCTCGCCCTGGCCGGCACGGCATGGTGGCCCGGCGCCGCCCGCCCGCTCTGGATCCTCGGCGCCCTCCTGATCCAGCTCCGCCTGCTGGCCAACCTCATGGACGGCATGGTCGCGATCGGCCGCGGCGTCGCCTCCCCGGTGGGCGAGCTGTGGAACGAGGTGCCCGACCGCGTTTCCGACACCGCCGTCCTGCTTGGCCTGGGCCTGGCCGCCCACAGCCCGGCCCTCGGCCTCGCGGCGTCGCTCGCCGCCATGGCCACGGCCTATATCCGCACCACCGGCCGTGCCGCCGGCGCGCCGAGCGACTTCCGCGGGCCCATGGCCAAGCAGCAGCGCATGGCCCTCGTCACCGCGCTCGCCCTCTGGTGCGCCCTCACGCCCCTTTCCTGGCAGGGCGCCCTGCCGGTCTGGGCCCTCATCGCCATCACCGCCCTCGCCACGCTCACCGCGCTCCGCCGCCTCCTGGGCACCGCCCGCGCCCTGAGGTCGGGTCCCGCCGCCGCGCCAAGGGGCGGCGCATGATTCCCGCGCCGCCCGGCGGCGCCTTCGCGCATCCCGTCACCACCGGCATCATCCTCGCGACACTCGCCGTGCTCGCCGTCTCCGGCCTCGCCATCCTCTGGCTCTCGCGCTCCGGCCGCGCGAAGCCCGAGTTCCGGCGCGAGCTCTGGCTCCGCTGGGCCTCCTGGTGCGTGCTGCTGCCGCTCATGCTCGGCCCCGTCCTGCTCGGCCGCGCCTGGACCATCGGCGCCGTCACGGTCCTGTCGCTCGCCTGCTACCGCGAATACGCGCGCGCCACCGGCCTCTTCCGCGAGCGCGTGCTGAGCCTCGTGATCGTGCTGGGCATCCTCGCCGTGAACTTCGCGGCGCTCGACCACTGGTACGGGTTCTTCGTTGCCCTCTGGCCGCTCACCGCCTGCCTGCTGGCGGTCTGCACCATCCCGCTGGACCGGCCCGCCGGCTACATCCAGCGCACCGCGCTCGCCATCCTCGCCTTCATGCTCTTCGGTGCCGGCCTCGCCCATCTCGGCTACATGGCGAACGATCCGGGCTACCGCCCGCTCGTCCTGCTCCTGCTCACCGCCGTCGCGCTGAACGATGTCGCCGCCTTCACCTGCGGCAAGCTCATCGGGGGCGCAAAGCTCCTGCCGGCCACCAGCCCGAACAAGACGGTCTCCGGCTCCCTCGGCGCCGTCCTCGTCACCACCACCCTCGTCGCCCTGGTCGGCGCCGCCATCTTCCGCGGCACGCCGCTGGCCAACCCCGTCTGGCTCGTGGCCATGGGCGCGCTGGTCAGCGTCGCCGGGCAGGCGGGCGACCTCCTCCTCTCCTCCATCAAGCGCGACCTCGGCATCAAGGACATGGGCACCGTCCTTCCCGGCCATGGCGGCGTGCTGGACCGCTTCAACTCCCTGCTCCTCGTCGCCCCCGCCATCTTCCACCTCGTCGGCTACTTCGTCGGCTTCGGCCTCGACTCTCCCACGCGCCTGATCACCGGCCCCTGATCCCCATGGACTGGAACCTCCGCCCCGCCCGCGACCTCGGCCTCACCCCGGCCGACCGCCTCCGCAGCCTCGGGCGGGAACCCGGCCTCGTCGGCCTCGCCGTGAACACCGCCTGGCGGCGCGCCGTCCGCGCCTATCTCCGCGCCGCCCACCGCTTCCGGATCGAGGGGCAGGCGAACCTTCCCACCCACGGCCCCTTCGTCATGGTCGCCAACCACGCGAGCCATCTCGACGCCCTCGCCCTCCTGGCGGCGCTGCGCGGCCCCGCCGCGCGGCGTGCCCATGCCCTGGCCGCGGGCGAGCTCTTCTTCGGCAACGCCGCCCGCTCGGTGCTCTCGGCCTATGCCATCAACGCCCTGCCGGTCTGGCGTGGCCGCAGCCGGCGCGGGGAGCTCGACACCATGCGCGCCCGCCTCGCCGAGGACGCCCTGGCCTACATCCTGTTCCCCGAGGGCACCCGCAGCCGCACCGGCGCCATGGCACCCTTCCAGCCCGGTCTCGGCATGCTCGTCGCCGGCACCGGTATCCCCGTGGTCCCCTGCTGGCTGGAGGGGGCCCGCGATGCCTGGCCCGCCGGGGCCCGCCTGCCGCGCCCGGGGCGCCCTCTCACCCTCATCATCGGCCCCGCGCTGCGCTTCCCGGCCACCCGCAACGACCGAGCGGGCTGGCAGGCCGTCTCCGCCGAGGCCGAGGCCGCGGTACGCCGGCTTTCGCCGTCCCCTCCCTGAGCGGCCGGCGCCGCCACCGGTCCCTTCCGGCCGTGCCGCCCGTCACCCATACCAAGGGTTGGCTTGCCGCCGTCCCGCTCCATGATCAGGCTCCGCCGGCCCGGGCGCGCCCCGCGCCGGCAACTGGGGCGCAGCAGGGCAGGACGTGAAGCAGGTTTTCTCTCTCTGGCCGGCCAGCACGGCGGCAAGCCCGGATCCAGCCATGGGCGGGATGCCGCGCTGGGCCAACCCCACCAGAACCGGGCAGGGGCGGTTCCCGCCCCTCCGGTCCGCGCAACCCGCCCTGCTTCTTCTCCTGCCGCTCCTCGCCGGCGCGGCGCCGCGGGCCGGCCTGGCCGGCTGGATCGCCGCCGTGGCGCTGCTGGGGATCGCGGCCGCGCTCGCCTTGCGGCTGGGCCGGGAGATGAAGGAAAGCGCGCAGGGCCAGGATGCCCTCTTCGAGCGGGCGGGCATCTCCCTCTGGCGGGAGGACTGGTCCATGGTCGGCAAGGCCATCCTTTCCCTCCGCCAGGCCGGCGTGGACGACGTGCTCGCCTATTACGTCGCCCGGCCCGACCTCGCGCGGAAGCTGCGCGAGGAGGTGGTGATCCGCGACGTGAACGCCTTCACCGTCGAGATGATGGGCGTGGCCGGCAAGGAGGCCCTGGTCGGTTCCCTCGCGCGCATCCTGCCGAACACCGACCAGACCTTCGACCAGTGGCTGCTCGCCATCTCGAACGGCGAGCGCTTCTACCGCTCCGAGGCCCACATCACCCGCCCCGACGGCAGCGTGCTCGACGTGCTCTTCACCGCGGAGCTGCCGGACAGCATGGAGGGCTTCCGCGACATCATCGTCACGGCCATCGACGTCTCCGGCTACAAGGCGGCCCAGGCCAGGCTGGCGCAGATGGAAACCGAGATCGCCAGGGCGTCGCGCATCACCACCGTCGGCACGCTGACGGCCTCGATCGCGCACGAGGTGAACTCGCCGCTGGCCGCCGTGCTCAGCCATGCCGAGGCCGCCCGGCGCTGGCTGGACCGTCCCGAGCCGAACCTCGGCGAGGCGCGCAGCGCCATGGCCAGTGCCGTGCGCGATGGCCTGCGGGCGCGCGACGTGGTCTCGCGCATCCGCCGCTTCCTCGGCAACGCGCCGCGCCGCAGCGAGGCCGTGGACCTCGCCGCCACCGCGCGGGACGCCATCCTGCTGATCGAGCGGGAACTGCGCGCCGCCGGCATCTCGGTGCATCTCGACGCGGAGGCGGGGCTGCCCGCCGTTCTCGCCGATCCCGTCCAGATCGGGCAGGTGCTGGTGAACCTGATGCTGAACGGGGCGCAGGCGATGGCTCCGGTCCAGGGGCCGCGCGACCTCACGGTGCGGATCCGCGGGGCGGGCGGCGAGGTGGTGACGGAGGTGGAGGACCACGGCCCCGGCCTCGACCCCGCGCAGCTCCCCCGCCTCTTCGAACCCTTCTATTCCACCCGCGCGGGCGGCATGGGCATGGGCCTGGCGATCTGCCGCACCTGCGTGGAGGCCCATGGCGGGCGCCTCTGGGCGACGAGCGAGCCGGGCGCGGGCGCGACCTTCCGCTTCGCCCTGCCCGCCAGGGCGGCCTAGCCCCGCTGCCCGTCGCGCCCGACCAGCTCCGCCGCGCGCACGAGATCGGCGAGCGTGCGCACCTCCATCTTCCGCATGACGCTCGCCCGGTGGAGCTTCACGGTGATCTCGCTCAGCCCCAGCTCGCCGGCGACCTGCTTGTTCATCAGCCCGGATACGACGAGCGCCATCACCTGCACCTCGCGCGGGGTCAGCGTGGCATGGCGCGACCGCGCGGCGGAGGCGGCACCGAGCGCCCGGCGCCGCCCGCGGTCGCGCTTCAGCGCGGCGTCCACCGCGTCCAGCATGTCCTGGTCGCGGAAGGGCTTAACCAGGAAGTCGGCCGCCCCCGCCTTCATGGCGCGGACGCTCATCGGAACGTCGCCGTAGCCCGTGACGAAGATGATCGGCGGGTGCTCGCCCCGCTCCGCCAGGCGCTCCTGGAACTCCAGCCCGCTCATCCGGGGAATGCGGACATCCATGATGATGCAGCCGACGCGCTCCGGCAGGGGCGCGTCGAGAAGCTCGTGCGCCACCTCGTAGAGCAGCGTGCCATGGCCGACGGACCGGAGCAGACTGTCGATCGCCTGGCGCACGCGGGCGTCGTCATCCACCACCAGGACGAGGGGATCGGCTTCGCTCCCGTCATCCAGGCTCCTGGCCTGATCCATCGATCGCCCCCGAGAAGTCGCTGAACCCGCCCATGCATAGCGGGGGCCAGCACCCGGCGGCAACGTGGATACGGGCCGCGTCCTTCAGCCCGGGGCCGGTCCCACCGTGAGGAAGTGCCGCACCACGGGCGCCTCCGGCCCGACGTGGAAGCGGCGCACCGCCTGCTGCACGTCCGCATCGGCGCGCGAGACGCGGCGGTGCTGGCGCAGGTGCTCGGCCCAGGATTCCACCATGAACCACTCCACCAGCTTCCCGGGGTCGGCCGCGTCCTCGGTGATGCCCCAGCCATAGGCGCCGTCCCGCCGCCGCTCGGTCGAAAGGGCGTTGAGCGCGCGCAGGAAGGCCACCCGGTCGGCCCGCTCCACCTGGTACTCGATCAGGATCAGCACGGGGCCGCGGTCATGCGGCACCGGGTCGGCCGTCAGCGGCTCCGGCCAGTGGTCGGAGGGAACCAGGTCCGCCTCGCCCACCGGCAGCTTCACCCGGTGGAGCACGAGGGCGACGACGGCCAGCCCGCCCGCCCCCGCCAGCAGGGCCGCGGGCACGCCGGTCGCCTCCGCCACCGCGCCCCAGCCGAGGCTGCCCAGCGCCATGGCGCCGTTGAACACCGTGAGATAGACGGCCAGCGCCCGCCCCCGCACCCAGTTCGGCAGGATCGCCTGCGCCGCGCCGTTCAGCGTGGTCAGCGCCACGATCCAGGCCATGCCGAGCAGCAGCAGCACCGGAAGGGCGAGCCAGCGCGGCGGCGCCATCGCGAGCGCCGCCATGACGCCCGCCGCCGCCAGGCTGGCCGCGAGCATCAGCCCGTCCGCGTCCAGCACGGCGCGCAGCCGCGGCAGCAGCAGCGCGCCGCCGATGGCCCCCAGCCCCACCGCGCCGAGCAGGATGCCGTAGAAGCCGGCATCGCCCCCCAGCAGGTTGCGCGCGACCAGCGGCAGCAGCGCCCAGACGGCGCTGGCGAAGGCGAAGAAGATCGCCGCGCGCAGCAGCACCACATGCAGCTCCCGGCTGGCGCGCGCGTAGCGCAGCCCGGCCCGGAAGGCGCCGCCGAAGTTCTCGGACAGCGCGTCCTCCACCTTCTCCGGCCGCTTCCACCAGAGCAGGGCGGCGATGACAAAGACATAGCTCACCACGTCCGCGCCGTAGGTGAAGGCCGCGCCCGCCGCCGAGAGCAGCAGCCCGCCCGCCGCCGGCCCGATGGACCGGGCGATGTTGATGCCGAGCGAGTTGAGCGCGACCGCGCCCTTCATGTCCTTTGCCGTCACAAGCTCCGGCACGATGGCCTGCCAGGCCGGTGCCATGAGCGCGGCCCCGATGCCCCCCACGAAGGTGAGCGCGACCAGCGCCGTGACCGTCATCAGCCCGAGCCAGGAAAGCAGGACCAGCGTGCCGCTCACGGCCGCCAGCAGCACCTGCACCGCGATCAGGAAGCGGCGCCGGTCCAGGATGTCCGACAGCACGCCCGCCGGGATCGCCAGCAGGAAGATCGGCAGCGTGCCCGCGGCCTGGATCAGCGACACGGCCGCGGGCCCGGCGGCGAGATCCGTCACCAGCCAGGAACTGGCCACGTCGCGCATGAAGCTGCCGGTGTTGCCGAGAACGGTGGCCGCCCAGATCACCGCGAAGGTGGTCTGCCGCAGCGGCGCGAAGGGCCCCGTGGCGGGCTGGGGCGCGCTCATGCCGGGTTCCTCGCGCCCTGCCGGTCCCACAGCGCGACGAGCAGGAAGGCACCCGCGAGGCCGAGATGCTCGAAGAACCCGTTGGCCGTCATGAAGCGCTCCTGCCCCGGCGGCAGCACCCAGTAGCGGTTGGCGATCAAGGTCGCGGCAAGGGTGAACAGCATCAGGGCCAGCGCGCCGAGCCAGCGCAGCCGCCCGGTGAGCACCATCAGGCTGGCGGCAAGCTCCAGCGCGATGGTGAGGGCGGCCGTCGCGGCCGGCAGCGGCAGCCCGAAATGCGCCGCCTCCGCCACCGCGCCCGGGTAGTCCACCAGCTTGTTCAGCCCGCCCTGGATATAGGCCGCGCAGAGACCGAGCAGGCCAAGGAAGATCAGCGCGCGCCGCAGGGCCGGGCTCATCCTCAGAAGGCCCAGCAGGAGCAGCCCAGCGCCCCCCAGAAGCCCTTGTCCGCCCCGGCCGGGGCGGAGGCCGCCCAGGCGCGGGCATGGTCGTGCCCGTGCACGCCGCAGGCGGCGTCGCAGCAGCGGGCGACCGCGCGGGCGAAGGCCCCCTTCGCCCCCGGCGCCTCGGCCCGGCGGTCCTGGTAGCCGCCGAAGCGCCGCACGGGCGACCAGTCCGGCATGGCCGGCGGAAGCGGCGGCGCGAGGGAGGCGAAGTCGCCCGCGCCGTGCACCACCACCCCGCCCACCACCGTCAGCAGCGAGGTCACGTCCTGGATCTCGTCGCCGGGGATGCTGAAGTAGTCGCGGTCGAGCACCGCGAGGTCGGCGAGCATCCCCTCCGCGATCAGGCCCTTCTTGCCCTCCTCGTTGGAGAACCAGGTGACCTTTTCCGTCATCATCCGCAGCGCCGTCTCGCGGTCGATGGTGTTGCGCTCGGGCGTGATGCGCAGCCCGCCGACCGTCTTGCCGGTGGTCAGCCAGTAGAGCGCGACCCAGGGGTTGTAGGAGGCGACGCGGGTGGCGTCCGTGCCGGCGGAAACCTTCACCCCCATCTCCAGCATCTTCGCCACCGGCGGCGTCGCCTCCGCCGCGCGCGCGCCGTAGCGCTCCACGAAGTACTCGCCCTGGTAGGCCATGCGGTGCTGCACCGCGACGCCGCCGCCGAGGCGCGCGATGCGCTCCAGGTTGCGCTCGCTCACCGTTTCCGCGTGGTCGAAGATCCAGTGGAGGTCGCCGATCGGCATCTCGGCGTTCACCTTCTCGAACACGTTCAGCGCGCGGTCGATGGTCTGGTCGTAGGTGGCGTGCAGCCGCCAGGGCCAGCGGTTCTGGACGAGGATGCGCGCGACCGCCTCCAGCTCCGGCTCCATCTCGGGCGGCATCTCCGGCCGCTCCACGCGGAAGTCCTCGAAGTCGGCGGCGGAGAAGACCAGCATCTCGCCCGCCCCGTTCAGGCGGAAGTAGTCGTCGCCCTGCTGGTACTTCGCCGAGCCCGTCCAGCGCAGGAAGTCCTCCTTTTCCGCCTTGGGCTTCTGCGTGAACAGGTTGTAGGCGATGCGCACCGTCAGCTCGCCGTCATCGGCCAGCTTCTGGATCACCTTGTAGTCGTCCGGGTAATTCTGGTAGCCGCCGCCCGCGTCGATCGCGCCCGTCACGCCCAGGCGGTTGAGGTCGCGCAGGAAGTGGCGGGTGGAGTTGAGCTGGTAGTCGAAGGGCAGCGTCGGACCCCTGGCAAGCGTCGCGTAGAGGATGGTGGCGTTCGGCCGCGCCAGCAGCAGGCCGGTCGGCGTGCCGTCCGGCCCGCGCTGGATCTCGCCGCCCGGCGGGTTCGGCGTGTCCTTGGTGTAGCCCGCCGCCCGCAGCGCCGCGCCGTTCAGCAGCGCGCGGTCGTACAGGTGCAGGATGAAGACGGGCGTGTCGGGCGCGACCGCGTTGATCTCGTCCAGCGTCGGCAAGCGCTTCTCGGCGAACTGGTGCTCGGTGAAGCCGCCGACGATGCGCACCCATTGCGGCGGCGGCGTGATCGCCACCTGCGCGCGCAGCATGCCCATCGCGTCCGCCAGGCTGCGCACGCCGTCCCAGCGCAGCTCCATGTTGAAGTTCAGCCCGCCGCGGATGATGTGCAGATGGTTGTCGATCAGCCCTGGGATGAGGCGCCGTCCCTTGAGGTCGATCATCCGCGTGCCCGGCCCGGCGGTGGGCAGGATGGCGTCCGCATCCCCCACGGCGGAGAAGCGGCCGCCGGTCACCGCGACCGCCTCCGGCGCCGGCCGCCCCCGGTCCAGGGTGGTGATCCGGCCATTGTGCAGGATCAGGTCGGGCGCGGATGCGGCCATGGCGGGGCTCCGGTTGAGGGTGGCAAGGCCCAGGGCTGCGGCGCCCCCGGCCATGGTGCGGCGCGTGATCTCCGGCATCAGACGTGCTCCCGTGCCGCGGCGCCGCGCCCCGGCAGGCGGCCGAAGAGATGCTGCGCGCAATCGGCGTGAAGCACCGCGGCGGGCAGCGGGTGCCCCGCCAGCAGCCGCCGCGCCACGGGAACCACCTGCTCGCCCACGAGGATCCCGAGCAGGCCGAGCAGCGCGATCACCGGCGGCGCCGGGGAACGCACCCCGAGCACGCCGTACGCGACGCCGACGAGAAGTCCGGCGCCGAGGGAAAGCAGGTAGGGCTTCATCGCGTCCTCCGATGGGATCGCGCCGGGCGCCGAGGCCCGGCGCGGGCCTCAGCCTTCGTGGGCGTTGAACATGGACTTGGCGTAGACGATGCCGAGGCCGTAGGCGCCGCCGTACTTCCTGGCGACGCCGGTCGTCATCTCGTAGGTGCCGGTGCGCGCCCAGTCGCGCTGCAGCTCCAGCAGGTATTGCAGGGCGGTCATCGGCTGCGCGCCCGCCTGGATCATGCGCTGCACCGCGCGCTCATGCGCCTCGTCCGACACGTCGCCGCAGGCATCGGCGATGAAGAACACCTCGAAGCCCTGGTCGAGCGCGGAAAGCGCGGGCCCCACGATGCACACGCCCGTCCAGAGCCCCGCGAGCACGATGCGGGACTTGCCGATGCGGTTCACCTCCGCGATCACCGCCGCGTCCTCCCAGGTGTTCATGGAGGTGCGGTCGAGCAGCGCCTGGCCCGGGAAGGGCGCCGTCACCTCCTCGAACATCGGGCCGGAGAAGGACTTCTCCGCAACGGTGGTGAGGATGGTCGGGACGCCGAAGCCGGCGGCGGCGGCGGAAACGAGGGCGGCGTTGTTGCGCAGCGCCACGGGATCGATGGACTTTGTCGCGAAGGCCATCTGCGACTGGAAGTCGATCATGACGAGCGTGTGGTCGGCCGGGCTGAGCAGCAGCTTGCCGGGGGTCGCGGTCGCGGTGGGCATGTCGGATGGTCCCTGCGGAGTGGATGGCGGGATGATCGCGGCGGCGGCGGCGCAAGGCCATGACGCAGTCCGCAAAGCCTGGATTGCGATATTGCAAGCGAGAAAGGGCGCCTGCGGGAGGGGCGCCCCCGGCCGTCAGGACCTCGCGAAGGCCAGCAGGTCGGCGTTGAGCTGGTCGCGCGCCACGTCGGTCAGCGCGTGCGCGCCGCCCGGATAGACCTTCAGCGTCGCCCGCGGCGCGATCTTCGCCGACCGCATCCCGGCGGCGGCGATCGGCACCACCTGGTCGTCGTCGCCGTGGATCACGAGCACGGGGATGTCCATCTTCCGCAGGTCCGCCGTCAGGTCGGTTTCCGAGAAGGCCTTGATGCAGTCGTACTCGTTCTTCAGCCCGCCCATCATGCCCTGCAGCCAGAAGCTGTCGCGCATTCCCTGCGAGACCTGCGCGCCCGGGCGGTTCGCGCCAAAGAACACGGTGGTGAAATCGCGGAAGAGCTGCGAGCGGTCCTTCAGCATGCTGGCGCGCAGCCCGTCGAGCACCTCCAGCGGCACGCCCTCGGGGCTGCCCTCGTTCCTGATCAGGTAGGGCGCGACGGCGCTGACGAGCACCGCCTTGGCGACGCGCGACGTGCCGTGGCGGCCGACCACGCGCGCCACCTCGCCGCCGCCGGTGGAATGGCCGACCAACATCGCGCCGCGAAGGTCGAGATGCTCCATGAGCGCGTAGAGGTCGTCCGCGTAGGTGTCCATGTCGTTGCCCGCGAAGGGCTGGGAGGAGCGCCCGTGGCCGCGGCGGTCATGCGCGATGCAGCGGAAGCCGTTGGAGGAGAGGTGCACCATCTGCGCCTCCCAGGCGTCGCCGCTCAGCGGCCAGCCGTGGCTGAACACGACCGGCGTGCCGCTGCCCCAGTCCTTGTAGTAGATCGAGGTGCCGTCCCGCGTGGTGAAGGTGGCCATGCTGCGATGCTCCGGATGCCGGTTGGGGGTGAGGGGTGTCATGGCCGGCGCGGGCTGCGCGCCGGCGGAAACGGGGGGAAGGGCGGCCGCGCCGATGCCGCCCAGGACGAGTCCGCTCACGACGCCGCGGCGGGTTGCCGGACCGGAGGGTGGATGATCGTTCATGCCGCTTCTCCTGCCGTGTCCGGGCGCCGCGCCATGCGGGCCCTTCCCTCGGACACGGCGGAAGCTAGGCGGCGCGGCGCGCGGGCTCTTGTCGGGCGCTGATGGTTTTGGACGATCCGCACATGGAAGCGCCCGGCCGCACCGGCTGCGTCCCCGTCCCGGACACCGGCGGGCATGGCGCCTGAACTCCTGCGCGCCTGAACTCTTGTATAGTGTTGCGGCACTCGCCGCGGCGGTATGGCTGAATGCCGGGCCGCCGCGTCGGTGCTGGGTTCCGGAAAGGTCGGGCGGCTTGCGAGATCATCTCATCGCCATCGTGGACGACGACGACAGCGTCAGGGTGGCGCTCGCGAGCCTCGCGCGCTCGGCCGGCCTCCGCACCAGGGCCTTCTCCTCGGCGGCGGCCTTCCTCGCGGAGGACCTTTCGCCCTTCGACTGCGTGGTTTCCGACATCCAGATGCCGGAACTGTCGGGCTTCGACCTGCTCCGCGCCGTGCGCTCCCGCCGCGCCGAGCTGCCCGTGATCCTCATCACCGCCTTTCCCGACGAGCGCGTGCATGAGCGCGCGATCACCGGCGGCGCGCGCTTCTTCCTCGAGAAGCCGTGCAACCCCAACCTCCTTGTCACGAGCATTGCGGAGGCCATGGAACCCGGAGGCGGCGCTTGAGCGCAACCTCCGCCGCACGGGCGCCGGACGCGCTCCGCGACGGGCCCGGCGATGCGCGGGATCTCGCGGAACTCGCGACGGAACCGGTCGCCGCGGACGGGCTGGTGGTGACGCTGCGCGCGCGCTCGCCGGCCAGGGGCATGACCTGGCTGCTCTGCCGCGCGGCGATGCCCGAGGAGCCCGGCGCCGAAGCCCGGCTGCGCCGCGCCTTCTCGCTTCGCGGCGCGCTCTCGCCCGGCTGGGCCGTGCTGCCGCTGCACCTTTTCGCCACGCTGGACGGCCCGGTGCTGGTTCTGCGCGACGACGGGGGCGGGCCGCCGCAGGCCGGCGCGGCGCGCGACATGGGCGCCTTTCTCCGCATCGCCGCCGGCGCCGCCCGTGCCCTCGGGCGCCTGCACGCCGCCGGGCTGCTTCACCGCGACATCACGCCCGCCAGCCTCTTCGAGGGCGCGGACGGCAGGGTGCGGCTGGCCGGCTTCGGCCTGGCCCATCGCGCGGGCGAGGCCGTCCCGGAGGAGGACGGCATGGCCGGCACCCTCGCCTTCATGCCGCCGGAGCGGGCGCGAAGGGCCGATCCCGTCAGCGACGCGCGCGGGGACCTCTACGCCCTCGGCATGACGCTCTACGCCCTGCTGGCCGGGCGACTGCCCTTCGAGGCGGAGGACGCGCTGGGCTGGATCCACGCCCATGCCGCGCGCCGGCCCCCGCCGCCCAGCCGCTTCCGCGCGGAGGTGCCGGCGATGCTGGACACCCTCCTCCTGAAGCTGATCGAGAAGGATCCGGCGCGCCGCCACCATTCCGCCGCTGCCCTCGAACGCGACCTGCGGCGCTGCCTGGAGGACTGGGAGCGCACGGGCCGCATCGAGCCCTTTCCGCCCGGCGGGGAAGGGGACGACGGCGCCCGGCCCACGCGCGCGCCTCGCGGCGCGCCGGCCGAGCCCGTCGAAGCCCCCACCCCCGTGCGGCCGGAGGCGGAGCGCCTGATCCTGGAGGGCCGCTTCCCGGAGGCGGAGGCGGCGATCGCGCGCCTCATGCAGGCGGCCTCCGGCGAGGCCGAGCGCGTCGCGGCCCGGCGGCTCGACATCCGGCTGCGGAGCCTGCGCTCGGACTTCTCGGGCGCGATCCGGACGGGGGCGGAGGCCCTTCCGCTCCTTGGCATCGACCTGCCGCCGGCACCCGGCCCGGCCGAGGCCGAGGCCGCCTACCACCGCCTGCGGGCCGCCATGGGCGGGCGCGGCCCCGCCGCCCTGGCCGGGCTGGCGCCCATGTCCGACGCCCGCCTGCGGGATGGGATGGACCTGCTCGCCAGCCTCGTGGTTCCCGCCAACTTCGTCGACGACGCCCTGATGTTCGTCCTGCTCTGCGAGCAGGTGCGGCTCACCGCCCTGCACGGGCTCGCGCCCGCCTCGGCGCAGGGCATCGCGTGGTTCGGCGTCGCGCTCGCCCATCGCTTCGGCGAGTACGGGCGCGGGCTCGAATTCGCGCAGGCGGGCGTGCGCATCGCGGAGGCGTCGGGCAGCGGCGAGGTGCGGAGCGCGACCCTCGTCGCGCTCGACCAGGTCAGCGCCTGGACCCGCCCCTTCGACTTCGCCCTCGGCTGCGCGCGCGCCGCCCTGGCCGAGAGCCGGGACGGCGGCGACGTCGCCATGGCCTGCTACGCCTGCAACCACATCGTCTCGGACCTGCTGGTCATGGGCGCCCCGCTCGGCCGCGTGGCGGAGGAGATCGGGCGCGGGCTCGCCGTCGCGCGCGGCGCGCATTTCGAGGACGTCGCGGCCATCCTCGGCGTGCAAAGCGGCTTCGTGGGCGCGCTCCGCGGAACCGGCGCATTGCCGGACCGGCCGCCGCGCAGCGCGATGACTCCGCTGCTGTGCTGGTACTGGCTGTTCCGCGGCATCGTCGCCTTCACCGCGGACGACGCCGACGAGGCGGAGGAATGCCTGGCCCGAGCCGGCGGGCTCGCCTGGTCCACGCCGGCGCATATCCACGTCATGTGCATCCACCTCTTCGCCGGCCTGCTCCGCGCCGCGCGCGGGGACGCGGCGGGGCTCGCGCCGCACCTGGCCCGGATGCGCGGCTGGGCCGGGCTCAACCCCGGGAACTTCGGCGACAAGGCCCTGCTGCTCGAGGCCGAGGCGGCCCGGCTGGACGGGGACACGCTGCGCGCCCTTTCCCTCTACGAGGAGGCCGTCGCCGCCGCCGCCGCCGGGGACCGCCCGCAGGTGCGCGCGATCGCGCATGAGCGGGCGGCCGCCTGCTACGCCGCCCACGGGCTGGAAGGGGCGGCGCGGCACCACCTGCGCGGCGCGCACGCCCAGTACGAAGCCTGGGGGGCCGCCGCGCGGGCCGCGAGGCTGGCGGCGCGCCATCCCTTTCTCGCGGCGGGCCGGGCCGGCGGCCCGCTCCTCGCGCAGGGCCATGACCGCCTCGACCTCGGCGCCGCCATGGCGGCCGTGCAGAGCCTGTCCGGCGAGATCGACACCGACCGCCTCGTGGAGCGGCTGCTCGGACAGGCGATGACCGTCGCGGGCGCCAGCCGGGCCGCCCTGGTGCTGACCGGGGAGGGCCGCACGATCGTGGAGGCGCTCGGCACCCTCGATGAGGGCCACCCGGCCGAGGGGGGGCGCATCGCCGTGCGCTTCGCCCGCGCCGCGCCATCCGCGCGCGACCTGCCGCTTTCGGTGCTCTACAGCGTGATCCAGCGGCGCCGCGCGGTGTCCATCCCCGACCTGGCCGAGCCGCACGAACACGGCTTCGACGGCTACTTCGCCATCCGCGCCGCGCGCTCCCTCCTGTCGCTGCCGCTGGTGAAGGGCGGCACGCTGCTCGGCGTGCTGCACCTGGAGAACGAGGTCGCGGCCCATGCCTTCGACGGCTCGCGCCAGGTTCTGCTGGAGCTCATCGCAAGCCAGGCCGCGATCTCCCTGGAGAACGCGCGCCTCTACGCCGCCCTCCGCATGAGCGAGGCCTCCCTTGCCCTGGGGCAGCGGATCAGCCGGTCCGGCAGCTTCCGCTGGAACCGGGCGACCGGGGAGCACATCTGGTCGGACGGCCTCTACGCTGTATGGGGCGCGGACCCGGCGGGCGGGCCGCTGCCGATGGAGGCCATGCGGGCGCGGACGCATCCCGATGACCGCCCCCGGCTCGATGCGCTGGTCGCGGACCCCCGGGGCGCCGTGGCGACGGGCCCGCACGCCTTCCGCATCATCGACCCCGCGGGGCCGGAGGGCGCGGCGCGCCATGTGGAGCTGCTGCTCGGGCCGGCGGGGCCGGAGGTCTTCGTCGGCGTGCTGACGGACGTGACGGAGCGGCGCGCGACCGAGGCCGCGCTGCGCAACGCCCGCACGGAGCTGGCACGCGCCGCGCAGGCCGTGACGATGGGGGAGCTCGCCGCCTCGATCGCGCACGAGATCAACCAGCCCCTCTCCACCATCGTCGCCCAGGCGGGCGCCGCGGAGCGCTGGCTGGGCCGGCCCGTGCCCGAGACCGGCGAGGCGCTGGCCAGCCTGCGCGACATCGTCCGGGACGGCCAGCGCGCGAGCGACATCATCCGCGCGCTCCGCGCCCTGGCACGGCAGGCCCCGCCCGAGCACCGCGAGGTGCGGATCGACGGCCTCGTGCGCAAGGTGGCCGGCCTCGTCTCGCCGGAGGTGGAGCTGAAGGGCGCGGCGATCGAGCAGGTGCTGGCCGCGCCGGACACCGTCGTCGCGGCCGATCCCGTCCAGCTGGAGCAGGTGCTCCTCAACCTCATCGTCAACGCCTCGGAAGCGATGGAGGCCGTTCGCGACCGCCCGCGCCGCGTGGTCATCGCCTCCCGCCACGACGCGGCCGCGGGCGCGGTGGAGGTCACCGTGCAGGACACCGGCCCGGGCATCGGCGCCGCGGACCTCGCCCGGATCTTCGATCCCTTCTTCACGACAAAGCCCACCGGGCTCGGCCTGGGGCTCTCGATCTGCCGCTCGATCGTGGAGGCGCATGGCGGGCGCCTCGAATGCGCCCCCGTGGCATCCGGGGGAAGCCGGTTCCTTGTCCGCCTGCCCGCGCGCCCCGGTGCCGCCCGCGACTGACACGGCGCCGCAGGATCGTCCCAGTCCGGTTCCGGCCCGACAAGAACACCGCCCCGGCCCGCTCCAGTGTGCCGCCTCCGGCCCAGAGAGGGCCGCCGACGATGGATTGGCATGCGATGACCGACAACCCGCTGCAGACCCGGCGCCTCGCCGCACCCGCCACGCCGTCCGGCCTCTCGGTGGAGGCGGCGCGCGACATCACGGCCGGGCTGGCGGCGCTGCTGGCGGACGTGTTCGCGCTGTACCTGAAGACGAAGAACTTCCACTGGCACGCCTCCGGCCCGCGCTTCCGCGAGCACCACCTGACCTTCGACGGGCAGGCGGGCGAGCTGCTGGCGATGGTGGAACCGGTTGCCGGGCGGGCCCGCAAGCTCGGCGGGACCACCATCCGTTCGGTGGGCCACGTCGCGCGGCTGCAACGGCTGCTGGACAACGACGCCCACGGCGTGGGCCCGCAGGACATGCTGGCGGAACTGCGCGAGGACAACGGCATGTTGGTCGGCCACATGCGCGCCCTGCTCGCGCTCTGCGACGGGCACGGCGACGCGGCCACCGCAAGCCTGCTGGCGGGCTGGATCGACCAGGGCGAGGGACGCGTCTGGTTTCTTTCCGAGGCCGGCCGGCACGGGCACGGCTGAGGCGCCCGCCCCCGGCGCGGATGCCCGGCTCATACGCAGGTATAGGGGCGGCAATGCGAACAGGTCGCCCGGACCAATGTTTGCCGAGTGGAGCGAGGCGCGGCGCGCGGCCAGTCTGTCCCCCGTCCATCCTGGACGATCGACGGAGGAGAATGAGGATGCACAGCCGCAATGCCGCGCCCTGCGCCGCGCCGGACGGCATGATGGGCGGAATGGGTGCCGCGACCGTCTCGCAGCTCCTGCAGGATGCGCGGGACCTGCTGCACCACGACCGGCAGGCCGCGGCGCGCACCCTCCTGCACGCCTCGCGCCTGCTCGACGCACCCGCCGCCGATGGCCTCCCCATGGCCTGGGGCATCGTGCCCGGCGGGCTGGCGCGCTGGCAGGTGATGCGGCTGACCCGCTACGTCGAGGCGCACCTGGACCAGCCCATCACGCACAGGCACCTGTCCTCGGAAATCCGCCTCAGCAGCGGCCACTTCGCCCGCGCCTTCAAGCAGAGCTTCGGCCGCACGGCGCATACCTATGTCGTGGAGCGCCGGATCGCGCGGGCGAAGGAGCTGATGCTGCACACCACCGCGCCGCTCTCGGAGATCGCCTTTTCCTGCGGGCTGTCCGACCAGGCGCATCTCTCCCGGCTCTTCCGCCGCGCCGTCGGCAGCACGCCGCTGGCCTGGAGGCGGCAGCACCAGCCGGCACCGGCGCGGCGCGCGGGAGAACGGCCGGGCCCATGACGGTCGGGAAGCCCCTCCTTCACCCTCGCCGGGGCGACTCCCCCGTCACCAGCCGCTTCACGGTCCGCTTCGCCAGCGCATAACCGATCCAGCCCGCCACCGGCGCCGCCGGGATCACGAGCAACCAGCCCGCGTGGGCGTTCTGCGTCACCATGCCCAGCCCGACGGCCAGCATCAGCCCCCCCACCAGGGCCCCGAGGATCCCGGCCGACAGCCCGAGGAGGAGGATTTCTTCGCGCATTCCCATGCGCCCCGGTATGGCACCGGCCCCGGCTTTGACAAGCGAGGTTTGACATTCGGGCGCCCATCGCCTAAGCGCGCCCCTCTTCCCGGGAACGTGGACGTGCCCAGGGGCTTTTGCCCCCGAACGGCGCGCGCCCGCCCCCAGCAGACCCGCCAGGGGACTACCGGGACAACATCACGGGCACGAGGCCACACCGCGAATGCGGGGGCGCAAGTCCGGACCAGACTGAAAGGACCCGGCGCATGACCAAGCGCGCGGAAAGCAAGTACAAGATCAACCGCCGCCTCGGCGTGAACCTCTGGGGCCGCGCCAAGTCCCCGATCGCCAAGCGCGAGTATGGCCCCGGCCAGCACGGCCAGCGCCGCAAGAACAAGCCCACCGACTTCGGCATCCAGCTGATGGCCAAGCAGAAGCTCAAGGGCTACTACGGCAACATCGGCGAGAAGCAGTTCCGCAAGTATTACGACGAGGCCGTGCGCCGCAAGGGCGACACCTCCGAGAACCTGATCGAGCTGCTCGAGCGCCGCCTGGATGCGGTGATCTACCGCATGAAGTTCGCGGTCACCCCCTTCGCCTCGCGCCAGTTCGTCAACCACGGCCATATCACCGTGAACGGCAAGCGCGTGAACATCCCCTCCTACCTCGTGAAGGACGGCGACCTCATCGAGGTGAAGGAGAAGTCCAAGGGCCTGACCGCCGTGCTCGATGCCGCCCAGTCCGGTGAGCGCGACGTGCCCGAGTACATCCAGGTGGACCACCGCCAGATGAAGGGCTCCTTCGTGCGCGCCCCCAAGCTGTCCGACGTGCCCTACCCCGTGCAGATGGAACCGAACCTGGTGGTCGAGTTCTACTCGCGCTGATCAGCCCCGGCTGAACCATCGCACAAACGCGGCGTTGCCCGGATGGCCGGAGGGGAACACCCTCCGGCCATTCGCCTTTCAGGGGAATCGCCCGCGTGCCGCAGGACCAACTCCGCCGCCTTCTCTGCCTCCTGCTCCCCTGGGCGCAGATCCTGGTCGCCTTCATGCCGGCCCTCGGCATGGGCACCTCCATGGCCGCGGTGTCCGCCGCCTCGCAGACACCCGTGGTGCCGGCCGGCTACGCCTTCTCCATCTGGAGCGTGATCTTCATCCTCTCCGCGGCCTACGGCATCTGGCAGTTCCTGCCGGCCAGCCGGGGCAGCACCCTGGCCCAGCGGACGGGATGGCCACTGGCCGGCGCCTTCGCCGCGAACGCGCTGTGGCAGGTGGTGTCCCAGCTTTCGGCCAGCGTGGGCTTCGGCCTCTTCTTCATCATCCTGATCGGCCTCGCCTGCGCCCTGGCGGCGCTCTTCATCGCGCGCAACACGCCGGAGCCGGGCATCGGCCCCCGCTGGATCGTCGTCCCGCTCACCGGCCTTCTCGCGGGCTGGCTGACGGCCGCCAGCTTCGTGAACCTCTCCACCGCCGCCCGTACGGCGGGGATGATGCCCGAGCACGGCATCGGCACCACCCTCTTCGCCGTGGTGATCCTGCTGGCCGCCGGGGGCGCCGCCGCCGCCATCGCCTGGCTGCTGCGGCGTGACGCCCTCTGGTTCGCCGTCGCCGTGGCCTGGGCCTTTGTGGCGGTGGTGGTCGCCAACCTCGGCGCCAACCAGGTGAACATCCCCGCCGCCCTCGCCGCCGCGGGGATGCTGGCCCTGGTTGCCGCCGTCACTTGGCAGCGTCGGCGCGCTGCGGGCCTGTCCGGCCCAGCCTAGTACCCCCGCCAACCCCGGAGCCGGACCGCCCGAACCCGGCGCGCGTCGGCATCGTCCCGGTGCGAACAGCGGCTCCTCGGGTGCCCAAATCCGCGGACACCCGCCCCGATCACTTGCCCGCACCAGTAAACGCATCCGATCGGGCCGGCATGGCTGGCGTTCGGCCCGGCATGGCCTCCGTGCAGCTTCAGTCACACCGGCCCAAATCAAGCTGAATTTGATGAGATCGTCGCGCATCCGGAAATAACAGCAATATTTCTTCGATGAACCCTTGTGTCGAGGGAAATGACAGGACTTGAGCGGCTTCGGTTTATACTGTGATCTTACAAAAGTTTAATGTCAGGCATTGTCTTTGCTAGCCGATGCACCGGACATCGCTGTCCGCTTCACTGGTCACCAGCAGAAAGGCACAAGCCATGCACTTCACCCGGAAGCATCGCTCCGCACGCGCGGCCCTCTTCGGCTCGGCGCTCGCCGCCGGCCTTGGCGCCACACCTCTGGCCGCCGCGCCGATCATCGGGGTGGCCGGCCCGAATACCTTGATCGGCTTCGACTCCACCGCCCCGTCGGCCGTCACCTCCACGCTGACCGTGACGGGTCTGAACGGGGATCCGATCCGCGGCATCGATACACGCCCCGCCACCGGCCAGCTCTACGCGCTCGGCCAGTCGGGAAGCCTGTTCACCATCGACACCGGCACAGGCGCCGCCACACGCGTGGCGGGCCCGGCGGTGCCCGTCACCGGGAGTGACCTCGATCTCGGCGTGGGCTTCAACCCCGTCCCCGGTGCGCTCCGTGTCGTCACCGCGACGGACCAGAACCTCCGGGTCAACGTCACCACCGGAGTGACGGCGGTCGATGGGCCGCTGGCCTTCGCCGCCGGCGACCCGAACGCGGGCGCGAACCCCCTCGTGACCGCCGTTGCCTACACCAACCAGGTGCCGGGCGTGGTGACCTCCACGACGCTCTACGGCATCGACGCCGGCACGGGCTCGCTGGTGCTGCAGAACCCGCCGAACAACGGGACCCTCACCACGATCGGCTCGCTCGGCCTCGGCCTCTTCGCCAACGGCACCGGCGTCGGCTTCGACATCGACGGCGCCACCGGCGACGCCTTCGCCTCCCTCACCACCCTGACCGGCGCGAACGCCCTCTACTCGATCGACCTCACCACGGGCGCCGCCAGCCTTCTCGGCGCCTTCGGGAACAACAGCCTTCGCGACATCGCGACCGGGCAGCTCGGTCCGGTGGCCGTGCCGGAGCCCGCTTCCATGGCTCTCCTCGGCATGGGCCTGCTCGGCCTGGCCATGGCGCGCAGGCGCCGCGGCGGCCGCGCCTAGCTCCACGGAGGGGGGGCGGCCGAGCGGGTCGCCCCTTACCCGGCCCGTGCCGGGATCAGCCCGAAGCCCGGCTGCCCCGGCGCAGGCGGGGCAGCACCAGCAGCGCCACCACCAGCAACTGCCCGGCCGCGAGCAATTGCGGCAAAAGCCAGCTTCCCGTCGCCGTCACCAGAACGGCAAAGAGCGTGGGCGGGATCAGGTAGCCCAGGAAGCACAGCGTGCTGGATCCCGCCGTCGCCTCCGCGATGCGCCCGGGTGGCGAGAGCCGCGCGACCTCCGCCTGGTAGATGCCGTTCCAGCTCGCGACCAGGGAGCCGGCGAGGCCCCCCAGGAGCAGCGTCCAGCCCAAGCCGAGCGGGGGAAGCAGAACAAACACCGCGACCACGGCCGCCCCGCCCAGCCCCTGGCCGATCAGGTTCATGGCGGCATTGCCCGTGCGGTCCGCCATCCAGCCCAGCACCACCCGGGCCAGCACGCCGCCGCCCTGCATGGCCGCGAAGACGGCGCCCGCCTGCACCAGGGTCATGCCCCGGGTTTCCGTAAGCCAGGTGACGGCGAAGGCGAAGAAGCAGCCCTGCACGGTGGCGAGCGAGCAGGCCAGCGCGGTGAGCGGGGGCAGCAGCGGGTGCAGCCGCAGCGCCGCGAAGGGGCCGACGAGGTTGCGGCGGCTGAACAGGGCACGCAGCCCCACCGGACGGTCCGGCTCCCGTTCCACGTCCAGCGAGCGGCGGCTGGGCTGGATCAGGGCGGCGGAGAGCAAGGCGATCGCGACGGCGAGGCCCAGCGCGGCCGGCCAGCCCCAGCTTGCGGCAACCGGAGCCAGCAGCAGCCCCGCCACCATGCCGCCCAGGGGGGCGCCGGCCTGCTTGACCGAGAAGATGAGGGAGCGGTGCCGGGGCGGCGCGGTGGCGGCCAGGATGCGGCTGCCGGCCGGAGGGGTGGGGCCGTAGCCCAGGCCGATCAGCACCGCGGCCAGCCCCAGCGCGACCGTGCCGCCCAGCGCGGCCAGGGCCGTGCCCGCCGCCCCCAGCACCGCGCCGGCCTGGAGCGTGCGCACCGGGCCGAGGCGGGCGAGGATGGGGCCGCCGATCACCAGGAAGATCAGCACGCCCAGGGTGCCCAGGGCGGACAGATGGCCCGCCGCCTCGGGCGGAAGGCCGGCGCTGCCGGTGAGCAGCGGGGCCAGCACCGGCACGCACTGGTTCAGGAAGGCCGCCACGGTCTGCATCAGCAGGGTGACGGAAAGGGCGACCTTCCAGGAGGCGCCGGCGAGGCCGGGCGGCGGTGCGCCGCCGCCCGAGGCGTCCGGCGTCAAGCCGCCTGCGTGTGGGGGACGCCGTTCTCGGAAAGGAGGGTCGCCAGCTCACCGGACTGGAACATCTCGGTGACGATGTCGCAGCCGCCGACGAACTCGCCCTTCACGTAGAGCTGGGGAATGGTCGGCCAGTTGGAGAAGGACTTGATGCCCTCGCGGATCTCGGCGTTCTCCAGCACGTTCACGCCGCGGAACGGCACGCCCATGTGGGAGAGGATCTGCACCACGCGGGCGGAGAAGCCGCACTGCGGGAACACCGGGGTGCCCTTCATGAAGAGGGTGACCGGGCTCGCGTCGATCTCGGACTTGATCTGCTGGAAGGTGGGGTTGTCGGACATGGGGGGCTCCTTTTACTCGGGGGCGGAGGTCTGGAGGGCGAGGGCGTGCAGCGCGCCGCCCATGCGGCCCTGGAGGGCAGCGTAGACGATCTGGTGCTGCCGCACGCGGGGAATGCCGCGGAAGCTCTCGGAGATGACGGTGGCGGCGTAGTGGTCGCCGTCGCCGGCCAGGTCCTCGATCGTGATGCGGGCGTCGGGCAGGGCGGCGCGGATGAGCGCCTCGATCTCGGCGGCGGGCATCGCCATGGCGGGGTTCCTCTCAGGCGTCGCGCATGAGGGCGGGAAGGGTGCCCTCATGAGCGGCGCGCAGCTCGTCAAGGGATATGGCGGGGTGGCCGGGCAGCGCCAAGGCCCCCGTGGTGCCTGCCGCGCGGGCGATGGGCATGGCGGGGATGCCCGCCGCCTTCGCCGCGGCGAGGAGGGCGGGAGCATCGGGGGTGGCGCAGAGGTAGCGGGCCTGGTCCTCGCCGAACCAGAAGGCGTGGGCGGGGATGCCGGGCGGCGTGTTGGCGACCGTGAGGCCGAGATTGGCGGCCAGCGCCATTTCCGCGAGGGCGACCAGCAGGCCGCCGTCGGCGAGGTCGTGGCAGGCGGTGATGGCGCCCGAGAGGATGCGCTCGCGGACGAAGTCGCCGTGGCGGCGCTCGGCGGGGAGGTCCACGGGCGGGGGGGCGCCTTCCTCGCGCCCGGCGATCTCGCGCAGCCAGAGGGACTGGCCGAGATGGCCGCGGGTTTCGCCGATGAGGACGATCTCCTGGCCGGCGGCGGGGGCGAGGCCCACCGCCTTGCGGGCGTCCTCGATCACGCCGACGCCGCCGATGGCGGGGGTGGGGAGGATGGCGCTGGGGCGGTCGGTGTTTCGGGTCTCGTTGTAGAGGGAGACGTTGCCTGACACGACGGGGTAGTCCAGCGCCTCGCAGGCGGCCTTCATGCCGCGGATGCAGGCGGCGAACTGGCCCATGATCTCCGGGCGCTCGGGGTTGCCGAAGTTCATGTTGTCGGTGATGGCCAGCGGCTTCGCGCCGGTGGCGGTGATGTTGCGCCAGGTTTCGACGACCGCCTGCGCGCCGCCGGCCTCGGGATCGGCCGCGCAGTAGCGGGGGGTGACGTCGGTGGTCATGGCGAGCGCGCGGAGGCTGTTCTCCAGGCGCACGATGGCGGCGTCGGCGGCGCCGGGGCGGCGGACGGTCTGGCCGCCCACCGTGCTGTCGTACTGGTCCCAGATCCAGCGGCGCGAGCAGAGGTCGGGGGAGGCGATGAGGGTGCGGAGCGCCTGGGGGAGGCCGACGGGGTCGGGGATGGTGGCGGCTTCGAGGGTGGGCTGCTTCGGGGTCTCGGCGGTGGGGCGGCGGTAGAGGGGGGCCTCGGATTCGAGGGGGGCGAGGGGGATGTCGGCTTCGAGGATGCCGTGGTGGCGAAGCGTGATGCGGCCCGTATCCGTGATGTGGCCGATAACGGCGAAGTCCAGCTCCCACTTGCGGAAGATGGCCTCGGCGACGTGCTCCTCGCCGGGCTTGAGGACCATGAGCATGCGCTCCTGGCTCTCGCTCAGCATCATCTCGTAGGCGGACATGCCGGTTTCGCGCTGGGGGACGTTGTCCATGTTCAGCTCGATGCCGACGCCGCCCTTGCCGGCCATCTCGACGCTGCTGCTGGTGAGGCCGGCGGCGCCCATGTCCTGGATGGCGACGATGGCGTCGGTTTCCATCAGTTCGAGGCAGGCCTCGATGAGGAGCTTCTCGGCGAAGGGGTCGCCGATCTGGACGGTGGGGCGCTTTTCCTCGGCGTCCTCGGAGAACTCGGCGGAGGCCATGGTGGCGCCGTGGATGCCGTCGCGGCCGGTTTTCGAGCCGACATAGACCACGGGGTTGCCGATGCCGGCGGCCGCCGAGAGGAAGATGCGGTCCTGCCTGGCGATGCCGACGGTCATGGCGTTGACGAGCGGGTTGCCGTTGTAGGCGGGGTGGAAGTTCACCTCTCCGCCGACCGTGGGCACGCCGACGCAGTTGCCGTAGCCGCCGATGCCGCGGACGACGCCGTCGAGGATGCGCCTGGTGTTCGGGTTGTCGATGGCGCCGAAGCGCAGCGCGTTGAGGTTGGCGATGGGGCGGGCGCCCATGGTGAAGACATCGCGCAGGATGCCGCCGACGCCGGTGGCCGCGCCCTGGTAGGGCTCGATGAAGCTCGGGTGGTTGTGGGATTCCATCTTGAAGATGGCGGCCAGGCCGTCGCCGATGTCGATGACGCCCGCGTTCTCGCCGGGGCCGTGGATGACCCAGGGGGCCTTGGTGGGCAGTTCCTTCAGCCAGACGCGGCTGGATTTGTAGGAGCAGTGCTCGCTCCACATCACCGAGAAGATGCCGAGTTCCGTCAGCGACGGGTTGCGGCCGAGGATGGTGAGGACGCGGTCGAACTCGTCGCCCTTGAGGCCGAAATCCTTGGCGAGGGCGCGGGCCTTCGCTTCATCGAGGAGGCCGGCGGGGGTTTCGCCGGGCGGGTTCGGCATGGACGGGTTCGGCATGGGCGGGTTTTGGGCAGGGGGATGCGGCTTGTCGAGGGGCCTTTCGCGGGGGGGGGTGGGTGCGGGGCGCATGGGTTCGATCAGGGCCAGGCCAGGCGGACGCTGCGGGGGATGCGGCGGCGGCCGGCGGCCGCCTTGAGGAGGTATTTCAGGCTTCGGAGGCGGGTCCTCAGGGCGGCGAGGCCGGCGCGGGTGCTGGGCAGGGCGCCCGGGAGGCTGCGCGCGCAGACTTCGGACAAATCGGGGTCCGGCAGGAGCCAGGGCGGGGCCGGGAGGGCGGAGCGGAGCCCGATTCGGCGGATGAGGAGGAGAAAGGGGAGGCCGAGCAGGCGGTGGGCGCGGCGGCAGGCGCGGACGATCAGGTGCTCGATGCTGCGGAGGGGGTGCTTGGGCGGGGCCTCGGCCAGGGCGATGAGAAGGCGTTCCCAGAGCCCGGCGCGGGTGAGGCGGCGGTAGTGGCGGGCGATGGTGTCGGGGGTGCCGGCGCCCCCGGGGGTTTCGCGCCAGGGGGCGTGGTGGGCGGTGGTGTGGAAGATGGCGTTCATGCGGGCGCGGAGGTCGGAGATTCTGCGGCCGGCCGGGGAGCGGGGAAGGACGTGGGGGAGGAGGGCGAGCCAGGCGTCGTCGGAGAGGGGGGACCAGGGAAGCGGGGTGGTCAGGCGGGGGGCGTGGGGGAGGGGCATGGGACTGTATAGCCTGCCGTTGCCCTAGATTGTCAATTTATTCCTTTGCGGCTCGCGTGCCCGGCCATGCCTGCGGCCGGAAGGCTCCGTGCCTCCAGGCCGCGGCGGAAACACCGCCTGCAGACCCGCTGAGGGGCGGGGCGGGGCCGGGATGCCCTGCCGCGTGCGCGGTGGCGTCAACCCCGCGGTGGCGCGGGATCCGGGCTTCGCTCCGTCTCGATCAGAACGGGCCATTCGAGGGCATATTCGAACAGGACGAGAGCAGTCACGGTTGCGATCGTGATGACGGCCAGGGTCAGGCTCGGATTTGGGTGCGCCGCCCGCCACCAGGGAGAAAAGAGGTCCATAGCAGCCTCCAGGTTTGATCGGCTCAACATCCCGGACCAACCCGTTCAGGCTGCCCACTCTCCGCCTCAGGGCCATCCGGAGGATCAGCATAACAAGCGGCGTGGTGGGATGCCACGACTTGCTGTGCAGCCTCGCCCCGGGAGCCTGAAGATGCCGTTCCGGAAGGCCGCGGCCCGCACCGGGAGGGCGCTGCATCTGCCGCCGCGTCAGGCAGAGAAGGATGAGGGTCCGGGGGAATTCCTTCTTCCGGTCTTTCTTTTCGTCGGCGGTGCCGTGGCGGCTGAACGTCTGGCGCGTGCTGGTTCTACTTTGTGGAACGAACGGGGGCATGGCGGGTTTGACCGGGGGGAGCACCGAGGCCCGGGCTTCCGCGGGTGGAGGGCGCGGGCATGGCGTGGATGCGGTGGTGCGCGGTGGTGGTGCTGGGGGTGATGGTGGCCGGGTGTTCGGCGCCCTCCGAGCTGGGCGGTGGAGACCGGGCGCTGGTGGCGGGGCGGACCTATGTCGTCACGGGGGCGTCGAGCGGGTTCGGGCGCGGGGTGGCGGAGAAGCTCGGGACCTATGGCGCCAACGTGGTGCTGGCGGCGCGGCGGGGGGCGGTGCTGGAGGAGGTGGCGGCGCAGGTGCGGGCCAGTGGCGGGCAGGCGCTGGTGGTGCCGACCGATGTGAGCCGGGCCGAGGAGGTGGAGCGGCTGGCGCGGGCGGCCCTGGCACGGTTCGGGCGAATCGACGTGTGGGTGAACAACGCGGCGGTGGCCTCGATCGGGCGGTTCGAGGAGGTGCCGCTGGCGGATCACGCGCGGGTGGTGGACGTGAACCTGAAGGGGGCGATCTACGGCTCCCATGCGGCGCTGCGGCAGTTCCGGGCGCAGGGGGCGGGGGTGCTGGTGAACGTGTCCTCGGTGGAGGGGCGGGTGCCGGTGGCGTACCACGCCAGCTATGCGGCGACGAAGGCGGCGCTGATCGGGCTGGGGGCGGCGGTGAACGAGGAGTTGCGGCAGGCGGGGCTGGACGGGGCGATCCGGGTTTCGACGGTGGAGCCCTGGGCGGTGGACACGCCGTTCTGGGACCATGCGGGGAACTACACGGGGCGGGCGGCGCGGATGAGCCTGCTGGATGGGCCGGAGGAGGTGGTGGATTCCATCGTCTGGATGTCGGTGCATCCCGAGGCCGAGTATGCCGTGGGGTGGAAGGCGCGGGGGGCGGTGCTGGGGAGCCGGATCGCGCCGCGCTGGGCGGAGCGGCTGGCGGGCGAGGTGGTGCGGCGGGCGCAGGTGGAGGAGGCGCCGCCCGGGCCCGTGGGGCCGGGGTCGGTGCACGGGCCGGTGGCCGTGGGGACCGGCGTGGAGGGGGGCGTGCGGGCGCGGATGGCGGCGGAGCGCGGCGGGCGGTAGGGCGCGCCGCGCGGGGCGATCGAGGCGCGGCGCGCCGGGCGGCCTGGCCGAGGGGGCCGGGCCCGGGGGCCCGGCGCCGCCGGGTCAGGCCGCGCCGTGGGCCTCGACGTAGAGGGCGTAGAGGGAGTGGGAGCTGGTCATGTAGAGGCGGTTTCCCTTGGGGCCGCCGAAGCAGAGGTTGGCGCAGCGCTCGGGCAGGCGGATGTGGGCGAGCGGCTTGCCCTGGGGGTTGAACACCATGACGCCGTCGAGGTCCTCGGGCTTGCCGCGGAGCTGGTGGACCATGCGGGGGCCGGACTGGGTGGGGCTGGGCTCGAGGGCGCCGTTGCTGCCGTAGCCGACCCAGAGGTTGCCGTCGCGGTCCACGCGGAAGCCGTCGAGCGCGCCCTGGTCGGCGGCGTCGATGAGCTTGGTCTTGTTGGAGACGGTGCCGTCCCCCGCGACGTCGAAGCTCCAGATGGAGCGGTTGGGGGTGCCGCGCCATTCGACGACGTAGAGCTTGCTTTCGTCCGGCGAGAAGGCGAGGCCGTTGGGGTTGAGGAGGTCGGTGACGACGGCCTTGAGCTGGCCGTCGGGCGCGAGCCGGTAGACGTTGGTGGTGGCCTGTTCCGGCGTGGCGCGGCTGCCTTCCCATTCGCCGCCGATGCCGAAGAGGGGGTCGGTGAACCAGATGGTGTCGTCGGACTTCACGACGATGTCGTTGGGGGCGTTGAGGCGCTTGCCCTCGAACTTGTCGGCCAGCACCGTGATGGAGCCGTCCTGTTCCGTGCGGGTGACGCGGCGGGTGACGGAGTGCTCGCAGGTCACGAGGCGGCCCTGGCGGTCGCGGGTGTTGCCGTTGGCGAAGTTGGCGGGCTGGCGGAAGACGGTGAAGGCGTTGGTCTTCTCGTCGTACTTCATGATGCGGTTGTTCGGGATGTCGCTGAGGAGGAGGTAGCCCCCCTCGGGGAAGTAGGCGGGGCCTTCGGCCCAGCGCATGCCGGTGGCGAGCTGTTCGACGGTGCTGCTGTAGAGGCGGTACTTGGCGAAGGCCGGGTCCAGGATCTGGATGGCGGGGTCGGGGTAGCGCTGGTTGGGCGTGAAGGGGAAGGACTGGGCGGCGGCGGTGGCGCTGGTGGCCGCGGCCAGGCCGGCGGCGCCCAGAAGGGCGCGTCGGGTGGTGGTCATGCTGGTTTCCTCCCTGGCGCGTCGGATCGGCGCGCCTGCGGAAGGGATGATGGACATGGCGGGCGCGGGGTTCGCAAGCCCGTGGGGGGGCGGGGCCTGGGCCCCGCCGGCCGTTCAGGTGGAGACGAGGGTCTCGGCGAGGGAGGTGAAGAGGGGCATGCCGTCCTCGCCGCCCATGAGGGGGTCCACCAGGTCCTCGGGGTGGGGCATCAGGCCGCAGACGCGGAGGCTGGGGGACAGGATGCCCGCGATGTCGCGGGCGGCGCCGTTGCGGTTGCCGTCGGCGTAGCGGAAGGCGACGAGGCCTTCGCCCTCCAGGCGGTCCAGCGTCTCGTCGTCGGCGAAGTAGTTGCCGTCGCCGTGGGCCATGGGGGCGCGGAAGGTGGCGCCCTTCTGCCAGCGGGACGTGAAGGGGGTGCCGGCGCGCTCGACGCGCAGGACGCAGTCCATGGAAAGGAAGCGGAGGTTGGCGTTCCGGAGGAGGGCGCCGGGGAGGAGGCCGGCCTCGCAGAGGATCTGGAAGCCGTTGCAGACGCCGAGCACGTGGCCGCCCTTTTCCGCGAAGGCGTGGAGGGCGGGCATGATGGGGGAGCGGGCGGCCATGGCGCCGCAGCGCAGGTAGTCGCCGTGGGAGAAGCCGCCGGGCAGCACGACCAGGTCGGTTCCCGCCGGGAGCTCGGTTTCGCGGTGGAAGGTGAGCGTCGGCTTCTTCCCGGTCGCGCGTTCCAGGGCGATCGCCATGTCGCGCTCGCGGTTGGTGCCGGGGAAGAGGAGGATGGTGGCGTTCATCGCTGGAGGACCCTGAGCCAGTGGAGGCCGCCGAGGACGGCGATGGTGAGAATGGCCGCGATGGCGGCGGCGGTGACCCAGCGGTCCAGGCTGACCTTTCCGCGGGCGAGGAAGCCGGGCGGGCGCCGGGCCTTGCGCGCGGGCGGCACGGCGGGGCGGGCCGCGGCGAGGCGGCGCTCGCGCCAGGAAAGGAGCATGGAGATCAGGACCGTGAGCACGGTCATGATCAGGAGGCTGGCCTTGATCACCGGCCGGTCGTTCCTTCGGGGCCGCCGCTCAGGCGATCTCGACGCGGAAGGATTCGATCACCGTGTTGGCGAGCAGCTTGCGGGCCATGGCCTCGGCCGCGGCCTTCGCGGCGGCGGGGTCGGTTTCGGCGAGCTCCAGCTCGATGACCTTGCCGGTGCGGACCTCGCCGATGCCCTCGAAGCCGAGGGTGCCCAGCGCGTGGCCGATGGCCTTGCCCTGGGGGTCGAGGACGCCGGTCTTGGGCATGACGAAGACGCGCGCTCTGGTGGTCACTGCATCAACTCCATCATTGCATGAGTTCCGGGCCCTTGAGGTCCCGCACGCCGGCCTCGGGGAGGATGCCCAGGCGGCGGGCGACCTCCTGGTAGCCTTCCTCGACCTTGCCGAGGTCGCGGCGGAAGCGGTCCTTGTCCATCTTCTCGCCGGTTTTGGCATCCCAGAGGCGGCAGTTGTCCGGGCTGATCTCGTCGGCGAGGACGATGCGCATCTCGTCGTTCTCGTAGAGGCGACCGAATTCGAGCTTGAAGTCCACGAGGGAGATGCCGACGCCGAGGAAGAGGCCGGTGAGGAAGTCGTTCACGCGCAGCGCCAGCGCCACGATGTCGTCGAGGTCCTGCGTCGCGGCCCAGCCGAAGCAGGTGATGTGCTCCTCCGAGACCATCGGGTCGTTCAGGGCATCGTTCTTGTAGTAGTACTCGACGATGGAGCGCGGCAGGCGGGTGCCTTCCTGGATGCCGAGGCGGGTGGCCAGCGAGCCGGCCGCGATGTTGCGGATCACCACCTCGAGCGGGATGATCTCGACCTCGCGGATGAGTTGCTCGCGCATGTTCAGGCGGCGGATGAAGTGGGTGGGGACGCCGATATCCGCCAGCTTCATCATCAGGTGCTCGCTGATGCGGTTGTTCAGCACGCCCTTGCCGGTGATGACGCCCTTCTTGGTGCCGTTCAGCGCCGTCGCGTCGTCCTTGAAGTACTGGACGAGGGTGCCGGGCTCCGGGCCTTCGAAGAGGACCTTTGCCTTTCCTTCGTAGAGCTGTCGCCTGCGGGCCATGAGGGTTCCGAAACCTGTTCGGCCGCGAACGGCCGGGGCCTGGGCCCCGCCCGCGGCGGCGATGGAGGGCACCCTATAACAGGGGGGAGGGGTGAGGACCACCGCCCCTCCGCCGCGGCGGGTGGCGCCGTGACGATGGCCTGCGCCTCACGGCTGCGTGAGGTGCGCCGTCGTATCGCTTCCCGCTGCGTTAACACAAGGCAAGGCGCGAACTGGTCCTGCCCTGAGGGTGCGGGGCCGTGCGGGTCTTCGGTCCGGCAGATAGACCGGGCAATCCTATTCGGGAGAGATCGCGATGCGCACGAGTTTTGCTGGAATGTCCCTTGTTGCAACGCTGGCCGCCACCCTGGCGGTTCCGGCTTTCGCGCAGCAGGGCAACACGGGTAACCCGGGTTCGCAGGGCACCACCGGCGGTGGTCCCGCGATGACCATGGCACCGCCGACCCAGGCCCCCGGCGGCACCGCCGCGCCGGGCACCACCACTGGCCCCGCCGCGTCCCAGACCCGGCCGGGCACGGGCACGCAGGGTGCGCCGGGCGGCGTGCCGGGCGGCACCACCATGGGCGGCAGCGGCCAGTCGGCCACGCGCGGCGACAACGCCGGCAGCGCGCCGGCGACCACCGCGACCCCGGCCTCGGGGGCGAACTCCTTCACCGAGGGCCAGGCGCGCTCGCGCATCGAGGCCGCCGGCTACACCGGCGTGCAGGAGCTGAAGAAGGACGAGGCAGGCGTCTGGCGCGGCCGCGCGATGCGTGGCGGCCAGACGGCGGATGTCGGCCTGGACTTCCAGGGCAACGTCGTGACCGGCGCGGCGCCCGCGCGCTGACGCGACCCGGCCTTCCTGCCGGCGGGGCCGGCGGGCGGGCCGCTTGGACGATCAACAGGCCGAACGAACCAGAAGGATGAATTCCATGGCAACGCGGACCATTGCGCGCCTTTTCGACAGCTATGCCGATGCCACTGCGGCGGTGAACGCCCTTGAGGCGGCAGGCTTCCGCCATGACGACGTCAGCATCGTCGCCAATGACGGCTCGGGCAACGCCGGCGGCGTGACCGGCCAGACCATGGGCGCCACGACCGGCACGCCGACGGGCTCCCTGACCGGCTCCGACCTGACCGACCGCCCGGTGGCGACCGGCACGGACGCCGAGCCGGTGATGGACACGGACGAGGCCGCGAGCGGCGCCGGCACCGGCGCCACCATCGGCACGGTGCTGGGCGGCGGCGCGGGGCTGCTGGCCGGCATCGGCGCGCTGGCCATCCCGGGCATCGGGCCGATCGTGGCCGCGGGCTGGCTGGTGGCGGCGCTGACCGGCGCGGGCGCGGGCGCGGCGGCGGGCGGCCTGCTGGGCAGCCTGACCGGCGCCGGCATCGAGGAGCGGGACGCGCATGTCTACTCCGAGGGTGTCCGCCGCGGCGGCAGCCTGGTGACCGTGCGCACGGATGACGCCCGCGCCGACGAGGCCGAGGCCATCCTGACGCGCTACAACCCCGTGGACTCCACGAGCCGCGAGGCCGACTACCGCTCCGGCGGCTGGACGACCTACCAGGGCGATGCCGTGGTCGGCGACGCGCAGGACGGCACCCGCGACAATCCTCCGGGCACCATGGCGTCGCGTGGTCTGGACCAGGTGGCGGGCACCAACGTTTCCGGCGCGCATCCGGAGAACGAGGGCAGCCGCGCCGACACCACGGTTTATCCGAAGTCCGGCACCGCCGGCACCGGAACGGGCATGGGAACGGGGCTGGGTGCGACCGCGGGCGCGGACATGGGCGCCAGCACCGGCATGAGCGCCGCGGCGGACCGCGACGTCCGGGCCGGCTCGGACATGGAGCCGGGCGTCGGCACGGGTTCCAACCCGCCGGGCACGCAGGCCAGCCGCGCCTTCGACCGTGCGGCGGGGACCAACGTGTCGGGTGCCTTCCCGTCCCAGTCGGACGGCACGGCGGCGAACCCGCCGGGCACGGCGGCCGAGCGCGCGGTGGACAAGGCCGCGGGCACCAGCACGAGCGGGGCCAACCCGATCCGCAAGACGCTCTGACCCCATCGGGGATGTGACCTGCCCCGGTGAGGGGCAGGTCCGGAGAAGGCGGCCCCGCGAGGGGCCGCCTTTTTTCGTGGCCGCCCTCCCGGGTGAGGGGGGTGGAAAGCGGGCCTCAGCGGCGGGGTGGCTGGGAGCGTGGGGCCGGACGGGAGGAGGGGCGGGATTTCGGCGCGGCGGCGCGGCCCTGGGCCGCCCGTGCACCGCGCCGGGCGGCGGGAGCGGCCGCACGGGTGGCGGCCCGCCCGCTGGACGGGGCGGAAGCGCGGGGCGCTCCGGGTTCCGATGGCGGGGGCGGAGGAACCGGGAGAAAGGCGGCGGGGTGAGTGTCGGGCTGGCTGGAGGGTTCGCCGGCATTCGCCTGGCCCGTGCTGGTCTGGCCCGTGCTCGTCTGGCCCGTGCTCGTCTGGCCCGTGCTCGTCTGGCCCGTGCTGGTCGCGTCCATGGACAACTCGGCCGTGCCGGCCTGGCCTGCTGCTGCCGGGGGCTCACTGGCCGGTGGCGGGCCGGGCGGGAGGGCGGCGGCTTCCGCCGCGGCGGCGGGGAGGGTGGCGCCGCGCGGGTCCGGGCCGCAGGGGCGCAGGATGGCGCCGGGCGCCAGGCCCCGCTCGGCCAGGGCGCGGGGGACGACCCCTTCCAGGCGGATCGTGCCGTCCGGCAGGAGGCGGAGGATGCGGGGCCGGCCACCCGGCGGAACCAGGAAGACGCGGTCGCCGGCGGGGTCCTCCTGCCCGAAGATCTCGTAGCTGGTTTCCCCGGGCACGGGGCGGCCGCCGACCCAGAGGCCCCGGCCGGACCAGGAGGCGGTGGGCTCGGCGCAGCCGGTGATCGCGAAGTGCTCGCCGAGGCGGGTGGGGATAAAGGAAGACCAGAAGGCGCCCGCGGGCAGGGGTTCGCCGGGCCCGGTGGCCTCGGCCGTGCCCTGCGCGGGTTCCGGGGCTGCCTCCGGTGCCGCTTCCGGGGTGGCCGCCTGCTCGGGCGACGCGGGGCGGGGCGGGGGCTCGGCGGATTGGATCAGCGCGGCGGTCGCGGCGTCGAGGAAGCCGCTGGGCGGCAGGCCGGCCTCGCGCTGGAGGGCGGCGATCGCCTCGCGCCGGGGCGCGGGATCGTTGGGCAGGCCGCGCCCGGCGAGGCGGCGTTCCAGGGCGGCGGCCTCGGCCGGGTCGCGGTCGGCTTCCTCCCGGGCGGGCGGGGTGAGCCAGCGGCGGAGGTCCTCGCGCTTGGCCGCGTGGAAGCGGGCGAGGCAGTCGGCGTCGGGCACCGGGGTGGCGCAGGTGGCGGCCAGGAAGGTCTCGAAGGCGCGGGCGTTTTCCTCCAGACCCGGGCGCTGGGCGGGGGCGAGCTGGTCGCGGAGCGCGGCATAGGCCTGGGCGCGGCGACGGTCCGCGAGGCGGGCGGCGGGGTCCGCGCAGGTGGCGGCGCCGGTGGGGGACAGGCGGGCGGGCGGCTCGCAGTTGGTCGCGGCACCGGCCGGCGGGCTTTGGGCTGCCGCCCCCGGGGGCAGGGCCAGGACCGCGAGGGCCGCGAGCGCGGCGGCAAGGAAAGGTCGCGACGGCCGGGTGCTCACGGCCGGGATTGTCCGGGGGGCGGGCGCCCGGGTCAAGGCGGGCGCCGCGTTCTCCGGGGCGCCCGCCCGCCGCCTGCCGTCCCCCGCGGCTCAGTAGCGGTAGTAGTAGCCGGGCCTTGGGGGCGGCGCGTAGTAGCGGGGCGGCGGCGGGGCGTAGTAGGCGGGCGGCGGACGGTGCCAGTGGCGCGGCCGGTAGTAGCCGTAGGGCGGCGGCGGCGGGGGCGGCGCGTAATAACGCGGCGGCGGCGCGTAGTAGTACTGCACGGCCAGGGCGCCGGCGGGGCTGGCCCCGGGCGCGGCCGGCAGCGTCACCGCCTGGGCGGGGCTGGCGGCGAGGGCGGCCAGCACCGTGCCCGTGGCCGCGGCGAGCGTGGCGGCCAGGGCGGCGCGTGGGCCGCGGTTGGGATCATGGGTCATGGCGTCCTGCCTCCTTCTCTGCCGGGCTGGCGCCGGGGGCCCGTTCAAGATGGGAGCGCATGCCGGCAGAACGGTGGCGCCGGACGCCGCATTGCGGCGCCCGGCCTTCACGCTTGCGCGAACCGCCGGCGGCCCCCGCCGGGCGCCGCGCGCCTCAGGCCTCGGCGAAGACGCGTTCCAGCGTGGCGCGCACATGGGTGAAGTCGCGCTGGGGGTCCATCACCGCGTCCAGCTCCCCGGGCGCGATCAGGGTGGTCACGGCGGGATCGGCCAGGACGTTGTCGCGGAAGGACCGGCCGGCGGGGGTGCCGAGATTTTCCCAGGTGGCCATGGCGGAGCGCTGGACGGTGGCATAGGCGTCCTCGCGCGACATGCCGTGCTGGGTCAGCGCCAGCAGGACCTTGCCGCTGTGGACCACGCCCCCGAGGCTTTCGAGGTTGGCGCGCATGCGGTCGGGGTAGATGGTCAGCTTGTCGACCATGCCGGCGGCGCGGTGGAGTGCGAAGTCGAGGGCGATGGTGGCGTCGGGGCCGATCACGCGCTCGACGCTGCTGTGGCTGATGTCGCGCTCGTGCCAGAGCACCACGTTCTCCAGCGCGGGCACGGCATAGCCGCGCACCAGGCGGGCGAGGCCGGTGAGGTTCTCGGACAGGACGGGGTTGCGCTTGTGGGGCATGGCGCTGCTGCCCTTCTGGCCGGGGTGGAAGTATTCCTCGGCCTCGCGCACCTCCGAGCGTTGGAGGTGGCGGACCTCGGTGGCCAGGCGCTCCAGGCTGCTGGCGATCACGGCCAGGGCGCAGAAGAAGGCGGCGTGGCGGTCGCGCGGGATGACCTGGGTGGAGACGGGCTCGGCGCGCAGGCCGAGCTTGCGGGCGACGAAGGCCTCCACCAGCGGATCGACCGAGGCGAAGGTGCCGACGGGGCCGGAGATGGCGGCGGTGGCGATCTCCTCCCGCGCGGCGAGGAGGCGCTTGCGGCCGCGGGCGAACTCGGCCCAATGGCCGGCGAGCTTGAGGCCGAAGGTGGTGGGCTCGGCGTGGATGCCGTGGGAGCGGCCGATGGTGGGGGTCAGGGCGTGCTCCTCGGCGCGGCGGCGCAGGGCGGCGAGCAGCAGGTCGAGGTCGGCCAGCAGGAGGTCGGCGGCCTGGGCGAGCTGGGCGTTCAGCGCCGTGTCCAGCACGTCGGACGAGGTCATGCCCTGGTGCATGAAGCGGGCGTGCTCGCCCATGCCGGAGCCGTCCGGGCGGGTTTCGCCGAGCCAGGTGAGGAAGGCGATCACGTCGTGGCGGGTGACGCGCTCGATCTCGTCGATGCGGGCGAGGTCGGCCTCGGTCATGGCCGCGATCCGGGCGCCGCCCTCGCGCCGGATGGCCCCGGCGGATTCCACGGGGATGGTGCCGAGGTCGGCCATGGCCTCGGCGGCGAGGGCCTCGATCTCGAACCAGAGGCGGAACCGGGCCTCGGGGGACCAGATGGCGGCCATCTCGGGGCGGGTGTAGCGCGGAACCATCGGGGCATCCTTCGGGCGGGCAGGGGCGTGCGGAGGGGGCGGGGCCGTGCCGCGCGCGGTATCCGCGGCGGGAGGCGGCGTCAACCGGCGCGGCCGGGCGCCGCGTGCCGGAGGCGCGCCGGGCGTCGTGCCGGAGGCGCGCCGGGCGTCGTGCCGGAGGCGCGCCGGGCGTCGTGCCGGAGGCGCGCCGGGCGTCGTGCCGATGGCACAGCGGGCGATGCAGTGTTGCCGTGGCATTGCGGATTGTTTAAGCGCCCCGGGCCGGGGCAGGATGCCCGGGTGCAGGCCGCGAGGGCGCGGCGGGCGTGCGGCCGGGGGCCGCGCGCATCATTCAGACCCGTGCCCTGACAGGGTGTGGTGGGGAGACGCATCGCGATGGGAGCGGATTGGTTGATCGCCCTCGGGCAGGTCTTGCTGATCGACCTGGTCCTGGCTGGCGACAACGCCATCGTGGTCGGCATGGCGGCTGCAGGGCTTCCACCGGAACAGCGGCGCAAGGCCATTCTCTGGGGCATCGGCGCGGCGACGATCATGCGGATCGGCTTCGCGGCGATCACGACGCAGCTTCTGGCGATCGTGGGCATCACCCTGGCCGGCGGCGTGCTGCTGCTCTGGGTGTGCTGGAAGATGTTCCGCGAGCTGCGCCGTCCGAGCGGGCATGCCGAGCACGCGGAGATGGACGCGCACGGCGTTCCGGTTGAGGGCCAGGTCGCGGCGAAGCCCAAGACGCTGCGCCAGGCGGTGGTGCAGATCCTGGTGGCCGACGTCTCCATGAGCCTCGACAACGTGCTGGCGGTGGCCGGCGCGGCGAAGGACCACCTGGAGGTGCTGATCGTCGGCCTCGCCATCTCGGTGGTGCTGATGGGCGTCGCGGCGACCTTTATCGCGAACCTGCTGGAGCGTTACCGCTGGATCGCCTGGGTGGGCCTGCTGATCATCCTGTACGTGGCCGTCGACATGGTGCTGTCGGGCACGACGGAGGTGACGCAGAGGGTGCCGGACGCCTATGCCTACCTGCTGCTGCCGCTGGGCTACCTGGCCTTGCCCGGGACCTTTCCGGCCTGGCTCTGGGTCGGCGCGACGGTGCTGCAGATCGTGGTGATCGCGGCGGTGGTGGCGCTGATCAACGACCTCGTCCGCGGTGCGATGCGCGGGGGCGAGAACAACCGCCGCAGCATGTGACGCGGGAATTACACTTTCACCATGAAGCCGGGCGGCGCCGCGAAGGCGCCGCCCGGTCGCTTTGCCGGCCGGAACGGCTGATCTAGGTTCCGCGCGGCCAGCCCCTCGTCCCCCTTCAATCCGGTCTGGCCCTGTTTGGAACAAGAGATCGCCGGTTTCCGCGCGCATTCCTGCGCGGCGGGCCGCGTGGCTCACGCGTGGAGAGGTTCATTGGAAGCCATCACCGGTTCACTGCCGCAGCTCCTTGAGATCATGTGGCTCAACATCATCCTGTCGGGCGACAACGCGGTGGTGATCGGCCTCGCGGCGGCGGGCCTGCCGGAGAGTCAGCGCAACAAGGCGGTGCTGTTCGGCATCGCGGCCGCGGCGGTGCTGCGCATCGTCTTCTCGCTCATCGCGCAGCAGCTTCTGGCGCTGTGGTGGATCGACATCGTGGGCGGCCTTGCGCTGCTCTACATCGCCGTGAACTTCCTGCTCGAGCTGCGCCGCGCGCAGAGGGAAGAGAACGCCGAGGGACACTCGCACCACGACAAGACGCTGATGGCCGCGCTGTGGCAGATCATCGTGGCCGACGTGTCCATGAGCCTGGACAACGTGCTGGCGGTGGCGGCCGTGGCGCGCAGCAACGTGACGCTGCTGATCGTGGGCCTCGCCATCTCCATCGTGATGATGGGCCTGCTGGGCGGCCTGTTGGCGCGGGTGCTCGATAAGTACAAGTGGGTCGCCTACCTGGGCGTCGCGCTCATCGCCTATATCGGCTTCGAGCTGCTCTGGGAGGGCGTGGTGATCGCGAATGCGACGCTCGACCTCGGCCTTCCGCTGCCGGCGCCGCACGCCGCGGCACCGCACTGAAACCTGGAGGATTGAAGCGTATGGCGGCTGCCCCGGCCCGGACCCTCGCGCTGCTCGGCTTTCTCGGGCTGGCTGCCTGCGCGACGCCGGAGGACCCCGCCGCGCGGGCCCTGGCCGAGCGCCCGCCGGCCGAGGCCGTGCTGGCCCGGCTGCCCGCCCAGGCGGCGGGCTTCGAGCGGGGCACGGTGCAGGACGTCGCGCCGGGCGATCCGGCGGCGGGGAAGGTGGTGGAATACGCCACCCCCCGGCGCGTGGCGGTGGCCTATGTGTTTCTCTATGACATGGGCCGCCCGGCGCTGACGCCGGCCGATCTCGGGCCGGAGGCGGAGCGGGCGGTGTCGGAGGCGACGGCGCTGCCGGCGGACCGCACGGGGCGGCAGCTTTCCGTGGCGTCCCGGGCGCCGCTGGCGGCCGCGGGGGGCGACCTGTCCTGCGCGGTGCTGGCGGGCAGCTTCGGGCGCACGCTGGTGGAGCGGCAGGTCTGCCTGGGGCTCGCGGGCGGTCGGTTCCTGCGCGTGCAGGTGACCATGCCCAGCCGCGGCGCGCCCATGGCCGATGCGCAGGCCTTCGCGCGGGAAATTGCCGAGGCCGCGCGTCGCGGCTGAGGCCGCGCCCAGGGCGCTGCGCCTGGGGGTTGTGGCTGGCGCCGAGGTGAACGGCGGGGCCGGGCCCTTGCGGTCAGGCCAGGCAGCGCAGGAACAGCACGGAGGGGTGGACGGCCTCGCCCACCTCGACCGCGCTGCGGGGGGCGGCGCTGCTGGCGGTGCGCGGGCGCACGCCGTTCTCGCGCAGGAAGGCGAGGGCTTCATCTCCCTTTACGGCGAAGTTCACGTTCTGCGGGATGTCGCCGATGCGCGCCGCCACGCGCTGGGCGTTCAGCTTGCTCGTGATGATGCCCACCACGTTGCCCGAAAGATCCAGCAGCGGGCCGCCGGAATTGCCGGGCTGCACGGGCGCGCTGATCTGGAAGTGCATGCGGTTGTCCGCCAGCCCCGCGAGGGCGGAGACGTCGCCGGTGGTGAGGGTGGGGCCGGAGGCGAGCATGCCGGCCAGGGGGAAGCCGTAGGTCATCACGGATTCGCCCCGGCGGATGGCCGGGGCGCTGCGGAAGGCGAGGGCGGGGCCGGCGGCCTCGCGGAAGTCCAGCAGGGCGAGGTCGCGGCCGGGGTCGTGGGCGCGGACGGTGACCTGGATGTCCCGGCCCTCCGCGTTCCGGGCGCGCACGCCCCGGCAGTCCCGCACCACGTGGTCGTTGGTCAGCGCCTGGCGGTCGCCGATGATGAAGCCGGTGCCGGTGGAAACCTCGCGCTGGGGGGCGCCGGGGGCTTCGCCGGGGCCCAGCGGCAGGGGCTTGCCGGAGGGGGCGCCGGGCTGGTTGCCCGGCTGGCTTCCGGGCGGGGCTTGCTGGGGGCGCTGGCGGTCCGGGCGCGAGGGCGGGCCGGGACGCTGCGGCGCGGCGTCCGGCATGTCGTAGAGCGGCGGCGGCTTGCCGGCGGGAACACCGGATTGCGGCGGTGCCTGTGGCCTGGCCCGCGGCGCCTGCGGGGCGCCGGCCGGCGGTGGCTTGGAGGCGTCTGGAACGAGCTGGGCCTGGCCGGGCACGGCGGCGAGGAGCAGGGCGGGAAGAACCACGGCGAGGAGGGCGCGCATGGCCAGAGGGTGGGGACGAGGGGCCGGGTGGTCAATCGCCGCCCCCGCTGGGTGGGGCCCGCGGGTCAGAGCAGGCCCTCCCGGCGAAAGGAGAGGTGGCGGCCGTTGCCGATGATCAGGTGGTCGTGGACTACGATGCCGAGCGTGGCGGCGCCGGACTTGATCTCCGCGGTCATCTCGATGTCCGCGCGCGACGGGGTGGGGTCGCCCGAGGGATGGTTGTGGACCAGGATGATGGCGGTGGCACCGATCTCGAGCGAGCGCTTGACGACCTCCCGGGGATAGACGGGGGTGTGGTTGACCGTGCCGCGGGCCAGGGCCTCGTCCGCCAGGAGGCGGTTCCTGCTGTCGAGGAAGAGGACGCGGAACTGCTCCACCGGCTCGCGCGCCAGGGCGGCGGAGAGATAGGCGATCAGGCCGTCCCAGTTGTTGAGCACGGGCTGCTCGCGCACCTCCTCCGCCAGCAGCTTGATGGCGGCGGCCTGCACCAGGCGCAGCGCCGCGACCGCGGCCTCGCCCATGCCCTCCACCGCGCGCAGCTCGGGCTCGCCGGCGGTGACGACGCGGGCGAAGGAGCCGAAGCGGGCCATGAGGCGCTTGGCGTGGGGCTTGGTGTCCACCCGCGGCAGGGCGAGGAAGAGGAGCATCTCCAGGAGCTCGTAATCGGCGAGCGACCCGGGGCCGGCGCGGAGCAGCTTCTCGCGCAGGCGCTTGCGGTGGCCGTCCGGGCCGGGGGCATGCGCCGCCTGGACGAGGGGCGCGGGGCCGGGCGGCGGGCCATCGGCGGCGCGGGCGGCGTGGCGCGGCGCCCTGGCGCGCCCTTCCGGCGTGGCCCGGCGCAAAGGGGGAAGCGAGGTGCCGGGGGTGTCGAGGAGCGGAGCGAAGCCGGGGCTCACCTCCTCCATGCCAGGGCCAGCCGCCAAGGGCGCCTCCTCGTTTCGTCCGGGCACAGGATGGGGTGGCGGGGCGGTGCTTGTCCACGGCCCCGAAGGCGCTGGCGCGTGCCGGCGGGAGCACGGGTGCGGCCGGCGCTTCGGTCCCGGCCTGGCCGGGAGCAGGCATCCGGCGCAGGGCCATGGGCGTTGGGGATGGGCCGGGGGTGGCCCGCCGGGCGGGCCCGCCGGCGCTGGGGGAGAGGGTGCATGACTTCAGGGTCACCAACCGTGCCGAAGGCCGATCCGGACAGCCTGAGCCTGTCGCTCCGGCGGAACATCCAGGCGCTGGAGAACCGCCGCAAGGCCGAGGCGGCGGCGGCCACGCGGGAGGAGCGGATCGCCGGGGCGATCACGGGCTTCACGGGCAGCATGCGCTTCGTTTACCTTCATCTGGCGCTCTACGGGGCCTGGATCGCGGTGAACCTGGGCGTGGTGCCGGGGGTGCCGCGCTTCGATCCGTCCTTCGTGGTGCTGGCGATGGTGGCCTCCGTGGAGGCGATCTTTCTTTCCACCTTCGTGCTGATCAGCCAGAACCGCATGGCGGCGCAGGCGGACAAGCGGGCGGACCTGGACCTGCAGATCAGCCTGCTGGCCGAACACGAGCTGACCAAGCTTTCGGAGGTGGTGGTGGCGATCGCGGAGCGGCTGGATATCCGCGCCGCCGCCGACCCGGAGCTCCGGGAGGTGGGGCGGGACGTTTCGCCGGAGGCGGTGCTGGACGAGATCGCGGCGCAGCAGGCGAGCGGCTAGGGGCGGGGCCCGCGGGCTTCGGGCGCCCGGCTGCGGTCAGGGGGTGAGCGGATCGCCGAGCGGGTCCTCGAGCGGGGAGAAGCCGCCGGTGGCCTCGTCCAGCACGCAGAGCGAGCCGTCGGCCACGTCGAACCACAGGCCGTGAAGGGACAGCTCGCCGCCCCTCTCGCGCGCGGCGAGCCAGGGGAAGGTGCGGAGGTTGGCGAGGGACTGGCGGATGGCGGCGCGCTCCATCGCCGTCTGGTCCTGCAGGGGGTCCACGCCGTCGCAGGTCAGGGCCAGGCGGGTCGCCGGGGCGATCATGTCCATCCAGCGGGCCACGAAGTCGCCATGGGCGGCGTCCACGCCGTTCAGGCTGTTCTGGCGAAAGGCGTTGATGCCGCCGCAGGAGGCGTGGCCGCAGACGACGATGTGGCGGACCAGGAGCTGGCGGACCGCGAACTCGATGGCGGCGGAGGTGCCGTGGTAGCCGGCATCGGGCTGGTAGGGCGGGACGAGGTTGGCGACGTTGCGGACCACCAGCATCTCGCCGGGATCGGCGTCGAAGACGACCTCGGGCGCCACGCGGCTGTCCACGCAGGCGATCATCAGGGTGTTGGGCTGCTGGCCCGATTCCGCGAGGCGCGCGTAATGGTCGCGTTCGCGCCGGAAGCGGGTGTGGCGGAAGCCGCGATAGCCTTCGGCGAGCCGCGCGGGGATCGGGTTGGCCGGCGCGCTCATGCCCCGTAGGGCGGCTTGTGCAGGCCCGCGGGGGACAGCGTGAAGACCTCGCAGCCCGTCTCGGTCACGCCGACCATGTGCTCGAACTGGGCGGACAGGGAGCGGTCGCGGGTGACGGCCGTCCAGCCGTCGTCGAGCACCTTCACCTCCGCGCGGCCGGCATTCACCATCGGCTCGATCGTGAAGAACATGCCGGCCTTGAGCACCGGGCCCTCGCCGGGGCGGCCGAAGTGCAGGATGTTGGGCGGCGCGTGGAACTTGCGGCCGACGCCATGGCCGCAGAAGTCCCGCACCACGGAGAAGCGGTGCTTCTCGACATAGGACTGGATGGCATGGCCGATGTCGCCGAGGGTGTTCCCCGGCCTCACGGCGGCGATGCCGCGCATCAGGCTCTCGTAGGTCACGTCCATCAGGAGCCGCGCCCTGGTGGAGGGCGTTCCCGCCACGTACATGCGCGAGCTGTCGCCGTGCCAGCCGTCGAGCAGGGGGGTGACGTCGATGTTGAGGACGTCGCCGTCCACCAGCACGCGGTCGCCGGGGATGCCGTGGCAGACGACGTGGTTGATGCTGATGCAGGAGGACTTGGTGTAGCCGCGGTATCCGAGCGTGGCGGGCACGGCGCCGCGCTCGACCATGAAGTCGTGGCAGAGCTGGTCGAGCTCGCCCGTGGTGGCGCCCGGGCGGACATGGGGGGTGATCATGTCCAGGCATTCCGCGGCCAGGCGGCCGGCACGGCGCATGCCCTCGAAATCCTCGGGTGCGTGGAGGGGGATGCGGCGGGATTCGCCGGCCGATTGGTCCATGGGCTGAAAATGCGCGCGCGGGCTGGGGCTTGCAAGGTTTGCGGCGATGCGCGGGGCGTGGGGTTGGGGCGCGAGGCGGGCGGGGCAGGGCCGGGCGGCCCGGGGACTTGGCCACCGGGGCGGGGCGGGAGCATACCCGGGGGGCGCACCCGGTGATGCGCGGCTGGAGGGGCGGTGGCGGTTTCGGGGCTTGATGCGGCCGAGGGTGTTGCGGGGGCCAGCGCGGCGCAGGTGGCCGATCCCGGTCCGCCCCGCAGCTCCCGCCTGGTGGCGCTGATCGTGGCCAGCGCGCTGCTGATGCAGAACCTCGATTCCAGCGTGATCGCGACGGCGCTGCCGACCATGGCGCGGGAGCTGGGGACGGAGCCGCTGCACCTTTCGGCGGCGATCACCTCCTATCTTGTGGCGCTGACGGTGTTTATCCCGGTTTCGGGCTGGGTGGCGGACCGCTTCGGGGCCAAGCGGGTGTTCATGGTGGCCATCGGGGTCTTCGCCTTCGCCTCGATGCTGTGCGGGCTGTCGCGCGGCCTGGGGGAGCTGGTGGCGGCGCGGGTGCTGCAGGGCATGGGGGGCGCCATGATGGTGCCCGTGGCGCGGCTGCTGCTGATGCGGCGGATCCGGCCGGAGGAGATGGTGCGGGCAACGACCTGGCTGTCCATGCCGGGGCTGATGGGGCCGATCCTGGGGCCGCCGCTGGGCGGGCTGTTGACGGACACCGTGTCCTGGCGGGCGGTGTTCTGGATCAACCTGCCGATCGCGGCGGTGGGGCTGCTGATGGTGTGGCGCTTCGTGCCGGCCTCGGACGAGGCGCGGCCGCCGCGGCTGGACCTGGTGGGGGTGACGCTGATCGGGGCCGCGCTGGCCAGCCTGATGTTCGGGGCGGAAACGGTGGGGCGGGGCGTGGTGCCGGAATGGCTGCCGGTGCTGGGCTTCGCGCTGGGGGCGGCGCTGGGCTGGGCGGCGGTGCGCTGGGCGCGGCGCGCGCCGCACCCGGCGCTGGACCTCGGGCTGTTCTCGGTGCCGACCTTTGCGCTGGGCGTGGGGGCGGGCAGCCTGTTCCGGGTGGGGGCGGGGGCGGCGCCCTTTCTGCTGCCGCTGTTCCTGCAGCTCGGCTTCGGCGCCTCGGCGACCGTGTCGGGGCTGGTGACCCTGGCCACCGCGCTGGGCGCCTTCCTGATGAAGCCGATGACCACCGCGGCGCTGCGGCGCTTCGGCTTCCGAGACGTGCTGACGTGGAACGCGGTGGTGGTGGCGGTGACGCTGGGCGCCTGCGCGGCGTTCAACCCGTCCTGGCCGCTCTGGGCGGTGTTTCTGGTGCTGGCGGCGGGCGGGCTGGCGCGGAGCCTGCAGTTCACCTCATCCAACGCGCTTTCCTACGTGGACGTGCCCAGCGGGAAGCTTTCGGCGGCGACCTCCATCGCCGGCACGGCGCAGCAGCTTTCCATGGCGCTGGGCGTGACCTGGGGGGCGTCGTGGCTCGCGGCCTCGGCGGCGATCGCGGGGCGGGCGGAGCCGGCGGTGCCGGACTTCGCCATCGCCTTCCTGGGCGCGGCCCTGCCGACGCTGCTGGCCGCGCCGCTGGCCGCCCGGCTGGCGCCGGATGCGGGGGCGACGGCCTCGGGGCACGGGCGGGCGCGGGGCTAGCGCGGAGGCGGGGGCGGGCTGCGCCTGCATCGGGTGCCCAGGGGGGGGGCTGACGCGCTGGCTTGCGGCGGCGGCCCGGCGATGCGGAGGCGATGGCCGACAGCCGCGTCAGGCGGCCAGCGCCGCCCCGCGCATTCCGGCCCGCACCGAAGTGGCCGCTGCGGCGGCGGGAGCGATCTCCAGCGCGTCGATGCCGTTTCCGGTGCCGGGATCGAAGCGGGCGGCCACCTCGACGCCCTTTTCGGCGCCCAGGCCCACCGCCATCACCGCCAGGGCATACTCCCGGCCCGAGCCGATCGCGGTGAAGGCGTCCTCGACGGGCCACTTGCCGTCGCGCTGGTGCAGCCAGCAGCGGCCGTCCGGCGTCACCTCGAGCGCGGTGCACCAGCGGTCGCTCGACTGGCAGTCCGGGCGGGCGCCGCCGTGTTCCAGCCAGTCGAGAACAAGGGAGGCGACCGGCCAGTCTCCCGTCGCGCCGATGAGGCGGCCGTCCGCGGTGCGGCGGATCTTGGTGGATGAATAGGTGGTCGTGCCCATGGAGATGCGGCGGTCGGCGGCCATGAACCGGCCGTCCCAGGCGATGGTGGTCATGGTCGTGGCCCCCGGGGTGCGTTGCGCCCGGGCATTTAATCGTCCGCCGACGCCCGCCTCAACCTAATCTTCACGAGATCGTGAGTTTTCTCCGGCGGTTGGTCTTCCGCGAAGGCGGTGCGTCGTGGTGGCGGGTTCCGCCCGGGAGCGCGGCCGGGCGCCGGGCGGGGCGCCTTAGGCTCCGGGCCGGCCGAACAGCCGGAGGATCGTGATGGCGCCGGCCAGGACCAGCGCATCCTCGAGGAGTCCGGTCGGCGTCTGGCCGTAGCGCGGGATCGCGGCGATCCGGATGCGCCAGCCGGGATAGGAGGCCAGCACCGCCGTGAGGCCGCCGAGCGCCGCGCCGGGCCAGCGCTGCCGGCGCGGGGCGAGGGAGGCGCCCGCGATGGCGGAGGTGACGAACCGGGCGGCCAGGCCGACGAGGACGATCCGGTCGGGCGCCGTCTTCATCTTGTCGCCCGCCATCTCGGCGGCGGCGAGGGCGACGGTGGCGGCGGCGACCACCGGATGGGCGAGGATGCCGGGCGCGCCGCTGTTCCCGGGCAGCGCGCCGCGGGCCGCCGCGACGGAAACGGTGGCGAGCGGCGTCATGGCGCGCTGTCCGCCGACGAGGCCCATGAGAAGGGAGGCGAGCATGTTGTTTGTCCGAGGCAGGGTGGGAACGGAACTCGCGCCTCAGCCGGGCGGTTTCGCGGGGTGGTGGCCAGGGCGGGCGGGAGGCGGCTGCACATCACGGGTGGGGTGTGTCAGGCTCGTCGTCCGAAACAGTTTCCGGCCGGGTGGACCCATGCGCGTGCTTCGTTCTCTGGTGCTCGCCCTGGCCCTGGCGGGCGCATCGGCCGCGGGGGCCCTGGCGCAGGACCTCGGGATGCCCGGGCTTTCCGCCGAGAGCGGGCGCTATGCCGAGGGGCTGTCGCGGCGCTTTCCGGCGGGGGGCACGCCCCAGCAGCGGGCGGCGGCGGAGGCCAGGGCGGCGCAGGCGGAGGGGCGTGGCGACTGGGCGGCGGCGGCCTCGGCCTGGGAGGAGCGGCTGGGGATGTCCGGCGCGCGGCCGGACATGTGGCTTTCCCTCGCGCGGGCGATGATGGCGCGGGTGCCGCCCGACCCGGCGAAGGCCCTGTTCGCGGCGCAGATGAACTTCAACCAGGTGGGCTCGGGCGAGCCGGAGGTGCCGTCGCTGCGCCTGATGGCGGATGCGCTGCGCGCGCAGGAGCGCTGGGCGCTGACGATCGGGGTGCTGGAGGCGGTGGTGGAGCGGCTGCCCGCGGATGCCGGGGCGCGCACGGCGCTGGCGGATGCGCGCCGCCAGGCGGGGATGCTGCTGCGGCGCGTGCGGACCGAGCCGGAGGCGGAGCCGGCGCGGGCCTGTGTTTCCTTCACCGTTTCCCCGCTGCGCGGCGGGCGCTGGCAGCCCGAGGACTGGGTGCGGGCCGAGCCGGCGGTGCCCGGCCTTGCCGTGACCCGGGAGGAGGACGGGGTCTGCGTGGCGGGCCTGCCCTGGGGGCGGCGGACGCGGCTGGTGCTGCGGGCGGGGCTGCCGGGGGAGGACGGGGCGAATCTGCGCGCCGACCTTCCGGTGGAGGTGTCCATGCCCGACCGGGCGGAGCGGCTGGCCTTCGACCAGCGCGCCTTCATCCTGCCGCGCGGCGCCGCGCCGCGGGTGACGGTGGCCAGCATGAACCTGGAGCGGCTCCACATCCAGCTGGTGCGGGTGAGCGAGCGCAACCTCGTGCCCCTGACGCGCGACATCCGGCTGGGCGATGCGATCAGCGGATACCAGGCCGAGGACCTGCCGGAGAGCCGCGGCCGCGTGGTGTGGGAGGGAACGGCGGAGGTGCCGCGCTTTCAGCGCAACGTCATGCAGCGGACGGTGCTGCCCCTGCCGGAGGCGCTGACGGGATCGGGGCCCGGGCTGTTCGTGCTGCTGGTGCGGAACGCGCAGGAGGGGCGCGGATCGGGCGAGGCGGCGGCTCTGCCGATCATGGCCACCGATATCGGGCTAACGGCCTGGCGCGGCAGCGAGGGGCTGGCGGTGCAGGCGCGCGGGCTGGGCGACGCGCGGCCGAAGGCGGGGGTGCGCGTGGCGCTGCTCGCGCGCAACAACGACGTGCTGGCGGAGGCGGATACGGACGCCGGCGGGCTGGTGCGCTTCGCGGGGCCGCTGCTGCGCGGCGAGGGGGCGGTGGCGCCCGTCGCGCTCCACGCGCAGCAGGGCGAGGACCTGGTTTCGCTGGACCTGGAGGCGGCGTCCTTCGACCTGTCGGACCGGGGGGTGACGGGGCGGGCCTATCCGGGGCCGGTCGATGCCTTCCTCTGGCTGGACCGGGGCGTGTACCGGCCGGGCGAGGCCGTCCGGGTTTCGGTTCTGCCGCGCGACGCGGCGGGGGGCGTGCTGGACCTGCCGGTGCGGCTGCGGCTGCGCCGGCCGAACGGGCAGGTGGCGGCGGAGGCGGTTCCGCCGCGCGGGCCGGAGGGGGCGGTGTTCTGGGCCCCGCAGCTTTCCGCCGGCGCGCCCGCGGGCGGCTGGACGATCGAGGCGCTGACCGATCCGAACCGGCCGCCGGTGGCGAGCAGCGGCTTCCAGGTGGATGCCTTCGTGCCGGAACGGCTGGAGGTGCGCGCGGGACCGGCGCCGGGGCCGCTGACCGCGGGGGCGGCGCTGGCGCTGCCGGTGGAGGCGCGGTTCCTCTACGGCGCGCCGGGGGCGGGGCTGACCGGGACGGCGGAGATGCGGCTCTCGGTGGACCCCGAGCCCTTCGAGGGCGCCCCCAGGGAGATGTGGCGCGGCTGGCGCTTCGGGCTGGCGGAGGAGCCCTTCGACGGCGGGCTGCAATCCTTCGAGGTGGCGGCGACGGACGAGGCGGGGCGGGGGGCGGCCGCGCTGTCGCTGCCCAACCTGCCGGACACCTCGCGGCCGCTGCGGGCGGAGGTGACGGTGACGATGGCCGAGCCGGGCGGGCGGGGGAGCAAGGGGATGGCCTCGGTGCCCGTGCGGTCCGCCCAGCCCTTCCTGGCGCTGCGCCCGGCCTTTCGCGACGGCAGCGTGGATGACGGGGCGGAGGCGGCCGTGGAGGCGGCGCTGGTTTCGCCCATGGGGGAGGCGCTGTCCGGGCGGCTGCGGGCGCGGCTGGTGCGGGAGCGGCCGAGCTGGAAGCTGACGGTGGTGAGCGGCACCCCGCGCTACGAGACGGTGTGGCGGGACGAGCCGGTGGACGAGGCGGCGCTGTCGGCGGCGCCGGGGGCGCCCGCGCGCTTCGCCCGGCGCGTGACCTTCGGGCGCTACCGGCTGGAGGTGTCCCAGGAGGGGGGGATGGCCATCGCGACCCTCCGGTTCCGCTCGGGCTGGGTGGGGTCGGAGGACCCGGCGGTGCCGGACAAGGTGGACGTGGCCGCGGACCGGCGGGCCTTCCGCGCGGGCGAGGTGGCGCGGCTGCGGGTGAGCCCGCCTTTCGCGGGGCGGGCGAGCCTGGCGGTGCTGACGGACCGGGTGCTTTCCGTGCGCGACATCGAGGTGCCCGCGGGCGGGGCCGAGGTGGAGGTGCCGGTGGAGGCCGGCTGGGGCCCCGGCGCCTGGGTGGCGGTGACGGTGTTCCGGCCGGGGGAGGCGGGCGGCGGCGGGCCGCGGCGGGCGATCGGGCTGGCCTGGGTCGGGCTGGACCCGGCGGCGCGCCGGCTGGAGGTGGCGGTGGAGGGCGAGGCGCTGCTGCGGCCGGGCCGGCGGGTGGAGGTGCCGGTGCGGGTGGGCCATGCCGCCGGGCCGGCCTGGCTGACGCTGGCGGCGGTGGACGAGGGCATCCTGCGGCTGACGCGCTTCGCCTCGCCTTCGCCGGTGGAGCATTTCCTGGGGCGGCGCAGGCTGGGGCTGGACATCCGCGACGACTACGGCCGGCTGATCGGGCCGGCGGAGGGCGAGGCCACGGTGCTGCGCCAGGGCGGGGACGACGACTTCGACACGAGCGGCGTGCAGCCGCCGCAGCGGGTCGTGGCGCTGTTCTCGGGCCCGGTGGCGGTGGGAGCGGATGGGCGGGCGGTGGTGCCGCTGGACCTGCCGCCCTTCAACGGGGAATTGCGGCTGATGGCGGTGGCCTGGTCCGGGGACCGGGTGGGCGAGGCCTCCCGCCCCGTGACGGTGCGCGACCCCGTGGTGGCGGAGGCGCTGCTGCCGCGCTTCCTGGCGCCGGGGGACGAGGCGCGGCTGCCGGTGCTGCTGCACAACCTGGACCTGGAGGGCGGCGGCGGGGTGCGCGCGAGCGTGACGGTGGAGGGGCCGCTGGCGGTGGAGGGCGGCGGGGCCCTGGCGGCGGAGCTGGCGCGGGGGCAGCGGGCGCTGCCCTTCGCCACGCTGCGCGCGACCGGCGCGGGCGAGGGGGTGGTGCGCGTGGCGGTGACCGGGCCGGGCGGCTACGCGGCGACGCATGAGAGCCGGATCACGCTGCGCTCGCCGCGGCCGCTGGCGCGGGAGGTGGCGGTGGCCAGCCTGGCGCCGGGCGGGGCGGCGCAGCTGGGGCCGGACCTGTCGCGCTTCTTCGCGGGCACGGCGGCGGTGCGGGCGGTCTGGGGGCAGCCGGTGCGCTACGACCCCGCGGCCTTGATGCGGGCCAACGTGGATTTTCCCTTCGCCTGCGGGGAGCAGTCGGCGAGCCGGCTTCTGGCGCTGGTGGGCTTCGAGGGGGAGCCGGAGCGGGAGGTGAAGCTGCAGCGCTCCGTCGCACAGTTGCTGGACAAGCAGCGTTATGACGGGAGCCTGGGGCTGTGGTCGGCCAGCGGGGCGGCGGACGGCTTCGTGACCTCCTACGGGGCGGAGGCGCTGCTGCGGGCGCGGGCGGCCGGGGTGACGGTGCCGGAGGCGCCGCTGGAGGCGCTGCTGAAGAGCATCCGCGACGATGCGGACAACGGGAGCTACGCGGAGCCGGTGGAGCGGGCGGTGCAGGCCTACCGGATGCACGTGCTGGCCATGGCCGGGCGCGGCCTGCCCGGGGCGGCGCGGCGGCTGTTCGAGGAGATGGACCGGCTGCCGACGCCGCTGGCCAAGGCCCAGCTCGGCGCGGCCTTCGCGCGGATGGGGGATGCGGCGCGCGCGGAGGAGGCCTTCGCCGCGGCGCTGGCCGCCCCGGCGCGGCGGCCCTGGCACGAGGACTACGGCAGCGCGGCGCGGGATTCCCTGGCGGTGACGCTGCTGCTGAAGGAGAGCGGCGTGCTGGCGGGGCGGCTGCCGGAGGTTCTGTCGCGCCTGCCGGGGGCGGAGCTGACGCCGGAGGCGGCCTCCACCCAGGAGGCGGCCTGGGGGGTGCTGCTGGCATCCGCGCTGGGGCGGGACGGGCGGCCGGTGCGGATCTCGCTCGGCGGGCGGCCGCTCGGGGTGGCGCCGGTTGTCTCGGCGGTGGTGGAGGGGCGCGCGGAGGTGCGCAACCTCGGTGACCGGGCGGTGCCGCAGGCGGTTTCCGTTTCGGGGCTGCCGGTGCAGGCGCAGCCGGCCGGGCGGGCGGGGATGCGGGTGGCGCGGCGCTTCTTCAACGCGGACGGGTCGGCGCTGAACCTCGATGCGCTCCGCCAGAACCAGGTGTTCCTGATGCAGGTGGAGGCGCGGGCCGAAACGGGGGAGACGCACCGGGCCATGGTGCAGCAGGGGCTGCCGGCGGGGTGGGAGATCGTCGGGCGGCTGGCCGAAGGGGAGGTGCCGGGCATGCCCTTCCTGGGCGAGCTGACGGCGGCCGAGGCCTTTCCGGCGCTGGACGACCGCTTCGCGGCGGCGGTGACGCTGACGCCGGAGGCGGCGGTGGCGCGCTTCGCGGTCCGGGTGCGGGCGGTGACGGCGGGGCGGTTCGAGCTGCCGGGGGCGGAGGTGCGGGACCTTTACCGGCCGGGGGTCTTCGCGCGGCAGAACACGGGTCGGGTTTCGGTGGCGCCGGTGCCGTGACGGCGGGCGGCGCGGCGCTTGCTTGCGGTTTCTCCAGCTTGGCACGGAGGCAGGGATGAGCGCGGCGGTCGGCCCCACGGGGAGCGCAATGGCGGCGGCGCCGAAGCCGCGGGAGATGATGCACCTCAACACGCGCTCGGACGCGCGCGGGGCGGCGCGAACGGCGGTGCACGTGGCGCTGATCCTGGGAAGCGGGGCGCTGGTGGCGGTGGCGCCCTGGTGGCTGGTGCTGCCCGCGATGGTGCTGGCCGGGGTGGTGCAGGCGGCGCTCTTCGCGCCGCTGCACGAGACCTGCCACCACACGGCCTTCCGGTCGCGCCGGGCGAATGCGGTGGTGGGGTGGCTGGCGGCGCTGACGGCGCTCCGGAACTGGCACTTCTACCAGCAGTTCCACCTGGCCCATCACCGGCACACCCAGGACCCGGAGCACGACCCGGAGCTGTCGCCGCCGCCGCCGGGCAACATCCCGGCCTATCTGTTCCGGGTGCTGGGGCTGCCCTACTGGCGCGCGCAGCTCACGGTCTGGGCGCGGGGCTGGCGGGGGGACCTGTCCGCTTATTCGTTCATCCATCCGGCCACGGCGCCGCGGGTGGTCGCGAGCATCCGGGCGGGGTCGGCGCTGACGGTGGCGCTGGCGGTGGCGGCGGGTCTGGCCTTCGGGTGGTCGTCGGTGCTGCTGTTCTGGGTGGGGCCGCAGCTGCTGGGGCAGCCGCTGCTGCGGCTCTACCTGCTCACGGAGCACACGGGCTGCACCGAGGATGCCAACGGCCTGACCAACACCCGCACCATGCTGACGGCGGCGCCGGTGCGGCTGCTGATGTGGGAGATGCCCTTCCACGCGGAGCACCACCTTTATCCCTTCATTCCCTTCCACCGGCTGGCGGACGCGCACGCGGTGCTGCGCGACCGGCTGGCGCATGTGGGAACGGGCTATGCGCGCTGGCACCTGGAGCACGTGCGGCGCCTGCGGGACGCGCCCCGCCCCTGAGGCTCAGACCGGGGAGGCGGTGGGGCTGACCACGTCGAGCCAGGCGGCGATGGCGGCGGGCGGGGCGCGCCCGTCGCGGATGTCGTGGAGGCCGGCGGCGGCGAGCTGGACGCGGCAGACGGTGAAGGCCTGGCGCGGGCCGCGGCTGTTGTCCGTGAGGATGGCGGCGTCGGCCACGCGCAGGGCGCCCGCGATGGCGCGCTGGGTGCGGGGAAAGCGGGCGCGGAGCACCGGCTCGGCGACGCCGTGCCCGCCGCGCGCCACGCGGGTCTGGACGCGGAGCACCGAAAGGTCCGCGCTTTCCAGGCCGACGAAGAGCAGCAGCACGAAGTAGCCAGCGCGCTGCATGTCGCGGATCAGGTCGATCTTGGAGGCGACGCGGCCCTCGCCGAGGTCCTGCCAGTGGGAGAACACGGTTTCCACCGCGAAGGGGACCCGGGCGCCCATGGCATGGGCGACGAAGGCCTGCACGCCGCCCTGCGCCGCGGCCATCCAGCCGCGGTCGGTGTCGCGCAGCGCCGCGGCCCAGGGGGCGAGATGGCCGTCCGCGCCGGGCTCGGGCAGGATCGACAGCATCATGCGGTCGGCGTTGACCAGCGGAATGCGGAGGGTGTCGGCCAGCCGGCCGTACCACAGGGTGGACTTGCCGGAGCCGTTATGGCCGGCGAGCACCACGGCGAGCGGCTTCCTGGTCCGGGCCTGGGCGAGGCGGACCAGTTCGACCGCGTGGCGGAGGGTGGTCAACCCGTGACGGTGAAGCGGCCGTTCTGCAGGATGCCGCGCTCGGTCCTGCCGTTCAGCTTGCGGAGGAAGTGGCCGGGGCGCTCGGGGTCCGCCTCGAACAGGGGGACGTTCTTTCGCGCGGGGAGGCGGATGCCCGGGCGGAGCAGGGTTTCGCCGGTGCGGCGCAGGGCCTCGGTGCTGGATTCGAGGTTGCGGTCGAGATCGGACGGGGCGGGCTTGCGGGCGGTGACGCTGGCGGTGCCGAAGCGGATGCGGCGGCTGGCCGTGCCGGGCTTGGCCACGCTTGCCTTGGCGGGCGGATGGCGCGCGGGGGCCTTCGCCGGCTTCGGCGCGGACGATGCGGTGTTGGAGTGCATGTCCGATGGGGGCATGCTGCGAATATAGCGCCGGGGGGAGCCTGCTGCCAGTGTGGGGGTTGGTTGCGCCGATCGTGCCTGCCATGGGCCGGTGCCGCCGGCTGTTCGCCGGACGGGCGAGGATGGCGCTGCCGGGCGGCATGGCCGCGCTCGCGCTTCTGGGGGGCGGGCTGCTGGCGCTGGACCGGGCCTTTCCGCCGGACCTGTCGCGGCTGGAGGCGGTGGGGCGGGTGGTGGTGGACCGGGAGGGGCGGGTGCTGTCCGCCCTGCCGGCGCCGGGCGGGGTGTGGCGGCTTCCGGTGGGCGCGGCGGAGGTGCCGGGGCATCTGGTGGCGATGCTGGTGGCGGCGGAGGATCGCCGCTTCCGCTGGCATTTCGGCGTCGATCCGCTGGCGGTGATGCGCGCGGCGGCCCAGTGGGTGCGGGCGGGGCGGGTGGTTTCGGGCGGCTCCACGCTCTCGATGCAGGCGGCGCGGCTGCTGGAGCCCCGGCCGCGCACGCTGCGGAGCAAGGCCATCGAGGCGCTTCGGGCGGTGCAGCTCGAATGGCGCCTGGGCAAGCAGGGCGTGCTCGGCGCCTGGCTGACGCTGGCCCCCATGGGCGGCAACCTGGAGGGGGTGCGGGCGGGCTCGCTGGCCTGGTTCGGGCGGCCGGTGGAGCGGGTGGGGGTCGCGGAGGCCGCGCTGCTGGTGGCGGTGCCCCGCCGGCCCGAGGCGCTGCGGCCCGACCGGCACCCGGAGGCCGCCCTCGCGGCGCGGGATGCGATGCTGCGGCGGCGCGGCGCGGGCGCGCTGCCGGAATGGGAGCGGCTGGCGGCGGCCGCGGAGCCGGTGCCCCGCACCCGGCGGGCCATGCCCGGGCTGGCGCCGCATGTGTCGCGCGAGGTGGCCCGCGGGCAGGCGGCGCCGGTGGTGCGGACCACGCTGGATGCCGGGTTGCAGCGCGGCCTGGAGGCGCTGGCGGCGGAGGTGCTGCGCGGGCTGCCGGCGCGCGCCTCGGCCGCCGTGGTGGTGGCGGAGCTGGGGTCGCGCGAGGTGCGCGCGCTGGTGGCGGGGGACTGGCTGGCGGAGGGGCGCGCGGGGGCGCTGGACCTTTCGCGCGCGGTGCGCTCGCCGGGGTCGGCGCTGAAGCCGCTGCTCTATGCCATGGCCTTCGAGCGGGGGCTGGCCGGGCCGGGCACGGTGATGGAGGACCTGCCGCGCCGCTTCGGGGACTGGGCGCCGGAGAACTACGCGCGGGGCTTCTCGGGCCGGGTGACGGCGGCGGATGCGCTGCGGCAGTCGCTGAACCTGCCGGCCGTGGCGCTGATGGACGCGCTGGGGCCGCTGCGCTTCGCATCGGCGCTCAAGGCGCTGGGGGCGGTGCCGCGGCTGCCGCCGGGGGCGCCGGCCGCGCTGCCGCTGGCGCTGGGGGGCGTGGGCGTCACGCTGCGGGAGCTTGCGGGGGTGACGGCCGCGATCGGCGACGGCGGGCGGGCCGGGCGGCTGCGCGTGCGGCCCGGCCCGGCGGAGGCCGCGGGGCCGCCGGCCTCGGCACCGGTGCTGGGGCCGCGGGCGGCCGAGGCGGTGGCCGGGATCCTGGTGCAGCCCTTTCCCGGCGGCGGGCCGGAGGGGGTGGGCTGGAAGACCGGCACCTCCTGGGGCGGGCGGGATGCCTGGGCGGTGGGGTTCGACGCGCGGCACGTCGCGGGGGTCTGGGTGGGGCGGCCGGACGGGACGGCGATCCCGGGGGCGACGGGGCGGGGGCTGGCGCTGCCGGTGCTGGCGCGGGTCTTCGGGCTGCTGCCCGCGGCGCCGCGCCCGGGGGCGGTCGCGGCGCGGGTGGCGGCGGGTGGCCCCGCGGGGACGGTGGACGGGCTGCGGCTGCTGTTTCCGCCGGCCGGGGCGGTGATCGGGGAGGGATCGGTGGTGATCCGCGCGGCCGGGGGGCAGCGGCCGCTGTTCTTCCTGGTGGACGGCGTGCCCGTCGCCTCCGGCGCGGCGCGGCGGGAGGCGGGGTGGACCCCGCCGGGGCCCGGCTTCTACCGGGTGACCGTGCTGGACGCGGCGGGCGCCGCGGTCAGCGCGCCGGTGCGGGTGCGGGGCCCGGAATAGCGCGCCGCGGCGGGCGGATCAGGCCGTGCCGCGCACCGCCCAGGCGCGGGCGGTGAGCGCGATGCTGCCGTCCGGGGCGGTGGGCAGGGAGGCACGGAGAGCCTCGCGCAAGGCGGCGCGGCGGTCCTCGGGGAGGGACATGCAATAGGCGGGGGCGGGGGCCTGGCCGCCCAGGAAGGGGTTCCAGTAGTCGTCGAAGTCCGGGAAGACCGTGGGGATGCCGATGGAGGTGACCTCCACGCCGCGGAGGCCCGCCCCCTCGAACAGGTGCTGCAGGGCGCCGGGGCGGCAGAGGGCGAAGCGCAGGGCCTCGTCCTTCCCGCCCGCGCCCGCCGGGTCCAGCGCCGCGGCGGCGTCCCAGAAGCGGCGCATCATCTGCATGCCCTCCGCATAGTCCCAGACATAGGCGGCGACGGTGCCTCCGGGGCGGGTGGCGCGGCGCATCCCGGCGGCGGCGCGGGCCTGGTCCGGCACGAAGTTCAGCACGAGGCCGCTCACCACGGCGTCGAAGGCGGCGTCGTCCACGGGAAGGGCCTGGGCGTCGCCGTGGCGGAACCCGGCGCGCGGGTCGGGCAGGTGGCGGCGGGCATGGGCGAGGAAGCCCTCGGAGGGGTCGATGCCCAGCACCGAGGCCGGGGCATGGCGGTCGAGGATGGTGGCGGTAAGGGCGCCCGTGCCGCAGCCCACATCGAGCCAGCGCGCGCCGGGGGGAACGTCCAGCGCCCCCAGGAAAAGCGGCGCGACGCGGCGGCTCCAGCGGCCGACATAGGGCTCGTAGACCTCGCCGGCGGCCCAGAGGGCCGGCGGCGCGGCGGCGGGCGTGCCGCGAGCCTCCGCGCCGCGCCGCCCCTCAGGAGTCATGGGGAGGGCGGATGACCACCTCGAGGTAGTCGGAGGACACCACCAGCCCCGTGCCGCCGCCGCGGTCGAGGCGCTTCAGCAGTTCGAGCATGCCCCGTTCGAGCCTGCCCTGCGCCTCCGGTTCCAGGGCGAGGAAGGCCTTGTGGACGGGGCCGTAATAGGTGCGGAACACCTCCATCCAGTGGGCGGCGTCGCGGTAGCGGAAGTTGAAGACCCGGGGCGTGGCCTCGATGGCGGCGCGGGGGAACAGCTCGCGCAGGCGGTCTTCCGTGCCCCACAGGGCGGGGGAGCGGAGGCCCGGGGGCGGCGGGATGAAGCCGCCGAGCAGCCGGAAGAGCTGGCCGATGAAGCCGGCGGGCGTCCAGTTGGCCAGGCCGATGCGGCCGCCGGGGCGGCAGACGCGGCGCATCTCGGCGGCGGCCCTGTCCTGGTCGGGCGTGAACATCACGCCGAAGGTGGAGAGCACCACGTCGAAGGCGGCGTCGGGGAAGGGCAGCGCCTCGGCATCGGCGAACTGGAAGGCGATGGGCAGGCGGTTGGCCTCGGCGCGCGCGCGGCCGCGCTCCAGCAGGGCGGGCACGTAGTCGGTGGAGGTGACGTCGGCGAAGCGGCGGGCGGCGGCGAGGCTGGCATTGCCGTTGCCGCCGGCGACGTCCAGCACGCGCTCCCCGGCGCGGAGGTCGAGCGCCTCGCAGAGGCTCTCGCCCACGATCTGGAGGGTGGTGCCGATCAGGGCGTAGTCGCCGGAGGACCAGGCGCCCCTCTGGCGCGCCTTGAGGGCGGCGAGGTCGGGCGGCGTGGCCGGCGGCGGGGCGGCGGGAGAGGGGGCGGGTTCGGTGGACATGGGGATGATCCCATCCAGGTGCGCTTGCATCCGCGCGGCGAGCTTGGCACGCCCGCCCGGCGGCCTGCTGACACGTTCCTGCGAGAGCCGGGCGCCGGGTGGCGGCGCTGGGGTGGCCGGTCAGGTCATGCGGTCGAGGGTGCCGTCCCGCCGGACGAACTGGTGCCAGAGGGCGCCGGCGACGTGCAGCGCGATCATTCCCAGCAGGATCCAGCCCATCGCCGCGTGGGCGGAGGTGAGGGCTTCGGCCAGGGGGACGTTCTTGCCCACCGGGGCCGGGATGGGGACGAGGCCGTAGAGGGTGACGGGGAAGCCCCAGGCATTGGTGCCGAGGAAGCCGAGCACGGGCATCACCAGCAGCCAGAGATAGAAGGCCGCGTGGTTGGCACGGGCGAAGAGGCGCAGCGCGGCCGGCATGTCCGCGGGCAGCGGCGGGGCCGGGTGGCCGATGCGCCAGGCGAGGCGGGCGAGGGTGATGGCCAGGATGGTGAGGCCGACGCTTTCGTGGATGCTGTAGAGGCGGAGCCTGGTGGCCTCGTCCTCCGGCGCCGCGTGGGCGATCAGGAGGCCGAGGGTCGCGGCGGCGAGCACCAGCACCGCCGTGACCCAGTGGAAGGCGCGCGACGGGGCGTCGTAGCGCGCCCCGGCCCGCGCGGCGCCGGCTGGGGGGATGGCTTCGCGCACGGGCATCGAGGGCTCCTTCGGGCCGGCCTCAGGTCAGCGGGGGGGCTATGTGCTGGCGGAAGGCCGGGCGCTCGGCGAGGCGGGCGTACCAGGCGGCCATGCGCGGCAGGTCGGGGCGCGCTGGCAGGTCGATGCCGAACCAGCGGCGGGCATAGGCGCCGAGGACGATGTCGGCCAGCGTGGCGTTCTCCCCCTCCACGAAGGGAAGGCCGTGGGCGAGGTGAGCGTCCACGATGCGCCAGAGCTCCGCGGTGGCTTTCGCCGAGGCGTCGATGGCGGGCTGGTCGCGCTTCCCGGGGGGCGTGCGGACCATGCCCCAGAACAGGTTCCGCTCGGCGGGCTGGAGGGTGGAAAGGGTCCAGTCCAGCCAGCGGTCCACGCGGGCGCGGTGGGCGGCGCCCTCGGGGTAGAGGAGGCCCGCGGCGGAGCGCGGGTCGATCTCGATCCCGCGCAGCGCCAGGTAGCGCATGATGGCGTTGGATTCCCACAGGATGAGGTCGCCGTCCTGCACCGTGGGGATGCGGCCGTTCGGGTTCATCGCGCGGTATTCAGGCGTGTCCACCATGCCGTGCTGCATGCCGGCGTCGATGCGCTCGAAGGGGAGGCCGAGCTCGCCGCAGCACCAGAGGACCTTCTGCACGTTCACCGAGTTGGCGCGGCCCCAGATCTTCAGGGGCGCGCGCGCGGCGTTCGGGGCCGGGTGGGGCATGGGTCTCGCTCCCTCAGGCGGCGGCGTCGGCGGGGAGGTCGAAGGCCTCGGGGTAGCCGAAGAGGCCGACGGCGCCGCCGGTGTGGATGAACACCACGTTCTCGCCGGGCTTGAAGTGGCCGCGCCGCACGAGGTCGATCAGCCCCGCCATGCCTTTGCCGGAATAGACGGGGTCCAGGAGGATGCCCTCCTTCTCCGCCACCAGCTTCACGGCATCCGCCATGCCCTGCGTCGGGATGCCGTAGCCCTGGCCGACATAGTCGCAGTTGGCGGTCACGTGCTCTGCGCGGATGGTGCCGGGGGGAAGGCCGAGGTGGTCGGCCGTGCGGGTCGCCAGGGCGAGGACGTTGGCCTCCTGCTTCTCGCGCGGGGCGCGCACGCCGATGCCGAGAACGGGGATGCCGCTGTTGAGCCCGACGAGGCCCGCGACGAGGCCGGCCTGGGTGCCGGCGCTGCCGGTGGCGTGCACCACGTGGTCGATGCGCAGGTCCATGGCGGCGGCCTGGGCCACGAGTTCGAGGGCGGCGGCGACGTAGCCCAGCGCGCCCGTGGGGTTGGAGCCGCCGCCGGGGATGACGTAGGGGCGGCGCCCTTCCGCGCGGAGCCGCTCCGCCAGCGCCTCCATCTCGGCCTGCATGTCGGCGCCGCCGGGGCGGCGCGACACGGTGGCGCCGTGCAGCTTGTCCATCATGACGTTGGCGGAGCGGGTGTAGGCGGGGTCGGTGTAGCCCGTGCGGTCCTCCAGCAGGAGGTGGCATTCGAGGCCGAGCTTGGCCGCGGCGGCGGCGGTCTGGCGGGCGTGGTTGGACTGGGTGGCGCCCTGGGTGATGACGATGTCGGCGCCGGCGCCGCCATACTGGGCCATGGCGTCGGCCATCAGGTATTCGAGCTTGCGGGTCTTGTTGCCGCCGGTGGAGAGGCCGGTGCAGTCGTCGCGCTTGATCCAGAGGTTGGGGCCGCCCCCCGGTGCCGCCATCTGGCCGGCGAGGTGGCGGGACAGGTTCTCCATCGGCTCCAGCGGGGTCGGCATGTGGCCGAGGCGGATACGGGGGAAGCGGGCGAGATTCATGAGGGCGATGGCCTTGCCTGGACGTGCGTGCGCCCAGGTTAGGACGGTTCGGCGCCGCCGTGGAGCCGGGCCGGGCCGGCACCCCGGCCGCGGCGGCGGAAAAAGGGGTTCAGGAGCCGGGGCCCATGGCCGGGATGACCAGTTCCGCGAGGCGGCGCGACCCTTCGGCGGTGACGTGGCCGTAGTCGAACTGCAGCGGCCTGCCCTCGGCCGTCGTGGCCAGGCAATTGGCCTGGGCGCACATGATGTCCCAGAGCGAGACGTAGCGGGCGCCCCGGGACTGGGCCAGCGCCCGCATCTCCGCGTCCAGGCGCTTCAGGCGGGACAGGCGGTGCCGCCCCAGCAGGTCGTGGCCCGAGCGGAGCGAGTTGGCGACGAGGCGGGGCACCGCGGCCTCGTACTGGACGATGGGGCCGAGGAGGATGACCTTCACGCCGCGCCCGCGGGCCCAGTCCAGCGTCTCGGCCAGGCCGGGCAGGTCGGCCTGTTCCCACTTCGCCGCCAGCACCAGGGCTTCCACCGCGTTGGAGGGAAGGTATTCGCGGAGCGCGTGGTCGACCACCATGCGGCACTCGTTCCAGGCTCTCGGCGCGGCGCGCAGCGTGGGGCGGCAGCCGGACGCGGTGGCCTGCATGATGTTGGCATCGGGGATGATCTGCTCCAGCCCGCGCCAGAGATGGGCGGCGTGGCTGTCCCCGAGCAGGAGGAAGTTGCGCTCGCTGGCCGAGCGGGCGAGGCAGACCTCCTTGCGGAAGTTCTGGAAGGTGAAGCCGGAGGAGATCATGCAGGTGCCGGCGCGGTAGTTGGCGCGCGGGTTGTAGTCCAGGAAGGCCGCGGCCTCGCGCGCGCCGGGCGGGAAGCGGGAGGGGTATCCGCCCGACCCGATCACCACCGCGGCGGCCGCGGCCAGCGCGGCGCTGCCGCCGCCGGCCGCGCGGAACAGGGCGGCGCGGCCCACGCGCTGGCGGGAGCGGAAGGGCTTCTCGACGAAGTGCCAGCTCGCGGCGCCCGCGAGGATGGAGGCGGCGAGGATGACGAGGGTCTCGACCAAGGTGTTGCCGCGGGAGACGAGAAAGGCGTCCGCCCGCTGGAAGACGATGACCGGCCAGTGCCAGAGATAGATGGAGTAGGACATCAGGCCGGTGAGCACGAGCGGCCTGGCCGAGAGCGCGCGCCCCACCGCCGTCGGCCCCGCGCCGCCGGCGGCGATGACGCAGGCCGCGCCGAGGCAGGGAAGCAGGGCGGCGGTGCCGGGAAAGGTGGTGTGCTCGGTGAAGGCGAGGATGGCGGTGAGCACCATTGCGGCGCCGAGCGCGGCGACGGCCGAGCGCACGCGCGCGTTTTCCAGCAGGGGAAAGCGGTAGAGGCCGACGAGCATGCCCAGCAGCAGCTCCCAGGCGCGGGTCGGCAGCAGGTAGAAGGTTGCGTCGGGATAGGCCTTGATCGCGACCATGCTCAGAGCGAGCGAGGCGGCGGCCGAGGCCAGCACGAAGGGGCGCAGCGCGCGTGGCATGAAGCGGTGCACGAGGACGATGGCGGGCGGCAGCAGGAGGTAGAACTGCTCCTCCACCGCGAGCGACCATGTGTGCAGCAGCGGCTGGCTTTCCGCGGGGGTGTCGAAGTAGTCGGTGTTGCGCTGGAAGTGGATGTTGGAGAGCGACAGCAGGGCGGCGAGCGAGGAGCGCCCGAGTTCCGTCATCTCCGCCGGCATCGCGAAGCGCGCGCCGAGCAGGAGCGTGCCCGCCAGCATGACCAGGAAGGCCGGAAGGATGCGCCGGATGCGGCGCTCGTAGAAGTCGCGAAAGGTGAAGGTGCCGGCGCAGACCTGGCCGTGCACGAGCGAGCCGATCAGGAAGCCCGAGATCACCAGAAAGACATCCACGCCGACATAGCCGCCGCCGAGCGCGCCGATGTCCGCGTGGAAGGCGACAACGGAAAGCACGGCGATGGCGCGCAGGCCGTCGATGTCGGCGCGATAGGGCAGGTGCGCGCCCTGTGCGACGGGAAGGGGTAAGAGGTGGCGAATCCGCCCACGGCATTCATGGAGGAATGCGGGATTCATTCTCAAAAAGGGTGTTCCGCTGCCGAGGCAGGCGAAGCCGCATGAGCAGGAGCCGTCTTGCGGTCGCGTGCAATGCGTGATCCGGCGGATCGGCGGCCGGAAGAGCCACCCGGAATTTCACCGGGTCCGGGCGAATAAGTGATTGATAGGTGGGCTGTTGCGGGGCGGCAAGCGGATCGCACCCAGCCGGGGCTCACGTTGTCGGGACCGCCGTGGCGGACCGGCGCCTGTGTCGCGCCCCGTTGGCGCAGCCTGGTTCCGGGTCAGGCGCCGCCGGAGGCCGAGGGTGGCGCGGTCCAGGTGATCAGGAAGGTGGTGCCGGGGCCGGGCCGGTGCTCGATGGTGGCGCCGATGCCGCGCAGCAGCGTGTCCACCACCGTCATGCCCAGGCCGCGGCGGGAGGAGACGGGCATGCCCGCGCCGTTGTCCGAAACCTGCAGGGTGAAGCCGGGGCCTTCGTCCGGGCCGGGAAGGGTTGGCCGCAGGACGATGCGCACGGTGCCGCCGGCGCCCTCGGGGAAGGCGTATTTCAGCGCGTTGGTGGCCAGCTCGTTCACCACCAGGGCGAGCTTCACGGCGATGTCCGCCGGAACCTCCAGGGGCGCGAGGTCGGTGACCACCACGATGCCCTGGCCTTGCCCCCGCTGGACCTGTCCGCCTTGTTCCCGGTGGCCCTGCTCCCCCTGCGGCTGGAACCCGTCGCGCGCGGCGAGCGCGCGGGCGAAGCGCTCCAGCGTCTGGTCGAGGGAGACAGTCGCCCCGCCGCCGTCGTGCAGCAGCTCGTAGGTGGTGGCGATGGCCACCATGCGGTCCTGCGCCGCCCGCAGCGCCCGCAGCGCCGCGTGGTCGGAAAGCTGGCGTTCCTGCAGGCGCAGGAAGGAGGCGACCAGGGCGAGGTGGTTCTTGATGCGGTGATGCGCCTCGCGCAGCAGCATGTCGCGGAGGCGGATGGCTTCGTCGCGCGTGGCGCGCGCGGCGCCGAGGCGGCGGATCAGGGCGGCGATGTCGGCGGCGCCGCTCTCGGCGGCGGCCCCGTCCGGGAAGGGGCCGTCCGGCGCCTCCAGCCGCCGGGTCGCGGCCTCGAGCGGAATGACGACGAAGCGCTGCGCGGACCAGAAGAGGGCGCCCATGCCGCCCATCAGCACGGCGGCGAGGAGCAGCGGGGGCAGCACCACGTCCGCCCGTCCGCCCGCCTCGATCACGGATTGGGGGATGGCCGCGATCAGCGACAGCTCGTCCGTCGCGCGGGCCTCGATCCAGAGCTGGCCGCCCTCCGTCGCGATGCCGGCCTCGGTGGGCAGGGGTGCGAGGAAGGAGGCGTGCAGGGCCTCGGGCAAGGGGGGAAGGGGCTGGTCCGGGCCGATCAGGCCGGCGCTGCTGCCGTCGGCGTCCAGCAGCCAGGCGCGCATGCCCTCGACCTCGGGCGGCTGGCGGATGGCCACGGCGCGCAGCGCGGGGAGGGAAATGGAGGCCGTGACCACCCCGGCATGCCGGGCGCCGCGCTGGATCGGGTGGCCCAGGCCGATGGCGGCGCCGAGGCCGGAGGCGGCGTTGTTCAGGGAGCCCGTGACCGAACGCCCCGTCCGCTCCGCGGTGAGGACCACCGGGGGCGCGGACTGCTGCCCGATCGCCGAGGGCAGGGTGGAGCAGGCGATGCGCCGCTCCGCGTCGAAGACGAAGAGGTGGCTGACGATCGCGTCCATCGCGAGGTGGGTGGCGTTCAGCAGCCGGTTGCAGCCATCCACGCCGAGCGCCAGCGGGTCCGCCGCGGCGAGCACCGAGACGCCCTGGCGCGCCTGGGCGAGGGCGCTCCCCACGCGATCCGCCACGCGGCGGGTTTCGGCCAGGGCGAGGTCCGCGTTGCGCGCCGAGAGGGTGCTGGCCTGCCAGGCCGTGAAGGCGGCGGCGCCGAGCAGCACCACGAGGGAGATGCCGCCATAAACCAGGGCGAGGCGCTGGCGGAGGGTCCATCCGCGGCGCGGGTCGCGTGGGGCAGCGCCTTTCTGGACGCTCGCGCCCGATCCGGGTGGGAAGCCTTGCCGGGCTTCCGGTCCGCTTGCCCATCCGCCATAGCCGGCGGGTTCTCCGGCCGGCCCGTGGACGGGCCGGCTGCCTGTGCCGCCGGGAAGCTGTGGGCGCACCTTGTGGCTGCCCTCGGGCATGGCGCTCCGTCCTCGCCCCTGCGGTTTGGCAGGGGCCGAGCGGCCAAGTCAAACCCCCGTGACACGGCCCGGCGGCGGGAGGGCTTCCGGCCCGCCCGGCGCCGCCATGCCGCAGCGGGAGAAGGCCCCGGCCATGGCGGCGGGCACCGCGGCGGTGGCGGCGAGCGGCGGGTCCAGGGGCAGGGCGATGGAGCGGGCCAGGAGGTGCATGGGCGCCGCGGCACCCGCCCGCCCGTAGAGGGGGTCGCCCAGGATGGGGCAGCCGAGATGGGCGCAGTGGACGCGCAGCTGGTGGGTGCGGCCGGTGGCCGGGCGCAGCTCCAGCCAGGCCATGGGGGGCTGGCCCGGCGGTGCCGTGCCGAGCACGCGCCAGGCGGTGCGGGCGGGCTGGCCCCCGGGGTGCACCTCCATGCGCCAGCCCTGGGCCGCTGTGCTGGTTTTCCTGAGGGGGGCGTCCAGGGTGCCGGCGGCGGCGCCGGGGATGCCCGTGACCACGGCCCAGTAGGTCTTCTCCGCCCGGCGGTCGGCGAAGAGGGCGCCCAGCGCCCCGAGGGACGGCCTGGTGCGGCCGAGCACGAGGCAGCCGGCCGTGTCCGTGTCCAGCCGGTGGACGGGCTGGGGCGGGTGGCGGCGGCCGAGCTGAAGCAGGGGCAACCAATCGGCCAGGCTGGGCTTGGGTGGCTGGCCGCCTGCTTGCCCGGGCCGGGGGCGGCCGGGATCGAGGGGAAGGCCCGCGGGCTTGTCGATCACCATGGCATCGGGCCGGATGTGCAGGATTCGCGCGGCGAGCCAGCCGGGCAGGGAAGAGGGGTCGCGCATGGCGGATCGGGGGACTTCCGGTGAGGGAACGGGTGTAGCGGGCGGGGGGGCGCTGGTCATCTGCGTGGGCCAGGTGGTGACGGACCACACCTTCCGGGTGGACGAGGTGGAGCCGCCGCCCTCCAAGACCACCGCGCGGTCCTATGCGATGAGCGTGGGCGGTCTTTCGGCCAATGCCGCCATCGCGGTGGCGCGGCTGGGCGGGCGCGCCGTGTTCTGGGGAAGGGTCGGGCGCGACGAGGCCGGGGAGGAGCTGAAGCACGCGCTGGAGGCCGAGGGGGTGGATGCCGGCGGGCTGATCATGGCCGAGGGTGCGCGCACGCCGCTTTCCGCGGTGATCGTGGACAAGGTGGGGGAGCGGAGCATCGTGACCTACCGGGGCGAGCGGCTGCCGAGCGATCCCTCCGGCCTGCCGCTGGACCGGCTCTCGGAGGCGGGATGCGTGCTCTGCGACCCGCGCTGGCCGGAGGCCGCGGCGCTGGCCTTCGCCCGCGCGCGCGAGATCGGCGTGCCCAGCGCGATGGACGCCGAGAAGAGCGAGGAGCGGCTGCTGCGCCAGCTCGTGCCGCTGACCGACCACGCGATCTTCGCCAAGACCGGGCTTTCCATCTTCGCGCCCGGCGTGCCGCCCGAGGAGGGGCTCGCGCGGGCGCTCCAGGCCGGGCCGCTGAAGCTGGCCGCGGTGACGCTGGGGGAGAAGGGGACGCTGTGGCTGGCGCCGGGGATGGAGGCGCCGGCGCGGCGCCCGGCCTTTCCGGTGGATGCCACCAACACCACCGGCGCCGGGGACGTGTTCCACGGGGCCTTCGCGCTCGCCATCGCGGAGAAGCAGGGGATGGAGGAGGCGCTGCGCTTCGCCTCCGCCGCCGGGGCGCTGCGGGCACGGGACGGGAAAACCCCGGACCGGGCGGCGCTGGAGGAGCTGCTGGCGGGTGAAACGGACAGGCCGTCCATCCGGGTGCGGCGCAAGGCCTGACGGGGGCTTTCCCGGCAGGGCCGGGGGGCGGCGCGTCGTTGCGGCCGCGGGCTGTTCGAGGGGCCCGCGCGGCTGGTAGCCTGGGCGCCCCATTCCCTGCCGGGCGCCGCCGCCATGTCCGACACCTCCGCCTCGCCGCCGCGCCCGGCCTCCGCCACGCGCTTCCTGCCGGGCGATCCCGTGCCGATGTTCCATGCCGCGACCGACGGCAACCCGCGCTACGCCTTCGACAGCGTGGCCGGGCGCTACGTGCTGCTGGCCTTTCTCGGCTCATCCTCCCACCCGGCCTCGGCCGCCGCGTGGGAGGCCCTGGGCCGGGCGCGGGTGGAAGGGCTGTTCGACGACGCGCGGGCCTGCGCCTATGCCGTGACCGCCGACCCCGCGGATGCGGCGCCGCGGCTGGCGGATGCGGTGCCGGGGCTGCGCGTGTTCCGCGACCACGACCTGGCCGTCAGCCGCGCCTTCGGCGCCTATGCCGCGCCCGCCGTGGAAGGGGAGAAGCCCGTCTATTCCCCCTTCGCGCTGCTGCTGGACCCGATGCTGCGGGTGTTGGCGCACGCGCCGGTGGCGGAGATCGGGGCGCTCCTCGCGGCGCTGGCCGCGCTGCCCCCGCCCGCGCTGCATTCGGGGGCGGAGGTTCCCGCTCCGGTGCTGGTGCTGCCGCGCGTTCTGGAGCCCGACTTCTGCCGCGGGCTCATCGACATCTACGAGGCGCATGGCGGCACCGAGAGCGGCTTCATGCGCGACGTGGACGGGCGGACGGTGCCGCAGATCGATTCCGGCCATAAGCGGCGCAAGGACCACGTGATCGCGGACGAGGCCGTGCGGGCCGCGCTGCGCGAGCGGCTGGTGCGGCGGCTGGTGCCGGAGATCCGCCGTTCCTTCCAGTTCCAGGCGACGCGGATCGAGCGCTATATCGTCGCCTGCTACGACGCCGCCGATGGCGGGCACTTCCGCGCGCACCGTGACAACACCACGCGCGGCACGGCGCACCGGCGCTTCGCCGTCAGCATCAACCTGAACGACTCCTTCGAGGGCGGCGACCTGTGGTTCCCCGAATTCGGGCCGAGGCTCTACCGCCCGCCGCCGGGCGGGGCGGTGGTGTTCTCCTGCTCGCTGCTGCACGAGGCAACGCGGGTGAGGGAGGGCGTGCGCTTCGCGACCCTGCCCTTCCTGTACGACGAGGCCGCGGCGAAGGTGCGGGAGGAAGGGCGGCGCTTCCTGGGACTGCCCGCGGAGGCGTAGCGGCCGGGCCGGCGCCTCAGCGCGCGATGCGTGGCGGGAGGTCGGGGATGATGCCGTGGCCGTCCCACCGGCGGATGCGCTCCACCTCCACGGCGTTCGGGTTTTCCGTGGCCAGGGCGGGGGAGGCGGCGACCGAGGCGGCGCGGGCGCGGCCCATCTCGCGCTCCGCGACGACCTGGCGGAAGCTTTCTCCGGGGTCGAGGCGGGTGACGGCGAAGGCCGCGACCTCGATGTGGAGCAGGGCGCGGGCGCGGGCGCGGAGTTCCTCGGTGAGCGCGGCCTGGAGGGCGGCGGCGTCGCGGATGGCGGCTTCCAGGCCGGTGCGGCCCAGCACGGCCTGCACGGAGGCGGCCATGAGCGGGGGCATCAGGTCCGCGTCGCCGCGGATATGGCCGAAGCGCCAGCGCAGGTCGGCTTCCTCCCCGTGGTGCCAGAAGGCGGTGCCGAAGACCGTGACCGCGTGGCCCTCGGCGGACAGCGCGGGCATGCCGCGGTCCGGCGCGCTGCGGTCGGTGGTGGCGAGCGCCATGTCGATGACCGAGAGGGATTCGCTCCAGGGATTGGCCAGGGCGAACTGGCCGGGGCCGTAAACCGCCACGACCTCGCCCCCGCGGCTGACCAGGATGCGCTGCGCGGCGCCGGGGCGGATGCTGACCGCGCGGTCCAGCATCAGGGCGGCGATGACGAGGCCGGCGATGGCGAGGCAGATCAGGGTGGTGCGGGGGCGGCGCTGCACGGCGCGCACGGCGGCCGGGGCGGGGTCGTGGCTGTCCCGAGGCATGGTGGCGGCGCGCATTCCCTGTTCCGAGGCCGCCCGGGCATTCGGAGGGAGCGGGCCCGGGCGTGGGGTCTCAACCCCTGGACCGGGTGCGGGTTTTGCCGGGGATGGCCGGTTCGTTCCGGGTTGCGAAACAAACCGGCCGGGGCTGCCGCCCGGGGCTCAGGCGGCCTTGGGCAGGATGCGGCTTTCCTCGGCCCAGTCGAAGTAGAGGCGCCGGGCCTCGGCGGCGACGAGGCCGGGCTGCATGTGGTTCTCGGCGTAGCGGGTGCAGGGCTGGACCTTGCCGAAGTTGCCCGTCGCGAAGATCTCGTCGGCCGTGTCGAGCATGGCCGTGGTCACGATGCATTCGCGCACCTCGCGGCCCGATCTGCGCAGGAGGTCCATGATGCGGGCGCGGGTGATGCCGGCGAGGAAGGTGCCGTTGGCGGCGGGCGTCATCACCACGCCGTCCTTGACCATCATGATGTTGGCCGAGGCGAATTCGGCGACGTTGCCGGCCTCGTCCAGCACCACGGCCATGTCGAAGCCGTGCTTCTTCGCCCAGGCGGTGGCGCGGGCGGAGTTGGGGTAGAGGGCGCTGGCCTTGGAATCCGTGGGCGCCATGTCGGCCGCGGGGCGGCGGAAGGGGGCGGTGATCGCGGAGAAGCCGGTCGCGGGCGGCAGGGGGGCGTCGTAGACCGAGAGGATGAACTCGGTGCTTTCGGGGTCAGGCTGGGCGGCGCCGAGGCCGCGGCGGACAAAGAACATCGGCCGGATGTAGAGCTCGGCGTCCGGGGGCATGCGGCGGACGCCCTCGCGGCAGAGCTCCTCGATCTGCTCCGCGGTCATGGTGGGTTCCATGAGCATGTTGCGCGCGGACTGGACGCAGCGGCGGCAGTGCAGGTCGAGGTCGGGCACGGTGCCGCGGATGGCGCGCGCGCCGTCGAAGATGACGGAGCCGAGCCAGAAGGCGTGGTCCATGGGGCCGAGGACCTTGGGCTCCTCGGTGGACCAGTTGCCGAGATGCCAGAAGACGCCGGCCATGTGTTCTCTCCCGCGCGGTGAAAGGAGCCGGTGACCCGGCAGAGGGTGCGGACCCTGCCATGCCGGGGGGCAGGGGGTGAAGGGGGCAGCGCGCGGGGAACCGGTGCCCGCGGCGGCGCCCCGGCGTGGGTCGTCGCCCCTGCCACCCGCCGCGGAGTTTGTTCTGGAAGGCCGAACCCGCTATCGGCTACGAACGATTGCACCGGCCCGCAGCCGCGCGCTTCGCTGGGCTGGGACGATTGCTGGCCCATGCTGTGGTCTTCGCCGCGGGCACGCCTGGAGGGACGATGCCGCGGGACCAACGGGAACTGCATGCCCTGGCGCGCGCCGAGGGGCGCCGGCGCCGCGGGGTGGACGACCTGCTTCTGGCGGCCTCCGCCGTGATCCCGCTGCTGATCTTCCTGGGCGTGGCGGCGCATGATTATTCGCGGACGCTGGCGGCCGCCGAGCGCGACCTCCGCTCCACCGCCGAGACGCTGGCCGGGCACGCGCGCAACGTGTTCCGCTTCGAGGCGCTGGCGCTGGGGGCCACGGAGGAGTGGCTGCGCGGGCTTTCGGAGGCGGAGATCCTCGCGGAGCCCGGGTTGTTCCATGAACGGCTGCGCTCGCTGAAGCGTTTCGCGGGGGACGAGCTCGGCATCACCGTGATCGGGACCGACGGGAGGCCGCTGGTCGATTCCGAGCGCCCGGTGCCGCCGCGCGGGATCGACGTCAGCGACCGGCCGTATTTCCGTTGGCACCAGGAGCACCCGGAGATCGTGCCCTATGTCGCGGCGCCCCTGCGCAGCCGGGTGAGCGGGGAGCCGCTGTTCTTCCTGACCCTGCGGCGGGCCGGGCAGGACGGGCGCTTCGCGGGGGTGATCGCGGCGGCGATCCGGCAGAGCAGCTTCACCGCCTACTGGGACCGCGCCGCGTCCGACCCGCGCGATGCCATCGCCCTGCTCCGCGGGGACGGGCTGCTGCTCGCGCGGAGGCCGGCGCTCGACCCCGACCAGCCGCGGCACGTCGATCCGGACGGGCCGGTCGGGCGCGCCTTGGCGGCCGGCGAGGACGGCGTGTTCCGCGGCACCTCGCCGCTGGACGGGGTGGACCGCCTCTACGTGCTGCGCCGGGTCGAGGGTTTCCCGGCCTTCCTGGTGCACGGGAAACCCCATGCCGCGATCGTCGCGCCCTGGCACGGGAGGGTGGTGGTGTATGGCGTGCTGGCCGGCGGGGCGGCGGCGGCGCTGCTCTCGCTCGCGGCGCTGTCGAGGCGGCAGGCGCGCGAGCTGGACCGGCTCAACGCGCAGCTGGAGCGGCGGGTGGAGGAACGGACGGCGGAGATCCATGCCGGCGAGGCGCGGCTCCGCCTCCTCACGCGGGAGGTGGACCACCGGGCGAAGAACGCGCTCTCGGTGGTGCAGGCAGCGCTGCGGCTGACGCCGAGGACGGACATCGCGAGCTTCGTGGCGTCGGTGGAGGGGCGGGTGCTGGCGCTGGCGCGGGCGCAGACGCTGCTGGCCGCCGACCAGTGGCGCGGCGTAAGCCTGCAGCAGTTGCTGCGGACGGAGCTGGAGCCCTTCGTCGCGCGCGGGGGGGCGGGGCCGTCGGCGGAGCTGGAGGGGCCTTCCGTGCTGTTGCCGCCGGTGGTGATCCAGCCGATGGCCATGGTGGCGCACGAGCTCGCCACCAATGCGGTGAAGCACGGCGCGCTGGCCGCGCCCGGCGGGCGGGTGCTGATCTCGTGGGAGGTCTCGTCCGACCCGGACGGGGCGGGCGGCGAGGTCCCGCGCCGGCTGCGGCTGCGCTGGGTGGAGCGCGACGGGCCGGATGTGGCGGGCCCCCCCACCCGGCGCGGCTTCGGCACCCGGGTGCTGGAATCGGTGGTGCGCGGGCAGCTCGGCGGGACGATCGACATGCGCTGGGAACCCGGCGGGCTGGTTTCGGCGATCGAGGTTCCGCTCTTGGCCGAGGAGCGCGGGAGGAACGCCATGGGTGCGGGCGCGGCGTGACGGCCCGGCTGCCCGCCCCGGACCGCGCGGCCTGACGCGCCGGCCACCGGCCGCACGGCTTGACCCGCCGGGAGCGGCGGTGTGGATGCGGGCGATGGAACGGACGCCCCCCCAGCCCGCCGCAAGGCCCCCGCGCCCGCCGGAGCCGGACCGGCTCTGCGGCCTGGCCGCCGTGTCCGCCGTGTTCGCGCGCCGGCCGCGCGACGTGCTGCGGCTGTTCCACCTGCCGTCCCGCCGGCGGGAGGCGAACCCCTTCTGCGCGGTGCTGGCGGAGGCGCGGAAGCCCTACCGGGAGGTGGGGGAGGAGGAGCTGGCGCGCATCGCGGGCACGGTTCACCACGGGGGGATCGTGGCGGTGGCGGCGCGCAGGCGGATGCCGGTGCTGGCCCTGCCGCTGGCGCCGGCCCTGCGGGTGGCGCCCGTGTTGCCCGTGCTGGACGGGGTGTCCAACCCGCACAATCTGGGTGCCATCGCGCGCTCGGCGGCCTTCTTCGGCTGCATCGGCATGGTGCTTTCGGGCGATCCGCGGCAGGCCGGGCTGTCGGACGCGGCCTTCCGCACCAGCGAGGGGGGGCTGGAGGTGCTGAGCCTCTGGCAGGCACCGGACCTGCTGGCCACCCTGCCCGCGCTGGGGGTGCCGACGGTGGCGGCCGTGGCCTCCGGCGGGGTGGCGCCGGAGCAGATCATGAAGCGGCTGCCGGCGGCGGGTTGCCTGGCATTGGTGCTGGGCAACGAGGAGGCGGGGGTTTCCGAGGTCGTGGCGGCGGCCTGCGACCACCGGGTGACGCTGCCCGGCTCGGGGCGGGTGGAGAGCCTCAACGTGTCCGTGGCGGCGGCCGTGCTGATCCACGCGCTGGCGGCGCGGCGCTAGCTCAGTCCTTAGGCTTCTTCCCGGCGGCGGGGCCGGTGCGGTGGCCCTGGCCGGCCAGGGCGGAGAGGCGGGCGGGCAGGGAGTCCCGGATGGTGGCGCGAAAGGCGGGGGCGCGCTTCCAGGCCTTGCGCTCCAGCTTGGTCATGCCGCAGCCGAGGCACCAGCCGGTGGCGTCCTCGTGCTCGCAGATCTTGATGCAGGGCCGTTCGTCGGGGTCCATGGGCGTGGCTTCCGGATGTTGCGTGGGTAAGGAAGGGAGGCCGCGGGGGTTGCCCCGGCCATCGCCCGGGGCGACATGGCCTTCTCCGTTTCAGTTGTTGTTCAAGCCCGGAGCGATTCGCCCATGACGATCCGCCGCCGCGCCCTGCTGGGTGCCGCCTCCCTGCCGCTGGCCCTGCCCGCCCTCGAACGTCCCGCGCTGGCCCAGGCGCCCTTTCCCAACCGCTCGCTGCGCGTGGTGGTGCCCTTCGCGCCGGGCGGGGCGGTGGACATCACCGGGCGGCTGCTCGCGGAGCGGCTGCAACCCGCGCTGGGGCAGACGGTGGTGGTGGACAACCGCGGCGGCGCCGGCGGGAACATCGGGGCGGAGTTCGTGGCCCGCTCCGAGAAGGACGGCTACACGATGCTGCTCGGCTCGGTCTCGATCATGGCGGCGAACAAGTATCTCTATCGCCGCTCCATGCCGCTGGACCCCGTGCGCGACCTGGCGCCGGTGACGCGCGTGACCACCGGGACGGTGCTTCTGGTGGTGAACGCGCAGCGCCCCTGGCGGAACTTCGCCGACCTGGTCGCGGCGGCGAAGAAGGATCCGGGCAAGATCACCATGGGCTCCTCCGGCACGGGCACGGTGAGCCACCTCACCTTGTCCTCCGTGTGCCGCGCGGCCGGGATCGACATCACCCACGTGCCCTATCGCGGCGGCGGGCCGGCCATCTCGGACCTGGTCTCGGGCAACATCGACATGATGTTCGACGTGATCCCGGCGCTGATGCCCCATGTGCGCGAGGGCCGCTTCCGGGCCCTGGCGGTGGGCAGCGCGGAGCGGGTGAGCTACGTGCCGGAGCTTCGCGACGTGCCGGGCATGAAGGAGCTGCTGCCCTCGGCCAACATCGACATGCAGAGCTGGTACGCGGTGAACGTGCCCGCGAACACGCCGCCCGCCGTGGTGGAGCGGCTGCACGGGGCGATCCTGCAGGTGGTGAAGTCGGACGACTTCCGCAGCCGCCTGGAGCCGCTGGGCTTCACGCCGGTATGGGACGAGACGCCCGCCGCCTATGCGGCGTATCTCGCGCAGCAGGACACGCTGTGGAAGGGGCTGGTGGAGCAGTCCGGCGCGACGCTGGACTGATCCCCGCGGGTGGGCCTGGCGCCAGGGTGGGGGCGCCGGGCTCAGGGCGTGAGGCTCAGGGCGCCGGGCTCGCGCGCCCGCTGGAGAGCCGGTCGGCGAGGTCGCGGAGGAAGGCGCCGAGCGGCGCCGTTCCCCGTCCTTCCGCGAAGCGGGCGAGGTCCTCCACCAGCGTGGCGAGGACTGCGGGGTCCTCCTGCGTCATGTCGGGGAATGTGGGGCTTGCCGTCACCTGCGGATCCTCCTCGGGATGCCGGCCCGGTCCGGGCGGCCGCCCCCATCATGCCGCCTCACTGGATCGTGATCAAGTGAAAGGGTGTGGCCGGCGGTGCGCGGCCGCTGCCGGCCCGGTTCCTCAGGGCCCCAGGAGCTGGCCTCCGTCCACCACGAGGCTCTGGCCGGTGATCCAGCTGGCGCGAGGGGAGGCGAGGAAGAGCACGGCCTCGGCCACCTCCTCCGGGCGGCCCATGCGTCCGAAGGGGATGGAGGCGAGGGTGGCGTCGTAAAGGGCGGGGTCCTCGGTGCGGCGGCGTTCCCAGGTGCCGCCGGGGAACTCCACCGAGCCGGGGGCGACGCAGTTCGCGCGGATGCCCTGGGCGGCCAGCATCTTCGCCTGGCTGGAGGTGTACTGCATCACCGCGGCCTTCACCGCGGCATAGGGCGGGTTCCGCTTGGTGGGGCGGAGCGCGGAGATGGAGGCGATGTTGACGATGCCGGCGCCGCCGGTGGCGCGCGCCGGGGATGCCTCCAGGAAGGGGCGGGCCGCCTGGCTGGCGCGGACCACGGCCATGACGTCCACCGACAGGGAGGCGGCCCAGCTTGCCTCGTCATCCGCGCGGCCGAAGCCGGAGGCGTTGTTCACGAGGATGTCGATGCCCCCCAGCGCCCCGGCGGCGGCGGGAATGAAGGCGGCGATGGCCTCGGCCCGGGAAAGGTCGCAGGGGGCGGCGTGGATGCGGGCGCCGGGGGCGGCCAGGGAGGCGAGCTCCGCGCGGGTGGCCTCCAGCGCCTCGGCGCCGCGGGCGCAGATGGCGACGGAGGCGCCGGCGGCGGCGAAGGCCAGGGCGATGGATCGCCCGATGCCGCGGCTGCCGCCCATGACGACGGCGTGCCGCCCCGTGAACTCGCCCGATTCGGCCATGCTGCGCTCGTCCCCGCTGTTCCCGCCGATCATGGCCGAGGGGCTCGCCGCTGTCGCCGGGGGGTGCTGCGCGAAAATTCGTTCGCCGGGCGGGGGCGGCCCGGCCATTCTGCGGGGAACGCCGCGCGGCCGGGGTTTGCCCGGCGCTGCGCAGGGGATGAAGGAGAGCGCCATGCCGCGACGCCGGGACCTGATGGCTGCCCCGCTGCTGCTCGGGCTCGGGCACGGGCTGGGGCCCGCCGCGGCGCAGCCGGTGGCCGGGGGGCGGGCGGTGCGGGTGATCGTGCCCTTCCCGCCCGGGGGCGCCATCGACCTCCTGGGGCGGATGGTGGCGGAGCGGCTGGGCCCGGCGCTCGGACAGAACGTGGTGGTGGAGAACCGGGGCGGGGCGGGCGGCATCCTGGGCACGGATGCCGTGGCCAAGGGCCCGGCGGACGGGACGGTGATCGGGGTGATCGGCGGGGTCACGCTGACGGCCTATCCCACGCTCTACAACCGCCTGCCCTTCGACCCCGTGCGCGACCTGCAGCCGCTGACGCTGATCACCTCGGGCGCGCTGATCTGCGTGGTGAACGCGGAGGCGGCGGCGCGGCGGGGATGGACGGATTTCCGGGCGCTGGTCGCCTGGTCCAAGGCCAATCCGGACCAGGTGAAGATGGGGTCCTCGGGGCCGGGCACCTCGTCGCACCTTTGCATCGAGGCGATCAACGCCATGGCCGGGGCGCGCATCCTCCACGTGCCCTATCGCGGCGGGGGGCCGGCCATCACGGACCTGCTGTCCGGCACCATCGACATGATGTTCGACGTGACCCCGGCGCTGATGCCGCAGGTGCAGGCGGGCAAGTTCCGGCCGCTGGCGCTGTCCTCGAAGAACAGGTTGGACTTCGCGCCGGAGGTGCCGGGAATGGGGGAGTTCGCCGACCTCGGGCTGGGTGAGCTGGATATTCTTTCGTGGAACGCGCTGATGGTGCCGGCGGGCACGCCGGAGCCGGTGGTGGGGCGGCTGCTGGAGGCGATCCGGCAGGCGGCGGCGGACCCGGCGCTGATCGCGCGGCTGAAGCCGCTGGGCTACGACGTGGTGCTGAGCGAGAGTCCGGCGGCGCTGGCGGCGCAGATCGAGCGGGAAACACCGGCCTGGAAGCGGCTGGTGGAGATGTCCGGGGTGAAGCTGGACTGAGGGCGGCGCGGCCGCCCTTCTTGCGTCGGAATGAAACACTGCCGCGGCGCGGGTGGCAACCCGCGGGCAAAGGACCCATTAGCACCGCATGAGCTCGGCTGAATGCGATCTGCTGGTGGTGGGGGCGGGGGCGGCGGGGATCGCCGCGGCGCGCGAGGCGCGCGCCCTCGGGCTGTCCGTGCGGGTGCTGGAGGCGCGCGGGCGGGTGGGCGGACGGGCGTTGACGGACCATTCGCTGGGCGTCCCGATGGACCTGGGCGCGACCTGGCTGCACGCGGCGCAGTCCAATCCGCTGGTGCCGCTGGCCGCGGCGCGGGGGCTGGGGCTGTTCGACCACGACACCGCCCGGACCTCGCGCGTGTGGGTGGGGGACCATTGGGCGGCCGAGGCGGAGGCGGCGGATTACGGGCGGGCGGAGCGGGCCTGGGGGTTGGCGGTGCGGCTGGCCGCCGCCCGGCTCGGCCCGGGGGCGAGCCTCGGGGAGGCGGCGCCGCGCGGCGGCTTCTGGGACGCGACGCTGACCCATTGGGAAGGCCCGGTGATCGCGGCGGCGGAGGCCGCGGCGATCGACCTGGAGGATTACCTTTCGACGCTGCTCAGCGGGCCGAACCTGCTGCCGCATGACGGGTGCGGGCACCTGCTGGAGGTTCTTGCGGAAGGGTTGCCCATCACCCTGTCCGCCCCGGTGGACCGGATCGACTGGGGTGGGGCGCGCGTGCGGGCCGAGGGGGCCTTCGGGGCGCTGGAGGCGGGGGCGGCCGTGGTGACCGTCTCCGCCGGCGTGCTGGCGGGCGGGGGGATCCGCTTCTCCCCGGCGCTGCCCCCGGCGGTGGAGCAGGCGGCGCACGACCTGCCCATGGGGCTGCTGAACAAGGTGGGCCTGCCCGCCGCCGGGGAGGACCGGCTGGATGTGCCGGCCTTCGGCGGGATCGAGCGGCGGCTGGAGGAAGGGGAGCGGGCGATGACCTTCGTGGCCTGGCCCTTCGGGCGCGGGCACCTGGAGGGCTTCGCCGGCGGGGACCTGGCCTGGGAGCTGTCCCGGGCGGGCGAGGCGGCGACGGTGGACTTCGCCCTCGCCGAGCTCCGGCGGATGTATGGAGCGCGGGCGGACCGCGCGCTGCGGCGGGACCGGGCGGTGGTGTCGGGCTGGGGGGCGGACCCCTGGTCGCGCGGGGCCTATGCCGCGGCCAGGCCGGGGCGGGCGGGGGCGCGGCGGGCGCTTTCCGTGCCGGTCGGGGGCGGGCGGCTGCGGCTGGCGGGGGAGGCCTGCCACGCGACCCTGGCGGGAACCCTGGCCGGCGCCTGGCTGAGCGGGGCGGGGGCGGCGATGGAGGCCGCGGCCCTGTTGCGGAACCGGGCGGGCACGGCCCAGCCGGTGCCGGGCCCGCGGGCGTGAGCGCGCCCGGCGAGGCGCCGCCCCTGGGCGAGGGGGAGGGCGGGCGGCGCGCGGCGGATGCGGCGGGCCGGGGCGACCGCGCCTCCGCGCCCGGTGCCGCGGCGGTGCCCGTGGCGGAGGAGCGCGGGGAAGGCCCGGTGCCGGCCGCGGCGCCCGAGCCGGGTGGGGCGGTGGCCCCGCTGCCGGCCGGGGAGGATGCTGGCCCCGGGCCCGGGGTGGAGCGGGACGGCGAGGTGCTGCGCTTTTCCGGGCGCCTGACGAGCCTGACGGCCGGGCCGGTGTGGCGGCGCGCGCTGAAGATGGCCGAGGGCGCGCGGCGCATCGACCTGTCCGGGCTGGAGACGCTGGATACGAGCGGGGCGGCGCTGGTGATGGCGGCGCAGGCGGCGGCTGGGGGAGAAGCCCCGGCGGAGAGTTCCGGGCCGGAGGGAGCGAAGGCGGCTGCCGAGGTGCCGGTGGAAGGGGCCTCGCGCGCCGTGGGGGCGGTGCTGGAACGCTCGCGCGGGGCGGTGAGGGCGCCGCCCAGCCCCCAGGCGCCGCCGCGCCGGCTGGGCCCTGTCCGCGCGCTGGGGGCCTGGGGCGTCGGGCGGATCGGCGCGGTCGGGGACAGCGCCGCCTTTGTTGGAGAGGCCTCGGCCACCGTGGTGAACGCGGCCCGCCGCCCGCGCGACCTTCGGGTGGCCGACGTGCTGCGCCACCTGGACGAGGTGGGCACCCGCGCCTTCGGCCTCACGCTGCTGCTGGGCGTGCTGATCGGGGTGATCCTGGCCTTCCAGTCCTCCATTCCCATGCGGCAGTTCGGCGCGGAGATCTTCATCCCCCGCCTGGTCGGCATCTCGCTGCTGCGGGAGCTTGGACCGCTGCTGGCCGGGGTGGTGCTGGCGGGTCGGACCGGCTCGGCCTATGCGGCGGAGCTCGGCACCATGACCGTTAACGAGGAGGTCAGCGCGCTGCGGATCATGGGGATCGATCCCATGGTGCTGCTGGTGCTGCCCCGGATGGTGGCGGCCACCGTCGCGATGCCCGTGCTGGCGCTGCTGATGGACCTGGCGGGGCTGGTGGGCATGGGGGGCGTGATGCTCAGCCTGGGCTTTCCGGTGCGGCTGGTGCTGAACCAGCTGCAGATCGGGATCGACATGGGCGACCTGCTCGGCGGCTTGGGCAAGGCGGCGGTGTTCGGGCTGGTGATCGCCGGGATCGGCTGCAGGGCCGGCCTTTCGGCGGGCAGCGGGCCGCGGGCGGTGGGCGACGCGGCGACCTCGGCCGTGGTGGGCGGGATCGTGGCGCTGGTTGTTCTGGACGGGATTTTCGCGGTGCTCTTCTTTCGGCTGGGCTGGTGATGGGGGAGGTGCTGGAGGATCGCGCGGCGGCGCCCGCGGGGGCCGGGACGCCCGGGCCCGGCGGCGGCAGGGAGGCGGAACGGGTGATCGAGGCGCGGGGGGTGGCCATGCGCTTCGGCACGCGCACCCTGTTCCACGATGTTTCCTTCGGGGTTTCGCGCGGCGAGGTGTTCGTGATCCTGGGCGGGTCGGGCTGCGGGAAGTCCACCCTGCTGAAGATCATGATCGGGCTCTACGAGCCGACGGCCGGCGAGGTGACCATCCTGGGCGGGGACCTGGCGACGGCGGGCGGGGAGGTTCGCCGCAACCTGCTGCGCCGCCTGGGCGTCATGTGGCAGTCAGGCGCGCTGTTCGGCTCGATGACGCTTCTGGAGAACGTGATGCTGCCGCTTGAGGCCCATACCGACCTGCCCCGCGAGGCCAGGGAGGCCGTGGCGCGCGTGAAGCTCGGGCTGGTCGGGCTGGGGGACGCGGAATCGCGCCTGCCGGCGGAGATCTCGGGCGGCATGGCCAAGCGGGCGGGCATCGCGCGCGCCATGGCGCTGGACCCGCCCATCCTGTTCCTGGACGAGCCGAGCGCGGGGCTGGACCCCGTGACCTCCGCCGGGCTGGACCAGCTGATCAAGGACCTGGCCCGCGACCTCGGCACCACCTTCGTGGTGGTGACGCACGAGCTGCAGTCGATCCTGGCGATCGGGGACCGCTGCATCATGCTGGACAAGGAGGCGCAGGGCATGATCGCCGAGGGCGACCCGCGGCACCTGCGCGACGAGCCGCCCAACGACACGGTGCGCCGCTTCTTCCGGCGCGAGGTGGCCTGATGCCCGCTTCGAGCCGCGGGCTCTATCTTCGCGTCGGCATCCTGATCCTGGTGGGCCTCGCCGTGGGGGTGGGCTTCGTTCTGTTCTTCACGGCCGGCAAGCTCGGGCGGAAGACACAGACCTTCGAGACCTATGTGCGCGAAAGCGTCACGGGCATGGATGTGGGGGCGGCCGTCCGCTTCCGCGGCGTGCAGCTCGGCCAGGTTTCGGAGATCAACCTGGTGGCGACGGCCTATCCGCCGCCGCCCGACAGCTTCACCGGCGCCTACCAGCGCGTGCTCGTGCGCTTCGCCCTCGACCTCTCGCGGCTGCGGGACGCGCCGAACGTGGAGGCGGCGGTGCAGAACGGGCTGCGGGCGCGGCTGGCGACCACCGGCATCACCGGGGTGGGCTACCTGGAGCTGGACTTCGTGGACAGGGACCGCTTCCCCATGGAGACGCCGCCCTGGAGCCCGGACTACCCGGTGATCCCTTCGGTGCCGAGCACGGTGTCGCAGGTGACGACGGTGGCGGAGCAGCTGGCGCAGCGCGTGGCGGACCTGCCCATCGAGCAGATCCTGGGCGACATCTCCGGGCTGCTGTCGGACCTGCGCAAGCAGGTGACCGACGGGGACGTGGCCCAGGCCTCGCGCGCCGCGACGGAAACGCTGAACACCTTGCAGCGGACGGTGTCGGAGCTGAACCTGCCCGCGCTTTCCACCGACCTGCGCGGCACGATCGCCGAGGCTCGCGGGCTGATCGGCGGGCCGGAGGTGCGGGGCGCGCTGCGCAACGCCAGCACGGCGATGGAGCGGTTGCAGCAGGGCATGCAGCGGCTGCCGGCGGCGGTGGCGCAGGTGGAGGCGGCGGCGCGGTCGGTCACCAACACGGTGGGCGACATCAATGGGGACCTGACCCCGACGCTGCGCGACCTGCGGGCGGCCTCGGGCAACCTGCGGGAAACCACGGAGGGGTTGCGCCGGGCGCCGGCCGCATCCCTTCTGGCACCGGCGCCGCCGGCGCCGGACTGGGCGAGAGGGAGGCGGTGATGCGGCGTCGGTTGGTTTTGGCGGCGCCCCTGTTGCTGGGGGCCTGCGGGGTGGTGAACCAGAGCTACGTGGAGCCGCGGCGGTATCCGCTGGCGCCCGTCCGCCCGGCCGGCGGAACGCGGCGGCGGGGCACGAAGACGCTGCTGATGCGCCTCACGCGGGCGGCGCCGGGGCTGGACGGCAAGCTGCTGCGCTCCATCCGGGCGGATGGCACGGAGGCCACCGAGTTCTACGCCGAATGGACGGCGCCCCCGGCCGAGGCCGCGGAGCAGGCGCTGCGCCGCTGGCTGATGGATGCCGGCACCTTTGCCGCCGTGCTGGCGCCGGGCACGCGGGGGAACGCTGACCTGCTGATGGAAAGCGAGTTGCTGGCGCTGCACGTCGATCTCGGGCGTGGCGTGGCGGTGGCCTCCATGAGCGCGGTGCTGATGCGCGAAACCAGCCAGTTCGGCACCCGCGTGGTGGCGCAGTTCAGCGCGCAGGGCGCCGCCCCCGTTCCACCCGAGCGGCCGCTTGGCCCCGATGCCCAGGCGGCGGGAATGGTGGCGGCGCTGGGGCAGGTGCTGGCGCGGCTGGAGGCTGACCTGGCGCGCTACGCCTGAGGGGCGCCGCGATCCCGGCCAGGTGGATTGTCTCGCGCGGCGGGATCTTAACGATGTGGTGAGGGTTGTGGCGTCAGTCTCAAAAACAGAGACGAAGCGCCAGAATAGCGCTGTTCCTGATACGGATGGGACGAGCGCCTATGGATGCCCTTCGACGCGCCGATGTGTGGGACGAGGTTTGGGCCGAGTATGACGCCCGGCAGGTCCGGCGCACCGGCACGCCCCAGACCCGCGCCGAGGAGCGGCACGCCACGACGCCGCCGGGGGCCGCCCCCGCCTTGGCGGCACCGCGCCGCGCGGGTTGGAACCCCCTCTTGCACGCGGCGGCCGGGCTGCTGGCCGGGGCGGTGCTGCTTCTCGCCTGGTTCGCGCTGCCATGGATGCTGGCCGCGCGGCTCTCCGTGCCGATGGGGCAGGGGGATGCGCCGGGGTTGATGCGCCAGTTCGACGCTCCCGCCGCGATGGGCAGCCTGCGGGACGGGCTGCGGGACGAGGTGGCCGGGGAAACGGGGGAGGGGGCGCGGCGCTTCCTGCAGGGAATGGCGGACCGGATGGCGGACTCCTGGGCGCGGCCCGAAGCGGTGGCCTCCTGGCTGGCGGTGCGGAACCGGGGTGGGCAGGGCGAGGGCAGCCCGGCGGCGCTCTCCCTTCGCTCGGCCAGGCCGGTGGGGCTGGCTTCCTTCCGGCTGGAATACGGGCCGGCGCGGGGGGAGGGCGGGGTGGCCTTCGACATGGCCTGGCAGGGTGACGCGTTCCGGGTGACGGGCGTGCGCTTCCTCCAGGCGCCCGGCACCCCGCCCGCCACCCCGCCTGGGCACATCGCGGTGGCGATGCGCTGAGCGGGGCGCCGGGCGGGGACCTTCGGGATCAGGCGGCGCGGGCGGTTTCCAGCGCCTTCCAGACGGTCTCCGGGGTGGCCGGCATGTCCAGGTGGGTGATGCCGTCGGCGGAGAGGGCATCCACCAGCGCGTTCATCAGCGCGGGCGGCGAGCCGACCGCCCCGGCCTCCCCCGCGCCCTTCACGCCCAGGGGATTGGTGAGGCAGGGGATGGAAACCAGCGCCACCTCGATCGGGGGAAGGTCGCCCGCGCGGGGAAGGGCATAGTCCATGAAGGAGGCGGACAGGAGCTGGCCGCTTTCCTTGTCGTAGACGGTGTTCTCCAGCATCGCCTGCCCGATCCCCTGGGCGACGCCGCCATGCACCTGCCCACGCACGATCAGCGGGTTCAGCGCGTGGCCGACATCGTCCACCACGAGGTAGCGGGGGATGTCGATGTGGCCGGTGTCGGGGTCCACCTCCACCTCGGCGACGTGGCAGCCGTTGGGGAAGGTATGGGCGGGAATGGCCGCGACCTCGGCCGCGTCCAGCAGGGTGACGGTTTCGCCCCGGGCGGCGCGGGCCTGCTGGTGCTGCGCCAGTTCCAGGATGCCCATGCCGCGGTCGGTGCCGGCGATGGCGAAGCGGCCGGCCTCGAACTCGATGTCCCCGGGCGAGGCCTCCAGCGCCTCGGAGGCGGCCTGCTTGCCCTTGTCGATCACGGTGGCGGTGGTGGCGAGGATGGCGGTGCCCTCCGAGTAGAGGGAGCGCGCGCCGCCGGTGCCGCCGCCCGTCGGGATCTCGTCGGAGTCGCCCTGGATGATCCGGATCTTCTCGATGGGGATGCCCAGCTCGTTCGCCGTGATCATGGCATAGGCGGTCTCGTGGCCCTGGCCGGTCGACTGGGTGCCGACCAGCACCTCCACCGTGCCGTTGGCGGCGAAGCGGACCTCGGCGCGCTCGCTGTCCGAGCCGCCCGTGGCCTCCAGGTAGTAGGCGAGGCCGATGCCGCGGCGCTTGCCTTTCGCGGCGGAGGCGGCGCGGCGGGCGGGGAAGCCGGGCCAGTCGATGGCGGCGAGCGCGTGGTCCAGCACCTGGTTGAAGTCGCCGGAGTCGTAGGTCTGGCCGACCGGGGTGGTGTGCGGCATCGCGGAGGGCGGGACCATGTTGCGGCGGCGGAGCTCGACGCGGTCGATGCCCGTCTCGCGCGCGGCGGCGTCGATCAGGCGCTCCACCAGGTAGTTCGACTCGGGGCGGCCCGCGCCGCGATAGGCGTCCACCGGCACGGTGTTGGTGACGACGCCGATGACATGGGCGTGGATGGCGCGGAAGCCGTAGACGCTGGCGAGCACCTTGGTGCCGGCTGCCGTGGGAATGAAGGGGCCGTAGGTGGAGAGATAGGCGCCCATGTTGGCGATGTTGCGGGTGCGGAGCGCGAGGAACTTGCCGTCGCGGTCCAGCGCGATCTCGCCGGTGGTGATGTTGTCGCGGCCGTGGGTGTCGGACAGGAAGGCCTCGGTGCGCTCGCTGGTCCAGCGCACGGGGCGGTGCAGGCGGCGGGCGGCCATCATGCACAGCGCGTATTCGGGATAGGTGAAGATCTTCATCCCGAAGCCGCCGCCGACGTCATGCGTGACGACGCGGATCTTCTCGGGCGGGATCTTGAAGGTGGCGCCGGCCAGCGTGCTCTTCAGCGGCCAGGAGCCCTGGGTGCCGGCGTGCAGCGTGAAGCGCTCGGTCGCGGGATCGTATTCGGCCAGTGCCGCGCGGCCCTCCATGGAGGCGACGACGACGCGGTTGTTCACGATGGTCAGGCGCGTGACGTGCGCGGCCGTGGAGAAGAGGCGCTCGGTGTCGGCGGGATCGCCCGTTTCCCAGTCGAACACCGTGTTGTTCGCGATCTCCGGCCAGACCTGGGGCTGGCCGGGGGCCGTGGCGGTCGCGAGCTCGGTGGCGGAGGGAAGCGTCTCGTAGTCCACCTCAATCGCCTCCGCGCCGTCGCGCGCGGCCTCGTGCGTCTCGGCCACCACGAAGGCCACGGGGTCCCCGACATGGCGGACATAGCCGTCCGCCAGGGCGCCGCGCGGGGTGTTGCCGCGGGGCGTGCCGTCGCGGTTCTTCATCGGCACGGAGCAGGGGATCTCGCCCAGCCCCTCCTCCTTCCAGTCGGCGGCGGTGAGCACCGCCAGCACGCCGGGGATGGCCTTGGCCGCCGCGGTGTCGATGGACAGGATGCGGGCATGGGCGTGGGGTGAGCGGAGGATGTGGCCGGTGGCGGCGCCGGCGGCGGTGCCGTTGGCCACCAGGTCGTCGGTGTAGCGCCCTCCGCCGACCAGCAGGCGCGGGTCCTCGATGCGGCGCAGGGGCTGGCTCAATCCGAACTTCGCCATGTTGCGATCCTCCTGATGCGCGTTCGGGCGATCATGTGCGATCGAGGGGGCCGCCGGGAAGGGGGCGGCTCAGGCGAAGACGATGCCGCCCTCGATCCAGGCCTGGCTGGCGAGCCTGAACTCCGGACTTTCGGAGAAGCCGAGCAGCACCTCGGCGCGGCCGGTGTCGCCGGCATCGAGCGCGTCCCGCCAGGCCGCGAGGCCCGCCTCGTCCGGCGCGCGGCCCAGGACGTTGGCATAGAGCCGGGATACGAAGGCCGCGTTGTCGGGGGTGCCGTAGCGGGCTGCGAACTCGGCGCTGGCGGTGAAGCCGAGCGCCATGTCCTCCAGGGAAAGCCCGGCATCGAGGCTGGCCTTCCAGCCCCGCAGCCCGGCTTCCTCCGGGCGGCGTCCGAGGGCTGCCTGGTACACCCGAGCGATGGTGGCCGCGCTCTCGTCCTGGTCCCAGAGGCCGTTGGGCAGGGTCGCGGCGGTCCGGGCCTTGGCTTCCGCCGATTCCGTCAAGCCGATGATCAGGTCCGCGCGGGACGCCCCGCCGGACAGCAGGCTTGTCCAGTGCGCGGCGCCGTCCGGGTCCGCGGCGCGGCCGAGAACGTTCTGGTAGGCCAGATCGAGAAAGCCGGAACTGTCCGGCGCGCCGAATCGCAGGCCGAACTCCGCGCTGCCGACAAAGGCGGAGGCCACGGCCGAAAGGCCGGTGCCGGCCTGGAGGTCGGCCGCCCAGCCGTTCAGTCCAATCGGGTCCGGCGCCCGGCCGAGCGCGCCCTGGTAGAGGCGATAAACCTGCATGACGGGATCGGAGGAGGCGAAGACAAGGCGGCCGTCGAGGAAGGCGAAGTTCTCCACCTCGTGGAAGACGGTGGTTTCACCGGCGTCGGCGATGGTGCCGCTGAAGGCGGTGATCGGGTTGCCGTTCACGCGGAGGTTGAACTCGGCGACGCGGGTTATCGCCGACGAGAGCCGCCCGGCCTCCATTGCGATGGTGTCGATGCCGGAGCCTCCGGCCACTGCGTTGAGCCCGGCGCCGCCGGCCAGCCAGTCGTCGCCGCCGCCGCCGTAAAGCACGTCGTCGCCGGTGCCGCCGAGCAGGGTGTCGCGCCTGGACCCGGCCGTGAGGATGTCGTTGCCGGCCCCGCCGTCGAGGAGGTTGGCGCCTTCCCTGCCGTGAATCCGGTCGTCCCCGTCCTCGCCGAAGAGTTGCTCGTCGCCGCGGCCGCCGAGAAGGGTGTCGTTGCCGCCGCCGGCGTGGGCGATGGAGCGGCGGCCGGTTCCCCAGATGGTGTCCGCGCCGCCGTCGCCGGTCATGACCACCGAATCCGAAGCGGCATCGTAGCGCGCGCCCGTTGCCCAGCCCGGCTGGCCGGCTTCGGTGCCATAGACATAGGCGATCGCGGCGGCATCGAGGGGCTGGATGCCGGCCGGGGTCGGGCCCGTGTGGGTGTAGGACATGACGGTGTTCTGCCAGTTGTCCTGGGTGGCCGGCAGGACGATGGAACCGTCGAAGGGGTGCTTGAGGCCGAGGGCGTGGCCGACCTCGTGCAGCAGGACGAGGAAGCCGTATGAGCCCGGCTCCATCGGGTCGGTCTCGTAATATGTGGAGGACAGGCTGATCGCGCCGTTCGGCGGGTAGTGGGCGAAGCCCGCCGTCTCCGGCGCCATGCTTTCCTTCTGGAAGCGGATGTCGATGCCCCCCCCGCCGGCGCGGTCGGGCACCTCCACGAAACGGATGCCGGACATGTCGGCCCAGGCATCGAGGGCGAGGCGGGCGGAAGCGGCCTGGGCCGCCGTCAGGCGGCCGAAGGCGCCGGGGGTGGTGCCTGCCTCGGGGGTTTGGGCGAAGCTGAAGGTGACGACGCCGCCGCGCCCTATGGCGCCGTTCCAGCCGGGATTGGGGCTGCGGAGCAGAGCCGTGATCTCGATGCCGGGCGCGGCGGCGGCCTCCGCCGCCAGGGGGGCGGGCGGCACGTCGCCGGGCAGGAAGGCTTCGGGCCACGCGGCGTTTGCCGAGGGAAGGGCGGCGGCGGGGATGCCGCCGCCGCCGCAGATCCGGCCCTGGGGTGCCGCATCAAAGTCACACAAAGCGCACATGGCAATTCCGCTTCGGAATGGAAACGATATTGCCATGTCCGCGGCCAGGCAGCAACGCCATGGCCCCGGTATTATGCGGCGGTTCTAGTCGGCCGGGCTGCGAGTGGCCCGGGGCGCCTCCTCCTGCGGGCGGGCGCCGAACCAGCCCTTCACCTTCTCCCGCGTGGCCTGGAACACGACGTAGAGCATCGGGATCATGAAGATGCCGATAATGGAGGCCGCGAGCATGCCGCCGAAGACCGGCGTGCCCACCGCGCGACGGGAGACCGCCGCGGCGCCGGTGGCCGTGACCAGGGGCACCAGGCCGAGCACGAAGGCGATGGAGGTCATCATGACGGCGCGGAACCGCAACCGCGCGCCCTCGGTCGCGGCTTCCCGGATGGGCATGCCGCGCTCGCGCGCTTCCTTGGCGAACTCGATGATCAGGATGCCGTTCTTGGCGGCCAGCGCGATCAGCACCACCAGCCCGATCTGGGCGTAGATGTCGAGCGACAGGTTGGCCAGCAGGATGGCGACAAAGGAGCCGAGCACGCCCACCGCGATGGAGAGCAGCACCGGAACCGGGATGGTCCAGCTCTCGTAGAGCGCCACCAGGAAGAGGTAGGCGAAGAGGACAGCGAGCGCGAGGATATAGGCCGTCTGCCCCGTGGCCAGCTTCTCCTGGTAGGCGGTGCCGGTCCAGGCATAGCCGTAGCCGTTGGGCAGCACGCGGTTGGAGAGCTGCTCCATCGCGGCCAGCGCCTGGCCCGAGGAGATGCCGGGCTTGGGCGCGCCGTTGATCGAGATGGCCCGGTAGTTGTTGTAGCGGAAGATGGTCTGCGGGCCGAGCACGGTGCGGATGTCAGCGAGCGCGCGCAGGGGCACCATCTCGCCGGAGCTGGAGCGGACCTGGATGCGCCAGATGTCGTCCACGTCGTTGCGGTCGGCGGCCTCGGCCTGGATGTTCACCTGCCAGACGCGGCCATAGAGGTTGAAGTCGTTGACGTAGATGCCGCCCAGCGCCGCCTGGAGGGTGGAGAAGATGCTGGCGATCGGCACGCCCAGCGCCTGCGCCTTGTCGCGGTCCACGTCGAGGTAGAGGGAGGGGTTGTTGGCGGCGAAGGTGGAGAACACCGCCGTCAGGTTCGGGTCCTGGTTGGCGGGCACGATCAGGCCGAGCATGGCGGCGCCGAGGGCGTTGATGTCGCGGCCCTCGTAGTCCTGCAGGATGTACTCGAAGCCGCCGCCGGTGCCGAGGCCGATGATGGGCGGCAGGTTGAAGGCGAAGACGTTGGCCGTGCGGATGCCCTGGGTGGTTCCGAACACGCGCCCGATCGCGGCCTGGACGGAGTTGGCCACCCCCTCGCGGTCCGCGAAGGGTTTCATGCGGATGACCATGAAGGCGGAGTTGGACTGCGCGCCGCCATCGATGAGCGAGAAGCCGACGATGCCCAGCGTGCCCTGCACGGAGGGGATGGGACGGACGATCTCCTCGATCTGGCGCACCACCTCGCGCGTGCGGGACACGCTGGCGCCAGGGGGAAGCTGGGCCTGGACGAAGAAGGCGCCCTGGTCCTCCTGGGGGAGGAAGCCGGTGGGGGTGACCTTGCTGATGGTGAAGATGCCGAAGCCGAAGCCCGCGGTCAGCAGCAGGGAGAGGAAGGAGATGCGGACCAGGCGCGAGACGCCGCCCGCGTAGCGGTCCCGCGTCCAGTCGATGCCGCGCAGCACGTAGCCGATGGGGCCGCGGCGGGGGCCGTGATGGGGCTTGAGGATGATGCCGCAGAGCGCGGGGGAGAGGGTCAGCGCGTTGATGGCCGAGATGACCATGGCGGCCGAGATCGTCACCGCGAACTGGCGGAACAGCTCGCCCGACAGGCCCGGGATGAAGGCGATGGGCACGAACACCGAGAGCAGGACGAGGGTGATGGCGATGATCGGCGCCGTGATCTCGTCCATCGCCTTCTTGGTGGCGTCCTTGGTGGACAGCTCGGGGTGGTCGGCCATCACCCGCTCGACGTTCTCCACCACCACGATGGCGTCGTCCACCACGATGCCGATGGCGAGCACCATGGCCAGCAGCGAGACGGTGTTGGCGGAGTATCCCAGCGCGAGGAGGATGATGAAGGCGCCGATCAGCGAGACCGGCACGGCGATGGTGGGGATGATGGTCGCCCGCCAGGAGCCCAGGAACAGGTAGACCACGATGACGACGAGGGCGAAGGCCTCCAGCAGGGTCTTGATGACCTCGTGGATGGTCTCGTTCACGAAGTCCGAGCTGTCGTAGAAGACGTTGTAGTCCACGCCCTCCGGGAAGCGCGCCTTCAGCTCATCCAGCCGCTGCTTCATGGCGGTGGAGACGGAGACCGCGTTGGCGCCGGGCGCGAGATAAACGCCGAAGGCGATGGCGGGCTGGCCGTTGAAGCGGTTCTCGGTGTCCGCGTTGGCGGCGCCGATCTCGACGCGGGCCACGTCCTTCACGCGCAGCACCGAGCCGTCCTGGTTGGCGCGGACGACGATGTTGCCGAATTCCTCGGGGGAGACGAGGCGGCCCTTGGTTTCGAGGTTGATCTGGAAGGACTGGTCGTCGCCGATGGGGCGCCCGCCGAGGCGCCCGACCGCGGCCTGGACGTTCTGCGCCTGGATGGCGGTGATCACGTCCTGCGGCGTCATGTTCAGCGAGATCAGGCGATCCGTCTGGAACCAGATGCGCATGGAATAGTCCTGCGCGCCGAAGACGTTGACCTGCCCCACGCCCGGGACGCGGGCGAGGTCGTCGAGCATGTTGATGGTGAAGTAGTTCGACAGGAACAGCGGGTCGAGGTTGGTGGTGGAATAAACGAAGCCGAACATCAGCACGGCGGAGGACTGCTTGCGCACCACCACGCCCGTGCGCTGCACCTCCTGCGGCAGGCGGGCCAGCGCCGCCTGGACGCGGTTGTTCACGTTGACGGTGGCGAGGTCCGGGTCGGTGCCCAGCGAGAAGGAGATGTTGAGGGTGTAGCTGCCGTCGTTGGCGGAGTTGGAGCGCATGTAGATCATGCGGTCCACGCCGTTGATCTGGCCCTCCAGCACCTGGCCGATGGTGGATTCCACCACGGTGGCGGAGGCGCCGGGATAGCGCGCCACGACCGAGACCTGGGGCGGGACGATGTCGGGGAACTGCGAGACGGGGATGCGCAGAAGGGAGATCGCGCCCGCGATCAGGGTCAGGATCGCGATGACGATCGCGAGCCGCGGGCGATCGACGAATTTGCCGGAGATCATGGGGGGCTACCGGGCTCTCTACCGGGCCGTGCCGGACTGATTTGCGGGGGGCGTGGCGGCGGCGGGCTGGCTGGTGCCGGGGTTCCCCGTGCTGGGTGCCGCCGGCGCACCGGGCGGGGAGGCGCCGGTGCCGCCGGGCGCGCCCTGGGTGGTGCCCTGGTTCGGGCCGCCGGGCGCGGCGCTGGCCGGGGAGTTGCCGGCGGCGGCGTTGCCGTTGGCGCCGCCCGTGCCCGCGGGCGCGGCGGGGGCGCCGCCACCGGGGGCGGAGCCGGGCGCGCCCGGCTGGCCCGGTGCGGGGGCGACGGGGGCGGCGTTGACCTGCTGGCCCGGGCGGACGCGCTGGATGCCCTCCACGATCACCTTGTCGCCGAGGTTCAGCCCTTCCTCCACCACCGCGATCTCGGGCGTGTTGCGGCCGAGGCGGAGGTTGCGGCGCTGGGCCTTGCCCTCGTTGTCCACGATGAAGGCGTAGGAGCCCTGCTGGTCCTGCAGAACGGCGGAGCGGGGGATGGTGATGGCCAGCACGGGCTCGACGCCCTGCACGAAGACGGTGACGAACTGCCCGTCGATCAGCATGCGGTCGCCTTCCGGGCCGGAGGCGGGGTTGGGCACGCGGGCGCGGATCAGGATGCTGTCGGTGGCGCGGTTGATCTGGTTGTCGATGAAGTCGATCCGCCCGATCTGGGGCGAGGTGCGGCCATCGGCGGTGCGGAAGCGGATCTGCACGGCATCGGCGCCGCCGCGGGAGGCGTAGCGGTCCCGCAGCTCCAGCGCCTGGCGCTGGGAGACGGGAAAGGCGACGCGCATGGGATCCTGGCTGACGATGGTCGCCAGCGTGCCCGTGTTGGGCCCGACCACGTTGCCGATGGTCACGTTGGTGCGCCCGATCTTGCCGTCGATGGGGGAGGTGATCTCGGTATAGCCCAGATTGATCTCGGCCGAGCGCGCCGCGGCGCGGGCGGCGAGCAGCTGGGCGTTGGCCGTGCGCTCCTGGGCGGTGGCGTTGTCCAGCGTCACCCGGGTCCCGGCGCCCGTGCGGGAAAGCTCCTGCGCGCGGTTGAGGGCGACGCGGGCATTGGTCAGCTCGGCCTCGGCGGAGGCGGTGTTGGCCTGGGCGCGCGCGACCTCGGCCTCGAAGGTCTGGCGCTCGATCCGGTAGAGCGGGTCGCCGCGCTTCACCTCCTGCCCTTCGCGGAACAGCACCTCCTGGAGGAAGCCGGTGATGCGGGCGACGATGTCCACCCGCTGGACCGCCTCCACCCGGCCGACGAAGTCGGTGCTTTCGGTCACCGGGCGGCGGATGGCCTCCTGGACGCCGACCGCCGGCGGGCCCTGTGGGCCGAACTGGGCGAGGGCGGGGCTTGCGGCGCCCAGCGTCCCGGCGAGCAGAAGGGCAAGCGCCTTGGGGAAGGCCGGGCGGTTTGTGCGACGCGTCATGGCGGGGATGTGGCGGAGGGGTGAGTTCCCTGCAAGCACTGGGAGCAAGGCCGGCCACTTTATGGTCCGGAGCGGCATGCCGCTCGACAGAACAGTTGCCGGAATGGTGCCAATTTGCAACTATCCGCTGGTTCCGGTGGATAGCATCTTTTCCTTTCTCATATGTTAAGCGTTCTATGTTAGTGAGAGTTCTGCGGTGCGGTCCAACCACCAACCGCAGGTTGCATCGGCCCCTTGTTCCGTTCCGTGGCCACGGGCGTGGCCGGGACCCTTGCGGGCAGGTTTTCGAACCGAGCGGCGCGATGATCGCGGCCGCGGGTTCAAATGGCTGCGGAACGTTTCACCGTTCCGCGAACGGCGCGGGAGCGCCATGGACGGGAGCTAAAGCGTTGGATCCGAACGTGTTGACGGGTGAGGCGGGGACGATCCTTGCGGAAATCCCCACGCGCGCCGTGGCACCGGCCACCGAGCGCGCGCGGCCGGCCGCCTCACGCGGGCGCCTGCTCTCGCCCCCTTCCACCGCGTCCGGCGTGGCGGCAGTGGGGCGCGCCATGACGGTGCTGGGGGCCTTCCGGCCGGGGGACACCTCGCTTCCGCTGCGGGTGCTGGCGGCGCGCACCGGGCTCTACAAGAGCACGATCCTGCGCCTGCTGGCCTCGCTGGAGCGGCATTGCTGCGTGCGGCGCAACCCGGACGGTTCCTGGTCGCCCGGGGCGATGCTGCTGCACTGGGGTTCGCTCTATGCCCGCGGGTTGGGGCTGGAAGGGCTGGTGCCCCCCGTGCTCGACTCGCTGACCGAGGCGACGGGGCAGGGCGCGACCTTCTGGGTGAAGCTGGATGACGAGCGCCGCATCTGCCTCTACCGCGCCGCGCCGCCGCGCACGCTGCGCGTGGCGGTGCAGGCCGGCGACATGATGCCGCTGGGCTCCGCCGCCACCGGGCGCGTTTTCGCGATCTGGGATCCAGCCTTCGGCGAGGCTGCCGAACCGGTGCCGGAGGTGGCGCCGGGCGGGTTTCCGGTGATCGCCACCCAGGGCAACCGCGACCTCGACGCGGCCGCGATCTCCGCTCCGGTGTTCCAGGCCGGGCGGGTGCTTCGCGGAGCCCTGACCCTTTCCGGCTCCAGCGAGCGGCTCTGGCCGGAGGTGGAGCGGGTGAAGCCTCTGGTTGCCGAGGCTGCCGCTGGGCTCACCCGGGCTCTGGGGGGCTAGCCGTTCCGGGGGCGGGCCCTGGCCCGCCCTGCCTCATGAAGGCGAAACGAAAGTTTTGCGCGCGACTTTGTGATTTCTGTTGCCTTCGACCAGGACTTGGCCTCTCATTCCCGTGAGGAGTGTTCCGATGTCCCGTTCCGCCACTGGCCTGAGTTCCGCGAACGCCCAGCATGAGGGGCGGCAAGAAGAACGTCTTCGTCCCGGCGCCAGCATCGGCGTCGTGGTGGGGCTCTCCATGGCGCTCTGGTACGGGGTTTATGTCCTGATCCGCGCCTTCAGCGGGTGAGGGCGGCTCCGGCCTCGCCGGGAAGGCCCGGCGTAACCGGCTGATCCTGGCGGGCCTTTCCGGGCCCGCCTTTTTCCTGCGCGGGCGCTGCCGTGTCAGGTTGCGCGGGGCGTCAGCCAGAAGAACAGGATGGTCGCCGCCGCGGTGGCCAGCGCGAAGAAGAGCAGCCCCGCCCCGATCCCGCCCTGCGCGACCACCGGGCCGGACGCCGCCTGCAGCACGGCGGCTCCCCCGAAGAAGGCGAGGTTCACGGCCGACATGGCCTTGCCCGTCTGCTCCGTCGGCACCGAGGAGCGGGCGATGGCGAAGATCAGCGGCTGCACCGCGATCAGCAGGCCGAACACCAGCAGCATCGCCGCGTCCCAGGCGCTGGGGAGCGCCCCGAAGGGACCGCCGGGGCCGCCCATGACAACCAGGGCCAGGGCGGCGGCGGCGCCGAGATGGCCGAAGAGGAGAAGGGCGCGCCTGTGGCCGATCCGCCGGTCCGCGATGCCCCAGAGGAGCGGGCCGACCACCAGGGCGGTGGTGGCGAGCAGCAGGACGTTGCCGGCCTCCACGCGGGACAGAAACTTCACCTCCATCAGCCATGGGCCGCCCCAGAGGCCCCGCACGCCCAGCACGGCGGCAAAGGAGCCCAGCGCGAGGATGGCGGCGCCGCGCAGGGGGCGGGACACGGCGATGCGCAGGACCTCTCCGGCCTCCTGCCCCAGGCTGCGGCTGCGGTCGGTCGAGGGGCGGTCATGCACCAGCAGGGCCACGAGGCCGAGGACGAGCAGGCTGGTGCCGGCCGAGGTCCAGTAGCCCGCCCGCCAGCCGGCATGGTCCACCAGCAGGGCGAGCGGGCTGGCCGAGAGCAGCATGCCGCAATTGCCGATGGTCTGGATCAGGCCGGACCAGAGGCCGAAGCGGGACGGGGGCAGGCTTTTCGCGGCCAGCGTGATCGGGCAGATCAGCATGCCCGCGCAGCCCAGGCCCAGCACGACCTGGGCCAGCAGGAAGCCGATGGCGCCCCCGGCCACCGCCGCCAGCGCGGCGCCGAGCGCGGCGATGGCCAGCAGGCAGAGCGAGACGCGGCGCACGCCGAAGCGGTCCAGCGACACGCCGATCGGCACCTGGGCGAGCGCGAAGGACATGTTGAAGGCGCCGGTGAGGGAGGCCAGCACCTGGGCGGTGACGCCGAGGTCGGCGCCCAGCACGTCCGCGGTGATGGCGGGCAGGGTGCGGACCATGTTGGACAGGACATGGCCCATGGCGAGGGCGACGAGCGGGGCGGCGAAGGCGAGCGAGGTTTCCCGCGCGTGGTCGGGCATGGGGGACGGTTCCTCAGCGCCCCGCCCTTGCGTGGGGCGGGGTCGTTGGTTCGGGGTCTTTCGTTCGGAAGCGGGGGGCGGGCCTAGTTCCGGAAGATCTTGCCGGGGTTGAGGATGCCCTTTGGGTCCAGCGTGTTCTTGATGCTGCGCATCACCGCCAGGGCCTCGGGGCCGTGCTCCTGCTCCAGGAACTCGGCCTTGCCCATGCCGACGCCGTGCTCGCCGGAGCAGGTGCCGCCCAGCGCCAGGCCGCGCGCGACGATCTTGCGGTCCAGCGCCCAGGCGCGGTCCAGCGCGGCCGGGTCGTCCTGGTCCACCAGGATCACGGTGTGGAAGTTGCCGTCGCCCACATGGCCGACCAGGGGGCAGGAGAGGCCGGACACCAGGATGTCCTCCCTGGCGCCCAGCAGGGCATCGGCCAGGCGGGAGATGGGCACGCAGACATCGGTGGTCACGCCGCGGGAATTGGGCTGGGAGGCGATGGCGGCCCAGTAGGCATTGTGGCGGGCGGTCCAGAGCTTGTTGCGGGTTTCCTGGTCCGCCGCCCAGGCGAAGCCGAGGCCGCCCATGTCGGTGGTGATGGCCTGCACCGACTCGGCCTGCTCGCGCACCCCGGCCTCGGTGCCGTGGAACTCAAGGAACAGGGTGGGCAGGACCTCGAGGTTCTCGAGCTTGGAATAGGCGATGCAGGCGGCGATCTGCACCTCGTCCAGCAGCTCGATGCGGGCAACGGGCACGCCGAGCTGCATCACGGCGATCACGCTTTCCACGCAGCCGCGCATGTCCGGGAACTGCACCACGGCGGCGGAGGTGGCCTCGGGGATGCCGTGCAGGCGGAGGCGGATCTTCGTCACCACGCCCAGCGTCCCCTCGCTGCCGATGATCAGGCGCGTCAGGTCGTAGCCGTTGGCGGCCTTGCGCGTGCGGCTGCCGGTGTTGATCACGCGGCCATCGGCCATGACGACCTCGAGGCCCATGACGTTCTCGCGGATGGTGCCGTAGCGGACCGCGTTGGTGCCGGAGGCGCGGGTGGCGACCATGCCGCCGATCGTGCAGTGGCTGCCGGGGTCCACGGGGAAGAACAGGCCCTGGTCGCGCAGGTGGTCGTTGAGCTGGTGGCGCGTGACGCCGGGCTCGATCAGGCAGTCCATGTCGTCCTGGCTGACGTCCAGGATGGCCGTCATGCGGGACAGGTCCAGGCTGATGCCGGCGCGGATGGGGGTGACGTGCCCTTCCAGGCTGGTGCCGGCGCCGAAGGGGGTCACGGGCACGCCGTGGCGGTGGCAGAGGGCGAGCAGCTGGGAGACCTCCTCCGTGCTCTCCACGAAGACGACGGCGTCGGGCTGGACGGGGGTGGTGGTGTCCTCGCCGCGCGCGTGCTGGTCGCGCACCGCGGCGTTGGTGCTGATGCGCTCGCCCAGGAAGGCGCGGGCGGCGGCGATGACGTGGTCCACGGGGCGGATTTCGGCGGTCATGTCTGGGGGTTCCGGTTCAGTCGTCGCGCAGGAGCGGGCAGGTCAGGCAGTGCGGCCCGCCGCCGCCGGCGGTGAAGAGGGAGAGGGCGGGGTCCAGGACCGTGAGCCCCTCGGCGCGCAGCGCCGCGTTGAGGCCGGTGCTTTCCTGCGCCGATACCACGCGCCCGTCGCCGAGGGCGAGGATGTTGCAGCCGAGGTTCATGGCGGCGCGGTAGGGCACGGGAATGGTGCGGATGCCGTGGGACTTCAGCCAGGCGAGGAAGGCGGGGTCCAGCACGTCCTCGCAGGCCACCGCCAGGCCCTCGGCGGCCATGCAGAACAGGACGTCGAGGTGGAGGAAGTGCTCGTCGAACTCCTCGACCCGCACCTCCCAGCCATCCTCCCGCAGCCAGCCCGCGAGCTGCCCGGCGCCGGCCGTGTCGGTGCGGCCGCCGGACGCGCCGATGCAGGCGAGGCCGGGGCGGATGACGTGGATGTCGCCGCCCTCCAGCGTGCCGGCGCTGGACTTGCGCCAGAAGGCCGAGCCGTGGGCGGCGTGGAAGTCGATCAGCGCCGCGTATTCGCCGCGCCGCTGGGGCCGCTCCAGCTGGCAGAGGACGGGGCCGCGATGGGTGAGCGCCACGCTGTCCCGCGTATAGGCCATGTAGGGCAGGTGCGGTTCGGGGGCGATGCGGCGGACGGTGACGCCCGCTTCCTCCATCGCCTGCACGAGTTCCGCGTGCTGGGCCTGGAGGTGGGCCGTGGCGGGACGCTGGTGGTCGGCGGCGAGCGTCCGGCGGACGATGCTGTTGGTGGGGATCCAGCGGTAATGGTCGGGCGGGCAGACCAGCACCTCGCGCAGCCGGGCGGTCTCGGAGGAGAGGCGCCAGGCGGGGCCGGCCGGGGGGTGCGGCGATGGCTCGGGCATCCGCCCCTTCTATCCCGCGCGGGCGTGATTGCCCATCGCACGGCACCGCAATCCGGTCGGGCCCGGATTGCGCGGCGGAGGGGACGGGGGAAGGATGCCGGGGCGCGCCGCCCGGGATGTCCGGCGGCGGAAACGGACGGAGGGACGCCGCGTGGCGAACAAGCTCAAGGATGCCTGGAAGGCGGGCCGGCGGACGGTGAACGGCTGGCTCGCCCTGCCCAACGCCTTTTCCGCCGAGGTGATGGCCGGGCTCGGCTTCGACAGCCTCACGGTGGACCTCCAGCACGGGATACAGGACTACCAGTCGGCCGTGGCCTGCTTCCAGGGAATGCAGCAGCAGGGACCCGCCGCCTCGCCGACGCCGCTGGCGCGGGTGCCGTGGAACGAGCCCGGCATCATCGGCAAGCTGCTGGATGCCGGCGCGCAGGGGCTGATCTGCCCGATGGTGAACACGCGCGAGCAGGCCGAGGCCTTCGTGGCCGCCTGCCGCTACCCGCCCCACGGCACCCGCTCCAACGGGCCGATCCGCGCCGCGCTCTATGCGGGGGCGGGGGGCTATTTCGGCACCGCCAACGACGAGGTGCTGTGCATCCCGATGATCGAGACCAAGGAGGCGCTGGACAACCTCGATGCCATCCTGGACGTGCCGGGGGTGGACGGGATCTATGTCGGGCCCACCGATCTCGGCATCTCGCTGGGGATCCTGCCGCCGCTGATGGACCGGGAGGAGCCCGAGATGCTGCGGACCTATGAGCGGCTGGTGCGGGCGGCGGCGGACAAGGGCCTGGTGGCGGGCATCCACTGCACCTCCGGCGCCTATGTGAAGCGCATGCACGAGATGGGCTTCAACTTCGCCACCATGGGCAGCGACGTGATCGCCATGGTGGCCGGCATCCGGGCGCAGATGGCGGTGCTGAAGGGCTGACCGCGCCTATCTCGCCTGCACCAGCTGCTGGAGCAGGCGCAGTTCCTCGTGGTCGGTTTCGGTGAGCAGCCCGGTGAGGGTGTCCTCGGAGAGGATGCGGTCCGCGTGGTGGCCCAGCAGGCCCGCGCGGGCCGCGCGGATGGCGGCCAGGCGGATCTGCAGCCGGGCGCGCAGCTCCGCCTGGGTGCCGCCGGAGGCGACGCCCTTGTAGACGCGGTCGATGTCGCGGAACTCGCCCACGAGGTCGCGCGCGATCGCGCCGTCGAGCGGGCTGTCCAGCCGCCCCTCCACCTCGGCCAGGGCGGCGCCGGCCATGAGGCCGCGGGCCTCGAGCTCCTCCGGGTCCATGCCGCCGCGGGTGGGAAGGGCGACGCCCAGCCGGCCGATCACCCAGGCCAGGGTGGTGCCTTGCACCACGAGGGTGGCCAGGATGGCGATGAAGGCCAGGAAGACCAGCAGGTCGCGGTGCGGGGTTTCCAGCGGCAGGGCGATGGCGGTGGCCAGGGAGACCACGCCGCGCATCCCCGCCCAGCCGATCACCGCCGCCTCCCGCGGGCGGGGCAGGCCGTCGCCCCGCGCGAGGGAGGGGATCAGGCGCGGCAGGAAGGCGAAGGGGGTGACCCAGGCCAGGCGCGACAGCACGAGGGTGAGGGACAGGGCCCCGGCGCTGAGGGCGAGGAAGCCGGTGGAGTAATCGCCCAGCCCTTCGAGGATGGTGTTGAGCTGCAGGCCCACCAGGATGAAGACCAGGCTCGTGAGGGCGAACTCCACGAAGCCCCAGATGGTCATCGCCTCCGTGCGGGTCCGGGCGCTGAGCAGGTTGCGCTGGCGCCGCGCCAGGAGGATGCCGGCCGCCACCACCGCCATGACCCCGGAGACGCCCAGGTGCTCCGCCAGCAGATAGGCGGCATAGGCGACGAAAAAGGTCAGCGCGACCTCCAGCCGGGTTTCGCCGAGCAGGGGCAGGAGCCGCTCCGCGAGGAGGCCGACGGCCACGCCGACCATGACGCCGCCCAGCCCGACGCCGAGAAAGGTCAGGGCGGCATAGGCCGGCGAGACCGATGCCGCCGCCATGGCACCCACCGCGAGGCGGAACAGCACCAGGGCGGAGGCATCGTTCATCAGGCTCTCCCCCTCCAGAACCGTCACGACGCGCGGCGGCAGGGGAAGGCGCTTGAGGACCGAGGCGGCGGCGACCGCGTCGGGCGGGGCCACCACGGCGCCGAGCGCGATGGCCGCGGCCCAGGGAAGGTCCGGCAGGATGAGGCGCGCGACCAGGGCCACGCAGACGGCGGTGAAGAGCACCGCCCCCACCGCGAGCAGCAGGATGGGGCGGAGGGAGGCGCGGAACTGCCGCCAGTCCGTGCGCCAGGCGCTGGCCTGGAGGAGCGGGGGCAGGAAGGCCGCCAGGGCCAGCTCCGGGTCCAGCCGCAGGCGCGGCAGGCCGGGCACCAAGGCCAGCGCCATGCCGCCCAGGACCAGCACGGCCGCGTAGGGGATGCGGGTGCGGCGCGCGAGCAGGGCGAAGACGACGCAGGCCGCCATCAGGGCGAGGGAGATCTCGAGCATCCGCATGCCCCCAGTGTGGGGGCTGAGGGCGGGTGGCGGAAGCGCGCCCCCGCGCCTGCCTATTTCCGGTCGAGCAGCGCGAGCACCGCCACGAGGAGCGCGATCAGCCCCAGCGCCACCATGCCCTGGATCACGGCGAAGTTCTCCGCGTCCTCCGCGGCGACGAGGCCGGCGATGGCGCCGGCGGCGACGAGCAGGACCCGGAGTGGCATCATGGCAGCCTCCGCAGGGCGCACGGGGTGGCGACTGTCCGCGCCCGGGCGCCGGCCGGGCCCGGCCGCGGCTTTTCGCGGGCGCTCAGGCCCGGCCGTAGGTGTCCTCGAAGCGCACGATGTCGTCCTCGCCCAGATAGGAGCCGGCCTGCACCTCGATCAAGGTGAGGGGGATCATGCCCGGGTTCTCCAGCCGGTGGACGCAGCCCAGGGGCAGGTAGACGGACTCGTTCTCGCGCAGCAGAAGCCGCTCGGCGTCGCGCTCGACGATGGCGGTGCCGTTCACCACCACCCAGTGCTCGGCGCGGTGGTAGTGCTTCTGGAGGGAAAGCTTCTCGCCGGGGCGGACGAGGATCTTCTTCACCTGGAAGCGGTCGCCCTGGATCAGCCCCTCGTAGTGGCCCCAGGGGCGGTACATGCGGCGATGCGCGCCGGCCTCGGGGCGCTTCTGGGCGCGGAGCTGGTCCACCAGCTTCTTCACGTCCTGCGCGCGGTCGCGGTGCAGCGCGAGCACGGCGTCCTCGGTCGCGACCACCACCACGTCCTCCAGCCCCACCACGGTGGTGAGGATGCCCTCGGAGCGGACGTAGCAGTTCCTCGCGTCCACCATGGAGACGGGGCCGTGGGTGGCGTTCCCGGCGGCATCCTTGGGCGAGGCGTGCCAGAGCGCGTCCCAGGAGCCCACATCGGACCAGCCGATGTCGGCGGGCACCACGGCGGCATGGGCGGTGCGCTCCATCACGGCGTAGTCGATCGAGATGGAGGGAGCCTCGGCGAAGGCGGGGCCGAGGCGGACGAAGTCGAGGTCTCGGGCGGCGGCGTCCACCGCGGCGCGGACGGCGGCCACCAGCTCGGGCGCCAGGCGCTCCAGCTCGGCCACGAGGGTGCTGGCGCGGGCGACGAACATGCCGGCGTTCCAGAGGTGCCGGCCACCCGACAGGAACTCGGCCGCGCGGGCGGCGTCGGGCTTCTCCACGAAGGAGGCGATGGCGGAGGCGCCGTCGAGCCCGGGCAGGGGGCTGCCCACCTCGATGTAGCCGAAGCCGGTCTCGGGGGTGGTGGGGCGCATCCCGAAGGTGACGATGTGCCCGGCGCGCGCCGCGGCGGCGGCATGGGCGAGGGCGGCGTGGAGCGCGGGCACGTCCTTGATCGCGGCGTCGGCGGCCATGACCCAGAGAAGCGCCTGCGGGTTCTCCTCGGCGGCGAGGATGGCGGCGGCGGCGATCGCGGGTGCCGAGTTGCGCGGGGCGGGCTCGAGCACGATGCGGCCGCCGGCGACGCCGGCCTCGCGCAGCTGCTCGGCCACCAGGAAGCGATGGGCCTCGGCGCAGATGATCATGGGGGGCGCGAAGCCCGGGCCGGTGCCGCGGCTCACCGTTTCCTGCAGCATCGTGCTCTCGCCCACCAGGGGCCAGAACTGCTTCGGAAAGCCTTCCCGCGAAAGCGGCCACAGGCGCGTGCCGACGCCGCCTGAGAGAATTACGGGAACAACGCGGTCGTCAGCCATGGGCATTCCTCACGAGCCCGGGAGGGGTAATGGACCGCAAGGCAAAAGAAAAGCCGCCTCGGCGAACCGGGGCGGCTTTTCGGCGGTCCGTGTTGCCGGGTGCTTACTCGGCCAGAGCCTTGTTCTTGCCCGAGCGCAGGCCGGGGAGGAGCATCGCGGCCAGGGCCACGAAGGCGACGCCGAGCAGGGTGGCGCTGATCGGGCGCTCGACGAACACCGTGATGTCGCCGCGCGAGAGCAGCATGGCGCGGCGGAGGTGCTCCTCCATCATCGGGCCAAGCACGAAGCCGATGAGCAGCGGGGCCGCCTCCATCTTCAGCTTGGAGAAGATGTAGCCGAGGATGCCGAAGAACAGGGTCTGGTAGACGTCGAAGACCGAGTTGTTCAGCGAGTACACGCCGATCGCGCAGAACACGAGGATGGCGGGATAGAGGAACTTGTAGGGAACCTGCAGCAGCTTCACCCACATGCCGATCAGCGGCAGGTTGATGACGAGCAGCATCAGGTTGCCGACCCACATGGAGCAGATCAGGCCCCAGAAGAGGTCGGGCTGGGCTTCCACCATGCGCGGGCCCGGCTGGATGCCCTGGATGATGAGCGCGCCGACCATGAGCGCCATCACGGCGTTTGCCGGGATGCCCAGCGTGAGCAGCGGGATGAAGGAGGTCTGGGCGGCCGCGTTGTTGGCCGATTCCGGACCGGCCACGCCCTCGATGGCGCCGGTGCCGAATTCGTGGCGGAACTTCGAGACCTTGCTTTCCAGCATGTAGGAGCCGAAGGCGGCGAGCGAGGCGCCGCCGCCCGGCAGGATGCCCAGGGCCGAGCCGAGGAACGTGCCGCGGAGAACCGGGGCGACGCAGCGCTTGGCTTCGGCGCGCGTCAGCATGAGGCTGCCGACCTTGCCGGACAGGACCGAACGGGCCTCGGGGCGCTCGAGGTTGAGGATGATCTCGCCGATGCCGAAGATGCCCATGGCGATGGAGACGAAGCCGAGGCCGTCGGACAGCTCAGGCACGCCGAAGGTGAAGCGCTGCTGGCCGGTCTGCACGTCCGTGCCGACGAGGCCGAGGGTGACGCCGAGCACCACCATGGCGATGGACTTGAGCACGGAGCCCTGGGCGAGCACGGCCGAGATGACGAGGCCGAGCAGCATGAGCGAGAAGTAGTCCGCCGGGCCGAAGGAAAGGGCGACCTGGGTGAGGAGCGGGCCGGAGGCCGCGACGAGCAGGGTGGCGAAGCTGCCGGCGATGAAGGAGCCCACCGCCGCGATCGTCAGCGCGGCGCCGGCCCGCCCGTTGCGGGCCATCTTGTAGCCCTCGAGCGTGGTGACCACCGAGGACACCTCGCCCGGGAGGTTCAGCAGGATCGAGGTGGTGGAGCCGCCGTACTGGGCGCCGTAGTAGATGCCGGCCAGCATGATGATGGCGGTGGTGGCCGGCTGGCCGAAGGTGATCGGCAGCAGCAGCGAGATGGTGGCCACCGGGCCGATGCCGGGCAGCACGCCGATGGCCGTGCCGATCAGCGCGCCGAGCAGCGCGAACAGCACGTTGTTCAGCGTGAGCGCGACGCCAAACCCGTGTGCGAGGTTGGAGAGAAGCAGTTCCATTGTGTTTTGGCCCTTCCTGTGCCCGGCGGTTCAGAAGCTACCCGGCCAAACTGGCACACGGATATCGAGCTCGTAGATGAAGACGAACCAGCAGAGCACGCAAAGGAAGACGCTCATGCCCAGGACGCCGAGCGGCGTGTGCTCGCGGTCGGCGAGGGAGGAGATGATGCAGAGGGCGAAGATGGAGATCATCAGCCCGGCGGGCTCCAGCAGGAGGCCGAAGATGGCGAAGGCGCCGAGCACCATGCCGAGCGGGCGCCAGGCCGGGGCGATCGCGAGCAGCATCAGCCCGATGAAGCAGGCCAGCCCGACCTGGACGTAGTTGCTGTTGTAGCCGACGTGCTCCATCACCCGCCAGATCAGCAGGGCAGCGGCGACGCCGACGGCCAGCGTGACGAAATCGAGCTTCTTCCAGCTCTCGAGGTCATCCGGTCCGCCGCGCAGGCCGAGCACGAACACCAGGGCGCCGAGCGCCATCTGCAGCCAGAGCACCAGCATCGGCATGTAGCCCGGGCCCATGCGGCGCGCGGAGCCAAGCGTGTGCTGCTCGAGCCCGAGGCCCAGGAAGCCGCCATTGATCCACAGGCCGACAAAGGCCAGGAACATGAGCAGCCCACCGGCCCAGAGATCCTTTTGACTGACTTTCATGCACTCTCCACCCTTTAGTGTCCCTCACGTTTCCGATCTGACCGGGGGGGAACGGCGGGGTCGGGCCAGCCGGGGGTCACGCCAAGGCAGGCCGTGCACCAGAGGTGTCGGCCGCCATGTGTGTCCCCGTCCTTTCTGCCCCGGACGTGCCTCCCGGTAGATAGAGTCCCGCGAAACTATGGGGCTGAGCGCGGCGCGACAAGCATCAGATTGCCCAAGACTTTGTCATGGATGCTTCTTCACCTGCGTTGCAGCGCAACATACTTGCGGATGGCGACGTCATGACGGACGCTAACGGCATGAGAATCAACGATCCCGCACGCCGCATCGCCGAGGCCGCCGCCAGCCTTTCCCCTGAACTCGTTGCCATCCGCCGCGACATCCACGCCCATCCCGAACTGGCCTTCGAGGAGGTCCGGACGGCTGGAATCGTCGCGCGCGAGCTTTCGCGCCTCGGCATCGCCCACCGCACGGGGCTCGGGCGCACGGGCGTGCTGGGGGTGATCGAGGGCGGGCGGCCCGGCCCCACGCTGGCCATCCGGGCCGACATGGACGCCCTGCCCATCCACGAGGAAACCGGGCTTCCCTTCGCCAGCACGGCGGACGGCAAGATGCACGCCTGCGGGCACGACATCCACACGGTGACGCTGCTCGGCGTCGCCGCCGTGCTGCGCGACATGGCGCCGATGCTGGCCGGGCGCGTGGCGCTGGTGTTCCAGCCCGCCGAGGAAACGCTGCAGGGGGCGGCCGCCATGATCGCCGACGGCGCGGCGGAAGGCTTCGACATGGCGCTGGGCTTCCACAACCACCCGGACATGCCCGTGGGGGAGACGGGCTTCGCGCGCGGCGCCTGCCTCGCGGCCTCGGACCGCTTCGACCTGGTGGTGCGCGGCCGGTCCGGCCACGCGGCGCATCCGGAATCGGCGGTGGACCCGATCGTGGCCGCCGCGCATTTCGTGTCGCAGGTGCAGACGGTGGTGAGCCGCGAGGTCGATCCGCTGAAGCCGGCCGTGGTCACGATCGGCATGCTCACGGGGGGCGCGACCTACAACATCATCCCCGAGCGCGTGCAGATCAAAGGCACGGTGCGCACGCTGGACCCCGGCACGCGCGACATCGCCGAAGCCGCCATCCGCCGCCTCGTGAAGGGGCTGGAGCTGGGCTTCCGGGTGGAGGGGGCGCTGGACTACCGGCGCATGGTGCCGCCGCTGGTCAACGACGACGGCGTGCTGGACCGCGTGCTGGCCGCCGTGTCCGCGCAGTTCGGGCGTGCGCCCGCGGAAGGGTCGCCCAGCATGGGCAGCGAGGACTTCGCCGAGTTCGCGGCCCTGGTGCCGGCGGTGCAGCTCCGCATCGGCTCCGGCGCGCCGGGGCGGGCGGACAAGCTGCACAATGCCGGCTACCAGCCCGATGAAGCCTGCATCCCCGTGGGCGTCGAGGCGCTGAGCCGGGCCGCGCTGGAGCTTCTGGCATGAAGGTCTGCGTCTTCGGCGCGGGCGCCATCGGCGGGCATGTCGCGGCGCGCCTGGTGCGCGGCGGCGCGGAGGTGAGCGTGGTGGCGCGCGGGGCGACGCTGGCCGCCATCCGCGAGAAGGGCATCACGGTCGCCGCGCGCGACGCGGAGTTCCGCGCGGAGGTGGCGGCGAGCGACGACCCGGCCGCGCTCGGCCCGCAGGACTTCGTGGTGGTGACGGTGAAGGGCCACCAGCTCGGCGGCGTGGCGGAGGCCATCGGGCCGCTTCTGCGGGCGGACACGCCCGTGGCCTTCGTGATGAACGGCATTCCCTGGTGGTATTTCGACCGGCACGGCGGGGCGCTGGACGGCACGGCGCTTCCGGCGCTGGACCCCGGCGGCGCGATGCGCCGCGCGGTCGGCGTGGAGCGGACGGTGGGGGGCGTGGTCTACTCCGCCTGCACCATCACCGCCCCCGGGCGGATCGAGGTGGAGAACGAGAAGAGCCGGGTGGTGCTGGGCTGGCCCGGCGGGGGCATGGACGGGCGGCTGGCCGCGCTGGCGGCGGCCCTGGAGGCCGGGGGCATGGGCTGCCCCGTTGTGCCGGACATCCGGCGGGAGGTCTGGGCCAAGCTGGTGTCCAACCTGTCCAACGGGCCGCTCTGCCTGCTGTCGCGCCAGGGAATCGGGCCGACGCTGGAGGACGAGGCGGCGCGCGCGGCGGCGCGGGCCGGGCTGGCCGAGGGCGTCGCCATCGCGCGGGGCCTCGGGATCGTGCTGGAGATGGACGTGGCGGCACGGGTGGAGGCCTCGCGTAGCGTCGCGCACAAGCCGTCGATCCTGCAGGACATGGAGGCGGGCAAGGCGATCGAGATGGAGGCGATGCTGGTGCAGCCGCTGGCCCTGGCGCGCATGGCCGGGGTGGAGACGCCGGTGCTGGATCTGCTCGTGGGGCTCTCGCGCAAGGCGGCGGAGGCGACGGGCCAGTACGCCCCGGCTGCCTGAACTGACCGGGGCCGGCGAGCCGGCCCCGGGGAACACCCTCAGTAGCGGTAGTAGCGGTAGCCCGGGGGCGGCACGTAATAGGCCGGTGGCGGGGCGTAATAGGCGGGCGGCGCGTAATAGGCCGGAGCCGGCGGCGCATAGGCCACGGGGGGCGGCGCGTAATAGACCGGCGGCGGGGCATAGTAGGCCGGCGGCGGGGCGGCGATGGCCGCGCCCGCGATGGCGCCGAGCGCGAGGCCGCCGATGATGCCGCCCGCGATCGCGCCGCCGCTGGGGCCGCGGCGGTGCCAGCCCTGGGCCTCGGCCGGGACCGAGGCCAGCAGCGCGGCGGCTGCGAGGCCGCCAAGCGCGAGGCGGCGCAGCCCGTTCTTTGAAATCTGGTTCATCGACTGGCCCTCCGGGGGCTGGTGAAGCGCGGATGATCGGGGTGGATGATCGCCGGATTGTGGCAAGGCCGGGGTCACATCGTGACAAGACGGGCCGGCGCGGTCCATCGGGAAAGGTCTCGCGCGGCGGGTCCGTTACGTAACAGGTGGTGGGCGTGTCACTCGCCTTCAAGCGGGCGGGGGAGGCGGGCGGGGCAGGGCGGTCTGGCCGAGCACCCACCCCTCCCAGCGCCGCACCCAGGGGTCGGCGGGGATGAAGTCGGGCCGGGTGCCGTCCAGCACGGACACGACGCAGAGCAGCCCGAGCAGGCTGTCCACGCGGTCCTCGCCGGCGGCATCCGCGCCCAGCCCGCCGTCGATGGCGGCGGCAAGCGCCGGCACGGGAACGACGCGGAGGCGGGCCATCGCCGCCCGCAGGGCGGGGGCGGCCGCCCGGCGGGCGGCCTGGGCGCGCTTGCTGCCGGGAAACCGGATGCCGAGCTGGCGCATGGCCTCGGCCGGGTAGGTTTCCGCCAGCACGGCCACGCCAGGGCGGAGAAGGGCGGCGAGCGGCCCCTCGAAGGGCCAGAGGCGCAGCGGCGCGCCGGCCGCCAGCGCCGGGCCGATCCAGTCCCGCCAGGCGGCGATGGCGGCCTTGCCGGACTGGTTGGCGCCCAGCGTCCAGAACACGGGGGCTCCGGCCGGGCGCTCGGCGGTGGCGCGGTCGCAGAGGCGGGACAGGTGCTCCGGGCCCGCCATGCCGAGCGCCGCGGCATGGGCGGCGCGCGTCATGCCGCGCAGCCCGCGGGCAGGATAGAAGGGGCGCGCGGGCGAGACGGTGTCCAGGCTTTCGCTGACCTGGAGGAAGGCCGGGTTCTCCGGCAATGCCCGGAGGAAGTCGGGGAAGCCGGGCTCCGGCCGGGCGGCGGCCCAGGCGCGGGGAAGGCCGAGCGGCAGGTCGAGGCCGATGGCCACGGGCGCGCCTTCCGCGATCAGGTCGGCCGCGAGAACGGCGGGATCGCCCACCGGGCGCGGCGCCTCGGCCAGCCATTCCCCGCCGCGCCGGCGGGCGACCGAGACCCAGCGCTTGCCGGGATGGGCCGACCAGTCCGCGTGGGCGGCGATCCGTTCCGGCGCGCTCAGCGGCCGGGCTTGGAGGGCTGCTTCTTGAGGGGCTGCTGGGCGCGGTCGAGCAGGCGGCGGAACAGGCCGGGCTTCTTGGGCGGTGCGACCTCCGCGGCGCGGCGGCCGGCATCGGCGGTCATGGCGCGGCGCTCCTCCTCGCGCTCCTTCTCCTTGGCGGCGAGCCACTTCTCCAGGCTCATGCCGTTCTTGGCGGCGCGCTTGGCCTCGTAGGCGCGCTGGGCGTCGGTCATGCGCGGGGCGGCCGGCTTGGGCGGGGTGGCCATGGCGATACACTCGCGTTCGGGGCGGCAGGGTGCGTGGGGTGCTGTTGAATGGCGTGGCGGAAGGCGGGCGGCAAGCCCCCGCTTGCGGCGCCGCGCGGGCTGGGGCAGGGGTGCGCCATGGAAGCACGGGTGAAGGCGGGCCTCTGGGCCTCGATGGCGCTGCGGATGGGGGACCTCGCGGGGCGCCCCGGCGCGGTGCTGCGCAAGGGCGACCCGGACAGCGGGGGCATTCTCTGCGTGCTGCGCGGGCGGGAGGGGCTGGTGGTGCTCTCCCAGACGCGGGACGCCGCGGGGCGGCCGGCCTGGATGCGCGGCAGCGGCCCGGCGCCGGTGGACGACGCGGCGGCGGATGCCTACGTGGCGCGGCAGGTGAAGCGCGACCCGGATCTCTGGGTGCTGGAGTTCGAGGCGCCCGACCTGCTCCCGCCCTTCGAGGCCGTCCTGATCTGAGGACGGCGCGCCGGGCCTTCAGCGGTCGGTCAGGCGCAGCTCGATCCGGCGGTTGCGCGCCCGCGCCTGGGGCGTGTCGGCGGTGTCCACCGGCTGGAACTCCCCGAAGGCGGTGGCGGCCACGCGGTTCGCCGGCAGGCCGTTCTGGATCATGAGCTGGGCCACCGCGATCGCGCGGGCCGAGGACAGCTCCCAGTTCGAGGCGAAGCGCGCGGTGTTGCGCAGGGGCGAGTTGTCGGCGTGGCCGTCCACCCGCAGCACCCAGTTGGTGCCCTCGGGGATGCGGCGGGCGATGTCGAGCAGCAGGGTGGTGACGTTGGCGATCTGCTCCCGCCCGGCATCGGACAGGTCGGCGCTGCCGACGGGGAACAGCACCTCGGACTGGAACACGAAGCGGTCCCCGCTGATGCGGATCTCCGGGCGGTCGCCCAGCACCTCGCGGAGGCGGCCGAAGAAGTCCGAGCGGTAGCGCTGCAGCTCCTCCACCCGCGCGGCGAGCGCCGCGTTCAGGCGCGTGCCGAGGGCCGCGATCTGCGTGTCCTTCTCCTTGTCCTGCGCCTCCCGGGCGTCGAGCGCGGAGGCCACGCGGCGCAGCTCGGCACGGAGCGAGTCGAGCTGCTGCGTGAGAACCGCCGCCTGGGCGCGGGCGCTCTCGGCCAGGCGGGCGTATTCGCCGGATTGCGCCTCGGCGGCGCGGCGGGCCTCGGACTCGGCGCGGGCCGAACGGGTGGCGTCGGCCAGCAGGGCCTCGGCGGCGCCGCGGCCTCGGGCGGCCTCCGCGGCGGCGGCCTCGGCGGCCTGGCGGGCGCGGGCGGCCTCGGTGGCGGTGGCCTGGGCGGCGTCGCGCGCCGTGGCGGCGGTTCCGGCGGCTGCGGCTGCGGCGGTGGCCACCCCTTCGGCCTCGCGGCGGCGGCGCTCCTCGCCCTCGGCCCTGGCCAGGGCCTCGCGCGCCTGCTGCTCGGCCTGGTCGCGCAGCGCCGTCAGCGCGCGGAGCTGCTCGCGCAGGGTGGCGATGTCCGACAGCCGCGCCTCGATGGTGGCGCGGTCGGTGGTGACCTGCCGGTCGAGCGCCGTGGCCTGCTCGCGCAGCGCGGCGAGGTCGCGGCGGGCGGCCTCCAGGGCGGCGCGGGTTTCGGCGAGGCTCCGCTCGGCGCCCTCCCGGGCGGCCTGCTCGCCGGCCAGGGTGCGGCGGGTCTCGGTCAGGCCGCGCACGGTGCGGGCGGCATCGGTGCCGGCGGCGTCCAGCGTGCCCAGGGCCTCGGAAAGGCGGGATTCCAGGTTCGCGACCCGGGCCGCGTTGCCGGAGGCGGCGAGGTCCGCGTCGGACAGGCGCGCGGCGAGGCGGTCGCGTTCCTCGCGCAGCGCGTCGCGGGCGGTGCCGGCGCGGGCGGCCTCGGCGCGCAGGCCCTCCAGGTCGCGGCGGGCGGCGTCGCGCTCGGCGGCCGCGGCGCGGGCCTCCGCCTGCGTGCGGCCGAGGTTGGCGCGCAGCTCCTCGGCCCCGCCGCGCTCGAGCGACAGGAGCTCGGCCAGCTCGGCCACCTGCCGGTTCAGCCGGTCCAGGGCGCGGTCGCGCGAGGAGAGGGCGACCGACAGGAAGCCCTGGGCGAGCACGAAGACCAGCAGGACGAAGATGATGATGATGAGCAGCGTGGCGAGGGCATCGACGTAGCCCGGCCAGGCGTTGACGGCGCCGCCCCGCGCGCCGCGGCGGCCGTTGCCTAGCGCCATGGGGGCGCGGCCCGGGTCGGGATGTGCCTCACGGGGCGGGCGGCGCCTCGGCCAGGGCGGCGATGGTGCGGGCCAGCACCTTGATCTCGGAGCGGATCTCCTGCGTCGCCTGGGCGCGGCCCTGAGCGGATTCCTCCAGCAGGCGGGCGAGGTAGAGCTCCACGTTCCGCAGGTGGCCGCGCGTGGCGGCGTCGTTCTCGTTGGGCTCGGCCATGCGCGCCAGGATGGGGGCGAGGCTCGCCTGGCCCTCGGCCACGCGCTGCATCAGCACCTGGTTGGCGCGCATCTGGTCGGTCAGCACGCTCAGGCGCTCCGTGAGGGTTTCCAGCGCGCGGCCGGAGTTGGCGCTGCGCTCCTCCCCGCGGGCCAGGATGCGCTGCAGGCCTTCCAGGTTCTCCGCGGTCTGCTCCAGCAGGGCCTGCACATAGGCGGGCACCGAGCCGCCCTCGGCGCCGTCGTTGCCCAGCACCCCCGAGGACAGGCGCGTGACGCCCGCCAGCCATTCCTCCAGCTCGTTGTAGAAGCGCGACTGTGCCTGCCCGGCGGTGAGGTCGAGGAAGCCCAGCACGATGGAGCTGGCGAGGCCGAGCATGGACGAGGAGAAGGCGACGCCCATGCCCTGGAGCGGCTGCGCCAGCCCGGACTTGAGCTGGTTGAAGAGGTTGGTCACGTCCCCCGTGCCGACCGACATGTTCTGGATGACCTCGGACACCGAGCCGATGGTCAGGATCAGGCCCCAGAAGGTGCCGAGCAGGCCGAGGAAGATCAGCAGCCCCGTCATGTAGCGCGACAGCTCGCGCCCTTCGTCGAGGCGCGAGCCGATGCCGTCCAGCACGCCGCGCATGGCCCCCGTCGAGAGGGAAAGGCGTTCCGGGCGGCGGGAGGCGAGCATGGAGGCCATGGGCGCCAGCAGCTGCGGCGGGCGCGGCGCGGGCTGGCCGGGCCTGGGCGCGCGGAAGGCGTTCAGCCAGTCGGTCTCGCGCTTCAGCAGCACCACCTGGCGGAAGCACCAGGCGGTGCCCAGCCCCAGCACGGCCAGGATCAGGCTGTTCAGCACGGGGTTCACGGCGAAGGCGTGCTGCAGCTCGCCGAAGAGCAGCGCGGCGACCAGCACCACGCAGACCAGGAAGAGCACCATCCGCAGGATGTAGCGCGTCGGGTCGGTCATGGCGTTGACGGTCATGGCGTCTCGTTCATGGCGTCTGCCCGCCTCCCTGGTTGGTGCTGCCCTGGGCGTTCCGGCGGGGCGGGGGGGTGGCGGTGCGCGGCTGCGCGCCGCCGGCCGAGGCGCGCGGCGGGGGGGCGGGCGGCGGCGGCGGGATGGGCGGCGGCTCCGGCGCGGGCGGGGGCGGTGTGTCGCGCGGCGGCGGCGCGGGCGGGGCGACGATATCCAGCGCGTCCAGGCCCTCGGGCGTGCGGCCCATGGGGCGGATGTCGATGCGCGTGCCGGGCAGGCCGCCTCCGGTGAGCGCGCCCTTCAGCATGATGGCGCGCGCCAGGCTGGTGCGGCGGGCCACCGACGGGTCGTCGGCGGGGGCGGACACCTGGGCGACCACGGTCACGCGGCCGGTGGTCTGCTCGGCGAGGAAGCGGCCGATGGTCTCGATGGCCATGCGGGCGCCGTGGTCCGCCTCACCGCGCCCCGGGCGGCCCGTGATGCGCCAGCCGCCGATGGGGATGGGGGCGAAGTCGGGCGCGAGCTGGAGGTCGGGCAGGACGGGGATGTTGGGGCGCAGCGGGCCGGTGGCGAGGCTGACGGGGGCGGGCGGTGCCTGGGCGGGCTCGGACGGGGCCTCCGTCTCGGCGGCTTCGGCGGCGGAGGACTGGCCCGCCGCCGGCGCCGGCGTGGCGCAGGCCGGCCAGGCGGCCGCGAGGAGCATCGCCACCGCGGCCAGGGCGGCGCTGCGCGCAGCCATGCCGGCCCCGACCCGTCCGGACGCAGCCCGTCTGGGCGCGGCTGGCGCGGCTGGGCAAGGGGTTGCTTCTGGGGTCACGGCGCGGAGGGTAGCCCAGGTTGGGCGGTGTGTTGAAGCGGAGGCACCGTCTGGGAGGGAGCAAGGGCGGTTTGAGGCGGTATGCGGTTCGGGGCCCGCACCGGCCAGGGCGGGGCCCGGAAGGCCGCCGCGGCCACGCGCGGGGCACCGGCCGGCGTCACGCGGGGCGCGTGCGGGCCCTGGTTGCCGCCGCCTCAGCGGCTTCCTTCCGGCGGGTGGCCGAGGGGCATGCGGAAGGTGAAGCGGGTTTCGCCGGGGTCCGAGGCGGCGGCCAGCGTGCCGCCGTGCACCCGCGCGATCTCGGAGGCGATGAAGAGGCCGAGGCCGAGTCCCTCCTGGTTGGGCCGGAGGCTGCCGCGGAAGAAGGGGCGGAACAGGCCGGGCAGAACATCGGGCGGGATCGGGGTGCCGCTGTTGGCGACCCACAGCTCGAAGCTGTTGTTCTCGGTCGCCGCGCCGATGCGGATGGGGGAATCCGCCGCGCCATGCGTCAGCGCGTTGCCCAGCAGGTTCGAGAGGAGCTGGGCGATCCGCGCCTGATCGGCGGCCACGGGCCGGGTGATGGCGATGCGGCTCTCGATCGCGCGGTCCGGATGGATGGAGCGCAGCTCGGAGACCGTGTTCTCCAGCACCTCGCCCAGCGGGTCGCGGCCGGTGGTGTCCAGCACGAGCCCGTCGCCCAGGCGGGCGCGGGCGAAGTCCATCAGGTTGTTGATCAGCCCGCTGACCCTGAGCACGCTGGACTGCATGAGGGCGAGGATCCGGCGGCCGGACTCGTCCTGCACGGAGCGCCCGAGAAGGCGGGTGCCGGAGGAGATGGAGGCCACGGGGTTGCGCAGGTCGTGGCCGAGCACGGCGATGAACTGCTCGCGCAGCTCCGCCAGCTCGCGCTGCTCCACCAGCTCCGCGCGCGTGCGGAGGAGTTCCTCGTCGGCCTTCAGCTGCGCCGCGATCAACTCGGCGAAGAGGCGGAACATGCCGAGGGTTTCCGGATTCTCCAGCCGCGTCGGAAGGGGGTCGATGGCGCAGAGCGTGCCGAAGAAGCGCCCGTCCGACAGGATGATCGGCACGGAGATGTAGCTCTGGAACCCGTGCATCGCCGGCACCGGGTGGTGGCAATAGGCGGCGCTCTCGGACACGTTGCCGACCACCACGGGCTCGCCGCTCTGCCAAGTCTCCCGGCAGAGGGTGGTGGCGATCTGCAGCTCGTCGCCGGGCCTGAGGCCGAACCCGATGCTGTCGAGCGTGCGGCAGGCGACCCAGTGCTCCTCGGTGACGCGCGCGACGGCGGCGAAGCGCATGCCGGTGATGCGGCAGACCACGTCGAGGATCGAGGGAACGGCGTCGAGGCGCGCGACGGACTCGACATCCCTCCGCAGGTCGTCGGGCAGCCCCGGGGCCTGGTCCGGGGAGGTTTCGCCGGCCAGGGTGAGGTCCTGCCGCCCGGCCATGCCGGAGGATGGTGGAACGCTGTTCACGGTCGGATACCCTCCTCGCCGCAGGGGCAACGGGACGCGCGGCCACATCGCCGGCCGGCCAGGGCGCATTCTGCGCCGCTGTGAATGGACCTGTCACGGCCCGCCCTTCCGGCGGGCCGCGCCTCAGGCCGGCGGGAGGCCGGGCGGGACCCCGGGCTCGGTGCCGGCGCGGCGGCCGGCCACATAGGTCATGCCCTCGGCCACCGCTTCCCGCAGCTTGCCGTGGAGGAAGGGATTGCCGGCCACGATGTTGCCGGTGGCGTAGGGGTCCTCGTCGCCGGGGCCGGTGACGTAGCCGCCGGCCTCCTTGACCATGATGATCCCCGCCGCGCAGTCCCAGCGGTTGAGGCCGAGTTCCCAGTAGCCCTCGTAGCGCCCGGCCGCGACCCAGGCGAGGTCCAGGGCGGCCGAGCCGAAGCGGCGGATGCCCGCCACCTGGGGCATGAGCTTCGCGAGGGTGGTGGAGAATTCCGCGCGGTGGGGCACCTTGGCGAAGGGGATGCCGGTGGCGAAGAGCGCCGCATTCATGTCGCGGCGGCCGGAGACGCGCAGGCGCTTGTCGTTGAGAAAGGCGCCGCGGCCCTTCTCGGCCCAGAACAGCTCGTCGGTGGCGGGGTTGTAGATCACGCCGGCCACGACCTCGGTCGCCGTCGGGCTCAGCCGGTGCTCGATGCCGACCGAGATGCACCACTGCGGGATGCCGTGCAGGAAGTTCGTGGTGCCGTCGAGCGGATCGACCACCCAGCGCCATTCCCACTCCGCCTCGCCGCTCTCGCCGCTCTCCTCCATCAGGAAGGAGAAGGAGGGGCGGGCGCGGCGCAGTTCCTCGCGCAGCGTCTCCTCGGCGCGGAGGTCGGCCTGGGAGACGAAGTCCCCGGGCCCCTTCGCGCTGACCTGCAGGTTCTCCACCTCCGCGAAGTCGCGCAGCAGCCGCCGCCCGGCCTTTCGGGCGGCGTTGATGACCACGGTCATCGCGGGGGAGAGACGCGAGGAGGGCTGGGCGCCGGACATGATCGGTTTTCCTGGAAGGGCCTCAGCCCTTCGCCCGCTCCAGATAGGTCGCGTCCTCGGTGCGGACGACGATCTTCTCTCCGGCGGTGATGAAGGGGGGCACCATGACCTTGACGCCGTTGGACAGCACGGCGGGCTTGTAGGAGGAGGAGGCGGTCTGCCCCTTCACGACGGGATCGGCCTCCACGACCTCCAGCACCACGGTGTCGGGCAGGCCGATGGCCACCGGCTCGCCCTCGATCAGGCGCACGTTGACGGTCATGTTCTCGACCAGGAAGGGCAGGCGGTCGCCCAGGATCACCGCGGGAACGGTGGTCTGCTCAAAGGTCTCGGGGTCCATGAGCACGATGTTGTCGCCGTCGGCGTAGGAGTAGTTGAACTCCTTGTCCTCGGTGTTCAGGCGCTCCACCGTGTCGGCCGTGCGCCAGCGCTGGTCCTTCTTCGCGCCGGTCTTGATGTTGCGCATGTCGACCTGGATGATCGCGTTCCCCTTGCCGGGAATCATGATGTTCTGGCGCAGGATGGTGTAGCGCTGGCCCTCGAACTCGATGACCATGCCGGCGCGCATCTGGTTGGCCTGCATCTTCGCCATGGGCGGGGCGTCCTGTTCTTCGTTCGGAAATCTGGATTGGGGGCGGGCAATACACGCGGGGGGCGGGGCATGCAACCGCGGCGCCCCGGCCGCCGGCCGGGTCACCTCGCGCCCGCAGCAAGGCTCACGCCCGTGCGAGCGGCTTTACGGGGACAAGCTGCGGATGAACCTGCGGGCGGCTCAATAAACCATTGTCAAGGCACAATTATTCGCTGTTCCAACCTGTGGAAAACCCTGTGAGGAACCTGTGGGGCGGGGGTGCCGCGCTGGGGATGGCACCCTCGCGCAATCAGTCCGCATAGGCGTTCGTGGCCTCGATCACCGGCTTCCACCGGGCGATGTCGGCCATCCAGAAGCGCCGGTGCGCCTCGGCGGTCGCGTCCTCCTGCGGGACGGGGGCGGTGCCGATCTCGGTGAAGCGCTGCACGATGCGGGGGTCGCGCAGCGCGGCCTGGAGCGACTGCGTCAGCCGGGCGCAGACCGGGGCGGGGGTGCCGCGCGGGGCGTAGAGGCCGTGCCAGACGGTGACCTCGAAGCCCGGCAGCCCGGCCTCGGCCGTGGTGGGGATGTCGGGCAGGGTGGCGATGCGGGCGCGCGAGGGGGTGGCGAAGACGCGCACGGCGCCGCTCCGGATGTATTCGGTGGTTTGCGTGGTCTGGTCGCAGAGCAGGTCCACGCGGCCCCCCAGGATCTCCTGCATGGCCGGCCCCGTGCCGCGGAACGGGATAACGGTGGGCCGGGCGCCGATGGCGTTGGCGAGGAGCGCGCCGCAAAGGGCGGAAGAGGAGCCGATGCCCGCATCCGCCAGGTTGAAGCGGTCCCCCTGGGCCTTCATGAAGGCGACGAGTTCCGCGAGGTTGGCGGCCGGCAGTTCCTTGCGGCCGACAAGGGTCATCGGCACCTCGGTGACGAGGCCCAGCGGCTCGAAGCCGTTGACGGGATCATAGGCGAGGCGGCGGTACATGGTGGGGATCACCCCCATGCCGATGTGGTGCAGGAGGATGGAGTAGCCGTCCGGCCGCGCCGTCGCCACGCGCTGGGCGCCGAGGGTGCCGCCGGCGCCGGTGCTGTTCTCGACGACCACGGGCTGGCCGATCTCGCGCGACATGCTCTCGGCCAGGAGGCGGCCGACGATGTCGGTGGGGCCGCCGGGGGCGAAGGGGATGGTCATCGTGATCGGGCGGTTCGGGAACCCGGCCTGGGCGCGCGCGACCCGGGGAGCGGCGAGGGCGGCGAGGCCGGCCGCCGCGAGGCCGCGGCGCGTTGTCCTGGTCATGGATGGTCTCTCCCTGTGCCGCGCCTCCTGCGCGGGCGCCGCTTGGGAGGAAGTCTGGCCCGCCGCCCGGCCGGCGGGAAGCCGTGGTTTGCGATCCACGTCCGGGCGGGGTCAGCCTTCGCCGGCCCGGTCCGGCTGGAAGTGGGCGCCGCCCAGGGGGCCGCGGACGCTCCAGCCGCCCTCCTGCCGCTCCGCGAAGTCGGGGCCGATCGGGGCCTTGCCCTGGCCCTCCGGCAGGTCGAGCGCGTAGGTCGGCCAGGCAAGGCCGGTGAGGCGGCCGCGCAGCCCCGCCAGCAGGGCCCGGCCCTCGGCGATCGGGACCTCGAAGCGGGCGGTGCCGGGCGCGCGGTCGAGCTGGTGGAGGTAGTAGGGCTTCACCCGGTTGGCGAGCATCGCGCGCAGGAGGCCCTCCATGGCCCCGGGCGTGTCGTTCACGCCGCGCAGCAGCACGGACTGGCCGAGAAGGGCGACTCCGGCGCGGGACAGGCGGCGGAGGGCGGCGCGGGCGTCGGCGGTGAACTCGCGGGCGTGGTTGGCGTGCAGGCAGAGGAAGAGCGCGGTTTCGGTGTCCAGCGCCTCCGCCATGGCCGCCGTGACGCGCGCGGGGTCGGCGACCGGCACGCGGGTGTGCAGGCGGATGATCTCGATATGCGGCATGGCCGAGAGGCGCCCGACGATGTGCCGGAGGCGCCGGGGGGAAAGCATCAGCGGGTCGCCGCCGGTGAGGATGGCCTCGCGGACGTCCGGGTGGGCGGCGAACCAGTCGAGGGCGGCTTCCAGCTCGGCCTCGCCCAGCACGCCGCCGGCCGGGCCGACCTGTTCGCGGCGGAAGCAGAAGCGGCAATAGACGGGGCAGGCCAGCAGGGGCTTGAGCAGGGCGCGGTCGGGGTAGCGGTGGGTCACGCCCTTGACCGGGGTATGCGGGTGGTCGGCGATGGGGTCGGCGCGCTCCTGGTCCGTCGCCTCCAGCTCGGCGGCATGGGGCAGGTACTGGGCGGCGATGGGATCGGCGGGGTCGGCCGGGTCGATCAGCGCGGCCATGGCGGGGGTGACGGAAACGGCGTAGCGCGCCGCGACCCGGCGCAGCGCCGGCAGCGCCGCGGGCGGGACCAGGCCCGCATCGGCCAGGGCGTCGGCGTCGCGGAGCGGGCGGGGGGTGGGGAGGGAGCCGTCGGGCATGGCGGGGCTGGTAGCCCCAACCGGGCCCTTGTGTCACGGACGGGGCCGATTTTGGCCGAGGAGGCAGCGAGCGTGCCGCAGCGATCCACCCCGAACTGGCATCCGGACAGCCTTGCCGGGCGGCTGCCCGCGCTGCGCCGCCGCGCCGCCCTGGCGCGCGACACCCGGGCCTTCTGGGAGAAACGGGGCTGCGTGGAGGTGGAGACGCCCTGCCTCGTGCCGGTGCCGGGCATGGAGGTGCATCTGCACGCCTTCCGCTCGCGCTTCGAGCCGCATCTGGGGCGGGGGGAGGGGATGGACCTCTGGCTGCGGACCTCCCCGGAGCTGGCGATCAAGCGGCTGCTGGTGGCGGGGGCGGGAAGCTGCTTCGAGCTGGCGCGGGTGTGGCGGAATGGGGAGGTTTCGCCCCGCCACGCGCCGGAATTCACCATGCTGGAGGTTTACCTCGCCGGCGGCGGGCTCGATGCGCTGATGGACGCGGTGGAGGACTACCTGCGCGCCGTGCTGCCGCCGGTGGTGTCGCATGAGGGGGTGGAGACGGCGCTTTCGGAACCCTTCGAGCGCGTGAGCGTGGCGGCGGCCTTCGCGCGGGTGGGGGTGGACGTGCTGGGCTCGGTCGATCCCGCGACGGCGGAGGGCGATGCGGCGGCGCTGGCCGGCGCGGCGCGCGCGGCGGGGCTGGCGGTGCCGCCGGGGCTCGGCTGGGAGGACCTGTTCTTTCACCTGATGCTGGAGCACGTGGAGCCGCATCTCGGGCGGGGGCGGGGGACCTTTCTCACCCACTGGCCGGCGCCCCAGGCCGCGCTGGCGCGGCGCGACCCCGCCGACCCGCGCGCCGCGTTGCGCTTCGAGGTCTTCGCGGCCGGGCTGGAGCTGGGCAATGCCTTCGACGAGCTGCGCGACGCCGGGGAGCAGCGCCTCCGCTTCGCGCGCGACGTGGCGGAGCGCGAGGCGCTGCACGGCACGTCGCAGGGAGGGGGCTGGGGGGTGGACGAGGACTTCCTGCTGGCGCTGGACCACGGGATGCCCGCGGTGTCCGGCATCGCCCTGGGCTTCGACCGCCTGGCCATGCTGGCGGCGGGGGTGCCGGGGCTGGAGGGAGTGCGCTGGCTCGGCGGCTGGCCCTACGGCAAAGGGTAACGGAGGGCGCGGGGCGCATCGAAGCGGTGCATCGGGCGTTGTGTGCGTCGGAAACGGAGGACGCTCACATGGTTGATACACGGTCGTTGCTGGAAGGCTTCCTGGGCGGTGGTTCGCGCGGGGGCGGAATCGGCAGCCTGGGCGGCGGAAGCTCGGGCTCCTCGGGCGGCGGGATCGGCAGCCTCGGCGGCGGGGGCGGCGGCGGGTCGCTGCGCGACGTGCTGGGCGGGCTGTTCGGCGGCTCCGGCGGCGGGATCGGCAGCCTGGGCGGCGAGGGCCGCGGTGGCGGCGGTCTGTTCGGCGGCGGCGGGATCGGCAGCCTCGGCGGCGGCGAGAGCCGGGGGGGCGGCATCTTCGGCGGCCCGATCGGCAGCCTCGGCGACGGGGAGCGCGGCGGCGGCGGGCTGTTCGGCGGGGGCGGCATCGGCAGCCTGGGGCGCGAGGGCACGGTTCAGCCGCCCTCGCAGGAGGATGACCGGGGCGGCGGCGGTTTGTTCGGCGGCGGCATCGGCAGCCCCGGGACGGGCGGCATGGGCGGCGGCGGCTTCGGCGGCGGGCTTGGCGGGATGCTGGGCGGCGGCCTCGGCACGGCGGCGGCGGGCGGGCTGCTCGGCTCGCTGCTGGGCGGCGGGCGCCGGCGGAGCGGCGGCGGCAGCCTGATGCAGATGGGCGGCATGGCCGTGCTGGGCACGCTGGCCTATCGCGCCTGGAAGCAGTTCCAGGAATCGCAGGGCGTGCCGGAGGCGGCCCGCGGCGGGGCGGCGGCGCCTTCCGCGCCCCCTTCCTCCGGTCCCTGGGCCGGCAGCGCCACCAACCCGGGCGGGGCGCCGGTTGGGGCCAAGGGCAGCGTGCCCGATCCGAAGGAGTTCGCGCAGGAGGAGATGGCGGCGGCCGATGGCCAGCCCTTCGGGCTTTCCGTGATCAAGGCCATGGTGTCCGCCGCCAAGGCGGACGGGCACATGGACAACGACGAGCGCGAGCGGATCTTCGGCGAGGTGGAGAAGCTGGGGCTGGACGCCGAGGCCAAGAGCTTCGTCTTCCAGGCGATGGACGCGCCGACCGATCCCGTGGCGATCGCGGCCCTCGCGCGCACCGACGCGCAGAAGGCCGAGCTCTACATGGCGTCCCGCCTCGTGGCGGAGCCGGACACGGCGGCGGAGCGCGCCTATCTGGACGCGCTGGCGCACCGGCTGGGCCTGGCCGCGGGGCTGCGGCAGTCGCTGGACGCGCAGGCCGCCGAGGCGCACCAGCTCGTGGAATCCGGCGCGCTGGAGCAGCCGCAGCAGGGGGGCGCCACCCCCCAGGTCTGAGCGCCCGGCGCCGAGGGCCTAGTCCGGAAGGAGCGCGCGGACTTCCGCCGCGCGCTCCACCGGCCAGGCATAGAAGTTGAAGATGTAGGGGTCCGACGCCTCGAAGACGGAGGGGTCGGGGCTGGCGCGCTGCATGGTCGGGCGGTGCAGCGTCGGCATCGGGTGCCAGCGGCCCTGGTGTTCAAAGGCGGTCTCGTAGCCGAGCGCGTCCAGGAAGGCCGGCACCGCCCAGGTGCAGCCCTCGGCATGGCGTTCCTCCAGTTCCAGCGTGAGCAGGGGACGGCAGCGCGCGAGCGTTTCCCGGGCGCCGCGCAGGATGGCGTATTCGGCGCCCTCCGCATCGATCTTGATGGCCGTGCAGTCGGCGAGGGAGAGGCTGTCCAGCGTGATGGCGGCCACGCTTTCCCGCCGGACGGCGACGCGGCTTGAACGATGGGCGGCGTAGGATTTCGAGGTGCTGGCCCATTGCCATTGCGGGGCGCCATCCAGCACGGGAACCGTCAGTTCCACCGTGCCGGCGACGTCGCCGAGGGCTTCAGGGCGCACGGTGATGTTGGGCCTGCCCGCCACCGCCGAGCTGAGGGCGGCGCGGGCCTCGCCCAGGGGTTCGAAGGCAAGGACGCGGGCGGCGGGAAGCCCGGCCAGCGGCAGGGTGAGCAGCCCCTCATGGGCGCCGGCGTCGACCAGCGTGCCCGGCCGGTGCAGGGCGGAAAGGAAGGTCAGTTCGTCCATCGCGCTCTCCGTTGCCCGGCGCCCCGGTGCCGTCCGGTCGCCACCCGGGGGTAGGGCCGGGCGCTTCCTTCGGCAACCGGGCGGACAGGGCGGACGTTTCAGGATCCGATCACCACTGGAGGCTCATCATGCGGGTCCTGACCCTTGCCGCCGCTTTGCTGCTGGCCGCCACGCCGGCCATGGCGAACCTGACGGACGGCGTGAGCACCACCGGCCGATCCCCGGGGCCGCCGCTGGATCAGGGGCCGGCCTCCGCGGCCACGGACCGCGCTTATTCGGGCGGCGGCGCGGTGCTGGAGGGCGCGCCGGGCGCGCCGGCGCCGGCGCCGTTGCAGACGGCCCCGGCCCAGTCCACCCGCCCGCAGAACATGCCGGCCCGCTGAGGCCGGGACCTCCCGCCAAGCCCCGCGGCATGGCGGAAGGGTCAGCGCGCGGGGCCGGGCGCGGCCGCGATGGCGGCGTTCATGGCGCGCAGGCCTTCCGGTGCGCCGTCCGGATGGTTCCACACGGCGCCCACCACGGCGAGGAAGTCCGCTCCCGCCGTCACCAGCGGGGCGCAGTTCGCGGCGGTGATGCCGCCGATGGCCACGCAGGGGATCTCGAAGATGGAGGACCACCACTCCAGGAGGTCCGTCTCGGCCTGGTGCTGCGCGTCCTTGGTGGTGGTGGGGAAGAAGGCGCCGAAGGCGACATAGTCGGCGCCCATCTCCCCCGCGCGCATCGCGAGGTGACGGCTGTCATGGCAGGTTATGCCAAGCGTCATCTCGCCCAGCAGGGCACGGGCGGCGGCATGGTCGCCGTCCTCCTGGCCCAGATGGGCGCCGTCGCAGCCGGTTTCCTTGGCCAGCGCGGCGTCGTCGTTCAGGAGGAAGGCGACGCCGCGCGACTGGGCGACGGGGCGGAGCGCATCGATGGCGCGGCGAAGCTCGCCGGGCGGTGCGTCCTTGAGGCGGAGCTGGAGGCAGGCGCAGTCGCCGGCATCGAGGGTGCGGGCGAGGTCATCGGGGAAGCGGGCGAGATCGATCCGCGGCGGGGTGACGAGATAGAGGCGGCAATCGTTCTGGGCGGCAGCCATGGGGCGTGTGTCCGTTTTGCGTGGCGCGCTCTATCGCATGACCAGCACGAGTTGGCGCGTGCCGAGGAAGGCGGCGAAGGACACCCAGCGCTCCTCCGCGAGGGTGGCGACGGAGCGGTTGGGAACGCCGGCCTGGAAGACGTCGTCCACCACCACGACGGCACCCGGGCTGGTGAAGCCGTGCAGCTGGCGCACCTGCCGCTCGATCACCTCGGGATCGTGGATCGCGTCGATGAAGGCGAAGTCCACGGGCGCGGAGGAGCGCACATGGGCGGAGAAGTTCTCGAAGGCGTCGTTGATCACGCGGGCGCGCGGCGAGATCGCGGCGATGTTGCGCTGGGCCACGTCCCAGTACTCGCCGATCTCGAAGGAAACGAGCTGGCCGTTGCGCTGGTTCTGCAGGGCGGCCGCGATGTAGGAGCCGGAGATGCCGAAGCCGGCGCCGGCCTCGAAGGCCAGGGCGGGGCGGAGGTCGGCCACGAGGGAGTAGAGGATCTCGCCGTAGGTGCTCGAAACGGCGATCTCGCCCGGGCGGCGCATCAGGCTGCCGCCCTTCCATTCGGCATAGGCATTGTGCAGGCGTCGCGGCGCGAAGATGGACATGTCGGCCGCGAGCTGCGCGATGGCCGGAAGCTGTGGCGCGCTGAGCTTGCGCTGGACGAGGTGGCGGAAGGCTTCTTCCGTCCAGCGTGCGTCGGGGTCGCGGCGCTGCACGCGAATGGCCAGCGCCTCGCGTGCCTCAAGGCCTGTTCTGAGCACTCGGGGCTTCCGTGCGAAGGCGGGGCGGGCGGTCATCGGTCGGCTTGGGGACCTTGGGGCGGGGTGCATTCTCGGGGGCACCTGCCACCGCGGCAAGCCCGCGCGGGGTTCGCCCCCGCGGGGGCGGAAGCGTCCTGGCTTGTCAGGCCTCGGCGGTTTCGAGGGCTCTGCCGGGCGTTTTGAACCCGAGAGTGGACAGGTGCCGGTGGCCCGCGCCGCCATCCAGGCCGGCGATGCTGCGGAAGCGCGGCAGGAGCGGGAAGGGTGCCACGCGCAGCAGGGCCGCCGCATCGAAGGGCCTGGTCACCACCTCGTCGCATTCGGCGGCGAAGGCCGGGGTCATCACCGGCACGCCCGACAGGTTGGTGGGCGGGCGGAAGCGGATGCCGAAGGCGGCGTAGTGGTCCTCGAACTTCGTGCCGTCCCCGGGGAGCGTCCAGTCCGCCTCCAGGAAGTCGCACCAGCGCGTGGGGATGCCATAGGCATGGGCCACGATCAGGCCGTGCAGCGACGTGCTGGCGATGTGCTCGCACTCGTTCACCTCGTCGATGAACGTCCGGATGCCCTCCTCGCCCACGCAGAGGATGGAGATCTCCTTCACCCCGTCGCAGCGGATCGGCTCGTGCTGGTGGGTGTAGTGGCGGATGAAGCCGAGCTTGTGGCGCTTCGGGGAGCGGGGCGTGTGGATCAGGGGCAGCAGCATGGCGGGGTCGCCGAAGACATCCGGCGGCTTGCCGCCGGAGTTTTCCACCAGCTGGCGCGACATGGGGCCGCGCACGGCGCGGTAATCGGCTTCGGGCGAGAGGACGTCGGTCATGCGCGGCGTGCCCGTTCCCCAGACGACCGTGCCGGGCCTGGCGAACTTGATGACCGAGCCGATGGCCAGGATGCCGTCGCCTTCCCTGGCGTGGCGCGGGGGCAGGCCGCTCAGCGATTCCACGAGGAACGGGTTGAGCACGTCGCCGAAGTTGCCGGGAAAGGGCGTGTCCATCCAGTAGACGGCAGGACGTTCCTCGCGCCGGAGCTGGAGGGCCTCGGCGCGCTTCTCCAGGCCGACCAGGAAGCGGCGGCTCTGGGCGAAGGCCTGGACCTCCGGCTCTTCCATGGCCTCGAGCTTCTGCAGGTTGGTGTGGGCACGGCGCCAGTTGCCGGTGGCGAGCGCGGCCTCGACCAGGATCTTGCGGGGCTCGGCGGCCTCGGGGGCGCCCCCGAAGGTGGCTTTCACCACGCGCGCGGCGCCCTCCGGGTCGTCCATCTTCAGGCTGAGGCGCGCGAGCGAGAGGGCGGCGTGATGGTCCGTCCGGTCGATGCCATGCGCCTTCTGGAGGAAGGTCCGGGCCTGCTCGCGCTTGCCGTTGCGGATACACTGCGCGGCGTAGTTGATCAGCAGGCGGGTCTGGCGGCGCAACTCGAACACGCGGGCGGCGTGCTGCTCCACCTGCCCCTTGAAGGCGGCGACGTTGCCGCTTTCGCCGAAGACGAAGCATGTGCCGGCGCCGATCCGCGCCTCGGTCTTGGCGATCATGTCGCCGGGCAGGAGCATGACCGCGAGGGCTTCGGGAAAGCTCTGCCAGGCTTCCTCGAGAAAGAAGTCGTCCGTGCCGGTGGAGGTGCTGTCACGCTCCAGCGCCGCCATGTGCTCGACGAAGCGGCGGGTCTTCCCGGTGCCGTTGAAGTGGATGAAGCCCGGGTGGAAGGTGCGGGCGAGCTGGACGGGGTCGTAGTCGCGCAGGTTGCGGAAGCCGCGCAGAAAGGCCGCGATGTCGTAGGAGGCGTTGTCGAACAGGGCGGGGCGCTGCACCAGCACGGTGTCGACATCGGCCCAGAAGATGCCGTCGGGGTGCTTGGCCAGCATGTCCCGGTAGAAGGGGATCTTGCGGCGGCAGATGTGGGACCAGGACTCGTCCTCGCGCTTGGTGACCTCCTGGATGTCGTGGGGCACCCCGAGGCGCTCGCAGGCCTGCATCAGGCGCTCGGCGGCTTCGTAATAGTAGCGGCTGCCGCCGTAGAAGCTGACCAGCGTCGGAACCCGGGGCAAGGACTTCGCCTCGGCAGCCATAATGGCTGTCATCGGAATGCTCCTGATTTGCTCTGCGGCAGATCGACCGAAAACGACAATTATCAACATATCGTGTGGTCGAGAAGCGTTGTGTTGACTTCCACGGGAAGCTTGGAGCGGGGACTGCCCTGGCGTGTGTTTTCGACAACACGGCGCCATCGCTCGACACCGCGCGGATAAGTTTTAAGTCATTGAATTAGAGAGTATTTTTGCCGTTTGACTGCAATTCAGGCGTTGCCTTCCGGGGCGGAGGAACCGAGTGCCGGCGCTGCAAAACATCTCGGCTCAAGATAGCATTGTCATTTTTATTGATTGCGATGTCGGTGTGAAACAGATCGGGAAAAGTTCCGGCGTTGCACTCCGCCGCTCATCCGCTGTGCCCCGGATGGCGCTGCAGGAGGAAATGATCTCGTGCAAGAACGATTCGGCGCGCTGCTCTCCTTGCGGTGCCATCCTTCCCACGCATCGCATGCGACGAACCCGCTCCTGAGCAGCGCGGCTTTCCCGGGCGATGCCGCGCCCATCGGTCCGCGCACCCGGCGGCACCGGAGCATGCCGGGGAGCGGCGGCCTGGCTGTGTGCGTCCCGGGGGGCTGCACGCCCGTGCCCGGCGCGCGCGGGCGGCGGCCCGGGGGGAAGGCTTCCGCCCGCCCCCTCGACGCCGCCGGGCTTCAGGGCGTGCCCTGCGCCACCTCGGCGCGGTAGGCTTCGATGATGTCGGACAGCAAGGCCAGGGCTTCGGCCTTGGGGCGCTGGAAGGTGTTGCGCCCGATGATCGAGCCGTTGCCTCCGCCCTGGTGGATGCCGCGCGCCATCGCGGTCATGGAATCCGCCGTGCCGGCCTCGCCGCCCGAGAAGACCACGAGGCGGCGGCCGTTGAAGCAGGCCTGCACGACGTGGCGGATGCGGCCGGCCAGCTCGGTGATGTCGGGGACGGGAGCCTTCTCGTAGGTCTTCTTCGCGGCGTCGAGGAAGATGGCCTCGGCGGGCGGCTTCACCTTGATGATGTGGGCGCCGAGCAGGGCGGCCATGTGCGCGGCGTAGGCGCAGATGTCGAGCGCGGTTTCGCCGACCTTGTCGAGCATCGGGCCGCGCGGGTAGCTCCAGACCACCACGGCGAGGCCGACGGACTTCGCCTCCTCCGCCATCTCGCGCAGCTCCTCCATCATCTCGAACTGGTATTCGGAGCCGGGATAGATGGTGAAGCCGATGGCCGAGCAGCCGAGGCGCAGCGCGTCCGAGACCGAGCCCGTGACGGCCTGATCCTTGGTGGTGGAGAGGGAGTTGGAGCTGTTGACCTTCAGGATGGTCGGGATGGCGCCGGCATAGGTGGAGGCGCCGGCCTCGATCATGCCGAGCGGCGCGGCATAGGCGTTCAGCCCGGCCTCGATCGCCAGCTCGAAGTGGTAGCGCGGGTCGTAGGCGGCGGGGTTGGGGGCGAAGGAGCGCGCGGGGCCGTGCTCGAAGCCCTGGTCCACGGGCAGGATCACCATGCGGCCCGTGCCGCCGAGGCGGCCCTGCATCAGGATGCGGGCGAGGTTGCCCTTGGTGCCGGGATTGTCGCTCTCGTACCAGGAGAGGATCTCCCGCACCTTTGGCGTCAGCTGCATGGCCTGGTCTCCTCCCGAGTTCCGTGGTGCGGGAGTGTAGCGGGCGGGCGGGTGGTGTCACGCGCCGCCCGCCCGGGCCGGTTCAGGGCGTGCTGCCGGAGGCGGCGGTGTGGCGGAGGATGTGGCCGGCGATGATGGCCCGGGCGGCGGGGCGGCGGAGGTCGAGGCCCGCGAGGTCCAGCGCGAGGGGGGCTTCTGGGAGAACGGTGGCGCCGAGCGACGAGGCGGCGCCGGCGACCTGGGGAAAGGCGGGGTGGGTGCCCTCCAGCACCAGCAGCCGCCAGCCCTGGCGCAGCGCATCGAGCGCGAGCCCTGCGGCGGTGCCGCAATCCAGCGCCGCCCGGTGCGGAACGCCGGGGTGGCGGGAGGCGGCCCCGGCGACCATGGCCGCGATCACCGCCGCGCCCGGCCAGGCCGCCGCCGCCGGCGCGGAGAGCAGCAGCAGGAGCGGCGGGCCCGGCAGGGTGGCCGCGGCGGCGAGGGCGGCCGCGGCTTCGTCGGCGCGCCGGAAGAGCAAGGCGGGGGGTGTCACGGTTGACCCTCTTGCGGGTGGATGCCTAAAGCCCGCACGCTTGCCGCAAGGCGGAGGCCCGGGATACGGGCCTGCGGGGCGGTCGGCGTTGGCCTGCGGGAAAGCATAGGGCAAGATGGTGCCGGAAGCGCAATGACTGGGCGAGGGGACACGCGGGAGTTGGGACGGCATGTCTGACAGCCTGGCAGAGGCGGCCGCAAGGCTGGAGGCGGCGGTGGAGCGCCTGGCGGCCGTGGCGCGGGCGGCGGCGGAGGAGCGTGCGGAGCGCGGGGGCGGAGCGCCGGGCGTGCCGCCGGCCGAGGTGGCCGCGCTGTCCGCCCGGCTGGAGGCGACCATCGCGCGGCTTCGCGCGGCGCTGCCCGAGGGCGGGGAGCTGCCGGACGGGATGGATCTGCCCGACGAGGCGGCCGCCGATGATGGGCTGCCGGAGGATGGCGAGCCGGGGGATGCCGGGCTTGGGGATGTCGAGCCCAGGGATGCCGGCCCCGGGGATATCCAGTCCGGGGATATCCAGTCCGGGGATGTCGGGCCTGATGATGTCGCGGCCGGCGGGCGGAAGCGGCCGGATGGTGGCCCCGCCGCGGGCGAGAGGGCCGATGCAACGCGTCGCGCCGGGGAGGGCTGAGCTTTGGGACAGGTCACGGTTCGCGTGGGCGGCTACAGCCATCCGGTCTCCTGCGAGGACGGGCAGGAGGCGCATCTGATCGCCCTGGCGGCGGAGGTCGACCGCCGCGTCGCCTCGGTGAAGACCATGGGCGGCAGCTATGGCGAGCCGCGGCTGCTGCTGCTGGCGGCGCTGCTGCTGGCGGACGAGGTGCACGACCTGAAGGTGGAGGTGGCGCAGGCGCGAGCGGGGGTGCTGCCGCCCCTGCCGGCGACGGACCCGCGGCTGGCCGAGCGGCTGGTGCGCGTGGCCGAGCGCATCGAGGGGATCGCGGCCGATCTCGGCAAGGGCTGAGGCGGACGCCGGGGCTTGCGCGCGGCCTGGGATCTTTTATCCGGCGGTGCCCGGCGCGCCCTGGCGCGGCCGGGTGCGAGCGCCTACATGGATGGGGCGGGGCTGCCTTTCGCGCCAGGCAAATCATCCCCAGGGCCAATAAGCATCCTCCGGGAGCTGGCTCTGTCCGGATCTTGGTCCGGGTATCTGGTGCCCACCTGCGCTAGCAGGCCTTGGGAGGACGAATCGCCAGCGGTCATGGCGGCTCCGCACTTTTTCCCCTCGTTTCCACGGCATTGCCCGGCATGACGTCCGGGGGCGACGATGCACGCCTGCGCGCGGCCAAGGTCGTGGCGCGCGAGGAGGCGCAGGCGCGCCGGGCCCAGGCGCCTGCCGAGGGCACCGGGCCGGCGCTGGCGGCCCATGTGCTGCGCGAGGCGCCGCCGCCGGCCGGCGCGGTGGTCGCGGGGTTCTGGCCCATGGGGCACGAGATCGATGTCCGGCCGCTGCTGCGGGCCCTGGCGGGGCGGGGGCACGCGCTGTGCCTGCCGCGCACGCCCCGGCGCGGGCTGCCGCTGGATTTCCGTGCCTTCGCCTTCGGCGACCCCATGGACAAGGGGCCTTTCGGCACCGTGCAGCCGCGGGCCGACGCCCAGCCGGTGGTTCCGGGCTTCGTCGTCGTGCCGCTTCTGGCTTTCGACCGCGCGGGGCGGCGGCTGGGCTATGGCGGCGGGTATTACGACCGGACCCTGGCCGGGCTGCCCGGGGCCGCGACGCTGGGCGTGGCCTTTGCCTGCCAGGAGATGCAGGAGGTGCCCGCGGGCCCGCTGGACGCGCCGCTGGATGCGGTGGCCACGGAGGCGGGGGTGATGCGGTTCCGCGTGGCTTTTTCCGGAGATGATGGCGCGTGAGGATCCTGTTCCTGGGCGACGTGGTGGGGCGCTCGGGTCGCGACGCGGTGGTGGAGCGCCTGCCGGGGCTGCGGCGCGAGGTCGCGGCCGACCTGGTGGTGCTGAACGCCGAGAACGCCTCCCACGGGTTCGGGCTCGCGCCGGACATGGCGCGGGCCTTTCTGGAGGCGGGGGCGGACGTGCTGACGCTGGGCAACCATGCCTGGGACCGCAAGGAGATCATCCCCTACATCGAGGGGGAGCCGCGGCTGATCCGGCCCATGAACTATCCGCCGGGCACGCCGGGGCGGGGGGCGACCGTGGTGGAGGTGCCGGGTGGCCGGCGGGCGCTGGTGCTGCAGGTGATGGGGCGGCTGTTCATGGAGCCGCTGGACGATCCCTTCCGCGCCGCGCAGGCGGAGCTGGCGCGGCACAGCCTGGGCGCCAGGGGCTCCGTGCAGGCGGTGGTGGTGGACATCCATGCCGAGGCCACGAGCGAGAAGCTGGGCTTCGGGCATTCCTTCGACGGGCGGGTGAGCCTGATCGCGGGCACCCATACCCATGTGCCCACCGCCGACCATCAGGTGCTGGAGGGGGGCACGGCCTTTGTGTCCGACGCCGGGATGTGCGGGGACTATGACAGCGTGATCGGCATGGGGAAGGCCGGGGCCTCCATCCGGTTCTGGCGCAAGGTGCCGGCGGAGCGGCTGTCCCCGGCGGAAGGGCAGGCGACGCTGTGCGGGGTGCTCGTGGAAACCGATGACGCGACGGGGTTGGCGCTGCGGATCGGGCCGTTGCGGCTGGGCGGGCGGCTGTCGCAGGTGATGCCGGGGTTCTGAGGCGGCCGTGCCCCGGGCGCATGCCGGGCGTCCGGCATGAGCTTCGGGCGCGGGGCAGGGGCGTGCATCCGCGGCTGCACGAAACGGTCCGGCGGGCGTAGTCTTTCCGCCATGGATCTGGACGCGAAGCCCGGAACGCGGGTGGTTTTCATCGGAGGGCCGGAGAGCGAACCGCAGGTGATCGGGGCCTCCGCGGTTCTGGCCCTGGGGCGGTCCTATACCGTCGGCTGGATCGAGCTCGGCGCCTGCGAGTCCTCGGTCTTCCTGGTCGAGCACCCGCGCATGCCCTTCAACACGCTGCTCTTCCGCCATGCCGAGGAGGATGGCGCCGCCGGGGATGGGGAAACGGTGCCGGCCCGGCCGGGCAACGTCGTCGCGGTGGAGTTCCGGCAGGGCCGGCTGCGCTTGTGCGGCGGCTTTCCGGCGTAGGACCGGGGCGGCCGGTGACGCCGGCCCGGCGCCCCGCCGACCGGACCTGGCCCGCCCCGCGGCCGCCGTCCGACGCGGGACCCCTCCGGGTTGAACGACACCCTGGCCTCCGCGCGCCTGTCCATTTCCCCGATGGCCCATGCCGCGGCGCTGGCCGCCCGGCCGGAGCACGGCCCCGGGCGGTGGCGGGCCGGGCGGCGAGGCCGTGGCGCCGCCCCGCCCACGCGGTGCTCAGAGATGGATCAGTTCGGGCGCGAAGAAGCCCAGGCCTGCGAGCGCGATGCCGATGACGCCCAGCACCGCGCCGCCGAGGGCGAGCAGCGGCACGCCCGTGACGATGCTGGCCGAGGCGATGACGATGGCGACCTGGAAGGCGGCGGAGCCGTACTCGTACATGTGGTAGGCGGACATGGAGCGGTCGCGCACGCGCTCGGCGGCCTTGGCGCGGTCGGCGAGTTCCCGCCGGCCCTCGCCCGTGGCGGGCTCGCTTTCCCAGCGCTGGGCGGTGGCCAGCCAGATCTGGATCTGGCGGGTGGTGGCGGCGCGGCGGTCTTCCTCGGTGGCCTCCGGGGCCAGGGCGAGCTGCTCGGCGGCGGTGCGCACCGTGGTCTGGCGGATGGATCGGGCCTGGAAGAAGGCCCAAAGGTTCGAGGCCTCCACGTTGCGGGAGAGTGCCTCGGTCTGCGCGCCCTTGGCGCCCGTTTCGGCCAGCGCCAGGCAGAGGGCGAGGACGGCGATGAGGAGCGCGACGCGCTTGTTCTCGCCGCTGTGGTCGACATGGCCGTGGCCGGTCATGAGGGTTCCCCTTTCATGAAAAAACCTCCATGCCATCGGGTCACGGGGCTGTGAAGGGGTTCAATCCTCCCGGACGCGCCCGCGGCCCTGCTTGATGCCGGAGCGCACGGTCTTGGCGGTGAGGCGCCGTTCCTGGCTGCCCTTGGTGGGGCGGGTCGGCCGGCGGATGATCGGGGCGACGAGCGCGTCGCGGATCAGGGCGGAAAGGCGGGCGCGGGCGGCCTCGCGGTTGCGGTCCTGCGTCCGGTGCTCGCGCGAGGTGAGGAGAAGCGCGCCCTCCGCGGTCATGCGGCGGCCGGCGAGGGCGCGGAGGCGGGCCAGGATGGGCTCGGTCAGCCCCGGCACGCGCGTGGTGTCCAGGCGAAGCTGCACGGCCGTGGCCACCTTGTTGACGTTCTGCCCGCCCGGGCCGGAGGCGGCGATGAAGCTTTCCTCCAGCGCCTCGGCGGGGATGGTCAGGCGGTGGGTGATCCGGAGCGGGTCCAAGCTAGTAGAGTTCGGCCGCGCACTGGGGGGCGCTGACCTCGTCGTAGGATTCGCGGGTCAGGCGGCCCCGGGTGTGCTCGGCCAGCATCTCGCCGGCCGTGGGAGTGCCTTCCGGCTTCGCGGCGCCGGACCAGAGCCCGGCGCGCAGCAGGGCACGGGGGCACTGGATGTAGACCTCGGTGACGGAGAGCACGAGGACGGTGGCCGGCAGGATGCGGCCCATGGCCAGGCGCTCGCGCAGCGCGGGGTCGGTGGTGATGCGGGCGGTGCCGTGGACGCGCAGCGTCTCGTTCATGCCGGGCACGAAGAAGAGCAAGGCGGCGCGCGGGTCGTCCAGCACGTCGCGGAGCGCATCGAGGCGGTTGTTGCCGCGGCGGTCGGGGAGGGCGACCGTGCGCTCGTCGAGCAGGTGGACGAAGCCGGCGGCGTCGCCGCGGGGCGTCGCGTGCGGGCCGCGGCGGCCGGTGGTGGAGAGGATGAAGAAGGGTGAGTTGGCGATGAAGGCGGCGCTCCGGGCCGCGATGCGGTCGCCCACCTTCACCCGGACGCGCTCGCTCGGGGTGGGATAGAGGGCGGCCAGCGCATCGTGCGTGGTGACGTCGAAGGGGTTGGCGGCGGGGTTGGCGTCCATGGCGGGGCTCCGGTGCGGCGCCATGGTGGGGCATGGCGCGGGAAGAACAAGGGCGGGCCGGCCGGGCCGGCCGTTCCGCCCCAAGGGTTGCGCGCGGGTGGCGCGGGGCTCTGGCGGCCCCTATGATCGGCGCCCGCCGTTCCCGCCGCGCGGGCCATACCCTCCGGGCCGTTCGGTCCGAGCGGGAGAGGTCCCGGCGGGCCGGCCTGCAACCCTCATGCCGGGCGCCCTCGCCCCGGCCCGCGAAAGAACAGGATCGCCGCCATGGCCGGCCACAGCCACGCCAAGAACATCGCGCACCGCAAGGCCGCCCAGAGCGCCAAGCGCGCCCAGGCCTGGGGCAAGCTGATCCGCGAGGTCACCGTCTCGGCCAAGCAGGGCATGCCCGACCCCGCGCACAACCCGCGCCTGCGGGCGGCGGTGAAGGCGGCGCTGGTGAACAACATGCCGCGCGACACGGTGGAGCGCGCGATCAAGCGCGTGGCCCAGGGCACGGACACCGAGAACTACGACGAGGTGCGCTACGAGGGGTATGGGCCCAACGGCGTCGCCATCATCGTGGAGGCGCTGACGGACAACCGGAACCGCACGGCCTCCGACCTGCGCTCCATGTTCTCGAAGAACGGGGGGGCGCTGGGGGAGAGCAACTCGGTGGCCTTCCAGTTCGAGCGCGAGGGGGTGGTGCGCTACCCGCCCTCGGCCGGGGATGCCGACACGGTGCTGGAGGCGGCGATCGAGGCCGGGGCGTCGGACGTGGAAAGCGACGAGGACGGGCACGCGATCCGCACGGCGGTGGAGGACCTGTTCACGGTGCGCGACGCGCTGGAGGCGAAGCTCGGCCCGGCCGAGAGCGCTAAGCTGGAATGGCGGCCCAACGCCTCCGTGCCGCTGGACGAGGACAGCGCGCGCGGCGTGCTGAAGCTGGTGGACGCGCTGGACGAGCACGACGACGTGCAGAACGTTTACGCCAATTTCGACGTGCCGGACGACGTGCTCGATCGGCTGACGGCTTGAACCGCTCCGTCCGCATCCTCGGGCTCGATCCCGGGCTGCAGCACACGGGCTGGGGGCTGGTGGAGAGCACGGGATCGCGGCTGCGCCACCTGGGCGACGGCGTCGTGAGCACCAAGGCCGACCTGCCGCTGGCGGAACGGCTCTGCATCATCCACCGGGCGCTCTCGGCCCTGATCGAGGAGCACCGGCCGGACGAGGCGGCGGTGGAGCACACCTATGTCAACAAGAACCCGGGGGCGGCGCTGAAGCTGGGCCAGGCGCGCGGGGTGGTGCTGCTGGCGCCGGCGCTGCTGGGCGTGGTGGTGGCGGAGTACCAGGCGATGGAGATCAAGCGCGCGGTGGTCGGCACGGGCCATGCCGACAAGATCCAGGTGCAGGACATGGTCCGGCGGCTGCTGCCGGGGGCGGTGATCAAGCGGGCGGACGCGGCGGACGCGCTGGCCATCGCGATCTGCCACGCCAACCACCGTTCCACGCGGATCGCCCTGGCGCGGGGCTACGCGCCGGCATGATCGGGACGCCGGCATGATCGGAAAGCTGACCGGGCGGCTGGATTCCGTGCACGAGGGCGGCTGCATCCTGGACGTGAACGGGGTGGGGTATCTGGTCGCGGCCTCGTCCCGCGCCGTGGCGGCGCTGCCGGCGGATGCCCGGGGCACGCTGTGGATCGAGACGGTGGTGCGCGAGGATGCCATCACGCTCTACGGCTTCGCGGATGCGGCGGAGCGCGACTGGTTCCGGCTGCTGACGGGCATCCAGGGCGTGGGGCCGAAGGTGGCGCTGGGGCTGCTTTCCGCGCTTTCGCCGCGGGACCTGGCGGGGGCGATCCTGGCGGGGGACCGGGGCAGCCTGACGCGCGCGCCGGGCGTCGGGCCGAAGCTCGCGATCCGTCTGCTGAGCGAGCTGCGCGAGAAGGTGGGCGGGATGCCCACGGGGGATTCCGCCTTCGTGGTGCCCGCGGCCGCGGTTCCCGAGCGCGGGGCGGCGGGGGACGCGGTTTCGGCGCTGCTGAACCTGGGCTGGCGGCGGCCGGAGGCGGCCTCGGTGGTGACGCGGGTGATGGAGCGGCTGGGCGAGGGCGCCGACCTCAACACGCTGATCCGCGAGAGCCTGAAGGAGATGGCGCCGCGCTGAGGCGGCGTTCGGCCGGGATCAGGCGGTTTTCTTGCGGGCGGCCCCGGACGGCGACCACGGCGAGCACAGCAGCATCGACAGCACGCCAAGGGCGATGCAGGCGACGATGCCCACGACCGGCAGGCAGATCAGGAGGAGCGCGGGGGTGGTCAGGTTGCCGAGCATGGCGGCCTCGCTTGGGATGTGGCGGGGGCGGAAATCCTTTCCGGCATTCTGCCGCGCTTTCACGGCGGCGTTATCTTGTCGCCGGAAGGGTGAAGAAGCCGTTCATGCCACGCGCATGGCGGCGCGGGGCGACAGGGCCGGCTGGTCACGCTATGTTCCCGTGATGAGCCGATCCCAGAACCGCGCATGAGCACCGACCGGATCACTGCCGGCAGCCGCCAGGACGAGGACGCGGTCGAGGCCACGCTGCGGCCGCAGACCCTGGCCGACTTCACGGGGCAGCCCGCCCTGCGGGAGAACCTGAGCGTGTTCGTGCAGGCGGCGCGGGACCGGGGCGATGCGCTGGACCACGTGCTGCTGTTCGGCCCGCCCGGCCTGGGCAAGACCACGCTGGCGCAGATCGTGTCGCGCGAGCTGGGGGTGGGGTTCCGCGCGACCTCCGGCCCCGTGCTGCAGCGGGCGGGGGACCTGGCGGCGATCCTGACCAACCTCCAGCCGCGGGACGTGCTGTTCGTGGACGAGATCCACCGGCTGCAGCCGGCGATCGAGGAAACGCTGTATCCGGCGATGGAGGACTTCCAGCTCGACCTCATCATCGGGGAAGGCCCGGCGGCGCGGACGGTGCGGATCGACCTGCCGCCCTTCACGCTGGTGGGCGCCACCACGCGGGCGGGGCTGCTGGCGACGCCGCTGCGGGACCGCTTCGGCATTCCGCTGCGCCTGCAGTTCTATTCCGCCGAGGAGCTGGAGCTGATCGTGGCGCGCGGCGCGCAGAAGCTGGGCTTCGTGCTGACCCCGGACGGCGCGCGGGAGATCGCGCGGCGGGCGCGGGGCACGCCGCGCATCGCCGGGCGGCTGCTGCGGCGCATCCGGGACTTCGCGGCGGTGGCCGGGCGGCCGGCGGACAAGGCGCTGGCCGATTCGGCGCTGGAGCGGCTGGAGGTGGACCGGCTGGGGCTGGATGCGATGGACCGCCGCTACCTGCGCCGGCTGGCCGACCATCACGGCGGCGGGCCGGTGGGCGTGGAGACCCTGGCGGCGGCCCTGGCGGAGAGCCGGGACACGCTGGAGGAGGTGATCGAGCCCTATCTCATCCAGGAAGGGCTGATCCTGCGGACGCAGCGGGGCCGCGTGCTGGGTCTGCCCGGGTGGAAGCACCTCGGCATGACGCCGCCGCGCAGCGCGCTGGCATCGCAGGGGGATCTGCTGGACGATCCGCTGGCGTGACGCGCCCCGGCAGGGGCGTTTCCTGCCGGAGCGGTCTGGCGGAGCCCGGCGCCACCGGAGGGGCGCGTTGCCGGGTCGGCGCGCCTCCTGGTCAGCGGGTCTGGGGCGCCGAGGTGCCGGGGGAGGTCGGGCGGCCGGCGACGGAGGAGCCAGCCGGGCCGGTGCCGATGTCGGAGTTGGTGGGCATGGGGTTGCCGCGGCCGGTGGTGCCCACGCCCGGGCTGCCTGCCATGGTGCCGCCGGAGGCCGTGCCGGGGGAGGCCGCCGATCCCGTGCCGCCCATGCCGCTGCTCGCGCCACCGCTCGTTTGGGCCTGCGCGCCCAGGGCCGTTCCGGCGAGAAGGGCGAGGGCGAGGCTGGCCTGCTTGATTGTAAGCATTTGTGGTCTCCGGTTCGGCGGCCGGGCGTGCTGCCCGGATCGCGGACAGGCTTAACGGGCGGGCAGCGCATTCTTTGAGGCGGAACAAGGGCAGGGCTTCACGTCTGCCTGAAGTTCGCGCCGGCCGCATTCCCCAACCGGTGTTTCCAATGATTTCGGCGCTGGCCGCGCGCGGCGAAGGGCGCTAGGGCGCGGGCCATGGACGTTCACCGCTTCCCGATCCGCGTTTATTTCGAGGACACCGACGCGGGCGGGGTGGCTTATCATGCGACCTACCTGCGCTGGGCGGAGCGGGCGCGGACGGAATCGTTGCGTGACATTGGGTTGCCCCATCAACTTATGATGGAACGTCATGCGTGCTTGCTTGTGGTGCGCCGCATCGAAGTAGCGTATCTGCGGCCCGCGCGGCTCGATGACGCTCTGGTGATCGAGACGCGGGTGATCAAGGCGGGCGCCGCCTCGGTGGAGGTGGGCCAGGACGCGGTGGCGGCGGATGGCGGGATGCTGGCGCGGCTGAAGGTCGGGCTGGTCTGCGTTTCGCAGGAAACGCTGCGGCCCATGGCCTTGCCGGAGCCCTGGCGCTCGGCGATGCGGCCGGGCGCTTAGGGGGCCGGCCGCCGGGCTGATCGCGGCGGCGCGGTGGCGGGGACCGCCGCGATGCCGCCCGGCGCGGGGCGGAAGGTTTGCCGGGGCGGGGCGCGACGAGGCGCCCGTGCTTCCGGAGGTTGCAAGGGCCGCTCCCGGGGGGGGAGTGGCGAGTGGCGCCCGGTGGGGCGCGGGGATGAGGAGGCCGCCCGTGGGTGGTGTGACTGCGCAGAACCTGGCCGCGGCCGGGCACGACCTTTCTCTCTGGGGGCTGTTCCTCCAGGCGGACTGGGTGGTGAAGTCCGTGATGATCGGGCTGCTGATCGCCAGCGTCTGGGTCTGGGCCATCGTCTTCGAGAAGTGGAACACCATGCGGCGCGTGAACCGCGCGGCGGATGCCTTCGAGGACAAGTTCTGGTCCGGCGGCAACCTGGAGGAGCTTTACCGCACCGAGGGCGAGCGCCCGAACCATCCCATGGCCGCCGTGTTCGGCGCGGGCATGCGCGAGTGGCAGCGCTCGGCGGATCGCGGGTTGAGCGGCGTGCTGGCGCTGACGGGCATGAAGGAGCGGTCCGAGCGGGCGATGAACGTCGCCATCGGGCGCGAGATGGACGGGCTGGAGAAGTGGATGACGTTCCTCGCCTCGGTGGGGTCGGTCGGTCCGTTCATCGGGCTGTTCGGGACGGTCTGGGGCATCATGAACTCGTTCTCCGCGATCGCGGGGATGAACAACACCAACCTCGCCGTTGTGGCGCCGGGCATCGCGGAGGCGCTGTTCGCCACCGCCATCGGGCTCGTGGCCGCCATTCCGGCGGTGCTGGCCTACAACAAGATCAACGTGGACCTGTCGCGCTTCTCCGGGCGGCTGGAGGCCTTCTCGGCGGAGTTCGGCGCGATCCTGTCGCGCCAGGCGGACGAGGCGCCCGCGCCCGCGCCGCGCCAGCCGGCCCAGGTCTGATCCCATGGCCGTCTCCCTGAACTCCGGCGGCGGGGGGCGCGGCGGGCGCCGCCGCCACCGTCCCATGGCCGAGATCAACGTCACGCCCATGGTGGACGTGATGTTGGTGCTGCTGATCATCTTCATGGTGGCGGCGCCGCTGATGACCGTCGGCGTTCCGGTGGACCTGCCCAAGACCAACGCGGCGGCCCTGAACCAGGAGCAGGAGCCCCTGACGATCACCGTGAACCCGGAGGGCAAGATCTTCCTCCAGGAAACGGAGGTGCCGGCGGAGAACCTCGTGCCGCAGCTCCAGGCGATCATGGCGAACCAGCCCCAGGGCCAGCCGGAGCGGCGCATCTTCGTGCGCGGCGACCGCGCCATCGCCTATGGGCGCATCATGGAGGTGATGGGCATCGTCTCCTCCGCCGGGTTCTCGCGCGTGGCGCTTCTGGCCGAGCAGCCGGCGGGGCAGCCCGCGCGGGGCGCGGCCACCGCGGCCCCCCGGGGCGCCGCCCAGCCGGCCCGCCCCGCGGGCACGCCGCAGCGCTAGGTTTGCCATGGCGCTCGACAGCACGACCCCGAACATCGGGGGGGACATCGGGGGGCATGCCCTGGCCGGGGCGGGCCATGGTGGCGCCGGCCTGACGGTGTGGCCGGAGGGCGGCACCGCCGGGAGCCGCCTCAGGAACTGGGTGGCGGCCTCGGTGCTGCTGCACCTGCTGGTGGCAGGGCTGCTTCTGGTCGACATGCCCGGGCGCAAGATCCCCGAGCCGTTGGAGGAGGCGATCCCGGTTGAGGTGGTGATGCCGGAGGTGCCGGAGCTCGCCCCGGCGCCCGAACCCCTGCCGCTGCCCACGCCGGCCACGCCCGCGCCGCCGGCGCCGAGCGCGGCCCCGAGCCCGCCCGACGCGCCGCGCGCCGAGGCGCCGACGCCGCTGCCACCGCCGCCCCCGCCCAACCCGGCCGCCGCCGCGCCGGCCGCGCCCACGCCGCCGATTCCGCTGCCGCCCGTGCAGGTGCCGCCGACGCCCGCCCAGCCGCTGCCGACGCCGCCGGCGCAGGCTGCGGCACCGAGCCCTGCCCAGGCCACGCCCGCCCCGAGCCCGGCGCAGCCGCTGCCGACGCCGCCCGCACAGGCCGCCGCACCGCCGGCGCCCGCACAACCCGCACCGGCGACGCCGGCGCCCACGCCGCCGATGCCGACGCCTCCGATGCAGGCCGCGCCGCCGCCGCCGGCACCCGCGCCGCCGCAGCAGCAGGCGCAGGCGCAGCCGGCGCCCACCCCGCCGCGGCCCCTGCCGCTGCCGCCGGCCCCCCCGGCGCCCGAGGCGATCCGGCAGGCCCCGCCCGCGCCCAGCCCCACTCCCACGCCGCCGCAGCAGCAGGCAGCGGCGCCCGCGCCCACGCCGCCGAGGCCGGCGCCGCCCACGCCGCCCCAGGCTGCCCCGGCACCGCCGCGGCCCGCGCCGCAGCAGCAGGCGGCTGCGCCCCCGGCTCCGCCCGCACCTCCGGCTCCTCCGGCGCCGGCCCGCCAGGCCGCCGCGCCCGCGGCCCCGGCCGCACCGCCGCGCCAGGCCGCCGCCCCCGCGGCTCCGGCCGCGCCGCCACGCCCCGCCGCCGCGCCTCCTGGCCCGCCGGCGCAGCAGCAGGCGGCGGCCGCACCCGCGGCACCCGCGAGGCCGAATCCGGTGGCGAACCAGGCTCCGGCCACCCCGGCGCGGGAGGCGACGAACCGCCCGGGCACGGGGCAGGCGCCGCCCGTGGCCAACCCGGCCGAGCGCAGCAGCTCCGTGCTGAGCACGCTTGAGCGGCTGCGTGCGGCCCAGGCGCAGCAGGCGTCGGCGGCATCGCGGGCGAGGCCCGCCCCCGCCGCGGCGCCCGCCGGAGGCGGCGCGCCCACCGGTGCCGCGGCGCTGACCTCCGGCGAGATCCGGGGCGTGGCCGAGAAGATCAGCGAGTGCTGGTCGGTGGACGCGGGCGCGCCGGGGCTGGAGAGCATCGTGGTGGAGCTTCGCGTGGAGGCGGACGCGGCGGGCGTGGTGCGCGTGGTGCGCCCGGCCGGCAGCGTGCCGACCGAGCCGCGGGCGCGCGCCGTGTTCGAGGCCGCGCGGCGGGCCCTGATGGACCCCAAGTGCTCCCCGCTGCCCTTCCCGCGGGACAAGCTGGCGGCCATCAACACCGCGACCTTCCGCTTCAACCCGCGCGGGCTGACGCGTTGAGGCGGGGCGTGCGCTTGATCAAAACAGGGGGCCTTGGAGCCGCGGCGGACGGGGGCGGGTTGCGCCGCGCCGCCGCATCGGCTTCATCCGCCTCCCGCATCACCGAGGTTTTCCATCCATGATGACGACTCCCCGGCGTGGCCTGATTCTGGGCGGGGCCGCCCTGCTGACGGCGCCGGCCATGGCGCGCGCCCAAGGTGGGGGCCAGGGCGCGGTGATCGACATCACCCGCGCGCGGACGGATCCGATTCCGATCGCCGTGCCGGCGCTGGCGGGCGGCGGCGGGCGTGGGGCGGACATCGCCCGGGTGATCCAGGCGAACCTGCGCAACTGCGGGCTGTTCCGCCCGGTGGACAATGCGGCCTTCATCCAGAGCGCCGAGGCGGCGGCCGCGACGCCGCGCTTCCAGGACTGGCGGGTGATCGGGGCCAATGCGCTGGTGACCGGCCGGGTGGAGGACCAGGGCGGGCGGCTGCGCGTGGAGTTCCGTCTGTGGGACGTGCTGCCCGAGCAGCAGATCCAGGGCACCGCCTTCACGGCCCCGGCCGCGCAGTGGCGCCGCATCGCGCACCTGATCTCCGACGTGATCTATGAGCGGCTGCTGGGCGAGAAGGGCTATTTCGACACGCGCATCGTCTATGTGGCCGAGAGCGGGCCGCGGGACCGGCGGACGCGCCGGCTGGCCATCATGGACCAGGACGGGGAGAACAACCGCTTCCTGACGGACGGGTCCTTCCAGGTGCTGTCGCCGCGCTTCCACCCGAACGCGCAGCAGATCGTGTTCATGTCCTATTTCCAGAACACGCCGCGGGTCTACCTGTTCGACCTGAACAGCGGGCGGTCCGAGGTGCTCGGGCAGTTCCCGGGCATGACGCTCTCCCCCCGCTTCAGCCCGGACGGGCGGACGGTGGTGCTGTCCTATGCGCGCAACAACGACGCCAACATCGTGGCGGTGGACGTGGGCTCGCGCTCGCAGCGGCAGCTCACCTCCGGCAACGGGCTGGACGTGTCGCCCTGCTACAACCCGGACGGCACGCAGATCGTGTTCAACTCCGACCGGGGCGGCGACCAGCAGCTCTATGTCATGGATGCCGGTGGGGGCGGGGCGCGGCGCATCTCCTTCGGGCGCGGGCGCTACGCGACGCCGGTCTGGTCGCCGCGCGGCGACCTGATCGCCTTCACGCGCATCTCGGGCGGCCAGTTCGGGATCGGCGTGATGCGGCCGGACGGCTCGGGGGAGCGCATCCTGTCCGAGGGCTGGGGGATGGAGGGGCCGACCTTCGCCCCCAACGGGCGGGTGCTGGCCTTCTACCGGGAAAGCCAGGCGCGCGGTGCCAGGGGCGAGGGGTATTCGGCCCGCCTGGCGCAGATCGACATCACCGGATTCAACGAGCGGCAGATCGTGACCCCGACGGACGCGACCGATCCGTCCTGGTCGCCGCTGCTCGCCTGATTTTTGCAGACAACCGCATCTCTGTTGAAGGAGCTTATGACATGAACGCGAAGATCCTGGGCGCGCTCGGCGCGCTCGCCCTGCTGGCGGCCTGCTCGTCCGACGAGGCGAGCAACGCGGCGGCGACCGGCGCGGGCGGCTCCGGCGGCCTGGCTGGCGGCGCCGGCATGGGCAGCGCGCGCCCGGGCAGCCAGGAGGACCTGGTGGCCAGCGTGGGCGACCGCGTGTTCTTCGACACCGACAGCACCCAGGTGCGCGGCGACGGGCGCGCGACGCTGGAGCGGCAGGCCTCCTGGCTGGGGCGCTACCCGCAGGTGTCGGTCTACATGGAAGGCCATGCGGACGAGCGCGGCACGCGCGAGTACAACCTCGCCCTCGGCCAGCGCCGGGCGAACGCGGCCCGCGACCTGCTGGTGGCCAGCGGCGTCTCGGGGCAGCGGATCCAGACCGTGTCCTACGGCAAGGACCGGCCGGCGGCGCTGGGTTCGGACGAGGGGTCCTGGGCGCAGAACCGGCGCGCGGTGACCACCGTTCGCTGATCGGCCTGAGCGGGCCGGCCGTTTTCACGGGCCGGCCCGTGCGGGCATTCGGGCGCGGGACCGCGCCGGGTCGGGAGGAGTGAGGATGCTGGGAGGCGGGTGTTTGCGCCGGGCGGGCTTCGGCGCGCTCCTGCTGGCCGGGGTTGCGATGGCCGGGATGATGCCGGGCCCGGCCCTGGCGCAGGCCGAGAGCCGCGAGGGGCTCTATCTCCAGAACCAGATCCTCCAGCTTCGGCAGGAGCTGGAGCTGATGCGGCGGGGCGCCCCCGCCGCGCCGCAGCTTCCGCCGCCCGGGCGGGGCGGGGTGGCTGCCGGCGGAGGGGAGCTGGTGGCGCAGTTGCTGGATCGCGTGGGCGCGCTGGAGGACGAGGTGCGGCGGCAGCGCGGCCTGGCCGAGCAGGCCGAGTTCCGCAACCGCACGCTGCAGCAGCAGGTCGAGAAGCTGCAGGGCGACATGGAATACCGCTTCAACCAGATGGAGAGCCGCGGCGCCGCGGCCGGGACGGCCCCGCCGGCGGGGCGAGCCGGGGGCGGGCAGCCGGGCCCGGTGAGCCCGCCCGTGGCGGCGCCGGCGGTTCCGCCGGGGCAGCCGACGGCCCCCGCGCCGCGCACGCCGGAGGTGGCGCTGCGCGAGGGGCAGGTGGCGCTGGACCGGCGTGACTACGCCACCGCGGAGGCGGCGGCGCGGGAGGTGCTGGCAGCCCGCGCGCCGACGCGCGCGCAGGATGCGGGAATCCTGCTGGGCGATGCGCTGATGGGCAAGCGCGACTACCAGAACGCCGCCCTGGCCTATGACGATGCCTATCGCCGCTCCCGCGCCTCCGGGCGGGCGGCGGAGGCGATGGTCGGGCTGGCCAATGCCTTCAACGGGTTCAACGCCAAGCGCGAGGCGTGCCAGACGCTGGACGACCTGCGCGCCCAGTTCCCGCGCATCCCGGCGAGCCTGGCGGAGCGGGTGGGACAGGCCCGGCAGCGCGCGGGCTGCCGCTGAGCGGCACGGCCGGGCCGGATACGGCTTCCGGCGCGGCCGATGCGGGCGCCGCCTCCCCGGCGGGCGGTTTGCAGGCGGCGTTCGAGGCGGGGATGGCGTCGCTCGGCCCCTTCGGGCGGGCGCCGCTCCTCGCGGCCGGCGTTTCCGGCGGGCCGCACAGCCTGGCCCTGGCCGTGCTGGCGCGCGACTGGGTGGCGGCGCGGGGCGGCCGCCTGATCGCGCTGGTGGCGGATCACGGCCTGCGGGCGGGCAGCGGCGCCGAGGCGGCCGGCGTGCTCGCCCGATTGCGGGAACTGGGCATCGCGGCGCGGTGCCTGGCGCTGGATCTCGGCGCCGGGCCGGGCCTGCACGAGCGGGCGCGGGCGGCGCGCTTCCAGGCGCTGGCCGATGCCTGCGAGGCGGAAGGGGCTCCCTGGCTGCTGCTGGGGCACCACCGGGCTGATCAGGCGGAGACGCTGGCTTTCCGGGCCCTGCGGGGTTCGGGCGCGGCGGGGCTGGCGGGGATAGCGGCGGCGCGACCCGCGAGCGGCGCGCTGGTGCTGCGGCCGCTGCTCGGGGTGGGTCCGGCGGCGATCGAGCGGTTCCTGGCGGGGCTCGGGCTGGAGCCGGTGCGCGACCCTTCCAACGACGATCCGCGCTTTGCCCGCGCCCGGCTCCGGCAGGCGCTGGGCGATCCGGAAGGCCCGGGAGTGGCGGCGCTGGCGATGGCGGCGGAGGCCTTCGCCCTCGGGCGGGGCCGGCTGCGGGCGGCGGTCGCGGAGCGGCTGGCCGGCGCGGCCTGGTTCCAGGACGGCGGCTGGGCGCGGCTGGACCGCGCGGCGCTGGGGAACGATGCCGTGGCGGCCGCGGCCCTTTCGGCGCTGCTGCGGGCGGTCTCGGGGGCGGAGCATCCGCCGCCGCGGGCCGGAGTCGCGGCGCTGCTGGCGCGGGGCGGCGGCACGCTCGGGGGCGTCCTGTGGCGGGGGACCCTGCTGTGCCGCGAGGCCGCGCGCTGCGCCGGCCCGGTGCCGGCCCGGCCCGGCGTGGTGTGGGACGGCCGCTGGCGGGTGCTCCGCGCGCCGGCCGGCGCGGTGATCGGGGCGCTGGGGGGAGGAGGCCGCAGGGGTGCCCTGCCGGCCGTCGTCGCGGCCGGGTTGCCCGCGGTTCGCGGCCCCGGCGGGGCGCTGCTGGCCGTTCCGGGGCTGTCAGGGCCGGGTCACGACGGGGTTTCGGTCGAATTTCGGCCTTTCGCGGGGCCAGTTGCATGAAAGCCGCATCATCTGGTGGTTCCCTGTTGACCTTCGCATCCCTATCTTGCTTGGCGTGCCGGCGTGGCCGGCCAAGGATCGGGACCTCCAAGTGAACAATTTCGGTCGCAACCTCGCGCTCTGGGTGATCGTGGCCCTGCTGCTCGTGGCGCTGTTCAATCTGTTCCAGCCCTCGGGCACCTCCTCCACGCGCGGGATGCAGGTGGCCTATTCGGACTTCCTGAACGAGGTCCAGCAGGGGCACGTGCGGGACGCCACCATCCAGGGGCGGATCGTCTCGGGTCAGCTCCAGGACGGGCGGACCTTCAGCACCTACACGCCCGAGGACCCGCAGCTGATCCAGCGGCTGACGGAGAAGGGCGTGCGCGTGGTCGCACGGCCCGAGGAGAGCGACGTCAACCCGCTCTTCCAGATCCTCATCTCCTGGTTCCCGATGCTGCTGCTGATCGGCGTCTGGGTGTTCTTCATGCGTCAGATGCAGGGCGGCGGGGGTCGCACCATGGGCTTCGGCAAGTCCAAGGCGAAGCTGCTGACGGAGAAGTCCGGCCGCGTGACCTTCGAGGACGTGGCGGGCATCGAGGAGGCGAAGGGCGAGCTGGAGGAGATCGTGGAGTTCCTCCGCGACCCCCAGAAGTACCAGCGCCTCGGCGGCAAGATCCCCAAGGGCGTTCTGCTGGTCGGACCTCCGGGCACCGGCAAGACGCTGCTGGCGCGCTCGGTCGCGGGTGAGGCCAACGTGCCCTTCTTCACGATCTCGGGTTCCGACTTCGTGGAGATGTTCGTGGGCGTGGGTGCCTCCCGCGTGCGCGACATGTTCGAGCAGGGCAAGAAGAACGCGCCCTGCATCATCTTCATCGACGAGATCGACGCGGTCGGCCGGCATCGCGGTGCGGGCCTCGGCGGCGGCAACGACGAGCGCGAGCAGACCCTGAACCAGATGCTCGTGGAGATGGACGGCTTCGAGTCGAACGAGGGGGTCATCCTCATCGCCGCGACGAACCGGCCGGACGTGCTCGACCCCGCGCTGCTGCGGCCCGGCCGCTTCGACCGGCAGGTCGTGGTGCCGAACCCCGACGTGAACGGGCGGGAGAAGATCCTGCGGGTTCACATGCGCAAGGTGCCGCTGGCTTCCGACGTGGAGCCGAAGGTGATCGCGCGCGGCACGCCGGGCTTCTCGGGCGCGGACCTCGCCAACCTCGTCAACGAGGCGGCGCTGCTCGCGGCCCGCACCGGGCGCCGGACGGTGGGCATGCACGAGTTCGAGCAGGCCAAGGACAAGGTGCTGATGGGCGCCGAGCGGCGCAGCCTGGTGATGTCCGAGGCCGAGAAGCGGATGACCGCCTATCACGAGGCCGGCCACGCGCTGATGGCGATGAGCGAGGAGGAGTGCGACCCCGTCCACAAGGCCACCATCATCCCGCGCGGCCGCGCGCTGGGCCTGGTGATGAGCCTGCCGGAGGGCGACCGCTACTCCAAGCACAAGTCCAAGATGAACGCCGAGCTGGCCATGGCCATGGGTGGGCGCGTCGCGGAGGAGGTGATCTTTGGTCCCGACAAGGTGTCCAACGGTGCCTCGGGCGACATCAAGATGGCGACGGACCTCGCGCGCCGGATGGTGACCGAGTGGGGCATGTCCGAGAAGATCGGCATGGTCGCCTATGGCTCGAACGACCAGGAGGTTTTCCTGGGGCATTCGGTGACGCAGTCCAAGAACGTTTCCGAGGCGACGGCGCAGGCGATCGACGGGGAGATCCGCTCGATCATCGACACGGCCTATCAGCGGGCGAAGAAGACCCTGACGGACCGGATCGAGGAGCTGCACCTGCTGGCCAAGGGGCTGCTGGAATACGAGACCCTTTCGGGGGACGAGATCCGGCAGGTTCTGCGGGGTGATCCGATCGTGCGGGACCGCCCGGACGAGCCGGTGAACCAGGGGCGCGGCAGCGTTCCGAGCTCGGGCCGGCCGAACCCGCGGCCCGACACGGGCGGCATGCAGCCGGCGCCTTCCGGGGCCTGACACACGGTCCCGGCGGGACCGCCCGTTTCCGGGGGGCTGCCCCTGGCGCGGGGCGCTTCGAGACGCTTGAATGGTGACGGGGGCCCTTTGTGGCCCCCGTTTCCGTGCGTGGCCCCCCGTTGCGGGAGCGGGCGGGGGATGGAGGGCTGGATGGCGCGCTGGGTCGAACCGATGGGGCTGCTGCACGGGCGCGGCGCCTTCGCCGCCGTTGCCGCCGGCGCCGCCCTGCCGCTTGAGGGCGGGTCCGCGGCCTTCACCCTGGTGCGGCTGATCGATGACGGGCAACTCGCCGGGCTGATGCCGGCGGTGGAAACGCCCGAGGACTGGCAGGAGGCCGTGCTGGCCATCACGCGCCCGCCCCAGCCTTTCGCGGGTCTGCCGGATGCGGCGGGCCTGGGGCGGCCGCTGGTGATGGCGGTGCTGAACGTCACGCCGGACAGCTTCTCGGATGGCGGGCGGCATTTCGACCCACGCGCCGCGCTGATGGCGGCCAACGCCATGCTGGAGGCGGGCGCGGACATGATCGACGTGGGTGGGGAGAGCACACGGCCCGGCGCGTCCCCGGTGGATGCCGAGACGGAGATGGCCCGGATCCTTCCGGTGATCCGCGCCATCGCGCGCGACGCGCCGGTGAGCGTGGACACCCGCCACGCCGCGACCATGCGGGCGGCGCTCGACGCCGGGGCGGAGGTGGTGAACGACGTGACCGCGCTGCGGCACGACCCGGACTCGCTGGCGGTGGTGGCGGAGGCCGGTTGCTCGGTGGTGCTGATGCACATGCCCGGCACGGAGCCGGCGACCATGCAGGAGCATGCCCGCTACGGCGACGTGGCGGTGGAGGTGGCCGCTTTCCTGGCGGGGCGCATCGCGGCCTGCGAGGCGGCGGGCATCCCGCGCCACCGGATCGCGGTGGACCCCGGCATCGGCTTCGGCAAGACCATGGAACACAACCTCGAACTGCTGGACCGGCTGCCCATCCTGCTCGGGCTGGGCTGCCCGGTGCTGGTGGGGGCATCGCGCAAGCGCTTCGTGGGGACGCTTTCGGGCGGCAAGACGCCGGGCGACCGGATGGCCGGCAGCGTGGGGGTGGCCGTGGCGGCGGCCTCCCGCGGGGCGGCGATGCTGCGGGTGCACGATGTCGCGGAAACGGTGGCGGCGCTGCGGCTCTGGCGGGCCAGCGTGGGCGGGCCGCCCCAGGTCTGAGGGGAGGGCGCGTGGCAGGGCTGTTCCACCCAGCGCGCCATGTGGGCGGCTCACCCGACAAAGCGTGACGATACGCGGCCGGGCCGGCGCGTTACATGGCAGCGTGATGCCGAGGCCGGGAACCCTGGCCTGCGGGCGCGAGGCAAGTGAGAGAAAGCAGCATGAGCAACCCCCAGAGACGCCTTTTCGGCACCGACGGGATCCGGGGGGTCGCCAACCGGGCGCCGATGGATGCCGCCACCGCGCTTCGGCTGGGCCAGGCGGCGGGGCGCTTCTTCAACCGCGGGCAGCACCGGCACCGCGTGGTGATCGGCAAGGACACGCGGCTGTCGGGCTACATGCTGGAGCCGGCGCTGACGGCGGGCTTCGTGGGCGCGGGGATGGACGTGGTGCTGGTGGGGCCCTTGCCGACGCCGGCCATCGCGCTGCTGACGCGCAGCCTCAGGGCCGACCTCGGGGTGATGATCAGCGCCTCCCACAACCACTACGAGGACAACGGGATCAAGCTGTTCGGGCCGGACGGGCTGAAGCTTTCGGACGGGCAGGAATCGGAGATCGAGGCGCTGATGGGCGGCGACCTTTCGGCGGCGCTGGCCGCGCCCTCGAAGCTGGGGCGGGCCTCGCGGCTGGAGGGGGCGCCGGGGCGCTACCTGGAGGCGGTGAAGGCGAGCTTCCCGCGCGGGCGGAGCCTCGAGGGGCTGCGGATCGTGGTGGATTGCGCCCATGGCGCCGCCTATCGCGTGGCGCCGACCGTGCTGTGGGAGCTGGGGGCCGAGGTGGTGTCCGTGGGCGTGGCGCCGGACGGGTTCAACATCAACGATGGCTGCGGCAGCACGGCGCCCGGGCAGCTTGCGGCCCTGGTGCGGGAGCGGCGGGCGGATCTCGGCATCGCGCTGGACGGCGACGCCGACCGGGTGGTGCTGGTGGACGAGACCGGGGCGGTGGTGGACGGGGACCAGATCCTGGCGACCGTCGCGGCCTCCTGGGCGGGCTCGGGCCGGCTGAACGGGCGCTGCGTGGTGGCGACCGTCATGTCCAACCTCGGGCTTGAACGGTTTCTTGAGAAGAAAGGGCTCAACCTGCACCGGACCAAGGTGGGGGACCGCTACGTGGGCGAGGCGATGCGCGAGTTGGGCTCCAACCTGGGGGGCGAGCAGTCGGGGCACCTGATCCTGTCGGATTACGGCACCACCGGCGACGGGCTCGTGGCGGCGTTGCAGGTGCTGGCCGTGCTGGTGGAGGAGGGGCGGCCGGCGAGCGAGGTGCTGCGCCGCTTCGAGCCGCTGCCGCAGAAGCTGGTGAACGTCCGCCATGCCGGCGGGGCGCCGCTGGAGGACGAGCGGGTGGTATCGGCGCTTGCGGCGGCGGAGGGGGAGCTGGGCTCGCGCGGGCGCGTTCTGATCCGCGCCAGCGGCACCGAGCCGTTGATCCGCGTGATGGTGGAGGCGGAGGAACGGGCCATGGTGGAGGCGCTGACCGCGCGGCTGGCGGAGGTGATCCGCAGCGCGGCCGCGGCGCCGGCGCGGGTGCCGGCCGAATGAAGGGGCGCGTGCTGATCGTCGCCGGGTCGGATTCCGGCGGCGGCGCGGGCATCCAGGCGGACATCAAGGCGGTGACCGCCATGGGTGCCTATGCCGCGACGGCGGTGACGGCGCTGACGGCGCAGGACACGGAGGGGGTGCGCGCCGTGCATCCGGTGCCGCTCGACTTCCTCCGCCTGCAGATCCGCATGTCGCTGGAGGATATCGGGGCGGACTGCATCAAGACGGGCATGCTGGCCGATGCCGCCACGATCGATGCCGTGTGCGACGAGCTGTCGGGGGCCGGGCTGCCGCTGGTGGCGGACCCCGTGATGGTGGCCAAGGGCGGCGCGCGGCTGCTGGACATGGGCGCGGTGGAGACGCTGAAGCGGCGCCTGATGCCGCTGGCCGCCGTGCTGACGCCGAACCTGCCGGAAGCGGAGGTTCTGTCGGGCATGGCGATTCCCGACCTGGAGGCCATGCGCCACGCGGCCGGGCTGCTGATGACGCTGGGCGTGCCGGCCGTGCTGCTCAAGGGCGGGCACCTTGAGGGGCCGGTGGTGCACGACGTGCTGGCGACCGAGGAAGGGGTGGAGGTTTTCGAGAGCCCCCGGATCGACACGCGGCACACGCACGGCACGGGCTGCACCCTGGCTTCCGCGATCGCGGCGGGGCTGGCGCAGGGCATGGGGCTGCGCGATTCGGTGCTGCGGGCGCGGGGCTACGTGGCCGCGGCGATCCGCTCCGCGCCGGGATACGGGCGCGGGCACGGGCCGCTCGACCACGGGGTGACGGTGGATCCGGGGCGGGTCGCCGCCCTCTGATCCCCGTTCAGGGACGGATGAGGGCCTTGCGGGTGCTGTCGGCGGGGTCCTCCACCCAACCCTCCACATAGGAGACGCGGATGGCGGCCATGGCCGCCGCCGCGATGGGGGCCGCCAGCAGGATGCCGAGGAAGCCGAGGCCGGTGCCGAAGAGCGCCTGCGCGCCCAGGAGCACGGCGGGCGGCACGTCCGAGGACTGCTTCTGCACCATGGGGGTGAGGAAATTGCCCTCGATGTTCTGGGAGGCGAAGAAGAGGGCGATCACCCAGGGCACCAGGGAGGGGTCCTGCGAGGCGGCGATCAGCACGGCGGGCACGGCGCCGATGACGGGCCCGATATAGGGCATGAAGCCGAAGATGGCCGTGAGGATGGCGAGCAGGGCCGCCAGCGGCACGCCCAGCGCCCAGAGGCCGAGAAAGGTGAAGACCCCCGTGAAGGTCATGCCGAACATCTGCCCGAGGAGCCAGCCGCGCAGGGAATGGGCCATGGCGTTGAGCGTGGCCTCGCCCCGCGGGCGGAGGCCGGGGGAGAGCAGGGCCAGGGCGCCGCGGCGGTAGAGGGTGGGGTCCGAGCCGATATAAAGGCCGAGCAGCAGCACCAGCAGGAAGTTGCCGAGCGCGCCCAGCGTGCCGCCGACGCCGGCGAGGGCCACGTTCGCCGCCGTCCTCGCCGAGGGCTGGAAGGCTTCGGGCGAGGCGTTCTGCTTGAGCCATTCGGCGCCGGGCAGGCCGTCGAGCAGTTCGGCGAGGCTGCGGAGCACGCGGGGGACGGCCTGGGTGAATTCGCGGGCCTGGCCGGCCAGGGTGGCGAAGCCGAACCAGAGCAGCAGGCCGATCGCGACGAGGGCGAGCAGGGCGACGAGCATGACGCCCCAGTGCTCGGCGATGTTGAGGTGCCGCGCGACGGGCACCCCGGCCGCCCGCAGCGCGACCGCCAGCAGGCAGCCCGCGAAGACGATGAGCAGCACGTCGGGCGCGAGCCAGGCGATGAGCCCGACGGCGGCCAGGGCGATCAGGAGGGTGGCTGTTTCGTGTCGCACCCGGGCGCAACGGGAGTGGGGCGGGCGGGTTGCCCCTTCCATGTTGCGGTGCGCTTGACCGGAGGGGCGGGCGGCGGCAAGCCCATGGGCCACCGGGCGGGCAGGCCGCCGGCAGAGGGTCGCGCGATGGGCAAGGCAATGATCGAGCTTGGCGCGGCGAGGCCCGCGGTGCGGCCGGCGAATCCCTGCTTCTCCTCCGGCCCCTGCGCCAAGCGGCCGGGCTGGTCGCTGGCGGCGCTGGAGGGGGCCATGGTGGGGCGCAGCCACCGGGCGGCGGAGCCGAAGGGCCGCATCGCGGAGGTGATCGCGCGGTCCAGGGCCATCCTCGGGATGCCCGCGGACTGGCGGCTGGGCGTGGTGCCGGCCTCCGACACCGGGGCGGTGGAGATGGTGCTCTGGTCGGTGCTGGGGCAGCGGGGCGTGGACGTGCTGGTGTGGGAGTCCTTCTCCAAGGAATGGGCGACCGACATCGTGGCGCAGCTGAAGCTGCCCGATGTCGCGCTGCGGGAGGCGCCCTACGGGCGGCTGCCCGCGCTGGACCCGGTGGCGCCGGAGCGGGACGCGGTGTTCGTGTGGAACGGCACCACCAGCGGCGTGCGGCTGCGCGACGCGGATTTCATCGCGGAGGAGCGCGAGGGGCTCGCGATCTGCGACGCGACCTCGGCTGCCTTCGCCATGCGGCTCCCCTGGGAGAGGCTCGATGTGGTCACCTGGTCCTGGCAGAAGGTGCTGGGGGGCGAGGCGGCGCACGGGATGCTGGCGCTCTCGCCGCGGGCGGTGGCGCGGCTGGAGGGGTACGACGCCGGGCGGCCGCTGCCGAAGATCATGCGCCTGACCCGGGGCGGGAAGCTGATCGAGGGGATCTTCGAGGGCGACACCATCAACACGCCCTCCATGCTGTGCGTGGAGGATGCGCTGGACGGGCTGCGCTGGGCGGAATCGGTGGGTGGGCTGGACGGGCTCGTCGCCCGTTCGGAGGCCAATCTGGCGGCGGTGGAGCGCTGGGTGGCGTCCAGCGGCTGGGCGGCCTTCCTGGCGGAGGAGCCGGAGGCGCGGTCCTGCACCTCGATCTGCCTGAAGATCGTGGTTCCCTGGTTCCTGGCGATGGATGCCAGGGCGCAGGCGCGGGTGGCGAAGCGGCTGGCCGCCATCCTGGAGGCGGAGGGGGTGGGGCTGGACCTCGCCTCCTATCGCGACGCGCCGCCAGGGCTGCGGATCTGGGGCGGGGCGACCGTGGAAACCTCCGACATCGAGGCGCTGCTGCCCTGGCTGGACTGGGCCTTCGCCGAGGTGGCGGTGGAGATGGCGCGCGACGAGGCGGCGGCCGACGGGTGAGGCGCCTGTAACCTTCCGCGCCGCGCGCGGTTCCGCTCGGGAAGGGCCGCGTTGGGGCGCGCCGAGCGGAGGAATCATGTCCGGCAGCTTCAACAGCGCCAGCTTCACCACCGATGTTCCGAACCGTCTGGACCGGCTTCCCTGGTCACGCTTCCACTGGCTGGTGGTTGTGGCGCTGGGGGTGACCTGGGTGCTCGACGGGCTGGAGGTGACCCTGGTGGGGTCGCTGGCCGGCGCCATCCGGGAAAGCCCGCGGCTTCAGCTGACGGAAACGCAGGTGGGGCTGACGGCCTCGGCCTATCTGCTCGGGGCGGTCTCGGGGGCGCTGTTCTTCGGCTGGCTGACGGACCGGCTGGGGCGGAAGAAGCTGTTCACGCTCACGGTGCTGGTCTACCTCGTGGCGACGATCGCGACCGGCTTCTCCTGGGATTTCTGGTCCTTCGCGGTGTTCCGCTTCTTCACGGGGGCGGGGATCGGCGGGGAATACTCCGCGGTGAACTCGGCCATCCAGGAGCTGATCCCGGCGCGGCGGCGGGGCACGACGGACCTCGCGGTGAACGGGACCTTCTGGGGCGGGGCCGCGGCGGGGGCGGCGTCCTCCCTGGTGCTGCTGGACCCGGCGGTGATCGACCCGGAGCTTGGCTGGCGGCTGGCCTTCGGGGTGGGCGGCGCGCTCTCGCTCTCGGTGCTGCTGCTGCGGCGCTTTATTCCGGAAAGCCCGCGCTGGCTGATGACGCATGGGCGCAATGCCGAGGCGGAGAAGATCGTCGGCGACATCGAGGAATGGGTGGCGCGCGAGAAGGGGCCGCTGCCGCCGGTGACGGGAAGCCCGATCCGCATCGACCCGCGCAGCCACACGACGCTGGGCGAAGTGGCGCGGACGCTGTTCCGCACCTATCCGCAGCGGGCGGTCCTGGGGATCGTGCTGATGGCCTGCCAGGCCTTCTGCTACAACGCGGTGTTCTTCACCTACGCGCTGGTGCTGACGCGCTTCTACGGGATTTCCTCGGCCCATATCGGCTGGTTCATGCTGCCCTTCGCGCTGGGGAACCTCGCGGGGCCGCTGCTGCTGGGGCATTTCTTCGACACGATCGGGCGGCGGATCATGATCACGGCCACCTACGGGCTGGCCGGGGTGCTGATGGCGGTGACGGGCTACGCCTTCGCGCAGGGCTGGCTTTCCGCCTGGGAGCAGACGGCGGCCTGGACGGTGATCTTCTTCTTCGCCTCCGCGGCCGCCTCGGCCGCCTATCTCACGGTGGGGGAGAGCTTTCCGCTGGAGATGCGGGCCATGGGCATCGCGCTGTTCTACGCCTTCGGCACGCTGGTCGGCGGGGTGGTCGGCCCCGCGCTGTTCGGCGTGCTGATCGAGGGCGGGCAGCGGACCGACATCATGTGGGGCTACCTGCTGGGCGCCGCGCTGATGCTGATCGCGGCGGGTACCGAGTGGAAGCTGGGCTTCGCGGCCGAGGGCAAGTCGCTGGAGGATGTGGCCCGGCCGCTTTCCCAGGCGGCGGAATAGCGCCTCAGGCCACCAGCCGCGCCGCTTCCGGAAGCGCGGCGGCGACGCGGGCGATGACGCTTTCCCAGCCTTCGCCGCGCGCGCGGCGGTGCAGGCGGAGGCTGGGGTACCAGGGGCTGTCCGCGCGATCGAGCAGCCAGCGCCAGTCGGGCAGGGAGGGCAGGAGAAGGTGCGCGGGGGTGCCCAGCGTGCCCGCGAGATGCGCCACGCTGGTGTCCACGCAGACCACCGCATCCATGGCGAGGAGGGCCGCGGCGGTTTCCCCGAAGCCGGTCAGGCGAGGGCGCAGGTCGGTCAGCCCAGGGGTCGCGGCCAGGAAGGCTTCGTCGGATGGACGGAGCTGCGTCTGGATCAGGAAGGCCTCCACCCCCGGGCGCAGGAGCGGGGCGAAGAGGGAGAGGGGGATGGAGCGCTCGCGGTCCCGCGCGTGGTCGGGATTGCCGGAGCAGGCGATGCCCAGGCGCAGCACGCCGCCGGGCAGGTCGCGGTCCCAGGCGCCCGCGCGGGCGAGGTTGCCGGACAGGTCGGTGATGGGCCCGGGGATCGTGTCCAGCCGCGTGCCGAAGGCCAATGGCAGGCTCATCAGCGGGCATTGCAGGTCGAAGGGCGGCGGGGTTTCGCCCGGGCTGAACAGGGCGGAGATGCCGGGCAGCTGGCGCAGCAGGGGGTGGAGCGGGCGCTGGGCCTCCACCAGGACCCGAGCGCCGCGCGCGGCGGCGAGGGGGATGAACCGCGCCATCTGGATCGTGTCGCCCAGCCCCTGCTCGGCATGGAGCAGGAGGGTGCGGCCTTCGAGCGCCCCACCCTGCCAGAGGGGGGAGGCGCCGTGGCGGTGGGGCACGGCGTTCTTGCGGCGCCAGCGCCATTCGTAGCCGCGGAAGCCCTCCTCCAGACTGCCCAGGGCGAGCAGGCTGAGGGAGCGGTTCCAATGGGCCTCGGCATGGCCGGGATCGATCGCGAGGGATTCGTCGAAGGCGGCGATGGCGTCCTGGTGCCGGCCCAGGCCGCGCAGCGCGTTGCCGCGGTTGTAGGGGATGTTCCGGTTGCCCGGGAAAAGCCCGGCGGCGGTCGAGAAGCAGCCGAGCGCCTCCTCGAAGCGTCCGAGTTCCACCAGGGCGTTGCCGCGGCCGTTCCAGGCCTCGCCCGAGCCCGGATCGGCCTGGAGGGCGGCGCTTTCCTCGGCCTCGGCCTCCCCATGGCGGCTGAGCTGCGCGAGGACGGCGGCGCGGTTGCGGTGGGCGGCGGCGTTCCGGCACAGCGCCAGGGAGGCTTCGGCGCTGGCCAGCGCCTCCTCCTGGCGGTTGAGGTCGCAGAGCGCGGCGACGCGGTTCGCGTGGGCGTCGGCGAGGCCGGGGGCCAGGACCAGGGCGCGGTCGAGGCTGGCGAGCGCTTCCTCCGGCCGGCGAAGGTCGCGGAGGATGACGCCCTGGATGTTCAGGAAGGCCGGGTCGTCCGGGCGCAGCATCAGCGCGATGCCGATGCTGGCGAAGGCCTCCACGTCGCGGTCGAGGTCGCTCAGCGCCGTGGCGCGGTTGGCGTGGGCGCCGGCATAGGTGGGTTTGCGGGCAATGGCGGCGTCGTAGGCGGGAAGGGCTTCCTCCGCGCGGCCGAGGGCGCGGAGGGCGTTTCCGCGGTTGTTGTGCAGCTCCGCCATGTCGGCGCCGAGCGCCCGGGCCTCGTCGAGGGTGGACAGGGCCTCGGCGTTGCGGCCGAGGGCCTGCAGGGCGTTGCCCCGGCCGACGCGCGCTTCCACCAGGCCGGGGTCGAGCGCGATGGCACGGTCGAAGGAGGCCAGGGCCTGCGCGGCCTGGCCGAGTTCCACCAGCGCGTTGCCGAGGTTGCTGTGGACGAAGCCGTGCCGGTCGTCCACGGCGATGGCGCGGCGGAGAAGGGGCAGGGCGGATGCGGGTTCCTGCCGCATGGCGTGCAGCAGGCCGAGGAGCTGGAGCGCGCCGAAGTGGCGGGGGTGGCGGGCGAGCACCGCGCGGTAGAGCGGCGCCGCGGCCGCGAGGTCGCCCTGGCGGTGCAGGGCGAGGGCGCGGGCGGTGGTTTCGGCGGGATCGACCCGCCCGCCGGCGCCTTGCTGGCCGTGCCGGATGCTTCGCTGGGGCAAGTCCGTGTCTCCCGCCGTTCTGGCGGGGAAACACTGCCCCAGGGAAGGTGAAGGCGGGGTTACCCGCGGCCGTGGTGGTTGCGGTTGGACTCGATGGCCACCGCCTGCGCCGCTTCCTCCACCCTGGGCAGGCGCGGCAGGTTGGACAGGCGGGCGAGGGTGGCGCCGCCGCCGACCGGGGCCAGCGCCAGCTCCGCGCCGCGCGTGTCGGCCTGGGCAAGGGCGGCGGAGGCCTGGGCGAAGGCGTTCACCGCCACCGCCGGGGGCGTTGCGGAGGGGACGCCGAGAGCCTGGCGGAACTCGCGCCGCGCGATCTGGAGCTGGGGCAGCAGGGTCGCGTTGCGCGGATGGGTCCAGAGCGGGTCGGTTTCGGCGGCGTTGGCGAAGGCCTCGATCTGGGCGGCGGCCTCGGCGGCGGCGGCGGGGCGGCCGGCGAGCTTCTCGGTCTGGCCGTATTCGAAGGGTGCCGCGCGTGCGGGGCCGCGGAGCGGGTCGGCGAGGCCGATGTTGCCGACCAGGCGGCCATCGCCGCAGGCGGCGAGGAAGAGGGCCGAACAAAGGGGGAAGGCGAGAAGGGCATTCTTCATGGGGAACCTCTCGGGCGCATCTGGGGCGCCGACGGGCCGTTTACATGGGTCGTCCCGCAGGGCGCTGGCGCATGTGGCGTGGCGGGCCCGGCGCCGAGTTGGGGCGCCGAGTTGGGGCGCGGGACTTGCGGCGCGGGGCCCTCGCTGCCATTCACGCCGCGCAAAGAAGCCCGGGCGATCCCCCACCAGCCGATGACCTTCCTCGCGTGACCGACGACCCACCGAACCCGGCCCTGTTGCCGGCCGGCCTGTCCGACCTCCTGCCGCCCGAGGCGGCGCGGGAGGCGGCGCTGGTGGAGGCGATGATGGGGGTCTTCGCGAGCCACGGCTACGAGCGGGTGAAGCCGCCGCTGCTGGAGTTCGAGGAAGGGCTGCTGCAGGGCTCTGGCGCCGCGCTGGCGGACCAGACCTTCCGGCTGATGGACCCCGAGAGCCAGCGGATGATGGGGCTGCGTGCCGACACCACGCCGCAGGTTGCGCGCATCGCGGCGACACGGCTGCGGGCCGCGCCGCGGCCGCTGCGGCTGTGTTACGCCGGGCAGGTGCTGCGGGTGCGCGGCACGCAGATCGCGCCGGAGCGGCAGCTGCCGCAGCTCGGCGTGGAGCTGATCGGGGTGGACAGCGCCGAGGCCGATGCGGAGGCGGCGGCGCTCGGCGTCGAGGCGCTGGAGGCGGTGGGCATCGCGGGCGTCGCGCTGGACATCACCCTGCCGGCCATGTCGCCGGCGCTGCTGGACGCGGCGGGGCTGGAGGGCACGGCGCGTGCGCGCCTGGCCCGCGCGCTGGACCGCAAGGACGCGGCGGAGGTCGCACGGCTGGCCGAGGCGGCGGGGCCGCCCGCGATCTTCCTGGTCGGGCTGCTGGCGGCGGCGGGGCCGGCGGACGGCGCGCTGGCCGCCCTGCGCGCCGCGCCCCTGCCGGAAGGGCCGCGGCGGATCGCGGACAACGCCGCCGAGGTGGTGGCGGCGCTGCGCCGCCGCCTGCCGGGGCTGCGGATCACGCTGGATCCCGTGGAGTTCCGCGGCTTCCGCTACCACACCGGGGTGGCCTTCACGCTTTATGGGCCCGGGCGCACCGGGGAGCTGGGGCGCGGCGGGCGCTACATGAGCGGCGAGGAGCCGGCGACGGGGCTGAGCCTTTACCCGGATGCCGCGCTGCGGGCAGCGCCGCGCGCGGCCGCGCCCGAGCGGATCTTCCTGCCGCTGGGGCATGAGCCGGCCGTGGCGGCCGGGCTGCGGCGGGCGGGGCGCGTGACGGTGGCGGCGCTCTCGCCGGCGGACGAGGCGCGGGCGCTGGGCTGCACGCATGCGCTGCGGGGCGGCGAGGTGGTTGAGCTGGGCCGCGCCGGGGGTGCGCCCGGTCCGGGCGCGGGCGACGCGAGAGACACTGGCGCGCGCGACGCGCGACACACGAAGGAGTAGGGCCATGGCCAACGTCGCCATTATCGGCGCCCAGTGGGGCGACGAGGGCAAGGGCAAGGTGGTGGACTGGCTGGCCAGCCGCGCCGACATCGTCGTGCGCTTCCAGGGCGGGCACAACGCGGGCCACACGCTGGTGGTGGGCAACCAGACCTACAAGCTGAGCCTGCTGCCCTCGGGCGTGGTGCGCGGCAAGCTCGGCATCATCGGCAACGGCGTGGTGCTGGACCCCGACGCGCTGCTGGGCGAGATCGAGAAGGTGCGGGCGCAGGGGCTCGAGGTCGGGCCGCACAACCTGCGCATCGCCGAGAACACCCCGCTGATCCTTCCGCTGCACCCCGCGCTCGACAAGGCGCGGGAAGCCGCGCGGGGCGGCGACAAGATCGGCACGACGGGGCGCGGCATCGGCCCGGCCTATGAGGACAAGGTGGGGCGGCGCTCCATCCGGCTGTGCGACCTGGCGGAGCCGGAGACGCTGTCGCGCAAGCTCGACGAGCTGCTGCTGCACCACAACTCGCTGCTGCGCGGCCTCGGGGCGCCGGAGTTCGGCAAGGACGCGCTGATGCAGCAGATCCTCGGCTGGGCGCCGAAGCTGCTGCCCTTCATGGAAGCGGTGTGGGAGCGGCTGGACCAGGCGCGCGCGGAGGGCAAGCGCGTGATGTTCGAGGGCGCGCAGGCCGTGATGCTGGACGTGGACCACGGGACCTATCCCTACGTCACCTCCTCCAACACGGTGGCCGGCAATGCCGCGGCGGGCGCGGGGGTTGGGCCGCACGCGATCGGGACGGTGCTCGGCATCGCCAAGGCCTACACCACGCGCGTGGGGTCCGGTCCCTTCCCGACGGAGCTGTTCGACGACACGGGCAAGCTGCTGGGCGAGCGCGGGCACGAGTTCGGCACGGTGACGGGGCGGCCGCGGCGCTGCGGCTGGTTCGATGCCTGCCTGGTGCGGCAGGCGGTGAAGGTGGGTGGCGTGAGCGGGCTGGTGCTGACCAAGCTCGACGTGCTCGACGGCCTGCCGGAGCTGAAGATCTGCACGGGCTACGACATCAACGGCGAGATGGTGCGGCGCCTGCCGGCGGGCATGGCGGCGCAGGCGGCGGCCAAGCCGGTCTACGAGACGATCGAGGGCTGGTCTGGCAGCACCCGCGGCGCGCGGTCCTGGGCGGCGTTGCCGGCGCAGGCCATCAAGTATGTGCGCCGGATCGAGGAACTCGTGGAGGCGCCGGTGGCGCTGCTGTCCACCAGCCCGGAGCGGGACGACACCATCACCGTGAGTGACCCCTTCGCGGGCTGAGCGCGCGGGCGGCCCGGCGGAAGGCGGGCCGGCGCTTGCTCAGCCCCTGGGATCGCGGGGCTGGGCCGGCGCGGCGCCGGGCGGGAGCGCCTGGCCGCCATCGCCGGGGAAGCGGGTGGCGCCGTCGGCGGGCCTGGCCATCAGGCGTGCCTGCCGCTCGGCTTCGGCCTCCCCGAGGCGGGCGGGGTCGGCCTTGACGGGGCGGGCTGAGGCCTGGGGCGGGGTCGGCATGGCGGGGCGCTGATCCTTTTCGGGGCCGGGCCCTTGCAAGGCGCGGCCGTCGTATTCTTGTTGGGTGTTCCTGGCCTGGGCCAACGGCACAGCGCTTCCGGGGTTGCCGCGGCGATCCTGGAGGGCGGCAGGACCGAGAAGGGTGGAATGGATGCGGACCGAATTCACGGTGGAACAGCTCCGGGATCCGGATACCCGGGAATCCAACCAGATCCTGCGGACCTGCGTGCATTGCGGGTTCTGCACGGCCACCTGCCCGACCTTCGTGCTGCTGGGCGACGAGCTGGATAGCCCGCGCGGGCGCATCTACCTGATCAAGGACATGCTGGAATCCGGCCGCGCGGCCTCCGAGCAGGAGGTGCGGCACGTGGACCGCTGCCTGTCCTGCCTCTCCTGCATGACGACCTGCCCGAGCGGGGTGCACTACATGCACCTGGTGGACCATGCGCGGCACCACATCGAGGACACCTACAGGCGCCCCTTCGCCGAGCGGGTGATCCGCAACGTGCTGTCGGTGGTGCTGCCGCGCCCCGCGCTGTTCCGGGCGGCGCTGGTGGGCGCGCGGATCGCGCGGCCGCTGCGCGGGCTGCTGGGCGGCGCCTCCATGACGGCGAAGCGGATGCGGGCCATGCTGGACCTGGCGCCCTCCGCGCTGCCGCCGGCGGGCGCCTCCGCGCGGGCGACGGTGCACCGCGCCGAGGGCGTGCGGCGCGGGCGGGTGGCGCTGCTGGTGGGCTGCGCGCAGACCGTGCTGGCGCCCTCCATCAACGAGGCGACCATCCGGCTGCTGACGCGGATGGGTCTGGACGTGGTGGTGACGGCGGGCCAGGGCTGCTGCGGCGCGCTGACCCACCACATGGGCAAGCAGGACGCCTCCCACGCCCAGGCGCGTGCCAATATCGAGGCCTGGGCCGCCGAAGCCGAGGGCGAGGGGCTGGACGCGGTGGTGATCAACGCCTCCGGCTGCGGGACCACGGTGAAGGATTACGGGCACATGTTCCGCGAGGCGGAGCCGGTGCTGCGCGCCCGGGCGGCGCGGATCGCGGGGCTCGCCAAGGACGTGTCGGAGGTGCTGGCGCGCTTCGACTACGCGCCGCTTCGGGAGCGGCCGGGGCTGGCGGTGGCCTATCACGCGGCCTGCTCCCTCCAGCACGGGCAGGGGATCACGGCGGTGCCGAAGTCGCTGCTGGAACGGGCGGGCTTCGAGGTGCGGGTGCCCGCCGAGGCGCATCTCTGCTGCGGCAGCGCGGGCACCTACAACATCCTCCAGCCGGAGATCGCGGGGAAGCTGCGGGAGCGCAAGCTCGGGCACCTGGAGCGGACGGGGGCGGACCTCATGGCATCGGGCAATATCGGGTGCCTGACGCAGCTCGGCGGGGAAGCGCTGCCGGTGGCGCACACGGTGGAGCTGCTGGACTGGATGGCGGGCGGGCCGGAGCCGGCTGCGGTGGCGGAGGCCAGGGGGCGGCAGGTGGCGCGGCAGGCGGTTGCGGCGGAATGACGTGCCTGGCGCGCGCGGCGGGGCTGCTGGCCGTGCTGTCGGGCGCGGCGGGGCTGGCCGTGGTGCCGGGGGGGCCGGTGGCGGCGCAGGTTCTGCCCACGCCGGGCAGCGGTCCGGGGCTGGGCCCGGCGATACCGCCGCTCGCCTCCCCCATGCCGCGGGCCGGGGCCGCCGAGGCGCGGCGGGCGGAGCTGGACCGGCTTCTGGACGGGCTGCCCCAGGCGCCGGACGAGGCCGCCGCGGCGCCGATCCAGGCGCGCATCCAGGCGCTCTGGGCGGAGGGCGGCTCGCCCGCGGTGGGTTTGCTGCTGCGCAAGGGCCTGCGGGCCATGCAGGCCCACGAATCGGCGGATGCGGTGGAGGACCTGGACGCGGCGATCACGCTGCAGCCCGACTTCCCGGAATCCTGGGTGCTGCGCGGGCGCGCCCAGGCGGCGGCGGGTGACCGGGCGGCGGCGGCGGCGGACCTGCGGGAGGCGCTTCGGCTGGAGCCCCGGCATTTCGGGGCGCTGGCGGCGCTTTCGGAGCTGCAGGAGGAGGCCGGGGACGCGGGCGGGGCGCTGCGGAGCCTGGAGGCGGCGCTGCGGATCAACCCCTTCCTGCCGGGCGGCGAGGCACGCCGGCGGGAGCTGACCCGGCGGGCGCTGGGCGACCAGACCTGAGCGACCAGACCTGAGCGGCCGGATCCGGGCAGGCCGGGCCGGGATGGGCCGTTCGGGCGCAACGGCCGGATGGCATCGGGGAGGCGAGGCGGGGGAGAAGGCGGCATGAGCCAGACGATCGAACCCCGTGGACCGGCCCCCGACGAGGAGGCGCTCTGGCAGGCGCTTCTGCGGCGCGAGGAGTGGCCGGGGCGCTTCTACGGCGTGACCAGCCAGGGGGTGGTCTGCCGCCTTGGCTGCCCGGCCCGGCCGCCGCTGCGGCGGAACGTGCGCTTCTTCGGGGCGGTGGCGGAGGCCGTCCTGGCCGGGTTCCGCCCCTGCCTCCGCTGCGACCCCGACGGGAGCCGGGCCGCGGTCCATGCGGCGGCGGTGCGGGCGGCCTGCGCCGAGATCGAGTCCGCCGAGGAGATGCCGTCCCTCGCGGCGCTGGCGGCGGGGGCGGGCTATGCGCGGCACCACTTCCTCCGGCTGTTCCGGGCGGTGGCGGGGGTGACGCCGCATGAATACGCGGCGGCGCTGCGCGCGCGGCGCCTGGGCGCGGCGCTGGCCTCGGGCGAGCGGGTGGCGGATGCCGTGGCCGGGGCGGGCTTCGGCAGCGAGAGCCGGGTCTACGAGGATGGCGGAAAGGTGCTGGGCATGACGCCGGGCGCCGCGCGGCGGGGTGGGGCGGGCGAGGTGATCCGCACTGCCTTCGGCGAGAGCGCGCTCGGCCCGGTGCTGGTGGGGATGACGGCGCGCGGGGTGTGCTCGATCGAGTTCGGGACGGACGAGGCTTCGCTGCGCGCGGCGCTGGCGGGGCGCTTCCCGGCGGCGCGGATCGAGGCGGCGGATGCGCCGGTCCGCGAGGCCGTGGCCCGGGTGCTGGCCTGGGTGGAGGAGCCGCGCGGCGCGCTGGACCTGCCGCTGGACCTGCGCGGCACCGCCTTCCAGAAGCGCGTCTGGGAGGCGCTGCGGGCCATCCCGCCGGGGGGCACGGTGGATTACGCGGCGCTGGCGTCGCGGCTGGGCATGCCGCGCGGCGCGCGTGCGGTGGCGCGGGCCTGCGCGGGCAACGGGGTGGCGCTGGCGGTGCCCTGCCACCGGGTGGTGGGGCGGGACGGGTCGTTGCGCGGCTATCGCTGGGGGATGGAGCGCAAGCGGGCGCTGCTCGCGCGGGAAGGGGCGGCAGGCGGCGCCGATTGAAGCGTGAAGGCCGTTTCGGACCCGGTTGTTTCGTGGCACGCTGCGGCGCGTGCGCGGCGCGCCGGAGGGGTGCGCGGGCTACCGAGGGGTGAGGACGTGCAGCGGCACCCGACCTTTGATGATCCGTTCCGCAGGCGGGCGGCGCTGCCCGGTCGGGAGGCCGCCGTGGGGCGCTTCATCGGCGCGGAGGATGAGCCCTGGGACCCCGCCCGGCCCAGGGAGGAATGGACCGAGCGGGAGCGGCGCGGCGCCGCCGGGCTGCGCGCCGTGCGCGCGGTGCTCGGGCTGACCGTGCCGGGCGGGGCGGTCGGCCTGGCGGTCGGGCTCTGGCGGGTGTTCGGGGCGGGGTGAGGAGTCGCCGGGCCGCCCACGGGCCCGCCCGGCCGGGCGCGCTCAGCGCGGGGTGAGGTTCTCGGTGCCGATGGCGCTGCTGCCGATCAGGGTCCACTGGCCGGACATGCTGCCATCCTCGGCCACCTCGAAGATGCTCATGCCCGGGCGTTCCCCCAGCACGAAGCCGATGGAGAAGACCCGGCCCACGGACATGCCGTAGCCCTCGATCTGCGCCTGGCCGATGGTCCAGCGGACGCGCCAGGAGGCAAGGCCGACCTGCTGGATGAGGATGTTCCCGGAATAGCTGGAGCCGTCCGGATTGGTGCCGGCGACCTCGTAGGTGCCGTTGCGCTGGGCCTGGGCGGGCGCGGCGAGCACGGCGGAAAGCCCGCCGGCCATCAGCGCGGCCGCCAGGATGCGCGGGGCGAGGCCGCGGACGGTTGTGGCGAAACGCTTCATCTCGGTTCCGATCGCAGGTTTGGCGGGCTGCTTAGCCCTGTCCTGGGCCTCAATCCACCACCGCCACGCGCAGCGCGTTGGTGGTGCCGGGGGTTCCGAAGGGCACGCCGGCGACCACCACCACCTCGTCGCCCCGGGTGGCGAAGCCTTCCCCGGCCGCGGCGCGAACGCCCTTGGCGACCATGTCGGTCATGCTGGCCGGCTCCTTGCTCGGCACGGGGTGGACGCCCCAGACCAGGGCCAGGCGGCGGGCGGTGGATTCGCTGGCGGTCAGGCCGAGGATGGGCGCGGCGGGGCGCTCCCGGGCGACGCGCAGCACGGTGGAGCCGGTGGAGGTGAAGCAGGCGATGGCCTCGGCCTCGATCGTGCTGGCGATCTGGCGGGCGGCGGCGGCGATGGCGTCGGAGGAGGTGTGGCGGGGCTCCGGCCGCGCGGCGTCGGTCATGGAGCGCCAGCCCGGGTCCTGCTCGGTGCGGGCGATGATGCGGTCCATGATGTTCACGGCCTCGTAGGGGTAGCTGCCGGCGGCCGTCTCGGCGGAGAGCATGACCGCGTCGGCGCCGTCGAAGACCGCCGTGGCGACGTCGGAGGCCTCCGCGCGGGTGGGGGTGGGGGCGCTGATCATGCTTTCCAGCATCTGGGTCGCCACCACCACGGGCAGGCCGCGGGAGCGGGCGGCGCGGATGATGCGCTTCTGGATCAGCGGCACCTCCTCGGGCGGGCATTCCACGCCGAGGTCGCCGCGGGCCACCATGACGGCGTCGGCGAGGTCGAGGATGGCGTCCATGTGCTCGACGGCCTGGGGCTTCTCCATCTTCACCATGATCCAGGCGCGGCCGGCGGCGATCTCCTTGGCCTCGGCCACGTCCTCGGGGCGCTGGACAAAGGAGAGGCCGATGAACTCGACGCCCTGCTCCAGCACGAAGGCGAGGTCGGCGCGGTCCTTCTCCGTCAGCGCGGGAATGGGGAGGGCGACGTCGGGGACGTTGACGCCCTTGCGGTCCGACAGAGGGCCGCCGACGAGCACCTCGGTTTCCAGGTGGTCCTCGCGCTGGCGCGTGACGCCCAGGCGGAGCTTGCCGTCGTCGAGCAGCAGGGAGGTGCCGATGCGGGCGGCGTGGATGATCTCGGGGTGGGGAAGCTGGACGCGGCGGACGTCGCCGGGAACGGGGGAAAGGTCGAGGCGGAAGGGCTGGCCCGCCTGGAGCTGGATGCGCCCGCCCGCGAACTTGCCGACGCGGAGCTTGGGGCCCTGCACGTCCGCCAGGATGCCGATGGGGCGGCCGGTGCGGCGCTCGATCTCGCGGATGGTGGCGATGCGGGCGGCGTGGTCCTCGTGGGAGCCGTGGGAGAAGTTGAGCCGGAAGATGTCGGCGCCCGCGCGGAACAGGCGCTCGATCACCTCCGGGCTGCTGCTGGCGGGGCCGAGGGTCGCGATCATCTTGGTGCGGCGGCGGCGGCGGATGGCGATCTTGGGGGCCAAGCGGGGCGCTCCTGTGGCGGCGAGGACGGTCGGAAGGAGGGCTTCGGGGGCGACCTCCATGATGCGGGCCACCTCCTCCACCCGTTCGGGGGGGATGCGGCGCCACTGGGAAACCGCGGCGGTGGAGATGCCGAGGCCGTTGGCGATGCGGGTGACGGCGCCGCGCCGGGCGAGGAGGGCTTCAAGGGCTTGGTCGCGCATGCGGATAACTTAGGAAGCTTAAGTTAACAGCGCGAGGGCGGATGTGCCTTAGTTTTGCTAAGTTATGATGACCGCACGAAAGTCGTTCACGTTGGTCAGGGTCGGGCCGGTGGTCACGAGGTCGTCCAGCCCGGCGAAGACATCGTGGCTGCGGTGGGCCGATAGCGCGGCGCGGGGATCGATGTTCGAGGCGGCCGCGCGCGCCAGGGTGTTGGGCGCGGCGATGGCGCCGGCGTTGGATTCGGAACCGTCGATGCCGTCCGTGTCGGCCATCAGGGACCAGATGCCGGGATGGCCGGCAAGGGCGACGGCGAGGCCGAGGAGGCACTCGCCGTTGCGGCCGCCGGCGCCGCGGGCCTCGCCGAGGGTGACGGTGGTCTCCCCGCCCGAGAGGAGCACGGCGGGGCGGGGAACGGGGTGGCCGTGGGCGGCTGCGGAGCGGGCAATGCCGGCGAGCAGGGTGCCGGCCTCGCGCGCCTCGCCCTCCAGCGCGTCGCCGAGGATGAGGGGGGTGAGGCCGAGGGCCTCTGCTTCCTTCGCGGCGGCCTGGAGGGCCATGAGGGGGGTGGCGATGAGGCGGTACTCGGCGCGGGCGAGGCGGGGGTCGCCTGGCTTGGGCGTTTCCTCGGCGCCGGCCTCCAGGTGGGCGCGGACGTGGTCGGGGAGCGCGATGGCGTAGCGGGCGACGATGGCGCGGGCGTCGGCGAAGCTGGTGGGGTCGGGCACGGTGGGGCCGGAGGCGATGGCGGCCGGGTCGTCCCCGGGCACGTCGGAGATGGCCAGCGTGACCACGCGGGCCGGGTGGGCGGCGGCGGCGAGGCGGCCTCCCTTGACGGCCGAGAGGTGGCGGCGGACAGCGTTCATCTCGTTGATGGTGGCGCCGCAGGAAAGCAGGGCGCGGTTGACCTCCTGCTTGTCGGCCAGCGTCAGGCCGGGGGCGGCGAGCGGCATCAGGGCGGAGCCGCCGCCGGAGATGAGGGCGAGCACGAGGTCGTGCTCGGTGAGGCCCTGCACCAGGGCCAGGATGCGGGCCGCGGCCTGTTCGCCGGCGGCGTCGGGCACGGGGTGTGAGGCCTCGACCACCTCGATGCGGTCGGTCTTGCCGTAGCCGGTGCGGACGCCGTGGCCGTAGCGGGTGATCACCAGGCCTTTCAGGGGAATGTCGGGCCAGGCGGCCTCGACCGAGGCGGCCATGACGGCGGCGGACTTGCCCGCGCCCACCACGACCACGCGGCCGCCGGAGCCGAGGGCGGGGGGCTCGGGCAGATGGGCGGCCAGGACCTTGCGGGGATCGGCGCTGGCGATGGCGGCATCGAGCAGGCGGCGGAGGGCGGCGCGGGCGCGGGCGTCGTCCCAGGACGCGCCCGGGGGGGCGTCGCTGGCGGGGGTGGTCGCTTCCATCGTGGCTCTCCTGGCGTCGGGGGCATCTTCACCGGGTGGGTGGCGCGGGCAAGCCCAGGGCGGGGGCGGGGGCGGGGCCTGGACTTGCCGCCGGGGCAGCGGTGTGGAATGCGCTGGAGCAGCTTGAAAGCAAGAGAGGAAGGGCCAGGAACCATGCGACGCCACCGGATCGCCGCCATCCCCGCCGACGGCATCGGCAAGGAGGTCATCCCCGCGGGGTTGCGCGTGCTGGAAGCGCTCGCCCGGCGCGACGGCGGCTTCGCGCTGGAGGTGGAGACGCTTCCCTGGGGGAGCGACTTCTACCGCGAAACCGGCGCGATGATGCCCGAGGACGGGCTGGAGACGCTCCGGGGCTTCGACGCGATCTATTTCGGCGCGGTGGGCGACCCAGACCTGCCGGACAGCGTCACGCTTTGGGGTCTGCGCCTGAAAATCTGCCAGGGCTTCGACCAGTACGCCAACATCCGCCCGACGCGCGTGCTGCCGGGGCTGACGAGCCCGCTGCGCAGCGTGGAGCCGGGCGACATCGACTGGGTGATCGTGCGGGAGAACTCCGAGGGCGAGTATGCCGGGCATGGCGGCCGCGCCCATCGCGGGCACCCCGAGGAGGTGGCGACCGAGACCTCGATCTTCACCCGCGCGGGCGTGGAGCGGATCATGCGGGTGGCCTTCGACATCGCGCGCGGGCGGCCGCGCAAGCTGCTGACGGTGGTGACGAAGTCCAATGCCCAGCGGCACGGCATGGTGATGTGGGACGACATCGCGGCCGAGATCGCGAAGGGCTACCCGGACGTGACCGTGGAGAAGGAGCTGGTGGACGCCATGGCGGCGCGGATGGTGCAGAAGCCCGCCAGCATCGACACGGTGGTGGCCACCAACCTGCACGCCGACATTCTTTCCGACCTGGCCGGGGCCGTGGCGGGGTCGCTGGGCGTGGCGCCGACGGCCAACCTCGACCCGTCGGGGCGGGCGCCCTCCATGTTCGAGCCGATCCATGGCTCGGCCTTCGATATCATGGGCAAGGGCGTCGCCAATCCCGTGGCCACCTTCTGGACCGGGGCGATGATGCTGGAGAAGCTGGGCGAACCGGCCGCGGCGGCGGCCCTGATGGCGGCGGTGGAGCGGGTCTGCGCGGACGGGGTGTTCACGGCCGACCTCGGGGGCACGGCGGACACCGAGACGGTGACGCGGGCCGTGATCGCGGCGATCGAGGGGGCGAACAAGGCCGGGTGAGCGAAAGGCGGGGAGGGCTGACGCGGGTCGCGCGCCGGTTCACACTCCCGGGCAAGAACCCGGGAGAGAGAACCTTGTCCAAGCTGCCCCGCCGCGCGCTTCTCGCGGCCCCCGCCCTGCTGGCCGCGCCAGCCGTCAGGGCCCAGGCGCCCGCCTTCCCGAACCGGCCGATCACGGTCACGGTGCCCTTCACGGCGGGAGGTCCGACGGATGTCATCTCGCGCCTCGTGGCGGAGGGGATGGCGAAGGACCTCGGCCAGTCCGTGGTGGTCGAGAACGTGACGGGGGCGGGGGGCACCATCGCCGCCGCCCGCGTGGCCAATGCGCGGCCGGACGGCTACACCCTGCTGTCCCACCACATCGGGCACGCGACGAGCGCGACGCTCTACCGCTCGCTGCCCTACAACGTCGAAACCTCCTTCGCGCCGCTGGGCGTGGTGTCGGACGCGGCGATGACGATCGTGGCGCGGCCGGATTTCCCGGCCAGCGACCTCGCGGGCTTCATGGCGGAGGTGAAGCGGCAGGGGGACAAGCTGAACCTCGCGCATTCGGGGCTCGGGGGCGCCAACCAGCTCTGCGGGATGCTGATCCAGCACGCGGCCGGCACGCCCGTGACGACGGTGGTGTTCCGCGGCTCCGCGCCCGTTCTGACGGAGATGATGGCCGGGCGGATCGACGTGTTCTGCGACCAGGCGACCAACACGGCGCCCTTCATCAGGGACAACCGGATCAAGTCCTATGCCGTGACGCTCGACCGCCGGGCCGAGGGGCTGGACCTGCCGACCACGGCCGAGGCCGGGCAGCCGGCGATCGCGATGAGCACCTGGCACGGGATGTACGCGCCGGCCGGCACGCCGGAGGCGGTGCAGGAGCGGCTTTCCCAGGCCATCCGCGCGGCGCTGCGCGAGGAGCGGCTGAAGCAGCGTTTCGCGGAGCTCGTGACGGAGGTGGCGAGCCAGGAGCAGGCGACGCCGGCCTATCACCGGCGGCACCTGGCCGCCGAGGTCGCGCGCTGGAGGCCGATCATCCAGGCGGCGAACGTCTACGCGGACTGAGTTGCGCGGCCCGAGCTGCTTGGCCTGCGTCACGCGCGCCGGGCCGGGCGGCCTTCAGCGCCAGGGCGGGGCGAGGGCGCGCAGGGCGGTGTGGTCCTCCCCGGGGCCGATGGCGGCCTCGGCGAGGGCCAGGGCGCGCCGGGCCTCCGCCTCGGCGGGGGCGCGGAGAGGATCGCCGCCGATCTCGGGCAGGGCGGCGAGGGACTTGAGCAGGCGCTCCATGACCGCGGGATTGGCGGCGCCGGCACGGGCGATGGGGCGGTAGAGGTCCTCCACCAGCTCCCTGGGATCGAGGGCGGGGATGGCGAGGCTGGGATACCGGGGGAGGTCGCCGGGCGGCTTTCCCGGGTGGCACCAGGCGTCGAAGACCTGCAGCCCGCCGGCGAGGACGCGGATCGCGGTGCCGGCGTCGTTGACGGCATCCGACAGCGCGCGGGAGGCGATCTCCGAGAGAACCAGGAGGCCGAAGCGCGGGTCCTGGCGGAAGCTGCGGTCGGCGCCGAGCAGGATCGCGGCGCGGATCGCGTCCTCCGCCCCGGCGTCGGGCGCGGCGCGGGTCCAGCCGAGAACGGCGTTGCGGTGCACGTGCTTGCCGGGCACGGCTTGGAGCTGCAGGCCGCCCAGGCCGGAGGCGGCCTTTTCCAGCGCCTCGAGGTCGAGGTGGACGACGTAGCCGGTGCCTTCGGCGCGGATCGCGTGCCCGCCGGGTGGCGGTTCGGGGCGCGCCGGGGTGCCGCCGAGATGGGGGGACCAGGCGCGCTCGCGCAGCGCCTCGGCGGCGGCTTCCTCCACCCGGGACATGGTTTCCGACATGCGCCCCATCCGTGGCAGGCGGTCGAACCAGCGCAGCAGGGTGATCACCACCAGGGCCACGACGACGAGCGTGGCGAGGAAGAGCACCAGCCGCCCCTCCTCGCCGTAAAGGCCGGTGCTGAGGGCGATGATGCCGACCATGCTGAAGAGAAAGGCGCCGATGAAGGTGCCGAGGGCGTTCTGGGCGGTGCTGTCCTCCATCAGGAGGGTGGTGGCGCGCGGCGTGGCCGTGTTGGTGGCGGCCGCATAGGCGGCGACGAGGGTGGACAGGGAGAAGGTGGCGACGGTGAGCATGGAGGCGGCGAGGATGCCGAGGATGTCGCCGACCGCGTCGGCGCCGATCTGCCGGGAGGCGCCGCTGGGCACGAAGGGGCCGATGGCGACCGCGCCGAGCGCCGCAGCGATGCCCCCGAGGGAGAAGAGGGTGCTGCGGAACCACAGGCGCCCCCAGAGCTGGCCGATCAGCCAGCGCCACCGCGACGTTCCGGCCATGGGTCGTTCTCCAACTGCCCCGAGGGGACGCGCGGCGCGGCGCGGGGTTTCCTGCTGGCGGCGGGGATGCGAGCGTGGAGGGCGGTGCCGAGGAGGAATGGTCCATGGAGCGTGACGCGACGGGCCCGGTGCGGACGGGCGGCTGCCATTGCGGCGCCGTGCGCTTCGAGGCGGGCGGCGACCCTTTTCACGCGACGATCTGCCATTGCGGGGATTGCCGGCGGGCGGCGGGGGCGCCGATGGTCGCCTGGTTCAGCGTGCCGCGGACGGGGTTCCGCGTGGTGTCCGGCACGATGCGGCTCTACGCCTCCAGCGCGCGGGCGGAGCGGGGATTCTGCGGGGATTGCGGAACGACGCTGACCTTTGCCGCGCACGACCTGCCGGGCGAGATCGACGTGACCACCGCGAGCCTGGACGATCCCGCGCTGGTGCCGCCCTGGGACCACGTGCAGTTCGCCGCCCATCTGCCCTGGGTCGTCCCCGGCGACGGGTTGCCGCGCTTTCCGGGGACGCGCGGCGAGGGATCGGGCGAGGGATAGAAGCTTCCGCGGGGCGTCCCCATCTCGCCGGGGAACGAGAGGGGCCGGCATGACCGAGATCGACGACAAGACCCGCACGGAGCTCGAGGCCGCGGCCTTCCGGCGGCTGGTGCAGCACCTGCGCGAGCGGACGGACGTGCAGAACATCGACCTGATGAACCTGGCGGGCTTCTGCCGGAACTGCCTGTCCCGCTGGTACCGAGAGGCGGCGGAGGGGCAGGGGATCGCGATCCCCGATCCGGAGGCGCGCGAGATCGTCTATGGCATGCCCTACAAGGAGTGGCAGGCGAAGCACCAGCGGGAGGCCTCGGCCGAGCAGAAGGCGGCCTTCGCCGCCGGCAATCCGGGGCACTGAGCGCGCGTGGGAGCGGTGATCGCGAGCCTGACACTGCCTTTCGACCAGGTGTTCGAGCGGGGGTTCCGCGGGCCTCTGATCAAGGGTGCGCTCGGGGCCGTGCTGGCCCTGGCCGCGCTGATCGCGCTGGCGGACTGGGCGGTGATGGCGCTGGCGGGGGGCACGGGCTGGATCGCGACGGCGGCGGGGCTGCTGGGCGGGGTGGCCGCGGTGTTCGCGGCCTTCTGGCTCTTCGTGCCCTTCGCGCTCGCCCTCGCCGGGCTGTTCCTGGACGAGACGGCGGCGGCGGTGGAGCGGCGGCATTACCCGGGGCTTCCGGCGCCGCGCGGCGCCTCGCTGGCCGCGCAGGGCGTGTTCAACGTGACGCTGGCGCTGAAGGTGCTGGCGCTGAACCTTGTGCTGCTGCCCGTTGCGCTGCTGCTGCCGCTGATCGGCGGGGCGCTGCTGTGGCTCGTGGCCGCGGTCTCGCTGGGGCACGGGCTGTTCGAGGGCGTGGCGCAGCGGCGGATGACGGTGGCGCAGGCGCGCATCCTGCGGAAGCGGCGGGAGTTCTCGGTGCTCGCGGTCGGCGCCGTGATGGCCGGGATGGCGCTGGTGCCCTTCGCCAACCTGCTGGTGCCCGTGCTGGGGACGGCGGCGATGACGCATCTGCTGCACCGCGGGGCTGACGGGCCCGTGGCCTGAGGGTCACGGCGTTCCCGAAGGGTTCCCTGCCGGCGCGGGGGGGCATTGAGGCGGGCGGGGCGGAAGGGGTAAGACCCCCGGCTCCACCCGAGGGGGGTCGGGGATTGGCGGATGGCCGGGGGACACCGGCGGTGCTGCCGCGCGCGATCGCCACCGCGCCCCCCTCACCGCCTCCCGACCAGATGCAGCGAGAGATCCATGTCTGACGTACCCTTCGACATCGACGATGAGGCTGCCGCGAGCCGCGAGAGGCAGAAGGCCGATCCCGACCCCGACGTGGGGGGCATCGCGGCCGACCGGCTGCGCTCCATCATCGAGCGGGTGGAGCGGCTGGAGGAAGAGCGCAAGGCGCTGGCCGACGACATCAAGGACATCTTCATGGAGGGCAAGAGCGCCGGGTTCGACGTGAAGGTGATCCGCCAGATCATCCGGATCAGGAAGCAGGAGCCGGCCGAGGTCGAGGAGCAGGAGACGCTGCTCGACCTGTACCGCCGCGCGCTGGGGATGTGACCGGAGGGCCGGGGCCTGGCGCCCCGGCCCTTTCTACGAGTAAAGGGCGCCGATGCGGTTCGCGTGGCGCTCGAGCACCACGCGGCGCTTCACCTTCATGGTGGGGGTGAGCATGCCGTTCTCCACCGTGAAGGGCTCGACCTCCGCCCATTTGCGGATGCGCTCGATGCCCGAGAGCTTGCCGTTGATGCGCTGGAGGGCCTTGTCGGCGCTCGCGCCTTCCGCCGGCACGATGAGGGCGACGAGGCTCGGGCGGCCCTCGCCGGCGACCACGGCCTGGGCGATCTCGGGCTCGCCCATCAGCAGGCCTTCGATGCGGGCGGGGCTGACCATGTCGCCGCCCAGCGTCTTGATGAAGTCCTTCTTGCGGTCGGTGATGACCAGGCGGCCGGTCTCGTCGATCGTGCCGACATCGCCGGTGTGCAGCCACGGCTCCGCCTCGCCGGGCGGGACGGAGAGGGCGCGGGCGGTGGCCTCGGGGTCGCCCCAGTAGCCGTCCATGACCAGGCCGCCGCGGACCAGCAGCTCGCCATCCTCGGCGATGCGCGCCTCCACGCCGCGCACGGGCAGGCCGACGGTGCGGCGGCGGTTGTCCCAGGGGAGGTTGACGGCGATCACGGGGCCGGCTTCCGTCTGGCCGTAGCCCTGCAGGACATTGATGCCGAGGGCAAGGAAGAAGCCCGAAAGGTCCGGGTCCAGCCGCGCGCCGCCGGAAACGATGGCGACCAGCCGCTTGCCGAAGCGGGCGCGGACCTTGGCGCGCACCAGGCGGTCCAGCACGGCGTCCTGCACGCGTTCCAGCAGGTTCAGCGGCGGACCGTCCATCTTGCGCAGGCCGAGGGCGACCGTGCGCTCGAACAGGGCGCGCTTGAGGGGCTTCTCCTTTTCCAGCCCGGCCAGGATGCGGCCGCGCAGCACCTCGAACAGGCGGGGGACGGCGGTGACGAGCGCGGGCTCGATCTCCTGGAACTCGGCGGCGATGCGGTCCGCGCCGCGGGAGAAGACGATCTCGATGCCGTAGGAGAGGAGGAGGGAGCCTCCCACGGTGTGCTCGTAGGCATGGGAGAGGGGAAGAAATGACAGGTAGCAGGCGCCCTTCCATTCGAGGCCGAGCTGCTGGATCAGCGGCAGCACGCCCGCGCGGTTCGCCAGCATGGCGCGGTGGGGCAGCATGACCCCCTTGGGCGTGCCGCCGGTGCCGGAGGTGTAGATCAGGCAGGCGAGGCGGCCCTCGGGGATGTGCTGCACCTCCGCCACCAGCATGGCGAGGTCGCCGGGGGTGGCGACGAGCTCGGCCCAGGAGGTGGTGCCCGGGGCTTCCTCCAGGCAGATCAGGAGATCGAGGCCACCGTGGCCCGCGGCCTCGCGCAGGCGCTCGGCGAGGCGGGGGGTGGAGGCGATGGCGGCGCGGGCGCCGCTGTCGCGCAGGATATGGGCGTGGTCCGCGACCGTGTTGGTGGTGTAGGTCGGCACGGTGACGGCGCCGATCGCCATCAGGGCGGTGTCGGCGATCAGGAATTCCGGGCGGCTGTCGCTGACGAGCGCCACGCGGTCCCCGGGCGAGATGCCACGGGCGCGCATGCCGGCGGCGACCCGCGCCACGGTCTCCGCGAAGTCGCGCCAGGTGGTGGTGCGCCAGGCGCCGCCCGACCAGTGCCGGATCATGGGTTTTTCGGGGTTGCGGACGGCCAGGCCCAGCATCATGCCGGGCAGGCTGGTCCAGGCGTCCTGGTCCGGAATCGTCCCTCTCCCCTTGTCTTCGCGGCCGTCCGGCGAGGTGTTGGCCTTGGCTCACCGGACGCGGGGCATATATCGGAAGGGAACACAGCGAATCCACAAGGCACCCGTCCCGAATGAAGCCGCACGCGCCTGATTGCCTCCGTGATTCCCCCATGCGCGACACGGAGGCCCGGCTCGGGGCCGCCGCGGCCGGGGAGGCGCTGCCGGAATGGGACCTGCGCGACCTTTACGCACGGCCCGGGGACCCGCGGCTCCAGGCCGACCTGGAGGCGGCGGAACGGGCGGCGCGCGCCTTCGAGGCCGCCCATGCGGGGCGGCTGGGCTCGATGTCCGGCGATGCGCTGGAGGCGGCGCTTCGCGAGTACGAGCGGGTCGAGGAGGTGCTCGGGCGCGTGATGTCCTACGCGCAGCTGCTGTTCAGCGGCGACGCGCAGAACGCGGAGAACGGCCGCTTCTACCAGACCATGCAGGAGCGGGTGACGGTGATCGGCAGCCACCTGCTGTTCTTCACCCTGGAGCTGAACCGGCTGGACGACTCCTTCCTGGAGGGGCGCATGGCGGGTTCGCGCGCGCTGGCGCGCTGGCGGCCCTGGCTGCGCGACCTGCGCGTGTTCCGCCCGCACCAGCTTTCGGACGAGGCGGAGAAGCTGCTGCACGAGAAGGAGGTGACCGGGCGCTCGGCCTGGAACCGCCTGTTCGACGAGACGATCGCGCATATGCGGGTGCCGGTGAACCAGGCCGGGCGCCGCGACGAGCTGACGGTCTCGGCCGCGCTGAACCTGCTTTCCGACCCTGACCGCGCGGTGCGCGAGGCGGCGGCGGCGGGAGTCTCGAAGGCGTTCGGGGAGAACATCCGCCTGTTCTCGCTGATCACCAACACGCTGGCCAAGGACAAGGAGATCGTGGACGGGTGGCGGAACTATCCGCGGCCCGGCACCTCGCGCAACCGCGCGAACATGGTCGAGGACGAGGTGGTGGATGCCCTCGTCGGCGCGGTGGTGGAGAGCTTCCCGCGGCTGTCGCACCGCTACTACGCCATGAAGGCGAAGTGGCTGGGGCTGGAGCGGATGAAGCACTGGGACCGCAACGCGCCGCTTCCGGGCGACATGGACCGCAGCATTCCCTGGTCCGCGGCGCGCGACCAGGTGCTGGGCGCCTATGCCGCCTTCAGCCCGGACCTGGCGGAGATGGGGCGGGACTTCTTCGAGAAGCCCTGGATCGACGCGGCGCTGCGGCCGGGCAAGGCTTCGGGCGCCTTCGCGCACCCGACCGTGCCCTCGGCGCATCCCTACCTGCTGGTGAACTACCACGGGAAGTCGCGCGACGTGATGACGCTGGCCCATGAGCTCGGGCATGGCGTGCACCAGCGGCTGGCAGCGAAGCAGGGCTACCTGATGTCGGGCACGCCGCTGACGCTGGCGGAGACCGCGAGCGTGTTCGGGGAGATGCTGACCTTCCGCGCGATGCTGGACGCGGAGACCGACCCCGCCCGGCGGCGTCTGATGCTGGCCTCCAAGGTGGAGGACATGCTGAACACGGTGGTGCGGCAGATCGCCTTCTACCGCTTCGAGACGCTGGTGCACGACGAGCGGCGCAAGGGCGAGGTATCCTCGGAGCGGATTGCGGAGATCTGGATGTCCGTGCAGCACGAGAGCCTTGGCCCGGCCTTCGACTTCACGCCGGATTACGGCGTGTACTGGTCCTATATCCCGCACTTCGTGCACACGCCCTTCTATGTGTATGCCTATGCCTTCGGGGATTGCCTGGTGAACGCGCTCTACGGTGTCTACCAGGACGGGCAGGTGCCGGACTTCCAGCGGAAGTACCTCGACCTGCTGCGGGCGGGGGGCACGTTGCGGCACCAGGAGTTGCTGGCGCCCTTCGGGCTGGATGCCTCGGACCCGGCGTTCTGGAAGAGGGGCCTCGACGTGATCGCGGGCTTCATCGACGAGCTCGAGCGCGCCGATGGCTGAGAATCGCGAGAACACGCTGTTCGGCGAGATCCGCCGGATGGCCCGCACGTCCGGTGCCGTGGGCGGCATCGCGGCGCGGGTGGCGGGGGAGCGCTTCCTCGGCCTCAAGACCGACAAGACGGCGCATGCGGAGGACCTGAAGGCTATCCTCGGCGGGCTGAAGGGCCCGCTGATGAAGGTGGCGCAGTTCCTGTCCACCGTGCCGAACGCCCTGCCGGAGGAATACGCGCAGCAGCTTGCTTCCCTTCAGGCGAACGCGCCGCCGATGGGCTGGGCCTTTGTGCGCCGCCGCATGGGCACGGAGCTTGGGCCGGCCTGGGAAACGAAGTTCCGCGAGTTCGAGCGCGAGGCGGCGGCGGCGGCCTCGCTCGGGCAGGTGCACCGTGCGACGCTGCATGACGGGCGCCGCGTCGCCTGCAAGCTGCAGTATCCGGACATGCCGAGCGTGGTGGAAGCCGACCTGCGCCAGTTGCGCATGGCGATGGGGCTCTATGCCCGCATGGACAACACCATCCAGCACGACGAGGTTTACGACGAGCTGCGCGACCGGCTGCGCGAGGAGCTGGACTACGAGCGCGAGGCCGCGCAGATGGCCATGTACGGCATCATGCTGCGTGACACGCCGAGCGTGCGCGTGCCGACGCCGGTTCGCGAGCTGACGAGCAAGCGCCTGCTGACCATGAGCTGGCTCGACGGGCGCTCCATCCTCACGCGGCTGGAGGAGAACCCCTCGCTGGAGGAGCGGAACGCCTATGCTTCCGCGCTGTTCCACGCCTGGTACGTGCCGCTCTACCGCTACGGCGTGATCCATGGCGACCCGCACCTGGGCAACTACCAGGTGCGGCCGGACGAGGCCGGGATCAACCTGCTGGACTTCGGCGCGATCCGCGTGTTCCCGCCGCGCTTCATCACGGGGACGCTGACCCTGTACGAGGCGGTGCGCGACGAGGACCGGGACAAGGCGGCGCATGCCTTCGAGCTCTGGGGCTTCAAGGACCTCAAGCGCGAGACGATGGAGGTGCTGCTGCGCTGGGCGCGCTTCCTTTACGAGCCCTTGCTCGAGGACCGCGTGCGGGCCGTGCAGGAAACCAACGACCCGCAATACGGGCGCAAGGTGGCCGAGGAGGTTCATGCGGGGTTGAAGCGCGTGGGCGGCGTGCGGCCGCCCAGGGAGTTCGTGCTGATGGACCGGGCGGCGGTGGGGCTGGGCAGCGTGTTCCTGCGCCTCAGGGCCGAGCTGAACTGGCACGACATGTTCCACAAGCTGATCGACGACTACCGCGAGGCCGACCTGGCGGCGCGGCAGGCGGCGGCGCTGGCAGATGCGGGGGTGCCGGCCACCGCTTCCACCTCGGTGGCCTAGGCCGGACGGAGCCGTTCCTCCAGGGTCATCCGCGGAGCAGTGCGGAGGGCGGCGTGCATCGCTGCCTCCTCCGTCCAGCGCGCGGCGGCGGGGAGGCGCAGGACCTCCGTGCGCAGGGTCAGGCCGGGCGTGCGGAAGGGCCAGGGGGACAGGGTCCAGCCGGCCTCGCTGCTGCCGGACAGGGTGAGGGGCGCCGGGGTGCCGTTCTCGGTCGGTGCCTCGCCGGCGGGGCCGGGGCGGGCGAAGCACAGGGCGAGCGACAGGGCATCGGCGGCGGCCACGAGCGCGGCGTTGAGGTCCACCTGCGCCGGGCTGGCGCCGAGCGCCTCGGCCCAGGCGGCTTGCAGCGCGCCTTGCTCGGCGAGGTAGCGGGCGGCGGCCTGCTTGTCGGCCGGTGTGTCGCGCGCGGGATTGGCGTAGCGCGTGTAGATCAGCGTGCCGTGGCGCGAGATCAGCAGGGCCGGCCAGAGGCCCCAGGCGGCATGGGCCATCTCCACCGCCGCGGCCCAGCGGGGCGCGTGGGCGGCGGGGCCGATGGCGGTGAACTGCTGCGGGCGGCCGGTGGAGGGGTCGAGGCTGGGCGCGGCTTCCCAGCCCATCCAGGCGAGGTCGTGCTGGCCCGCGGCCAGGATCACCTCCTCGGCCGGGTCGGGCTGGGCGAAGCCGGGGGCGCCCCAGTGCCGCATCATCTGGCCGGACAGCAGGGCATGGGCCGGCTGGGGAATGAAGAGCCGGGTTTCGCCGGGAGCGTCTCGGAAGATCATGGCGGCCTCTCGTGGGAGGGGCGGGATCGAAGCACTCCCGCGGCGGCGGTACCAGACATGGCGGCGATCGCCGTCTGAGGGCTCCGGCCGTGCGGGCTTGCGCCTTTCGCGAGGCCCCGCAATCCTGCGCCCGCGAGGGACGACAGGATTTTGATCATGCGGCTTGCTGTGTTGAAGGAGCGCCGGGCGGACGAGGCCCGGGTGGCCGCGGTTCCGGAGACCGTGAAGAAGCTCATCGCGCTGGGTCTGACGGTGGCGGTGGAGGCGGGGGCGGGGCTCACGGCCGGCTTCCCGGATGCCGCCTATGCCGAGGCCGGGGCGGAGGTTGCGCCCGATGCCGCCGCCGCCCTGGCGGGAGCCGGGATCGTGCTGAAGGTGCGGGCGCCGCTGTCCGCCGGGGAGGGCGAGGTGGACGAGCTGGCGCTGATCCCGCGCGGGGCACTGCTGATCGCGACGCTGGGCGCCGACAAGGAGGCCGCGGGCCGCTACGCCGCCGCCGGGATCGACGCGGCGGCGATGGAGATGCTGCCGCGCATCACGCGGGCGCAGAGCATGGACGTGCTGTCCTCCCAGGCGAACCTTGCGGGGTATCGCGCCGTGGTGGAGGCGGCGGGGGCGTTCGACCGTGGCTTCCCGATGCTGATGACGGCGGCGGGCACGATCCCGGCGGCGAACGTGCTGGTGATGGGCGCGGGGGTGGCGGGGTTGCAGGCCATCGCGACCGCGCGGCGGCTCGGCGGGCGGGTTTCGGCCACCGACGTGCGCCCCGCGGCCAAGGAGGAGATCAAGTCGCTCGGCGCGAGCTTCGTCGGGTACGAGGACGACGAGAGCCGGGCGGCCCAGACGGCGGGTGGCTATGCCAAGCCCATGAGCGCGGAGTTCCTGGCCAAGCAGGGCGAGGTGGTGGCGGCCGCGATCGGGAAGATGGACATCGTGGTGTGCACGGCCCTGGTGCAGGGCCGGCGGGCGCCGATCCTGGTGACGGAGGCGATGGTGGCCTCCATGAAGCCGGGCTCGGTGATCGTGGACATCGCCTCCGACGCCGGGGGCAACTGCGCGGCGACGAAGCCGGGCGAGATGGTGGTGACGCCCAACGGGGTGAAGGTGCTGGGCTTCTCCAACTGGCCCGCGCGCATCCCGGCGGCGGCGAGCAGCCTTTACGCGCGCAACCTGCTGACCTTTCTGACGACCTTCTGGGACAAGGACGCTTCCGCGCCGAAGCTGCCGGCGGAGGACGACCTGGTGCGCGGCGTGATGCTGACCCGGGGCGGACAGGTCGTTCACGCCAATTTCGCGGCCGGCTGAGGGAAACTGAGAGATGCACGCCGAGGAACTCGCGATCCGCGCACAGGCCATGGCCGAGCGCGCCCTTTCGCTGGCCATGGAGGCCCGGGCGGCGGCCGGGGAGGCCATGCCCCTGATCGAGCAGGGGGCGGCGGCGGCGGAGCCCTTCCTGCTGCTCCTGACCATTTTCATGCTGGCCTGCTTCGTGGGCTACCACGTGGTGTGGAGCGTGACGCCCGCGCTGCACTCGCCGCTGATGGGCGTGACCAACGCCATCTCCTCCGTGATCGTGGTGGGCGCGATGCTGGCCACGGGGCTGGGCGAATCCTGGCTGGCGCAGGCCTTCGGCTTCATTGCCGTCACGCTGGCGGCGGTGAACATCTTCGGGGGCTTCCTCGTGACCCGGCGGATGCTCGCCATGTTCCAGCGGAAGGGCTGAGGCGATGGGGCACACGCTCTCGACGCTGGCGTATCTCGTCGCGTCCGTTCTGTTCATCCTGGCGCTGAAGGGGCTTTCGCATCCCTCCACCAGCCGGCGCGGCAACATCATGGGCATGGTGGGGATGGGGATCGCGATCGTCGCGACGCTCGCCCAGCCCGGGATGCGCATGGGCGGGATCGGGCTGATCGTCGCGGGGCTGGCGATCGGCGGCGGGATCGGCGCGGTGGTGGCCAACCGGATCCAGATGACCTCGCTGCCGCAGCTCGTGGCGGCCTTCCACTCGCTGGTGGGCCTTGCCGCGGTGTTCGTGGCGGCGGCGGCCCTTTACGCGCCGCAGAGCTTCGGCATCGGGGTTCCCGGGGCCATCCACGGGCAGTCGCTGGTGGAGATGTCGCTGGGGCTGGCGATCGGCGCCATCACCTTCTCGGGCTCGGTGATCGCCTTCGCCAAGCTCGACGGGCGGATGTCGGGGGCGCCCATCCTGTTCAACGGGCAGCACTACCTCAACGCGGGGCTTGGCGTGCTGCTGCTGGTGCTGATCGCCGCCTTCGTCATGACGGGCGGCAACCTCGCGCTGTTCTGGCTGATCGCGCTGCTGTCCTTCGGGCTCGGCTTCCTGCTGATCATCCCGATCGGCGGCGCGGACATGCCCGTGGTGGTGTCCATGCTGAACAGCTATTCGGGCTGGGCGGCGGCGGGGATCGGCTTCACCATCGGCAACCTGCTGCTGATCGTCACGGGCGCGCTGGTCGGCGCCTCCGGCGCCATCCTGTCCTACATCATGTGCAAGGGGATGAACCGCTCCATCCTGAACGTGCTGCTGGGCGGCTTCGGTGCCGAGGCGGGGGGCGCGGCCGCGACCGGGCCAGCGGGGCCGGCGCGGCCCGTGAAGTCGGGCAGCCCGGAGGACGCGGCCTACATCATGAAGAACGCCGGCAAGGTCATCATCGTGCCCGGCTACGGCATGGCGGTGGCGCAGGCGCAGCAGGTGGTGCGCGAGATGGCGGACCTGTTGAAGAAGGAAGGCGCGACGGTGGAATACGCGATCCATCCCGTGGCCGGCCGCATGCCCGGCCACATGAACGTGCTGCTGGCCGAGGCCAACGTACCGTATGACGACGTGCACGAGCTGGAGGAGATCAACCCCGAATTCGCCGAAGCCGACGTGGCCTACGTGATCGGGGCGAACGACGTGACCAACCCGGCGGCCAAGACCGACAAGTCCTCCGCGATCTATGGGATGCCGATCCTGGAGGTCGAGCGGGCGAAGACGGTGTTCTTCGTCAAGCGCGGCATGGCCAGCGGCTATGCGGGCGTGGAGAACGAGCTGTTCTTCCGGGACAACACCATGATGCTGTTCGGCGACGCGAAGAAGGTGACGCAGCAGATCGTGCAGGCGCTGCAGAAGTAGCTTCGGTCCAGTCCGTCGCGCGGGAAGGCCGGGGAGGAATCCCCGGCCTTTCCTGTTTCTAGCCCGCCCTCTGGCGCTGGCCGCGCGCGCGGCCGGCTTCAATCGGCGCGAGCGGCGCGGGTGCCGCGGGCGAGAGGCGGCGGGCGACCTCCGCCTCCAGGCTTTCCAGCAGGGCGTCGCGCATGCCGTTGCGGCGCAGGGTTTCGGCCGCTTCGAGCAGGTGGCCGGCCGCGGTGCCGCCCGGGCCGCCGGCGGTGGCCAGGGTATCGGCCACGACGCCGACCGGGAGTTCCCCGGCATAGAGCGGGTGATCGCGGCGGGGGAGGAAGCAGAGCGCGCGGATGGGCGCGCCGCCGCCGTCGCGCGAGCGGGTGAGCAGGGAATCGCGCCACTCGGGACGGTGGAAGCCCGGGGCCATTTCCTGTCTCCAGACCGGCCAGAGATGGCGTTCGACGGCCGGGCCGGGGAGGTGGAGCAGCAGGCCGGCGCAGGCGAGGGCCGGTGCCTCCTCCAGAGCCAGGGTCAGGCCGGGGGAGGCGGGGGTGCCGCGGTCATGGGTGTCGCGAAGGGTGTAGCGGCGTGCCAAGCCGGGCAGGCGGGCGGGCGAGACGATGTCGGGCGCGGCCTCGGCGAACCGCCACATCAGGGCGCCATAGGCGAAGACCCAGAGGCCCAGGGCAGGGTCGCGCCCGTGCAGGAAGACCTGCATCTCCGCCTTCAGGCGCAGCTCGTCGGGTGGGGGCGCCGCGGGGCCGGGGAGGGGCTGCGGCACGGCGCGCGCGATCAGGTCCTGGGAGAGCTGGGGCATGGGGTGGTCCGTGGTTCCGGCGGGGGAACGCCCGGGAGGGCGCAGGGTTCGGCCGGCCGCGGCGCGCTGCCGCTCGACCCCGGAGAAAAGGCGTGCTGCCATGCGGCCTTCCCTTTCGAGGATCAACCCCGATGCGGCGGCGACAGGTTCTTTCGGGCGCGGGTGGCGCGCTGGCCGCGCTGGCCGCGCCGCGTCCCGGGCAGGCGCAGGGGGCGCGGGTGCTGCGGTTCATCCCGCAGGCGGACCTTTCCACGCTCGATCCGCACTGGAACACCGCCTATGTCACGCGCAACCACGGCTTCATGGTGTTCGACACGCTTTACGGGACCGACGCCGACTTTGCGCCCCGTCCGCAGATGGTCGAAGGCCATGTGGTGGAGGATGACGGTCGGCGCTGGACGCTGACGTTGCGCGAGGGGTTGCTCTGGCACGACGGGACGCCGGTGCTGGCGCGGGACTGCGTGGCCTCGATCCGCCGCTGGGGCAGCCGCGACGGCTTCGGGACGACCTTGCTGGCGGCGACCGACGAGCTTTCCGCCTCCGGCGACCGGCAGATCGTGTTCCGGTTGAAGAAACCCTTCCCGATGCTGCCGAACGCGCTGGGGAAGTTCGGCGTCTTCATGCCGGCGATGATGCCGGAGCGCCTGGCGAGCACCCCCGCCACCACCCAGGTGCCGGAGATCGTGGGTTCCGGACCCTTTCGCTTCGTGGCGGGGGAGCGCGTGCCGGGCGCGCGGGTGGTTTATGCGCGGAACGAGCGCTACGTGCCGGCACCGGGTGCCCCGAGCGGCACGGCCGGGGGCAAGGTGGTCAACCTGGACCGGGTGGAGTGGCTGACCACGCCCGATCCGGCGACGGCGGCGGCGGCGTTGCAGGCCGGGGAGGTGGACTGGTGGGACTTCGCCACGCCCGACCTGCTGCCGCTGCTGCGGCGGAACCGGAACGTGACGGTGGGCGTGCTGGACCGCGCGGGCTACGGCGCTAGCTTCCGGATGAACCACCTGCACGCGCCCTTCAACAACCCGGCCGTGCGGAGGGCGGTGCTGGGCGCGGTGGACCAGTCCGACCTGATGATCGCCTGCGCCGGGAGCGACCCGGCGATGTGGCGCGTGCCCTGCGGCGTCTTCACCCCGGGCACGCCGCTGGCCAACGACGTGGCGCTGGACGTGCTGAGCCGCCCGCGCGACCTGGACCGGTCGCGGCGCGAACTGGCGGCGGCGGGCTACAAGGGCGAGCCGGTGGCCTTCCTGGTGCCGACGGACCTGCCGCACGTGAACGCCATGAGTGAGGTGATGGCGGACACGCTGAAGAAGATCGGCATGGCCGTGGACTATCAGGCGACGGACTGGGGCTCGGTGCTGACGCGGCGCGGCAGTCGGGCGCCGGCGGGACAGGGAGGCTGGAGCGCCTTCGTCACCTTCAGCGCGGGGGCCGACAATGCGACGCCGGCCGCGCACACGCTGCTGCGGGCGAATGGTGGGACGGGATGGTTCGGCTGGCCGGACGATCCCGACCTGGAGTCGCTGCGGGCCGAATGGTTCGACGCGCCCGACGCGACGGCGCAGCGGGCGGTGGCGGGGCGCATCCAGCGGCGCGCCTTCGAGACGGTGCCCTTCGTGCCGCTCGGGCAGTATTTCCAGGCAACGGCCTATCGGAACACCCTGAGCGACGTGCTTCCCGGCTTCGCCACCTTCTGGAACCTGAAGAAGTCGGGCTGAGAACGCACCAACGCCGCGGTTCGCGGGGGTTTATCCCCGCGCCGCGGCATCCGGCGTCATCGGTGTTCCCCTTCCCGATGGAAGGGGAGAGGGCTCAGAAGCCCTCGCGCTCCAGGCGCTTGCGCTCGACCTTGCGGGCGCGGCGGACGGCCTCGGCAGCCTCGCGGGCGCGGCGCTCGGAGGGCTTCTCGAAGTGGCGGCGGAGCTTCATCTCGCGGAAGACGCCCTCACGCTGCAGCTTCTTCTTGAGCGCCTTGAGCGCCTGGTCGATGTTGTTGTCCCGAACGACGACTTGCACGCGGCAACGTCCTCCTTGCCTGGAGATGGTTGTGAATGGCCGAACGGCCGGATGGATTTCGAATCCGTCCGGCGAAGGTCCGGCGGTCTAGCACGCGGCTTGCGCCGGGTGGAAGCCCGAAAGCTGGGAAAGCCCGGGAACGGGCTCCCCCTGGTGACGAATCCGGGTCGAGCCCCAACATGCGGGCGGGGGCAGGGTTGCCCCCGGCATGCATGGGAAGACGATGGCCATCCTGAAGATCGCCCGGCTGGGCCATCCGGTGCTGCTGCGCCGGGCGGAGCCGGTGGAGGACCCGACCACGCCCGCCATGCGGCGGCTGGTGACCGACATGGCCGAGACCATGGTCGATGCCAACGGGCTGGGGCTGGCCGCGCCGCAGGTGCACGAGCCGCTGCGGGTCTTCGTGATGCGGGACGGCAACCGCGTCTTCGCGCTGTTCAACCCGGAGATCACCGCGCTGACCGAGGAGCGGGAGGCGGCTTGGGAGGGGTGCCTTTCCATTCCGGGGCTGCGGGGCGAGGTGACAAGGCCCGTGCGGGTGGCTTGGCGCGGCCTCGACGCCAAGGGCAAGGCGGTGTCGGGCGAGGCGGACGGCATGGCCGCGCGCGTGATGCAGCACGAGTTCGACCATCTGGAGGGATTGCTCTACCCGATGCGGATGGCCGACCTCTCGCGGCTGGGCTTCAACGAGGAGCTTTCCCGCTACGCCGCCGGCGAGGGGAAGGTGGCGGCGGGGAAGCCGGGCAACAGGAAGGACGTGAACCCTTGATCGAGCGCAGCCCGGAGCGGGACGCGGCCATCCTGGCCGCCCTGCCGCATGTGCCTCACCTGGGTTGGACGGAGGCGGCGCTGGAGGCCGGGCTTCGGGACATCGGCGAGGAGCCGGCCGCGCATCGCTGGCTGTTTCCCCGCGGGCCGGTTGGCGCGGTGGAGGCCTGGGTGGACCTGGCGGACCGGCAGATGGAGCAGGCCGCCTCCGCAGAGGCGCTGGACGGGCTGCGGACGCCCGCGCGGATCCGGCGGCTGATCGCCATCCGGCTGGAGCAGGCGGCCCCGCACCGGGAGGCGCTGCGGCGCGGACTGGCGCTGATGGCCCTCCCTTGGAATGCCGCCGCCGCCGCACGGAGCCTGGCGCGGACGGCCGACTCGGTCTGGGCCGCGGCGGGGGACCGCTCCGCCGACTTCTCCTGGTACACGCGGCGGGCGACCCTGGCCGGCGTCTATGCGGCGACCCTGGCCTATTGGCTGAGGGAGCCGGTCGGCGTGGAGGCGGCTCTGGAGTTTCTTGACCGGCGCCTCGCGGGCTTGGCGCGGATGGCGCGGGGCCAGCGTGGCTGAGATGCTCCTCGCGGCCTGAGCGGCTTGCCATGGCATTTGCGCCACGGGCGCTAAACCTTTGGCGTCGTTGGACCCTGGCTTGAAGTTGCCGCGTGCATCGTGACCTGCGACTGGGTAGATGTGCTGCCGGGGGCGGGGTGGCCGCCTCGGTTTACCTCGGGAGAACCCGGTTCAGATGTCGTCTCGCTTCCTCGCTGCCGGCCTCGCGGCCGCGCTTTTCGCGACCCCCGCCCTTGCCCAGACCTGCGTGCAGCCGGCCGAGAAGGCCGCGTTCGACGTGCGCGCGCTGCAGAGCCAGCTCATGGTCGCCGCGCTCTCCTGCCAGCAGGAGGACCAGTACAACGCCTTCGTGAACCGCTATAAGAGCGAGCTCGGCGGCGCCTATCGCGGGATCAACGCCCATTACCGCCGCACGGCGGGCGCGCGGGGGCAGTCCTCGCTGGACGGGTACATCACCTCGCTGGCGAATGCGCAGTCGCAGGACGGTATCCGCCAGGGCTCGAACTTCTGCCGCAACGTCGCCCCGCTGTTCACCGTAGCCCTTGCCGCGCCGAACAGTTCCGAGGCGCTGGCCAGCCTGGCCGTGAAGAACAACTTGGCCAACCCGCATGGCCGCAGCGAGTGCACGACCGCGGCGTCCGCTCCGGCCGCGCCGGAGCGCCGGCAGGCGGCGGTGCGGCAGGTGTCGACCCGCCCGTCGCGCTGATCCCACGCTTCCACCGGTTTTCTTCCGAAGGGCGCCGCAAGGCGCCCTTCTTCGTTTCCGCTGCATGATCCGGGCTGTGCGGGGCGCAAAAGAAAAGGGGCGGGACCTCGCGGCCCCGCCCCCCTTCGTTCTCCGTGAGGAGAGGTCGGCCTGCTCAGCGCAGGACGATCTCCACGCGGCGGTTCTGCGGCTCGCGCACGCCGTCGGCGGTCGGAACCAGCGGACGGCTCTCGCCGAAGGCCTGCACCGAGATGGCGCCACGGGCCACGCCACGGCGCGTGAGCTCGGCGGCGACGGCCTCGGCGCGGCGCTGCGACAGGCGCTGGTTGTACTGCGGGGTGCCTGAGCGGTCGGCATGGCCGGCCACCTCGATGCGGGTGGTGCCCGTGGTGCTGGACGCCTGCGCGGCCTCGGCGATGATCTGGCGGGCGCGGTCCGTCAGGTCGGCGCGGTCGAAGTCGAAGAACACCAGGTAGGTGCGGGCGGGCGCCGGGGCGGCGGCGGCGGGCGCCGGGGCAACGGCCACGGCGGCGACGGGGCGCGGCGCGTTGAAGGCGTAGCGCAGACCGATCAGGGCGGAGTGGTTGAAGTTGTCCACCTCGACGCGGCCGCTGCCGAGCACGGCGCCGGTCTGGCGGGCGCTGCCGCTCGAACGGCGGAAGGTCGCGTCCAGCTCGGGCGAGAGCGTGCCGAGGAAGCGGTATTCGGCGGTGAGCGCCAGGCCCGGGACGCCGAGGTTCAGCGCCACGCCGGCGATGCCCTGGTAGGCGAACTGGCCCTCGCGGTCGTCGATCACCAGCTGGGTGCCGTTGGTCGACCCACGGACGCCGTCATACTCGTGCCACACGTAGCCGGCGCCGGCGCCGAGGTACGGGGTCACGGGGATGCCGGGGATGGTGAAGTCGTACAGCACGTTGCCCATCGCGCCGTAGGAGCGAGCGCGGCCACCCTGGAAGGCGGGGGTCGGCGCGCCGTTGATGCGCAGGTCGCCGTGGTTGTTCTCGCGGTAGTTGCCCTCGGCCTCGAGGCGCAGGCCGTTGCCGAAGCCAAAGCCGATGCTGCCGACGCCGACCCAGCCGGTGTCGAAGTCGAGGCTGCCGGCGCGGCCGAGGTTGGTGTTGTTGGGACCGACCACGTCGATGTCGGTCTTCTGCAGCCAGTTAAAGCCGGCGCCGCCGGCGATGTAGATGCCGGTGACAGGCTGGGCCTGCGCGGCAAGCGGCAGCGACATGATCGTCGCGGCCAGAAGGGCCTTCTTCAGGCTCATGAGATGTGAACTCCCGATCCACCAGGGCGGCGCTGCGCGGGGGTCAGGTGGTTCCCGATTCCGGCGCGGCGTCGCCACTGTGTATCATCGGGGTTATGGCCGCGCATCGCGCCAGCGGGGCGTTGCGCCAGGGTTTCAGGTCACTGTGGCGGATGCGACACAGCCCACCCTGGCATTTCGGTCACAGATGGGAGAGCAGCGCCGATTCCGGGCTGGACGCAACGGTTTCGCGCGGAAAGACCCGAGTCACGTGGCCCATTTTCCGGCCCGCCCGGGCTTCCGCCTTGCCGTAGAGGTGCAGCGAAACGTCCGGCACCCCGGCGATGGCGGGCCAGCGCGCGATTCCCTCGGGGCCGACCAGGTTGCGCATGACGGCGTCCGCGTGGCGCGCGGTGGGGCCCAGCGGCAGGCCCGCGACGGCACGGGCGTGCTGGTCGAACTGGCTCGCCTGGCAGGCGTCGATGGTCCAGTGGCCGGAGTTGTGCGGGCGCGGCGCGATCTCGTTCCCCAGCAGGCTGCCATCGGAGAGCAGGAAGAACTCCACCGCCAGCACGCCCACGAGGTCCAGGGCCTCCGCCACCGCCGCGGCGTGGCGGCGGGCCGCGGCGGCGGACCCCGCCGGCACGCGTGCGGGGGCGAAGGAAAGGTCCAGGATGTGGTGGGCGTGCCGGTTCTCCACCGCGTCGTAGGTGGCGGTGGTGCCGTCCAGCGCGCGGGCGGCGATGGCGGAGATCTCGGCGGCGAAGGGAACGAAGGCCTCTGCGATCAGCGGGTGGGGGGAAAGGCGGTGCAGGGCCGCCTCGGCCTCCTCCGCGCTGCGGACGATCGCCTGTCCGCGGCCGTCATAGCCCAGGCGGGTGGTCTTGAGCACGGCGGGCAGGCCCACCCTCGCGAGGGCGGCCGGGAGGTCGGCGGCGGAATGGATGGCGGCCCAGGGGGCCACGGGCACGCCGGCCTGCTCCAGGAAGGCCTTCTCCACCAGACGGTCCTGGCAGGTGGAGAGGGCGCGGATGCCGGGGCGGCAGGGAATGCGGGCGGCCAGGTGGTCCAGCGTGGCGGCGGGAACGTTCTCGAACTCGAAGGTGACGGCGTCCACGGCGGCGGCGAAGCGGTCCAGCGCGGCCAGGTCCTCGTAGGAAGCGATCGTGGTGGCGGCGGCGACCTGGGTGCCGGGCTCGCCGGGCGTGGGCGAGAAAACGTGGGAGCGGTATCCGAGCCGGGCCGCGGCGAGGGCCGTCATGCGGCCGAGCTGGCCGCCGCCGAGGATGCCGATGGTGGCCCCGGGGGGCAGGGGAGGCGTCAAGCGGGAAGGTCCGGGACGGAGGAGGTCTGGTTGGCGCGGAAGGCCTCGACCCGCTCCGCGAGGGCGGGATCGGACAGGGCCAGGATGGCGGCGGCGAGGAGGGCGGCGTTGACCGCCCCGGCCCGGCCGATGGCCAGGGTGCCGACCGGGATGCCCGCGGGCATCTGCACGATGGAAAGGAGCGAATCCTGGCCGCGCAGGGCGTGGCTTTCCACGGGAACGCCGAGCACGGGCAGGCGGGTCATGCTGGCGGTCATGCCCGGCAGGTGCGCGGCGCCGCCGGCGCCGGCGATGATGACCCGGAGGCCCCGCCCGGCGGCGCCGGCGGCGTAGTCGGCCATGCGCTGCGGGGTGCGGTGGGCGGAAACGACGCGGCACTCGTGGGGGATGGCCAGGGCCGAGAGGGTTTCCGCGGCGTGGCGCATGGTCTCCCAGTCCGAGCGGGAGCCCATGATCACGCCCACCACCGCGCCCTCCGGGGAAGGCGTGCCCTCCGCGCTCACGCGATGATGTCCGGGACGAGGCGGCTTTCCAGCCAGGAGATCTCGTCCTTCAGCTTCAGCTTGCGCTTTTTCAGGCGCTGGAGCTGGAGCTGGTCGTGGCGGCTGTCCTCGAGCCGGGCGATGACGGTGTCGAGGTCCCGGTGTTCGCTGCGCAGCTCGTGCAGGCGGCGGAAAAGGCTGTCGCGTTCGGCGAGCATGGTCCCCCGGATCGAAACGGGCGGCCCCTTCCTCCGGCACGTTCTGCCGGGTGGTCGGGCGCGTTGATAAGGGCGTGAGATTGTTCACGCCTCTCTTCGCGCTTCCCATATCATCTCCCGCGCGGCGGTGACAGACGCCGCGCGGCGGCGTGCATGCGGGGGGGGAAGCCCCGTGCCCGGTGCCCGCGCCGCACGACAGTGTCAAAGACCGAACTTGGCAGGATAAGGATTAAGCGCATGCTGAACCCGCACCGGCTCCAGTCGCTCAAGGACCGTCACACCGCGCTCGATGCGCGGATCATGCAGGAGGATGCAAGGCCGCAGCCGAACAGCCTCGAGCTGGCGCGCCTGAAGCGGGAGAAGCTGCGGCTGAAGGAGGAGATGGAGCGTTTCGAGGCGCAGCGGCTGATGCCGCAGTAGCGCCTGGCGCGCCGGGCGTTCCGGCCTTGGCATGACGAAGGGGCGGGTCCTTGCGGGCCCGCCCCTTTTGCGTCGGAAGCCGGGTGGCGGGCGGCCGGATCAGGCCGCGTCGTCCTCCACCGCGGTGGGCACGGGCTGGGCGCCGATGGAGATCACCAGGGCGTTCAGGTCGCCCTGGGTGCAGAGGCCGAGGATCACGGGGTCGCGCGGCTTGATGTTGGCCGAGTTCCAGTGGCTGCGGTCGCGCACCTTGGCGATCGTCTCCTTGGTGGTGCCGAGGAGCTTGCCCACCTGCGCATCGGTGAGCTGCGGGTAGTTGCGGAGCAGCCAGGCGATGCCGTCCGGCCGGTCGTTGCGCTTGGCCACCGGGGTGTACTTGGCCCCCTTGCCCCGCATCTTGGGCTGGGGAAGGCTGGACTGCATCATCACGAGGCGGGCGTTCGGATCGGCCTCGCAGCGGACGATCTCCTCGCGGGCGAGCTGGGCGTTGGCGACGGGGTCGTAGCCGACGATGCCCTGCGCCACCTCTCCGTCCGCGATGGCCTGGACCTCGAGGGGGTGCATGCCCACGAAATCGGCCACCTGGTCGAAGGTGAGGGAGGTCTTGTCGATCAGCCACACGGCGGTGGCCTTGGGCATCAGGGGCGTGGACATGTCGAGGGGCCTCGTCGCGCCCCAGCGGGGGCGGTCGTCGCGGAGGGGGGCCGCCGGGGGCGGTGGGCCCCAGGCGTGTCGGGTCGGCATATAGAGACGGGGATGGGGCCGGTCAAAGCCGGAAGGAGATGAAGATGATGATGGAGGAGGACGCGCGGCCGCGGCCGGTGGCGGGGAGCTTCGCCCCCGCGGCGCTGGCGGAATGGTCCGAGGACACGCTGCGGGCCTATGTGGAGGCTCTGCGGGCCGAGATCGCGCGGGCGGAGGCGGCCATCGCGGCGCGGTCGGCGCAGCGGGCGGCGGCGGACGCGTTCTTCCGCAGGCCGGAATAGTATCGCACGGGCATGAGAAAAGGGCCGGCGGATCGCTCCGCCGGCCCTCCTCAATCGTGGACTCGCTGCCGCGATCCCGGAGATCAGGCCGCCTGGGCCTGGCCCTCCTGGCTGTTGGCGGCCTCGGAGCGGCCCTCGAGCGCGGGCTGCTCAGGGCGGCCGCGGCCGATCGCGATGCGGCGGGGCTTCAGGGCCTCGGGCACCTCGCGCCGGAGCGCGACGTGGAGCAGGCCGTTCTCGAGATCCGCACCCTCCACACGGATGTGGTCCGCGAGAACGAAGCGGCGCTCGAAGGCGCGGCCGGCGATGCCACGGTGGAGGTAGCGGCCCTCGTCCTGCGCCTGCGGAGCGCGGCCGGCGATGAGCAGCACGTTGTCTTGGGCGGTGATCTCGATGTCGTTCTGGCCGAAGCCGGCCACCGCCATGGTCAGCGTGTAGGCGTCATCCGCCGTACGCTCGATGTTGTAGGGCGGGTAGGACGGGGCTTCCGCCGCGGCGCGCGCCGTATCGGCCAGGCGGGCGAGACGGTCGAAGCCGATGGCGGTGCGGAAGAGAGGGGAGAAGTCGAGAGAGTTCACGAGAAACCTCCTGCTGGAGCAAGGTCATCGATGGACTGATGCAAGGCTTCCCGGCGTGTTGCACCCCCGATTGGGCCGTGCCTGCCATTCCGCCTCGCGCCGGCGACCCCGTTGGGCATCGCCGACAGGCCCGAAATGGGAAAAGGGCCCCGGCGCTTCAAGCGCCGGGGCCCTGTCCGTCATGCACTGTCTTCAACCCAGCCTTGCGGCCGGCGCAAATCAGGCCTTGCGGGCGCCGATGCCCGCGAACTTCTTGTTGAACTTGGCGATCTGGCCGCCCGTGTCCATCACGCGCTGCACGCCGGTCCAGGCCGGGTGGGACTTGGGGTCGATGTCCAGGCGCAGCGTATCGCCCGGCTTGCCCATGCAGGAGCGGGTCTTATAGGTCGTGCCATCGGTCATGATGACATTGATTTCGTGGTAGTCGGGGTGGATGTCGGACTTCATCGGGCTTGTTCCATGCACTGTGGCGCCGCCGATGCCGACCGGAAGCGCGAGACGCGGCGTTTAGCGGGCGGGGACCGGCGGCGCAACCATTCCGACGCGGGGCAGCGCTCAGGGCTGGATGGCCGCGGCCTGCGGGCTGGGGGGCGGCCCGGCATCCTCGAGGTCCGCGGACCAGACATGCACCAGGCCTTCCGCACCCTCGGCCCGGCCGCGGAGCTTGGAGCGGGCCGCGACCTCGATCCGCGGGCGGAGGCGCTGGAACTCGGCCATCACATCCCTGGGAAGGTTGGAGAAGCGGCCCGCCGCGTCCTGGATCGCGGCCTTGGAAACCGAGCAGGCGATGGTTTCGCCGGCTTCCACCACTTCGAAGAGGATGCGGTCGTGGCGCCAGCGCGCCGGCTGGGCCGGCGTCGCGGCATCCCCGGGGACGCCCTTCGCCAGGGCCTGGGGGAGCCCTGCGGGCGGCACTGCTTGGATCATGCGTGAGGTTAGCGCGGCGCGGGCGGATGGCGGGCGCACGTTCCCGGCATGAGGCCAGTTGGGCGCGGCGCCGCGGGCGCATGAAAAGCGGCACAGCTTTCCACTTGCGCGGAAGCGATTACGGGGCGGAGCGCGTTGGCGCTGCTGATTAACCTATGAGGCGCCGCCATGACGCTCCGCCCGAAACCGCCACGACCGGGCTCCGGGTCTGCCGATCCCTTCGACCTCTGGCTCCAACGGAGCTTCCACCAGGCCTACGACCCCGTGCTGGAGGAAAGCGTACCCGAGGACCTGCTGCGCCTGTGCAGCGACAGCCGGACGGAATGGGTGGCGATGAAGGATCGCTGGCTGAAGGCGGCCCCCGGCGAGGGGGAAGGCGAGGGCGACGCCGGGGGCGGGGGCGGCGCCGAGGGAGAGGCACGCCCCCACGGCGCCTGAGAACGAAGCGCGTGGGCCGGGCGTGAGGGGGCGGTGGACGGCGGCGTGCCGTTGACCGCGCCCGCCGCGCTGCCAGACTGGTCCCCGCAAGGTCGGGGGAAACAACAGCATGCGCCTTCAGGGCAAGGTCGCGCTCGTCACCGGGGCGGCGTCGGGCTTCGGCGAGGGGATCGCGCGGGAATACGCGGCGCAGGGGGCGAAGGTGGCCGTGGCCGACCTCAACCTGGAGGGCGCGAGGCGGGTCGCGGGCGAGATCGGCGGGGTGGCGCTGGGGGGCGACGTGGCCCGCGGCGGCGACGTGCAGGCCATGGTGGATGGGACGGTCTCGGCCTTCGGCGGACTGGACATCGTCGTGAACAACGCCGGCTGGACCTACCGGAACCAGCCCTCGCTCGACGTGGCGGAGGAGGAGTTCGACCGGGTCTTCGCGATCAACGTCAAGTCGGTGTTCCTGATGGCCCGCTCGGCGCATCCGGCGCTGATGGCGCGCGGCGGCGGGTCCTTTATCACCATTTCCTCCACCGCCGGGCTCCGGCCGCGGCCGGGGCTGACCTGGTACAACGGCACCAAGGGGGCGGTGAACGTGTTCACCCAGTCGCTCGCGCAGGAATGGGCGAAGGAGAACATCCGGGTGAACGCCGTCTGCCCGGTGATGGGGGTGACGGGGCTGACCTCCGCCTTCATGGGGGTGGAGGACACGCCGGAGAACCGCGGGCGCTTTCTGGCGACCATCCCGATCGGGCGGCTTTCCACCCCCGCCGACATCGCCAATGCCTGCGTCTGGCTGGCCGAGGACTCGTCCTCCTTCATCACGGGCGTGCTGCTGCCCGTGGATGGCGGGCGCTGCGCCTGAGGGGGGCGGCGCGAAGGATTGGCGGCGCGCGGGGCCGGGTCTAGGGAGTTCGGGCCGCACCGCAGCCCGCGCGGGCGGCGAACCCCTTTGGCGCGCGGGCCGGGTGCGGCGATGAACATCCTCTCGATCCAGTCCTGGGTCGCCTACGGCCATGTCGGCAATGCCAGCGCGGTTTTTCCGCTCCAGCGGCTGGGGGCGGAGGTCTGGGCGCTGAACACCGTTCAGTTCTCCAACCACACGGGCTACGGCGCCTGGCGGGGGCAGGTGTTCGGGGCGGAGCTGATCGGCGACCTCGTGCTCGGGATCGAGGAGCGCGGGGTGCTGGGCGGGTGCGACGCCGTGCTGTCCGGCTACATGGGCGATGCCGCGATCGGGGAGGCGATCCTGGGTGCGCTCGGGCGGGTGCGGGCGGCCAATGCGGAGGCGGTCTATTGCTGCGACCCCGTGATCGGGGATGTGGGGCGGGGGGTCTTCGTGCGGCCGGGGATCCCGGAGTTCATGCGCGACCGGGCGCTGCCGGCCGCGACCATCGTGACGCCGAACCACTTCGAGCTGGAATGGCTGGCCGGGACCACGGTTTCCACGTTGGATCAGGCGAAGGCGGCGGTGCGGGGCCTGCAGGCGCGGGGGCCGCGCTCGGTGCTGGTGACGTCGCTGCGGGTGGAGGACACGCCGGCGGACAGCATCGACCTGCTGGCGGCGGAGGGGGAGGATTTCTTCCGCGTGCGGACGCCGCTGCTGCCGATCTCCGTGAACGGGGCGGGAGACGCCATCGCGGCGCTGTTCCTGTTCCACCGGCTGCGCTGGGGAGATGCGCGGGTGGCGCTCTCCTCCGTCGCGTCCTCCATCTATGGCGTGCTGAAGCGGACGTCGGAGGAGGGGTCGCGGGAGATCCTGACGGTGGGCGCGCAGGACGAGTTCGTGCGGCCGAGCCAGATCTTCACCGCCGAGCCCTGCTGAGGGGCACCCGCTGGCGCGCGGCTTGCAAACTGCCCGGGACGCGCCGCGCAGCGGGTGATTGCCCGCGACGGCCGCGCGCGTCCATGATCGGGGGCGCCGAAGGCCCCAAACGGAGATATGCCATGCTCATCCCCCGCCGCCTCGCCCTCGGGGGCGCGCTCGCCATGCCCTTCGTCTCGATCGGCGGGCGGGCCGCCCTGGCGCAGCAGACCTTCGAGTTCGTGGCGGGGTCGCTGGGCGGCGGCTGGTACACGATGGGTGCCGGCATCGCGGCGCTGGCCAAGGACGAGGCGGACCTGCAGATCCGCGTGGTGCCGGGCGGGGGGCTGGCGAACCCCACGCGCATCAACAACGGGCAGTCGCAGATGGGGTGGGGCATCGATGCCTTCACCGCCGCGGCCGTGCGCGGCGAGGAGCCCTATCGCGCGAAGCACGACAAGATCCGCACGCTGGGAACCGGCTATTCGCCCACCGAGCACAACTTCGTCCGCGCGACGGAGAAGCCGCTGGAGGACATGCGGGCGATCCTGACGCAGCGCGGGCTGCGCATCGGCTGCCCGCAGCGCTCCTCGACCGACGAGATGACGCTGCAGCGGATCATGAAGTTCTGCGGGACCTCGCCGGAGAAGATCCGGGCGGAGGGCGGGACCTATCTCAACGGGTCCTACAACGACATCGCCGCGGCCTTCGGCGACGGGCAGGTGGACTACCTGTACTGCGCGCTGGCCAAGCCGGCGGCGATCCTGACCGAGCTCGGCACCGGGCGGCGCGCGGCGAGGCTGGTGGCCTTCCCCGACGACGTGCGCAAGCACCTCATCGACACCTACGCCTATAACCAGGGCGTGCTGCCGGCCTCGGCCTATCCGGCGCTGCAGACCGCGGACCTGCCCGTGACCACCATGGACAGCGTGATCGTGGTGCACGAGACGGTGCCGGAGGACGTCGCCTACAAGCTGACCAAGGTGCTGATCGCGGCCAAGGGCGCGCGGCTGACGCAGATCCACGCCTCCATGGCGGCCTATGACCCCGCGGAGGCCTGGAAGTACGCGGGGGCGCCGCTGCATGCGGGGGCCGCCAAGGCGTATCGCGAGGCCGGCGTGATGCCGGGCTGATCGGCGGCACCGTGCGCGCGCTGAAGGGTCCGCTCGGGCCGGTGCTGTCGGGCTGGCTGGCGCTGGCCGCGGCGGTCCACCTTTATTTCGGGGGCGTGGGCTTTCCCGAGCCGATCGCCATGCGGGCCTTTCACCTGCTGGCCTTCGTGCCGCCGATCTTCCTGCTCTGGCCGGCGCGCGCGGGCAGTCCCGCCGAGCGGCCGAGCTGGGCCGACTGGGCCTGGTTCGCCGCCGCCGCCGCGCCGCATCTCTGGGTGTGGTGGAACGCCGGCGCGGTGTCGGACCGCATGGAATACGTGGACGACTTCACGCCAATGATGTCCGTCATGGCGGTGCTGGCCATCGTGACGCTGCTGGAGGCGACGCGGCGGGCGGTGGAGCCGGGGCTGGCCTGGATGGTGATCATCAGCATCGCCTACATGGCGGTGGGGCACTGGATGCCCGGCGTGCTCAACACGCGCCCCTTCTCGGCGGGGGAGATCCTGGAGGCCTCCTGGCTCGTGCCGACGGCGGGGGGAGTCTATGGGCCGCTGACGGGGATCGTCGCGACCACCATCGCGGTGTTCATCATCTTCGGCTCCTTCATGGCGGGCAGCGGGACGGGGCGGCTGTTCAGCAACCTCGGCGCGGCGGCGGCGGGGCGCTTCACGGGCGGGCCGGCGAAGGTCGCGGTGATCACCTCCGGCCTGTTCGGGACGATGAGCGGGTCGTCGGTTTCGAACGTCATCACCACGGGGGCGATGACCATCCCGCTGATGAAGCGGATCGGCTACCGGCCGGCGGTGGCCGGAGGGATCGAGGCGGCGGCGAGCGTCGGCGGCGCGATCATGCCGCCGGTGATGGGGGCGGCGGCCTTCGTGATGTCGGAGATCACCAACATCGCCTATGGCGAGATCGTGGTCGCCGCCGCCATCGGGGCGGTGCTGTACTACTTCGCCATCCTGGCCGCCGTGCATTTCGAGGCGAAGCGGATGGGGATCGCGCCCATGCCCGCCTCGGAGATCCCGCCCTGGCGTGAGGTGCTGGCGGATGCGCACCTCGTGATCCCCATGGGCGTGCTGGTCTACCTGATGATGGAGCGGTGGTCGGGCAACTACGCGGCCTTCTGCGCGACGCTTTCCATGATCGCGATCGCGATGTTCCGGCGCCGCACGCGCATGTCGCCGCGCGCGATCTTCGAGAGCCTGGTGAACGCGGGCCTGACCATGGCGCCGCTGGCGGTCGCCATCGCGGGGGCGGGGATCGTGGTGTCCGCGCTGACGGCGACGGGCATGGTCGTGGCCTTCGGCGGGATCATCAAGGACATCGCGGGCGGGTCGCTGCCGCTGCTGCTGATCCTGCTGGCGCTGACCGTGCTGGTGCTGGGAATGGGGCTGCCGACCACGCCCTCCTACATCATCGCGGCCGCGATCGGGGTGCCGCAACTCGTGGCCATGGGCGTGGAGCTGCTGCCGGCGCACCTGTTCCTGTTCTATTTCGCGGTGCTGGCGGATGCGACGCCGCCCGTGGCGGCCGCGGCCTTCGCGGCGGCGTCGATCGCGAAGGCCGGGCCGACGATCACCAGCCTGCACGCGACGCGCTTCGGCATCGCGGGCTTCACCGTGGGGTTCGCCTTTATCTACGACCCCGGGATCATGATGCGGGGCGGGCTGGCGGAGATCCTGCTGGCGACCGCGATCCAGGTGGTGGCGCTGGTGGCGATCACGGCCTCCTATGCGGGGTTCCTGCTCTCGCCGCTCGGGCCCGTGCCGCGGGTCGTGCTGGGGGCCGCGGGGGTGGCGGCGGCCTTCGTGCCGGCCATTCCCGGGCCGGGGCGGCTCGCGCTGGCGCTGGCCGCCATGGGGCTGGCCTGGGCCATGGGACGGGCGGCGCGGCCGGCGGCGCTGCGTCCGCTCTGAGGGCCGGCCGGTGCCGTTCACCACGGCCGGCCGGCCTCCGGGGCCTTCCGGCGCTGGCGGCGATTGCGTCGTTCGTCGGCTAAGCCGTGACAGGTGGGACGGCGCTCAGGCGCTGGCCAGCATCACCACGCCCAGGCTGATCAGCGCCACGGCCGCGATCTTCTGGGCGCCGAGTGCTTCCCCGAAGGCGAAGTGGCCGACCATCACCGCGATCACGTAGGAGAAGGCGGTGCAGGGCAGGGCCACCGACATGGGGATGCGGCGCAGCGCCACGATGTAGAGAAGCGCCGCGCCGCCATAAAGGCCGAGGCCGACCACCGTGTGGGAGCGGAAGAGCTGGGTTACGAAGCCGCCCTCGCCCGTCGCGCCGGATTTCAGCAGGATCTGCCCGGCGATGGATGTGGCGATGGCGAAGGCCAGCGCGACCCAGTGGGCGTTCATGGGGCCTCTCCCGGCGTGGGGGGCGACACGGGCCGGGCGCGCACGACCTCCCGCACCACGCCCTGGGGCGTGCCGTTGGCCGACAGGAAGGAGCGGCCGACATATTCGCCGAGCACGCCGAGGATCAGGAACTGCACGCCGGAGAGAAGCAGCGTGACGGTCATGGTGGAGGCCCAGCCCGACGGGGTTTCCCCGGTCATGGCTTCCGCGATCACGAAGAGGGCGGCGACGATGCCGAGCAGGCCCATGGCGATGCCGGCGAAGGTCGCCAGCCGCACCGGCAGGAGGGAGAAGTTGGTGGCCAGGTTCAGCCAGAGGCGCACGAGGCGGGTGATGGTGTAGTTGCTGCGCCCCTCCATGCGCTTGAGGTGGCGGACCTCGATCGAGTCGATGCGCTGGGTGACCTGCATGATCAGGCCGTCGATATAGGGGTAGGGGCCGGCGTAGCGGGCGACCTCGCGCACCACCAGCGCGCTCATGCACCGGAAGGAGGAGAGGTAGAGGCCACGGGGCTTGTCCAGCAGCAGGTCGGCGACGCCGTTGGCGAAGCGGCTGCCCAGGTTGCGCCAGCCCTCGTGCTCCTTCACGGCGTAGCGGGTGTAGACCACGTCCCAGCCGCGGCCCTCGGGGCCGCCGAGGCGGGCGTGGTCGTAGAGCTTCAGCACCTCCTCGGGCGGGTTCTGCAGGTCGTCGTCCATGGTGATGACGTAGCTGCCGCGGGCAACGCGGAGGCCCGACATGACCGCGTTGTGCTCGCCGAAGTTCCGGGCGTGCTCCACATAGGTGAGCGGCACCGTGGCCTCGGCGGCGAGGCGCCGGCAGACCTCGGCCGAGTTGTCGGGGGAGCCGTCGTTGACCAGCACGATCTCAATCCCGCCGGCGGGGCGCAGCGCCGAGAGGGCGGCGACGAGGGTGCCGACGGTGCTCGCACCCCGATAAACCGGCACCACGATGGAGAGGCCGACCGGCTCCGGGCCGGGTTCAGCGGCGGGGCCGTGCTGCCCCGCCGTTTCGGGCAGGCGGAGGCCGTGCAACGGGGCTTGCCGGGCTGCGGGGGCGGCCGGGGGCGCCGTGAGGAGCTCGGGGCGCATGGCGTGCGGGTCCTTCAGGGTCGGGTCGCGGCCAGCAGCACGGAGCCGCCGGCGGGAAGGGAAGGGGCGGCGCGGCGCTCGATCTCGGTGACGCCGTGCAGGAGGCGGTCCACCCAGGGCGGGAAGCTGCCGACGTCGCTGGCGTGGCCGCTGCCGCGGGCCAGGACCTTGCGCTGGAGGATCATGAGGGGCAGCAGCAGCCCGTTCCAGTAGCGGGCGGACACATGCGTGAAGCCGGCGCCGCGCAGCAGCGCGGCGGCGCGGCGGGCGGTGTAGCGCCGCGCGTTGTGCACGCGGACGTCATGGGCGGAGAACATCCACTCATAGGCCGGCAGGTTCAGCACCAGGGTGGCGCCGGGGGCGAGCACGCGGCGCAGCTCGGCCAGGGCGAGGGCCTGGTCGGCGCCGGCATGGGACAGCACGTCCACGGAGACGGCCGCGCCGAAGGCGCCGTCGGGGAAGGGGAGCGCGTTCACCGTGCCCGCGGTGACGGGGCGGCCGGACTTGGCCGCGGCGCGGCCGGCGGCGCGCGCGTTGTAGTCCAGGCCGAAGGAGTCGCGGGGGCTGGCGGTGCCCAGGCGGCGCAGGAAGCCGCCGGTGCCGCAGCCCGCGTCCAGCAGGGGCAGGGAGGCGATCCCCGGCCGCGACGCCAGGGTGTCGATCAGCCGGGCGTGGACGGCGCGGTACCACCACATGCCGTCCTCGGCGGCGTCCATCAGGGTGTATTCGGCGTCTTCCAGGGCGGGGCTCGCTGGGATGGGGCAGGGTGCCCGGGCTGGGCATGACGGGCTTGTGGCAGCGGCTTTGGGCGTGGACAAGGCAGCCGCGCCCAGGGCGTGCCGCAATCTTGGGCTAGAAAAGATTGATACGGGGTAGCAAGGTCCTCCCTCCCCGGTGATGGCAGCCAGGAACCATGCCCGAACCCGCCGCATGAACGCACCCGTTCCCCCCTCCCTTCCGGCCCAGGCCGCCTCCCTCACGCGGGGCATGGCGGCGCCGGTCCCGGTGCTGCGCGCCGAGGCCTCCCAGGCGCGGCTCTGGCGGCTGGTGGCGCTGGTGCCGGCGGTGCTGTTCCTGCTGACCGTGCTGTCCCCTCCGCTCAACCACGACGTGGCGGCGGTGCTGAACTTCTCGCAGCGCTGGCTGGCGGGGCAGCGGCTCTACTCCGAGCTGATCGACGTCAACCCGCCACTCATCTTCATCTTCAACCTTCCGGCGGCCTGGCTGGCCACCGTGACGCCGCTGGATGGGCCGCGGGCGCTGCTGCTGCTGCTGCTGCTGCTTTGCGGCCTGGTGTGGTGGCTCTCGGCCCGGCTGCGGGCGGGGATGGTGGAGGGCCCGGTGGAGGCGGCGGTGCTGGTGGCGCTGGTGCCGCTGGCGCTGGTGTTGCCGGGCTACGACTTCGGCCAGCGGGAGGTGCTGATGGGCACCGTGGCGATTCCCTATGCGCTTCTCGCCTCGCGCCGGATGCAGGGCGCCGGCACGGAGCGGTGGCTGATGCTGGGGGTGGCCGTGCTGGCGGCGCTCGGATTCGCGCTGAAGCCGCATTTCCTGGCCGTGCCGCTGCTGGTGGAGGCGGCGGTGATGCTGCGGCGGGGCTGGCGGGGCATCTGGGTCACGCTGGGCGACCCCGTACCCTGGACCATGGCGGCGGTCTGGGTGCTCTACCTCGCCTCCATTCCCCTGCTGTTCCCCGATTTCTTCGGGCATGTCGTGCCGCTGGTCTGGGACTACTACGTGGATCTCGGCGGGCTCTCGGCCTGGGGCGTGCTGCTGACGCCGAACATGGCCGGGGCCGGGCTCCTGCTGGGGCTGGTCTCCGTTCTCTGCTTCGTCAGGCGCTTCGGGCCCCTGGTGCTGGCGCTCTGGGCGGCGACGGCGGGGGCCTTCGTTTCGGCGGCGGTGCAGCACAAGGGCTGGACCTATCATGTCGCGCCCGTCTTCATGCTGGCGGGGCTGACCGCCGGGCTGATCGCGGCGCGCTGGCTGGACGGGGTGCTGCCGCCGCGGCGGGCGCGGCTGTCGGCGGGGCCGCTCGCGGCCGTGATGGCGGCGGTGCTGATGCTGGGCATGGTGCGTGGGGGCGAGGCGCCGTTCCGGGAGATCGGCTACGAGAGCGACAAGGGCGGGCGCCTGACCGCCTGGCTGCGCGAGCATGCCTGGAACGAGCGGCTGCTGATCCTGACGCCGGACATCTGGCCGATCTATCCGGCGCTGAACTATTCCAACAGCCAGTCCACGCTGCGGTTCATGAACCTGTGGCTGCTGCAGGGGGTGAACCAGCGCTGCCCGGAGAACGGGGAGCGCTACCGCGAGCCCTGGGAGATGTCGCGGGCGGAGTTCTTCGTCTACCGCACCGTGGCCGAGGACTTCGCCTCCGCCCCGCCCTCGGCGGTGCTGGTGACGCGGCATGTCGGCATCCCCTGGTGCGGCAAGGAATTCGACTTCATCGAGTATTTCGGCCGCCACCCCCTCTTCGCGGAGGCCTTCCGGAGCTACCACCAGCAGGGCGAGATCGAGGGCTACAAGCTCTACGTCCGCGAGGACTGAGGGGCCGGGCCGGCCGAGGGCCCGGGGCGGGGGGAAGGCGCATGGCGTTCGAGGACTATGTGGGGCGGGAGGAGGTGCGGGAGGACCGCGCCGACGCGCGGCTGGCGCATGGCATGGCGGCGACCCTGGGGCGGGAGCTGGCCGGCGGCGAATGGCCGGCGCTCTGGCACTGGATGCTGTTCCAGGACTGGCGGATGCCCGATGAGATCGGGCCCGACGGCCATCCGCGCCGGGGAGGCTTCCTGCCGCCGGTGCACGACCTGCCGCGGCGGATGTGGGCCGGGGGGCGGGTTTCCTTCCGGGCGCCCGTGCGGACGGGCGACGCGCTGCGGCGGGTGAGCACCATTCTTTCCGTGAAGGAGAAGGCGGGCGGCTCCGGGCGGCTGGTCTTCGTCACCGTGGGGCATGTGCTGCACGGGCCCGGGGGCGTGCTGGTCGAGGAGGAGCAGGACATCGTTTATCGCGGGGCCGAGGGGGCGGCGGTGAAGGCCGCGCCGGCCGCGCAGGCCTGGGAGGGGGCGCTGGAGGCCTCGCTGGTGCCGGACCCGGTGATGCTGTTCCGCTATTCCGCGCTGACGGGGAACGGCCACCGCATCCACTACGACCACCCCTACGTGACGGGCGAGGAAGGCTATCCCGGGCTGGTGGTGCACGGGCCGCTGATGGCGACGCTGCTGGCGCGGCACGCGCTGGACCTGGCGGGGCCAGGGGCGGCGCTGGCGCGGTTTTCCTTTCGCGGGAAGCGGCCCTGCTTCGACGGGCGGCGCCTGGCGCTGCTCGGGCGCAGGGACGCGGAGGGCGTGGTGAGGCTGGAGAGCCGGGACGAGACGGGCGCCACCTGCCAGGAGGCCGAGGCCTTCCTTGCCTGACGAACGCGAGCCCGGGGAAACCGGGCAGGATCACCAAAGCGGGGGGCCGGCGGCGCCGCGGCCGGCCCCTCTTCCCACCGCGGCCGATCCGTCGGCCGGGAGCTTCGCGACGGGGGTGCCGGAGGAGGCGCTGCGGGGGATCGGCCTGATCGCGGCCGGCTTCGGCATCGTCACGGTCTCGGATGCGGCGGTGAAGTGGGTGCTGCCGGAGATCGGGGTCGCCGTGGCCATGATGGTGCGCGGCGCGCTGGGCGCGCTCACCGTTCTGGTGCTGGCGGGCGGCTTCCGGGTCCGTGCCGTGAACCGGCGGCTGGTGGCGGCGCGGAGCCTGCTGCACTGCGCGGTGACGGTGACCTTCTACCTCGCCTGGCTGCGCGGGATGGCGCTGGGCGACAGCTACGCGGTGGCGGCCGTGGCGCCGCTGGTGATGACGGTGCTGGCGATCCCGCTGCTGGGGGAGAGCGTGGGGTGGCGGCGCTGGCTTTCCACCTTCGTGGGCTTCGTCGGCGTGCTGGTGATGGTGCGGCCCGGCGGGGACCTGTGGCGCTGGGAGGCCGGGCTGCTGCTGGGCGGCGTGGTGTTCATGGCGGTGACGCGGATCTGGACGCGGGTGCTGGCGCGGACGGACCGGCCGGCCACGATCGCCTTCTGGCTGATGGTGGCGCACATCCCCTTCGGCTTCGCCATCCTGCCGGTGTTTCCCGCGATCGGCTGGCCGTCCTGGAGCGGATGGGTGGCGATCCTGTTCGTGGGGATCGGCAACGGCTCGGCGCATTTTCTTTTCGCCCGCGCCTTTGCCCTCGCCCCGGTCGGGGTGCTGGCGCCCTTCGAGTATTCCACGCTGGTGATGGGCACCATCGTGGGCGTGATCGTCTGGGGCGACGTGCCGGCCTGGAGCACGGCGGCGGGGGCCGCGATCGTGGTGAGCGCGGGCCTCTACAACCTTCGGCGCGCGCAGATCCGGGCGCGGGAGGCGCGGGCCGCGGCGCCCGCGCGGGGCTGATGGTGTTGCGCCACGACATGCGGCGGGGGGCGCTGCTGATGCTCGGCGCCACCGCCTGCTTCGCCGTCATGGGCGCCGTGGTGAAGGTGCTGAGCGCGCGGCACGCCTTTCTGGAGCTGATGTTCTTCCGCAACGCCTTCTCGCTGCCGATCGTGCTGGCGGCGGGGCTGCGGACGGGGGCGCTGCTGCGGACGCGGCGGCTGGGCGGGCACGCGGTGCGGGCGGTTTCGGGGCTGATGGGGATGGGCTGCGCGTTTCTCGCGCTGTCGATGCTGCCGCTCGCGGACCAGACGGCGCTGAACTACACGCAGCCGCTGTTCATCATCCTGCTGGCGATCCCCTGGCTGGGGGAGCGGCCGGGACCGGCGCGCTGGGCGGCGGTGCTGATCGGCTTCGCGGGGGTGCTGGTGATCGCCGCCGGGCAGGGGCTCGGCACCGGGGCGGGGCTGCTGGCGGGCTACGGGGTCGCGGCGCTCGGCGGGTTCTTCGGCGCTCTCTCGACCATGCTGGTGCGCCAGCTCTCGGCCACGGAGGCGAGCACCACCATCGTGCTGTGGCAGGCGCTGCTGATGACGGGGATGACGGCCCTGGCGCTGCCGCTGGTCTGGACCACGCCGGGCTGGGCGGATCTGGGGCTGCTGGTGCTGATGGGGCTGATCGGCGGCGTGGGGCAGGTGCTGAACACCGAGGCCTTCGCCAGCGCGCAGGTCTCCTCCCTCGGGCCCTACACCTATACGGGGTTGCTCTGGGCGGGGTTGCTGGGCTGGCTGGTCTGGGGCGAGGCGCCGGGGCTGGCCATGCTGGCGGGCAGCGCGCTGATCGTGGGCGCCGGTTTCCTGGTGCTGCGCGGCGAATACCGGGGACGGGCGCGCTGAGGCGCGGGAAAGCGCGCTTGCGCGCGGGAAAACGCGCTTGCGCGCGGGAGGGTACGATGAATCCTGAGTTCCGGCGCGACGATCCGTTGTTGGCGGGGGAGGTGGAATGGGTCTCGCCGGGGGTGCGCCGCATCCTGTGCGGCAATCCCGGGCCGTTCACCTTCCGCGGCACCAACACCTACCTGATCGGACGGGGCGAGGTGGCGGTGCTGGACCCCGGGCCGGTGGATGCGGCGCATCTGGCTGCCATCCTGCGGGCGGTGGAGGGGGAGCGGGTGTCGCGGGTGCTGGTGTCGCACACGCACCGGGACCATTCGCCGGGGGTGGCGCCGCTGGTGGCGGCGACGGGGGCGGAGACGCTGGGCTTCGGGCCGCACCTGACGCCTGCCGGGGAAGGGGGCGAGGGCGGGGACCACGCCTTCTCGCCCGACCGCCGGCTGGCGGATGGCGAGGCGGTGGAGGGGGATGGGTGGCGCCTGGTGGCGCTGCACACGCCCGGGCATTGCGCCAACCACCTGTGCTTCGCCCTGGAGGCGGACGGGGCGCTCTCGCCGCCGGGGGTGCTGTTCAGCGCGGACCATGTGATGGCCTGGTCCACCAGCGTGGTCTCGCCGCCGGATGGGAACATGGCGGACTACATGCGCTCGCTGGAGCGGGTGGCGGCGCGGGAGGACCGGCTGCTGCTGCCCGGGCACGGGCCGGCGCATGGTGAACCGGCGGCGTTCCTTGCCGCGCTCATCGCCCACCGGCGGGAGCGGGAGGCGCGGGTGCTGGAGGCGCTGCGGGGCGCGGGCGGGGCGGTGGAGGCCGCGGCCCTGGTGCCTGCCGTTTATGGGCCCGTGCTGGAGCCGCGGCTGGCGCCGGCCGCGGCGCGGAGCCTGCTGGCCCATCTGGTGAAGCTGGCGGGGGAAGGGCTGGCCTCGCGCGAGGGCGAGGGGTTCCGCGCGCTCTGACCGCTACTGCGCGCGCTCCAGCCGGCGGGTGTCGCGGCCCTGGTACCAGATCAGGGGGCGGGTTTCGCGTTCGTGCTCCGGCAGGGCCATCAGGTCCCGGAACTCGCCGAGGACCTTGGCCGTGATGGGCGCCAGCTCGTGCGGCGGGGTTTCCCCCACGGGGTAGTAGGCCAGGTGCTCCAGCTCGCCCGTGCCGCCGATCGTTCCGGAAGCGGTTTCGGCAGGGGCCATCAGGAAGCGGGCGTTGAAGCGGACGGGGCTCATCGCGGGCGTCAGGGCGCGGCAGAGATAGCGCAGGGGGGCGAGTTCCGCGTGGAGGCGGCCGGCTTCCAGGCTGCCGAGGACCAGGCCGGTTTCCTCGTGCAGCTCCCGCACCGCGGCGATGGCGATGGCGCGGGCCAGGCGCGGGGCGGCGCGGAGTTCGAGCGCGCGGCGGGTGTGGGGTTCCAGCTCGGAGGCGGCGGGGGCGGTGCGGTCCTCGGTATCCACACGCCCACCGGGGAAGACGAGGCGGCTGGGCATGAAGCGGTGCTTCACGCTGCGCACGCCCATCAGGACCTCGAGCCCCTTCGGGCCGTGGCGCCACAGGAGGAGGGTGGAGGCGTCGCGCGGGCGGACGGTCCTCTCCGGGCGCGTCTCGCCGGCCGCGGTGAAGTCGGTGGGACGCATGGGAGGGTTCATGGGGCGTCCTTTCCGGCTGGTGCGTGGCGGTTCTAGGGCGGGGCCGGGAGGGGAGGAAGCGGGTGGGGCGCAGGCAGTCGCGAACGGCTCGCAAGCGGTTGTTTTCGGGGCCTGCTTCGGCCTCCGCGCCTTGACAGGGGAGGGGCGCGGACGCATTTGCCGTCCATACCGGACCGCTGGGGTCGGGTATCCAATCCATCGGGCGGGGTGCCACGCCTTGTTGCGTCTTTCCAAACTGGCGGACTACGCGGTCGTCCTTCTCGCCCGGCTCGGGCAGGAGGATGGGCTGCACACCGCGCCGGCGCTGGCGACCGCGACCGGGATCGCCGAGCCCACGGTGGCCAAGGTGCTCCGCATCCTTTCCCAGGCCTGCCTGGTGGAAGCGCAGCGGGGCGCGCGGGGCGGGCACAGGCTGGCCAAACCGATCTCGGCCATTCCGCTGTCGGATGTCATCATCGCCATGGACGGGCCGATCGCGCTGACGGCCTGCGTGGATGGTGCCACCGGAGGGTGCGAGGCGGAGGGGCATTGTCCTGTCCGCGGCCGCTGGGACCCCGTGAACGAGGCGGTGCGCGCCGCGCTGTCCGCCGTGACCATCTCCGACCTCGCGCGGCCGAGCTGCAGTGAGCTGCACCGCCACGCGCCTGTTTTTCCCCCTGCCACCGGGGCGGCCGTGAAGGCCGTGCCCGTGGCCGCCGAGTAAGGGACCGAGAATGCCCGCCGTCGAAGAGACCCTCGATACCGTCCGTGACGCCACGCAGGGCGCCTATAAGTGGGGGTTCGAGACCGACATCGAGATGGAGTTCGCCCCCAAGGGGCTGAACGAGAACATCGTCCGCTTCATCTCCGCCAAAAAGGGCGAGCCGGAATGGCTGCTCGACTGGCGGCTGCGCGCCTTCGAGGCCTGGAAGGGCATGGAGGAGCCGCGCTGGCCGTCCGTGACCTACCCGCCGATCGACTACCAGGACGCCTTCTACTACGCGGCGCCGAAGGAGAAGGCCGGGCCGAAGTCGCTCGACGAGGTCGATCCGGAGCTGCTGCGGACCTATGCCAAGCTGGGCATCCCGCTGCGCGAGCAGGCGATCCTGGCGGGCGTGGAGGGCGCGGGCGACGTGCCGGCCGAGGGCGGGCGCATGCCCGTGGCCGTGGACGCGGTGTTCGACAGCGTCTCGGTGGCCACGACCTACCGCGAACGGCTGGAGAAGGACGGGATCATCTTCTGCCCGATCTCGGAGGCCGTGCATAAGCACCCGGAGCTGGTGCGGAAGTATCTCGGCTCCGTCGTGCCGCACACCGACAACTTCTTCGCGGCGCTGAACAGCGCGGTCTTCACCGATGGCAGCTTCGTCTACATCCCCAAGGGCGTGCGCTGCCCGATGGAGTTGTCCACCTATTTCCGGATCAACGCCAAGAGCACGGGGCAGTTCGAGCGGACGCTGATCATCGCGGACGAGGGCTCGACCGTGTCCTACCTCGAGGGCTGCACGGCGCCGCAGCGCGACGAGAACCAGCTTCACGCGGCGGTGGTGGAGCTGGTCGCGATGGACGACGCGTCCATCAAGTACAGCACGGTGCAGAACTGGTACCCGGGCGACGAGAACGGGGTGGGTGGTATCTACAACTTCGTCACCAAGCGGGCGGCCTGCCGTGGCAAGCGGAGCAAGGTGTCCTGGACGCAGGTCGAGACGGGTTCGGCCATCACCTGGAAGTATCCCTCCTGCATCCTGCAGGGCGATGAGTCCGTGGGCGAGTTCTACTCGGTGGCGATCACCAACAACCACCAGCAGGCCGATACCGGCACCAAGATGATCCACCTGGGCAAGGGCACGCGCAGCACGATCGTCTCCAAGGGGATCTCGGCCGGCCACGGCCAGAACACCTATCGCGGCCTGGTGCGGATCAGCCCGAAGGCGACGGGTGCACGGAACTTCACGCAGTGCGACAGCCTGCTGATCGGCGACCTCTGCGGCGCGCACACGGTTCCCTATATCGAGAACCGCTGCATGACCGCGAAGACCGAGCACGAGGCGACGACCTCGCGCATCGCGGAGGACCAGCTCTTCTACTGCCGTCAGCGCGGGCTGAGCCAGGAGGACGCGGTGGGCCTGATCGTGAACGGCTTCTGCCGCGAGGTGCTGAAGGAACTGCCCATGGAATTCGCGGTCGAGGCGCAGAAGCTGCTTCAGATCAGCCTGGAAGGGAGCGTCGGCTAGTGCTGCGCATCGAGAACCTCACCGCCGTCATCGACGGCAAGGAAATCCTCAAGGGGATCACCCTGGAGGTGCCGGATGGCGAGGTGCACGCCATCATGGGGCCGAACGGCGCGGGCAAGTCCACGCTGTCCTACGCGCTGGCCGGGCGCGAGGGCTACGAGATCACCGGCGGGTCCGTCACGCTCAACGGACAGGACCTGCTGGAGATGGAGCCGGAGGAGCGGGCGGCCGCGGGGCTGTTCCTCGCCTTCCAGTATCCGGTGGAGCTGCCGGGCGTGGGCAACGCCAACTTCCTGCGTACCGCGCTGAACGCCATCCGCCGCACGCGCGGCGAGGGGGAGCTGGACGCGATGCAGTTTCTCAAGGTGGCGCGCGCGCGCATGAAGGAGCTTTCCATGCCCGAGGACATGCTCAAGCGCGGCGTGAATGTCGGCTTCTCCGGCGGCGAAAAGAAGCGGAACGAGGTTCTGCAGATGGCGCTGCTGCAGCCCAAGGTCGCGATCATGGACGAGACCGACAGCGGGCTCGACATCGACGCGCTGCGCATCGTGGCGGACGGCGTGAACGCGCTGCGCGGCCCCGGCTTCTCGGCCCTGGTGATCACGCATTACCAGCGGCTGCTCAACCACATCGTGCCCGACCGCGTGCACGTGCTGGCCGATGGCCGCATCGTGACCTCCGGCGGGCCGGAGCTGGCGCATCGGCTCGAGGCCGAGGGCTATGCCGGCGTGCTCGACGAGGCAGCATGAACATCGACGCATCCCAGGGCAACGCGGCGGCCTTCCTGCACCGCTACGACGGGCTGGCCGGTCGCCTTCCGGGTGCCGGCATCGCCGTCGTGCGGGCGCTGCGCGATGCCGCGGCCGACACGCTGCGCGCGGGCGGGCTGCCCAGCCGGCGGGTGGAGGCCTGGCGCTACACCGACCTCGCCCCGATGCTGCGCGCGGAATTCCGCGAGGCGCTGACGGCGGTGGACGGGGCCGTTTCCATGCCGGTGGCGCGGGCGGACCGGCGTGCCGTGTTCGTGGACGGGCGCTTCCGGGCGGACCTGTCCTCGCTGGACGGGCTGGTCGCGGCCTCGCTGGCGGCGGTGATCGAGACGGTGGCGGGGCGGCTGAACACCGTGGCTTCCGCTTCCCAGCCCATGGTCACGCTGAACACGCTGCTGTTCGAGGACGGGCTGGTGCTGGAGGTGCCGGAGGGTGTGGATGCCGGACGGCTGGAGCTGCTCTCGGTGGCATCCGGCGAGACGGCGAGCACGGTGCATCCGCGCCACCTGATCCGCCTCGCGCGCGGGGCGCGGCTGGTGCTGCTGGAAACGGCGGTTTCGGCCAACGGTGCGCGGCACCTGCACAACCCGGTCTTCGAGATCGAGGTCGCTCAGGATGCCAAGCTTTCCCACATCCGCGTGCAGCGGGAAGCGGCGGGTGCCTATCACCTCGCGCATCTCGGCGTGCGCGTGGAGGAAGGCGGCACCTATGATGGCTTCGTGCTGAACGCGGGCGGGAAGATCAGCCGCAGCGAGACGCATCTCGCCCTGCTCGGGCCGCGGGCGGCGGCGCATCTGAATGGCGCCCAGCTGGTGGCGGATGGGCAGCTCGCCGACATGACCACGGCGCTCGACCACACGGCGCCGAACTGCGCCTCGCGCCAGACGGTCAAGACGGTGCTGGCCGGGCGCTCGCGCGGCGTGTTCCAGGGCAAGATCCTGGTGCGGCGCGAGGCACAGAAGACCGACGGCTATCAGATGAACCAGGCGCTGCTGCTGTCGGAGGAGGCGGAGATCGACAGCAAGCCGCAGCTGGAGATCTACGCCGACGACGTGAAGTGCAGCCACGGGGCGACGGCCGGTGCGCTGGATGCGGACAGCCTGTTCTATCTGCGGGCCCGCGGGATTCCGGCGGACACCGCGCGCTCCATGCTCGTGCGCGCCTTCCTTCAGGAGGCCGTGGAGGTGGTGGAGGACGAGCCATCCCGCGAGGCCTTGGAAGAGGCGGTGGCGGGATGGTGGGACCAGCACGGGGGGGCTGCGTGATGGACGGCAGCATGCGGCCGGCGCTGGACGTGCAGCGGGTGCGGCAGGACTTCCCGATCTTGTCCACCAAGGTTCACGGCAAGCCGCTGGTGTTCCTGGACTCCGGCGCTTCCGCGCAGAAGCCGCGGGTGGTGCTGGATGCCATGCTGCGGATGATGGAGACGAGCTACGCGAACGTGCATCGCGGGGCCTATCACCTGAGCGAGGTCTCCACGGCCGCCTATGAGGCGGCGCGGGAGGCGGTGGCGCGCTTCCTCGGGGCGGGCGATGCGCGGGAGGTGATCTTCACAGCCAGCAGCACCATGGCGATCAACCTCGTGGCCCATTCCTTCGGGCGCGGCGTGATGAAGCCTGGGCAGGCGGTGGTGGTTTCCGAAATGGAGCACCACGCGAACTTCGTGCCCTGGCAGATGCTGTCGCAGGCACACGGGATCGAGCTGCGGATCGCGAACGTGCTCGAATCCGGCGAGCTGGACATGGCGGACCTCGAGGCGAAGCTTGCCGACGGGAAGGTGGGTCTGGTGGCCGTCACGCATATGTCGAACGTGCTGGGCACGGTGACGCCGGTTGCGCGGATCGCGGCGCTGGCCCATGCGCACGGCGCCAGGGTGTTGTTCGACGGTTCGCAGGCGGTGGTGCACCGCCGCGTGGACGTGCGGGCGATGGACGCGGACTTCTACGTGTTCACCGGGCACAAGCTTTACGGGCCCACCGGTATCGGCGTGCTCTGGGGGCGGATGGAGCTTCTGGAGGCGATGCCGCCCTTCCTGGGCGGCGGCGACATGATCTCGGAGGTGACGCGGGACGGCTTCAAGCCGGCCCCGGTGCCCGCGAAGTTTGAGGCGGGAACGCCGGCGATCGTGGAGGCGGTGGGGCTGCACGCGGCGATCGACTATGTGTCGGGCATCGGCATGGAGGCCATCGAGGCGCATGAGCGCTCGCTGGTGGACCACGCGATGGCGAAGCTCTCGGCCGTGGAGGACCTGACGGTGATCGGCCACGCGCAGGACCGGGGCGGAGTGTTCTCCTTCGCGCTGGGCAACGCGCACGCGCACGACCTTTCGACGCTGCTCGATCGCGTCGGCATTGCCGTGCGGGCGGGCCGGCACTGCGCGGAGCCGCTGCACGTGCGGATCGGTCATGACAGCACCTGCCGCGCCTCCTTCGGCCTCTACACGACGCACGAGGAAATCGATTTCCTGGCGGAGGCGCTGAGTTCCGCGCGGAGGTTCTTCACCTGATGTTCGACGACCTGCGGGACCTCTACCAGGAGGTTATCCTCGACCACGGGCGCAAGCCCCGGAACTTCCGCCGGCTGGAGGCGCCCGATCTCACGGCGCGCGGGGACAACCCGATGTGCGGGGACCGGATGGAGCTGTTCCTGGGCATGGACGGCGAGCGCATCGCGGATGCCGCCTTCCAGGGCAAGGGCTGCGCGATCTCCATGGCCAGCGCTTCGCTGATGACGGAAACGGTGCGCGGCAAGACGCCGGAGGAAGCGCGCGACATGGCCGCGCGCTTCCGCGAGATGGCGATGACCGGCACCTGCCCCGATTGCGGCGGCGCGATGGAGGAGGAGATGGATCGCCTCCAGGCGCTGTCGGGCGTCCATGAGTTCCCAAGCCGCGTGAAGTGCGCGACGCTGGCCTGGCACACCCTCAACACCGCCCTTTCGGGCGGTAAGGAGGCTTCGAGTGAGTGAGCCCTTGTCTTCAGCCGGCACGCACGAGGCCTGGTCGCCGGACGGGCCGATTCCCTCCACGCGCGTGAGCGAGGTGGCGGTGCTGGATGCGGTGAAGACGGTCTATGATCCCGAGATCCCCGTCGACATCTACGAGCTCGGCCTCGTCTATGCCGTCGAGATCGCCGATGACGGCGCGGTGAAGATCGACATGACGCTCACCACGCCGTCCTGTCCCTCCGCGCAGGAATTGCCGGGGATGGTGGAGGATGCGGTGCGGACGGTGCCGAACGTGTCCTCGGTGAAGGTCGAGATCGTCTGGGATCCGCCCTGGGATCCGTCCCGCATGAGCGAGGACGCGAAGCTTGCCTTGAACATGTACTGAGAAGGGGCCTGAGATGAGCACGACCACCACCGAAGCCCCGAAGCCGCGCCGGGCGCTGCCGCCGCTGATGTCGCTCTCCGATGCGGCGGCGGAGCGGCTGCGCGCGCTCTACGCCAAGGGTGAGGGCGGCAAGCTGCTGCGCGTCGCGGTGTCGACCAAGGGATGCTCCGGCATGTCCTACCAGATCGACTGGGTGGATGCGGCGGGACCGGGCGACGAGGTCGTCACGGACAAGGGCGTGACGGTGCTCGTGGACCGCAAGGCCACGCTGTTCCTGATCGGCACGGTAATGGACTACGAGAGAAAGGCCATGGCGGCCGGGTTCACCTTCACCAACCCGAACGAGAAGGGCCGCTGCGGCTGCGGCGAAAGCTTCCACGTGTGAGACCGGCGCCGGCCCGGGCTTCCCGCGGGCCGGCGCAGGACGAGGTTTGCCATCCCGTGCCTTCCTTGCCCGCGCTGATGCCCGGCGGGTGAGGCGGGCCGGAGCGCGTTAAGCGAATATTGTTTCTCGGCAGGCTAGACCCGGCGGCGACGCAGGGAAGCGAGGCTGCCGCATTGACGAACATGCTCCTCGACCGGATGCCCGCAGGCGGGCCGGATCCGGTGGAAAACAGCATCCTGGATCTGCTGGGCCGCTGGGTTGCCCTGGGTGAGATCGAGCGGCGCGCTTTCGCGGCGATGACCGAGGAGCTCACCGCCACCGCTGCCCTCATCGAGAACAGCACGACCGATCTCAGCCATCGTTTTCGCGATCTGGCCGAAGGGGCGGAGGCGCAGACAGGGCGGGTGGAGCGCATCGCCCATATCGCCAGGACGATCGAGGTCCAGGGAAAGGCGACGCCCCTTACCGAAGCGACGCGCTTCGTGCAGTCCGCGCTTGGTCAGGCCGTCGACTCGCTGGGCGCGGTGGCCAGCCAGGCGGCGCGCATGGCGCAGGCGCTCGGGCAGGTTTCGGGCGAGGTCGCCGGGGCCGAGGAATGCGTCAGCCGGATCGAGGCGATCAACAAGCAGGCCCGGTTTGTTGCCCTGAACGCGGCCATCGAGGCGCAGCGCGCAGAAGGCGCGGGCGGGACCTTCAAGGTGATCGCGCGCGAGCTGAAGGACCTTGCGCTGGAGACGGACGCCACCTCGCGCCTCGTTCGCGAAAGGATCGTCGCGGTTGCGCGCGGCGTGCGCGGTGCCCAGGCGGAACTGGAAGCGCTGGCGGGTGCGGACCACCTCGCGCAGCAGCGCATGCGCGCCAGGCTGGACTCGGTGTTGCAGGGCATCGTCGCACAGCACCAGGCGCTGGAGGGGGTGCTCGAGGAGGCGTTGGATTCCTCGACGGAGATCGCGGCCACCGTCGCGCGGCTGATCACCGGCGCGCAGTTCCAGGATCGCGCCAACCAGCACCTGAGCCACCTCAAGGACGCGGTTGAGGTGATCGGGGAGGCGACCGGCGCGCTCCAGCAACACACGCGGGAGGCGTTGCCCTCGCTTCCGAAGGAAGTTCCGATCGACGCAGGACTGCTTGCCCGGATGCTGGAGGTTCAGTCGCTGAGCAGCGTCCGGCAACGCTTTCTGGCACGCCTCATGGATAACAAGGGGGTGCAGCCGGAAGAAAGCGGTGCGGCTGGCGATGTCGAGCTGTTCTGACGGAAACGGCGCCCGCATGCGTGACGACCTTCATGATTGCGCAATGTTTTGTGGCGATGATGGCACACGCCGTGAGTGACGGATGTTCAGCCGGATTGATCGCGAGCATGACGCAGAATTTTTCAGCAACGACTTCCTCGGGACTGCCGGCGGCGCTGCCGCTGCCCGCTTCGCTGGACCTGACTGCAGCCTTGCCCCTCTGCGAGGCGCTGCGGACCCTCCTTGAGGAGGGTGCGATGCGCCTCGACGCGAGGGACGTGGAGCGGATTTCCACCCCCTGCCTGCAAGTGCTGGCGGCAGCGGCCTCCAGTGCCCGCGCGAGAGGGATCGCCTTCCGGCTGGAGCGCGCATCCGTCGTGCTGGCCGAGGCCATCACGGATCTCGGGCTCGCCACCGCTATTCCCATTGAGGACTGAGATGCCCAAGCGCGTGATGACCGTGGATGACAGCCGCACCATGCGCGAGATGGTCTCCCTGACCCTCCGCAAGGCCGGGTTCGAGGTCACGGAGGCCGAAGACGGCCGGCAGGCGCTGTCGATGCTGAAGGCGGCGCCCGTCGATGTGGTGATCACCGACCTGAACATGCCGAATATGGATGGCGTGGCCCTGATCAGTGCGCTGCGCCAGGACCCGAAGTGGCGGGCTGTGCCCATCCTGATGCTGACCACCGAATCGGACTCGGCGAAGAAGGCCGCGGGGAAGAACGCCGGAGCCACGGGCTGGCTGGTGAAGCCGTTCGATCCGGTCAAGCTGATCGACGTCGTCAAGCGCGTTGCCGGCTGATCGCGCCATGATGTTCGACCATCTGCGGGATACCTACTTCGAAGAGAGCGCCGAGCTGCTCGAGAGCGCCTACGCGCAGCTCGCCCTTCTCGCCGAGGGCACGCACGACGCGGATACGGTACATGCCCTGTTCCGCGCCGTGCATTCCATCAAAGGCGGTGGGGGCGCGTTCGGCCTTGATCGCGTCGTCGGCCTCGCGCATGCGATGGAGACCCTGCTCGACCTGCTGCGGGAGGGCGAGTTGGCCATGGAGCCGCCGCTTATCGCGCTGTTGCTGCGCGGGGCGGATGCACTGGCAGACCTGCTGACGGCAGAGCGCGGCGGGGAAGGGGCGCCGCAAGGCTTCGAGGACAATCTGGTCGCGGCCTTCCATCAGGCAGCCGGTTCCGCCCGGACGTCGCCGGCGAGCATCGACACCGCTCCGGCGCCTCCCGCTGGGGGGGGCGGCGCGAGCGGCTGGCAGATCAGCTTCCGTCCGCACCCGGCGCTGCTGCGCAACGCCAACGAGCCCCTGCTGCTGGTGCGGGAGCTGGCGCGCCTGGGCCCGCTGACTGTGAAGGTGGATGCGGCCGCACTGCCAGCGCTGGAATGCATCGAGCCTGAGGATGCCTATCTCGGCTGGAGCTTCACCCTGCAGGCCGGCGTGGACCGCACGGCTGTTGAGGAGGTGTTCGAGTTCGTCGCGGACGACTGTGATCTTGTTATCGAGCCCATGGAGCCGGCCAGCGGTGGTGTGGCACTGGATGAGCCTGCGGGAGGGTCTTCACCGGCGGCATTTCCGGGGTCGCCGAGCGAGGCGGTGGCGGCGCGGCACGAGACGCCCGCACCGGCGGCTTCGGTGCGCGTGGACGTGGCGAAGATCGACCGGCTGGTGAACCTCGTCGGTGAACTGGTCATCAACCAAGCCATGCTGGTGCAGCTTGGAAGCACCCTCCCACCCAGCCTCTGCCCGGGCCTGGTGGGCGGGCTGGAAACGCTCTCCCAACACCTACGGGAGCTGCAGGAAGGCGTGATGGCCATCCGCACGCAACCGGTTCGCTCGGTGTTTTCCCGCATGCCGCGGCTGGTGCGGGAGCTGTCGGGCCAGCTGGGCAAGGACGTGCGCCTGGTGATCACCGGAGAGGCGACGGAGATCGACAAGACCGTGGTGGAGCGGCTGGCCGATCCGCTGACGCACCTGCTTCGCAACGCGCTGGACCATGGGATCGAACCGTCAGCGGAGCGGCAGACCGCAGGCAAGCCTGGCCAGGGTACCGTCTGCCTTGGCGCGGAGCAGCGCGGCGGCCGTATTGTGATCGAGGTCTCGGATGATGGGCGTGGCATCGACCGCGCCCGCGTGCTGGCCCGGGCGCGGGAACGAGGCCTCGTTGCCCCGGATGCGGTGCTGGGCGATGCCGAAACCGACGAGCTGATCTTTCTGCCGAGCTTCTCCACCGCCGCTGAGGTGTCCGCCGTCTCGGGCCGCGGGGTGGGGATGGATGTGGTGCGGCGGGATATCCAGGCGCTGGGGGGGCGGATTGCTGTTGAATCGCGCCACGGGGCGGGCTCCCGCTTCCTGCTTTCCCTGCCACTGACACTGGCGGTGCTGGACGGACTGGTCGTTTCCGTCGGGCGCCAAGCCTACATCGTGCCGATCGCAGCCATTGTGGAAAGCCTGCGGCCGCGGAGCGGGGATATCCACGCGCTGGTTGGTCATGGCGAGATGCTCGCGATCCGCGGCGCGTATATCCCGCTGCTGCCGCTGCATCGGTGCTTCGGCATCCCCGATGCGGAGCGCGATCCAGCGCGCGGGATCGTCGTCATCGTCGAGACGGACAGTGACCGGCAGATTGGCCTGCTGGTGGATGATCTGGTCGGCCAACAGCAGGTTGTCGTGAAGAGCCTGGACGCGAATTACGGGCCGATACCCGGCACTGGCGGCGCGACGATCCTGGGTGACGGGCGGGTTGCGCTGATCCTCGACATCCCCGGGCTGGGCTACGGCGCTCAGAGTTCCTCCGTGCCCGCACCCACCCCCGCAAGCCAGCCGCAGCCTGCGCTGCACTAGGGAGATCCCCGCCGCATGCATCTTTCCCTGCCGCCGCCCAACGGACCCGCCCATGGGAGCGCGATGGCTGGCCCCCTGAGTGCCGGGACGCTCGGCGCCGCCGGCCAGTTCATCACCTGCGCGCTGGATGCGGCGGAATACGGCATCGACATTATGGCGGTTCGCGAGATCAAGGGATGGAGCGAAACCACCGTTATTCCGCACGCGCCCGCCTGGATCCGCGGGGTGATCAACCTGCGGGGCGTGATCGTGCCGATCCTCGACCTCCGTGCCCGCTTCGGCATGCCGCTGACCGTGACCACTCCCATGCACGTGATCGTCATCATCCAGTGTGGCGCGCGCACGACCGGCCTCCTGGTCGATGCCGTTTCCGACATCATCAGCGTCGGTCCCGAGGAGGTGCGCCCGGTGCCCGAAGTCGGGACTGGCGCGCCGGCTAGCCTGCTGACCGGGCTGGTGCCCCTGGAGCGCGGCATGGTCGCGCTGGTTTCGCTGGAGAGCCTTCTCAACTTCACGAACGAGGTGGCTGTCCCGCCGCCCGAACTGCAATCCTGATCGATCCCGGAGCTTGCCGATGTTCATCACGCGGACAACCCAGGCCTCGGTGCCTGCCAGCTTCTTCGACCGTCGCGGGGCGCGCGACCGCCGCGCGGCGGTGCGCGACATGGAGGCGCGGCTGTCTGCGCTGGAGCGTCACCATCCGATGCTGGAGATTGCGGTGGACGGTGCGGTGCTGGACGCCAATCCCGCCGCCGCCGCGATGCTCGGACGGCCGGTGGAGGCGCTTCGCGGTGCCTCCCTTCTTTCCTTGCTGGGGGAGACCGTGGAGCAGGCCGCCCGCGGTTTCATCGGGCAGGTCGGCAGGGGCGAAGCCGCGTTCGCGCGGCTGTCTTCCCGCGGGATCGACGGGCAGGAACGGGTGCTGCACCTCTCGGCATGCCCGGTGCCCGGCGAGAATGGCGCCGCGCCAGGCGCCGTTGTGCTGCTCGGCGACGCCAGCGCCGAGGTGCTCGGGCAGCGGGTCCGGCAGGCGATGGAGGAAACCACGGCCGCGATCATGCTCGCGGACCGCCGGTTCGTCGTCACACATGCCAACCGCGCGGCCGCGGCGCTGCTGGCGCGGCACGCCGAAAACTTCCGCAAGATTTGGCCGGACTTCGATCCGGCGCGCATTCTCGGCACGGGGATGGACGCCCTGCTGCGTACGGGAGGATCTTCGCCACGGCCATGGGCTGATCCTTCGCGCCTGCCGTGCCGCTCGGTGATCGCAGCAGGCCTTGCGCATTTCCATGTCACCGTCAGTGCAAGCCATGACGCGGCCGGTGGCCATGACGGCTTCATTCTCGAATGGTCCGACACGACGGAGCAGCGGTTGCTGCAGGGTCAGGTGGCCGCGATGAATCGCTCCCAGGCGGTGATCGAGTTCGACCTCGCCGGGCAGGTGCTGCACGCTAATGCGAACTTCCTGAACACGCTCGGCTACTCGCTGGACGAGGTGCGCGGCAGGCATCATGGCATGTTCGTTGATGAGGCTTACCGCACTAGTGCTGACTACCGCGCTTTCTGGGAGAGGCTGGCGCGTGGCGAGTACGATGCCGGGCAGTACAAGCGGATCGGCAAAGGTGGCCGCGAAGTCTGGATCCAGGCGAGCTACAACCCCGTGCTGGACGAGGAGGGCCGGCCCTTCCGCGTGGTCAAGTATGCCACCGATATCACCCAGCAGAAGCTGGCAGCGGCGGACGCCCAGGGGCAGCTTGCAGCCATCGACAAAGCCCAGGCGGTGATCGAATTTGACCTGACCGGCCGGATCATGCACGCGAACGCCAATTTTCTGAACGGCCTTGGCTATACGCTTGCGGAAGTGCAGGGACAGCACCACAGCCTGTTTGTCGAGCCAGCCTATCGGCAAAGCGCCGAGTACCGCGCTTTCTGGGAGAAGCTGGCGCGGGGCGAGTACGATGCCGGGCAGTACCGGCGCATCGGCAAGGGCGGCCGCGAGGTCTGGATCGAGGCATCCTACAACCCGATCCTCGACCTCAACGGCAAGCCGTTCAAGGTGGTGAAGTACGCGGCCGACGTCACGGCGCAGGTGCAGGCCGCGGCGGCCCTGAAGCGCGCGGTGGAGCAGACCGAGGAGGTCGTGGCCGCGGCCCAGCGGAGCGAGTTCGGGCGGCGGATTCCGACCGAGGGCATGGAGGGCGCGATCGGCCGCCTTTGCGACGGCGTGAACGCGATGGTTGATACCATGGCGGCGCAGTTCGAGCTTGGGCAGGGCCTCCAGCGGGCGGTCGCGGAAACAAAGGGTATCGTGGCGGCTGCGCAGGCCAACGATCTGAGCCAACGCATCCCCATGTCTGGGAAGGCGGGTGAGATCGGTGATCTCTGCGCCGGCATCAACGGCATGCTGGACACGATGGCCGGCGTGGTGGCGACCATCACCGAGAGCTGCGGCGCCATCACGGTGGCATCCCGCGAGATCGCCATGGGCAACACTGACCTGTCGCAGCGGACGGAGGAGCAGGCCTCAAGCCTGGAGGAAACCTCGGCGAGCCTTGAGGAGCTGACCAGCACGGTGCGGCAGAACGCCGACAACGCGCAGCAGGCCAACAAGCTTGCCGCCTCCGCTTCTGAAACCGCGACGCGCGGCGGGGTGGTTGTGAACGAGGTGGTGCGGACCATGGACGCGATCACCCAGTCCAGCCGCAAGATCAGCGACATCATCGGCGTGATCGACGAAATCGCCTTCCAGACCAACATCCTGGCGCTGAACGCGGCTGTGGAGGCAGCCCGCGCCGGGGATCAGGGCCGCGGCTTCGCGGTGGTCGCGGCCGAGGTGCGGAACCTGGCGCAGCGGAGCGCGAACGCCGCCAAGGAAATCAAGTCGCTGATCTCGGACTCGGTTGAGAAGGTGGACAGCGGGTCGAAGCTGGTGAGCGCCGCGGGCGGGACGATGAACGAGATCGTCACCTCGGTGAAGCGCGTCACGGACATCATGGCGGAGATCTCTGCGGCTTCGCAGGAGCAGAGCGCGGGCATCGAGCAGGTGAACACGGCCGTGTCGCAGATGGACAAGATCACCCAACAGAATGCCGCCCTGGTGGAAGAGGCAGCGGCGGCAGCGAAGTCGATGGAAGAGCAGACCACGGCATTGGGGGACATGGTGGCCAACTTCGTGCTCCCGGCCGGCTATGCCGGCCCGGCGCTCGGGGCACCGCGCCCTGCGCCGCGCAGGCCGGCCGAGCCCGTTGCCCGCCGTGCCGCGACGCAGCCGGCCGATGCGGCGGACGATGTCTGGAAGGAGTTCTGACGCGGGCCCGCGGTCATGTCGGCTGCCTTGCACCATCCGCCTTTCGGCGATGTTCCCTTCACCGAGGAGGACTTCACCAGCATCGTGGCCCTGGTGCGCGAGGCATCCGGCATCAGGTTGGGCGACAACAAGCGTGACCTTGTCTATGGCCGGCTGCGGCGGCGCCTGCGCATGCTGCGCCTCGACAGCTTCGCCGCTTACCGGGACTTGCTTGCCGGGCCGGATGGCCCGGCCGAGCAGGTCCGGCTCATCAACGCGATCACGACGAACCTCACCAGCTTCTTCCGCGAGGCGCATCACTTCGAATACCTCGCCTCGGAGTTCCTGCCGGGGTTGTCGCGGCGGGACAAGCGGCTGCGCATCTGGTCGGCTGGCTGTTCCTCGGGCGAGGAGCCCTACAGCATCGCCATGGTGTTGCACGCGGCCATGCCGGATCTCGCCGGTTGGGATGCGCGTATCCTGGCAACCGACATCGACACGGAGATGGTTGCCCAGGGCACAGCAGGGCGCTATGCGCCAGACCGTGCCGCTGGCATCCCGCCGGAGTTTGGCCGGGCCCATGTCCGAGGCCTGGAGGGGGAGGACGCGGTGGAAATGTCCGCCGCGCTCCGCTCCCTGATCACCTTCCGGCCGCTGAACCTGCTTGGGCCCTGGCCGATGCGCGGACCGTTCGACGCGATCTTCTGCCGCAACGTGGTGATCTACTTCGACAAGGCCATCCAGAGCGTGCTGTTCGACCGGTTCGCCGACATGCTCCGCCCGGGCGGACATCTGTTCATCGGCCATTCCGAAAGCCTGTTCCGGGTGAGCGGGCGGTTCCGGCACCTGGGCCGGACCATCTACCGCAAGCTGCGATGATGCGCGGCCGGGTCATCCGTAGCCAGCTGCCCTGCTTCGCCCGCGCGGTGGTGAAGGTGGGGCCCGGCGAGCACCACGTCACCGATGCCGCGGACACCGCGATCTCGACCATTCTCGGATCCTGCGTGGCCGCCTGTATCCGCGACCCCGTGGCACAGGTCGGTGGGCTGAACCATTTCATGCTTCCTCAGAGCCGTGACGGGGTCTGGGGCAAGGCCTCGGCCAGCCTGCGCTACGGCAACTTCGCCATGGAGCGGCTGATCAACGATATCCTGGCCCGCGGCGGTCATCGTTCCCGCCTTGAGATCAAGCTGTTCGGCGGTGCCCGGCTGGGGCGCGACCATGCCGCCATCGGCACGCGCAATGCCGATTACGCCGAGGCCTATCTGCGGGACGAGGGCATGGTGCCGCTGGTGCGTCAGCTTCGCGGCACCAGGGCGCGGCTGGTGGTCTATGTGCCGGCGACGGGCCGCAGCTTCATGCGGGAGCTTCCGGGGGAAGGCGTGCGCCTCGCCGCGGCAGAACGGCGCTTCGGCCGGACGGTGCCGGCTTGCACCGGGGCCGGCACCATCGAGTTGTTCCACCAGGCAGGGGAGGTCTGATGCCCGTCAAGGTTCTCGTTATCGATGACTCCGCGCTCATCCGGCAGCTCCTGACGGAGCTCCTCTCGCGCGATCCGGCGATTCAGGTCGTGGGCACGGCGCCCGACCCCATCGTCGCGCGCGACAAGATCAAGGAGCTTTCGCCGGACGTGCTGACGCTCGACATCGAGATGCCGCGGATGGATGGGCTGAGCTTCCTGCGGCGCCTGATGGCGCTCCGGCCGATGCCGGTGGTGGTGGTCTCGACCCTGACGCAGAAGGGGGCGGACGTTGCGCTGCAGGCCTTGGAACTCGGCGCTGTGGACTGCGTCGCCAAGCCGCTGATCGGGATACGCGACGGCATGGAGGAGCTTGCCGCCGAGCTGGTCGCCAAGGTCCGGCTGGCGGCGCAAACCAAGCCGCGGGCGCAGCGCCCCGAACAAGGCCGGCCGGCTATGCTCGCGGCCGATCCGCGGCTTTCCACCGCGGGCTGCGTGGTCGCCATCGGTGCTTCGACGGGCGGGGTGGAGACCCTGCAGCGGCTGCTGACCCGCCTTCCGGCCAATGCGCCCGCAATCCTCGTGACGCAGCACATGCCCGCGGGCTTCACCTCGTCCTTCGCACGCCGCCTGGACGGGCGGTGCGCGGTGAGCGTGATCGAGGCGACGGATGGGCGGCGGGTGCTCCCGGGCCATGTCTATGTCGCGCCGGGGGCGCTGCACCTGGAACTCGCCCGCACGGGTGCCCATTACGCCTGCCGCCTGCATGACGGGCCGCCGGTCTCGGGCCACCGGCCCTCCGTTGACGTGCTGTTCGCCTCCGTGGCGGCCGTGGCCGGGGGCAACGCCATCGGGCTGATCCTGACGGGCATGGGGCGGGACGGAGCGGCCGGACTGCTCGAGATGCGGCGTGCGGGCGCGCGCACCTATGGGCAGAGCGAGGCAAGCTGCGTCATCTACGGCATGCCCAAGGCCGCGATGCAGGCCGGCGCGGTGGAGGCGGAGCTGCCGGTCGAACAGCTCGCGGACGAGATCATGGCCATTCGGCAGCCGTCCGCGGCCTGAGCTTCGGCCTGTGGCCCGCAGCCCCGCCGCGTGGCGGGGCTGCGGGCGGCGGTCAGATCACGCTGGACCACTCCGCCGGGACGAGGCGGTAGCCATTGCCCTCCTTCAGAACCGTGCCGTTGGCGGGGAAGGACCAGTGATAGGCCGCGCAGCGGATCCGGTCGGCCGCGACCTGGTCGAAAACCCGGCGGCGGGTGGCCTCGGCCTGGTTGGGATCCATGTCGAAGATCACGTGCCACCCGGGATTGGTCAGGTTGAACTCGGCGCGGGTGGTGAGGTCGCCCAGGATCATCGCCTGCTCGTTGCCATCCGACAGGTGATACGAGGTGTGGCCGGGGGTGTGACCGGGCGTGCCCATGGCGCGCAGCCCCGGCAGGATCTCGGCGCCATCGGCCACGCGCTCGACCTTCGACTCATAGGGCGCGAAGCGGCGGCGGACATTGGCGAAGGCGGGGCGCATGGCCTCCGGCGCGCGGCTGGCCTGCCCCTCGTCCATCCAGAAGGCCCATTCGCGTTCGGGCACGATCACGCGCGCGCGCGGGAAGGCGGCGCCGCCCGTGCCGTCCAGGAGGCCGCCCACGTGGTCGCCGTGGAAGTGGGTGAAGACCACCATGTCGATCGAGGCAGGGTCGATGCCGGCGGCGGAGAGGTTGGCGCCGAGCTGGCCGACGCGGCTGTCGGCGGCGGTTTGCGGGCCGTTGCCGGTGTCGAAGATAACGGTGCCGCGGGGGGTGCGCAGCACCGGCACGGTGAAGGGGTTCACCAGCCGGGCGGGGTCCAGCCCCTGCGCGCGCATGGAGGCCGCGACGTCCTCCGCCGAGGCGTTGCGGACAAAGCCCTGCGTGGGGTCGGGGCGGATGGCCTGGCCGTCATGCACCATGGTCAGCAGGGATTGACCGACGCGGAAGCGGTAGTAGCCGGGAGCCTGGCTGGGCGCGGGCGCCTGGGCCGGCGCCGGGGTTTGGGCCTGGGCAAGGCTGAGCAGGGCGGGCGCGGCGAGGCCGGCCCCAAAGCCCGTGGCGAGAAGCGTGCGTCGTTCCATTGGTCCGTTCCCTTGAAGCTTCGGAACAGTTTTGGATGCGCCGGTCCGGGTCAAGGTCCGCGCGCGAGCGTGACCACGGATTCCACCTGCGAGGACCACAGGAACTGGTCCACCGCCACGGCCTTCTCCACCCGCCAGCCCGGTGCGCGCGCGAAGGCGGCCAGGTCGCGCGAAAGGGCCGCGGGGTTGCAGGAGACGTAGATCACGCGCGGGATCGTGGAGCGGGCCAGGATGGCGACCTGCTCTGGGGCGCCGGCGAAGGGCGGATCGAGCACCAGGGCGGCGGCGCCGTTCAGCTCGGCCGGCAGCAGGGGCTGGCGGGCGAGGTCCCGCCGGATGGCCTTGATGCGGGCGCCGGCCCGGCCGGCGGCGGGCTGCAGGGCGCTCGTGGCCTCCTGCGCGCCCTCGAAGGCATCCACGCGGCCGCGGGCGGAAAGGGGAAAGCTGAGGGTGCCGTAGCCGGCGTGCAGCTCGATGATGCGGGGCTTGCCGGGTATGCGGCGGGGCAAGCCGTCCAGCACGGCCGCGATGATGGCGGCCTCGCCCTCCGGCGTCGCCTGGAGGAAGGCGCCCGGTGCGACGGGCAGCGCGACGCCGGACAGGACGGCGTTGGCAGGGCCGTCCTGGGCCGCGATCTCCGGGGCATCGCGGCTGTTCTCGCGCGACCAGGCGATCCGGGAGATGCCCTGCGCGCCGGCGAAATCGGCCAGGATGGTGCGGTCCCTGGGTGCGAGCGGCCCGTCGGTGCGGAGCCAGAGGTCGGGGCCGGTGTCGAGCAGGTTCACCATGGCCGAGCCGGCGCGGTGAAGGGCCGCGACGCGCGTCATCAGGTCCCGCAGCGGGGCGACGAGCGCCAGGATGCGCGGGTGGATGACGAAGCAGGCCTGCATGTCGAAGGGATCGGCGGCACCGCGGGCGTGGAAGCCGATCGTGATGCCCTGCGCGCCGCGGCGGACCGCGAGGTCGGCGCGGCGGCGGCTGTTCGGCGGGCTGGCGCTTGCGGGGGCGACGGCGACATCGGGGAAGCCGGCGCGGGCGATGGCCTCGGCCACGCGGGCGGATTTCCAGGCGGCTGCGGGGGGCGCGGCCCAGTGTTGCACCACGCAGGCGCCACAGGTGCCGAAATGGGGGCAGGGGGGCTGGACCCGGTCGGGAGATGGGGTTTCGACCGCGACCAGCGCCGCGGCACGTCCCTCACCCCGGGTGGGGCCGGGCTCGGCCTCCACCACCTCTCCGGGAAGGGTGAAGGGGACGAAAACGGGCCGGCCCGCCTCGTCATGCGCGATGCCGTCGCCGGCGGCGCCGATCGCTTCAATGGTCAGGCGCATGGAATTCCCGAAATGCAAAAGGGCGGCCCCCGGAGGGACCGCCCCTTTCGGCATCGCCCCGAGGGGATCAGCCGAAGGCGTTGAGGCCGGTCTGGGCGCGGCCGAGGATAAGGGCATGCACGTCGTGCGTGCCCTCATAGGTGTTCACCGTCTCGAGGTTCATGACGTGGCGGATGACGTGGTACTCGTCCACGATGCCGTTGCCGCCGTGCATGTCGCGGGAGACGCGGGCGATGTCGAGCGCCTTGCCGCAGTTGTTGCGCTTCATCAGGGAGATCATCTCCGGCGCCGCCTTGTGCTCGTCGAAGAGGCGGCCGAGGCGCAGCACGCCCTGCAAGCCGAGCGTGATCTCGGTCTGCATGTCCGCCAGCTTCTTCTGGATGAGCTGGGTCTGGGCAAGCGGCTTGCCGAACATCTTGCGCCCCAGCGTGTACTCGCGGGCGGCATGCCAGCAGAACTCGGCGGCACCCAGCGCACCCCAGGCGATGCCGTAGCGGGCGCGGTTGAGGCAGGAGAAGGGGCCGTTCAGGGACTTCACGTGCGGCAGGCGGTTCTCCTCCGGCACGAAGACCTCGTCCATCATGATCATGCCGGTGGTGGAGGCCCGGAGGGACATCTTGCCCTCGATCTTGGGGGCGGTGAGGCCCTTCATGCCCTTCTCGAGGATGAAGCCGCGCAGCAGGCCCTCGTCGTCCTTGGCCCAGACCACGAAGACATCGGCGATGGGGGAGTTGGTGATCCAGGTCTTGGAGCCGGAGACGAGGTAGCCGCCGTCCACCTTCTTCGCGCGGGTGCGCATGGAGCTGGGGTCGGAGCCGGCATCGGGCTCGGTCAGGCCGAAGCAGCCCACCCATTCGCCGGTGCGGAGCTTGGGCAGGAACTTGTCCTTCTGCTCCTCGGAACCGAAGGCGTGGATCGGGAACATGACAAGCGAGGACTGCACGGAGAAGGCGGAGCGGTAGCCGCTGTCCACGCGCTCGACCTCGCGCGAGATCAGGCCGTAGGAGACGTAGCCCACGCCGGCGCAGCCGTGGCTGTCGAGCGTCGCGCCCAGGAAGCCCATCTCGCCGAACTCGTTCATGATTTCCCGGTCGAAGTGCTCGTTCCGGTTGCCCATGAGGATGCGGGGCATGAGCTTGGACTGGCAGAACTCGCGCGCGGCGTCGCGGATCATCCGCTCGTCCTCTGTGAGCTGCTCCTCCATCAGGAGGGCGTCGTCCCACACGAAGCTGCCCATCTTGCTCGGGACGCGGACCTGCGGGGCTTCCGGCATGACCTGGGTGACGACGTTCATTGATGCGTTCCTCTTGTGCCGCTCGCGCGGAGCGCTTCGGATGGGGCGCATCCTGCCCCGGCCGGGGGTGGCTGCACCATGCCGGGGAGGGGGCAACGGCCCTCTCCCCACGGATCAGGCCGCCTCGGCCTCGTCCGCGTGGCGGCGCGGGCGCGGCACGGGGATGAGCATGAAGGCTGGCGTGGCATCGCCGAAGCCGACCACGGGCGGGCCGAGGTCGTCCGGGCGGCTGCGGTACTCGCGCTTGCGGGTGTCGTCGCGGCGGGGGCGTTCCTCGCGGGCGCGCTCCTCCTGCGACCACTCGCTGCCGGCGGCGCGGTTCACCTCGTCCAGCACGCGGTCACCGGAACGGCCCTGGCCACGGGGGACATCGCGCTCCTCGCGCGGGGCGCGGGCCTCGGCACGGAAGCCACGGTCTTCGCGGGACGCGCGGTCCTCGCGCGGGCCACGGGCCTCGCGCGGCGGGCGCGGCTCGCGGGCGGGCGCGGCCTCGGCGGCCACCGCCTCGCGCGGGGCGCGGGGCGCCTCGTCCCGGCGGCCGCGTCCGGCCTCGCCACCGCGGTCGCGGCGGGGCTCGCCGCGTCCACGCTCGCCACGGCCGGAGTCACGCGCCGGGGCGCCACGGGCACCGCCGCGTCCGCGACCGCGGGAGGACTTCAGGCCTTCCTGGATCTCCTCGGGGGTGACGGGGTCCAGGCCCTCGATGGTCATGGGCGGGATCGGCCGGCCGGTCAGGGTCTCCACCGCGGCGACGGCCTTGGCCTCCTCCGCTGTGGCGAGGGTATAGGCGTGGCCCTCGCGCCCGGCACGACCCGTGCGGCCGATGCGGTGGACATAGTCCTCCGCGTGGTAGGGCACGTCGAAGTTGAAGACGTGGGACAGGCCGCCGATGTCGATGCCGCGGGCCGCCACGTCGGAGCAGACGAGAAGCTGAAGCTCGTTGTTCTTGAACTTCTCGAGCGTCGCGAAGCGCATGGACTGGGCGAGGTCGCCGTGCAGCGCGCCGACGCTGAAGCCGTGGCGCTTCAGGCTCTTGTAGAGGATGTCCACCTCGACCTTGCGGTTGCAGAAGATCAGCGCGTTCTGCACCTGCTGGCTCTTGATCAGGCGGCGCAGCGCCTCGCGCTTGTCGCGCTCCTGCACCCAGATCAGGCCGGCGGTGATGGTGGTGGCCACCGAGGCCGGGGCGGAGACGGTGATCTCGCGCGGGTTCTGCAGGAAGGCATCGGCCAGGCGGCGGATCTCGGGCGCCATGGTCGCGGAGAAGAACAGGGTCTGGCGCAGCTTGGGCAGCATCGAGACGATGCGCTCGACATCGGGGATGAAGCCCATGTCCAGCATGCGGTCGGCCTCGTCGATCACGAGCACCTTGCAGTCGGCCAGCAGGATGCGGCCGCGGTCGAACAGGTCCAGCAGGCGGCCCGGCGTCGCGATCAGGACGTCAACGCCCTTCTCGAGCACGGCCTTCTGCTCGTCCATGCTCTCCCCGCCGATCAGCAGCGCGTGGGTGAGCGTGAGGTGCTTGCCGTACTTCACGAAGTTCTCGGCGACTTGGAGCGCCAGCTCGCGCGTCGGCTCCAGGATCAGGCTGCGCGGCATGCGGGCCTTGGCGCGGGAGCCGGCCAGGATGTCCAGCATGGGCAGGGTGAAGCCGGCGGTCTTGCCGGTGCCGGTCTGCGCGCAGCCCAGCACGTCGCGGCCCATGAGCACGACGGGGATCGCCTGCTCCTGGATCGGGGTGGGGTGAACGTAGCCGGCCTCGGTCACGGCGCGGAGGATGGGGTCCGACAGGCCGAGATCGGCGAAGGTGACGGGGCGGGCGCCCGAGCCGTCCTCCTCCTCGAAGTCCTCGTCCTCGTCCGCGTCGTCCTCGTCGCCATCCTCGGCGGAGGCGGTGGCCTCCTCGGCCTCATCCTCGTCCATGCCGGATTCGGCGGCCTCGCCCGCCTCGGTGGCGCGGATGTCCTCGGCCGCCCCCTCGGGCATGGGGACCGCTTCCGCGTCCTCCGCGTCCGGCGCGGCTTCGACGGGGGCGGCGGTCTCGAAGGCGGCGGGCGCTTCGGCGAAGCCGGCGGCGCTGCCCTCTCCCACGGGATCGCCGTCCGCGGCGCCGGTGACCGAGCCGGTGGCCCCGGCCTCGGGCAGGCCGCCCTGAGGCTGCTGCGCCTCGTCCGGTGCCTCGTCTCGGGCGGGGATGGGCTGGTCGTTGCTGGTCGCGGGGTTGGTCAAGCGTGGTTTCCTGTGCCGCCATCCGGCCGGATCGGCGGGGAGGGCGAAAGTCTGGCGGGGCGTCATCGGCCGGGCGCGGGCGGCGTGCCGGAGGCGCCCGGCCGGTGGTCCGGCGTGACGCGGGCCTTGAACCGGCCGCGCGGCACGCAGCCGCTCGCGCGCGATATGCGCCTGCAACGGGCAGGATGCAAGGATGCCGCAGCGCCGGGGATGGCGGCCGCACGCGCCGCGTGGAACACGGACAGCGGTTGCGCCCGTCGGCCAGGGGTGGTTACCACAGGCGATGCCACGCCTGCCACTTCTCTTCCTGCCGGGCCTGCTCTGCGATGCAAGGCTCTGGCGCGACCAGGCGGCGGGGCTGGCCGATCTGGCCGAACCGGTGCTGGCCGACCTCACGCTGGACGCGACGCTGGCCGCGATGGCGGCGCGCGCGCTGGCCGGGGTGGAAGGGCGCTTCGCGCTGGCGGGCCTCTCCATGGGCGGATACGTCGCGCTGGAGGTGATGCGGCAGGCCCCCGAGCGGGTGACGCGGCTGGCGTTGTTCGACACCTCCGCGCGGCCCGACACGCCGGAGGCCGCGAAGCAGCGGCGCGGGCTGATGGCGCTGACGCGGCGCGGCGCGTTCCGCGGCGTGACGCCCAGGCTGCTGCCACGCCTGCTGCACCCCGCCAACCTGGATGGCCCGCTGGCGGCGGAGGTGATGGACATGGCCGAGCGCGTGGGGCGCGACGCCTTCCTGCGGCAGCAGGAGGCCATCCTGGGCCGCCCGGATTCGCGCGGCGACCTGGCCGGGATCGAGGCGCCGACCCTGGTGGCGGTGGGCGAGGCCGACGCGCTGACGCCGCCTGAGCTGGCGCGGGAGATCGCGGCGGGCATTCCCGGCGCGGCGCTGCACCTGCTGCCGGGCTGCGGGCACCTGCCGAGCATGGAGGCGCCCGGGGCCGTGACCGCGCTGATGCGGGACTGGCTCGCCTGATCCGCATCTTCACGGCCCGAGGGGTGCTTCCCATCTGGATGAGATGAGCACGGCAAGGCGCATTCTCCTGGCGGCGCTGGCGGCGTCGCCGCTTCTTCTCCCCCCGCCCGCCGAGGCGCGGGGCGGGGTGTTCCTGGGCTTCGGGGTCGGAGTGCCGGTATACCCGGCCTATCCCTACTTTCCGCCCGCCTATTACCCACCGGCGGTCTACCCGGCCTATCCCGGCTATGCCGCGCCTTATCCGGTGGCGCCTCCGCTTTATGTGCCGGTGCGCCCCGCGGGGCAGTCCTGCTATGCCGGCGCCTATGTCTGCCCGCTAAACCGGCCGGTTGCGGCGGGGGATGCCTGCAGTTGCCCCGCGCGGGGCGGGCAGCGGGCCTGGGGGCGCGTGGGGAACTAGGCGCCCTCCCGCACCAGCAGTCCGGCGGCGTGAAGGCGGCGGCAGAAGGCCAGGGCAGCCTGGCCGAGGTCCTCGGCTGATGCGCCGTCCTCCAGGCGCCGCAACCAGGCTTGCTCCGCCGGCGACAGGATCTCGGCGCCGCCGGCCCAGCGGAGGGCGGCGCTGCCATCGGGGCCGGTGGCCAGGTGATGGATCACGGTTTCGGCCAGTCGCAGGCGCTCCCCGGGCGCTGGGGCGGGGGCGATCAGGCCGCGGCCCAGCAGCGCCGGCCGGTCCGCCGCTAGGCGATCCAGGAAGCGGAGCACCACGCGTTCCAGCAGTGCCGGGTCGGCCAGCGGCGCGAGGCGCCCGGCGATGCCGGCTGCCACGCCCGCCATCCCCTCTTCCCCGGCCAGGCGCCAGGTGGGCAGGCTCGCGCGGAGGGTGGGCGATTCCGCCTCCAGCAGGTCGATCGCGTCGTGCAGCAGGTCGGCCCAGCTCGGTTCCAGCAGGCCGACGGTGATGTGCAGCGAGGCCTCGCCCGCGCCATGGGCCGCCGCGTCGTGCAGCGTGCCGCGCGGCACGTAGAGGGCAGCGCCGGGGCGCAGCACGACCTCCTCCGCCTGGTCCGCGGGGGCGTGCAGGGTTCGGTCCCACGGGGTGTTCCGGGTGGGCAGGGCAAGGGGCTGCGCGGCATGGAGGCGCCAGCGTTTTTCGCCCCGCACCTGCAGCACCAGCACGTCGTGCGTGTCGAAATGCGTGTTGAAGCCCTGCGCGTCCGGCGGTGTCAGGTAGATGTTGGCCTGCACGGCATGGCGGAAGAAGTGTTCCAGGCCACGGCAGAAGCGGGCGAGGGGTGGGTGAGCCTCGTGGAACTGCGACACCACCAGCGTCGCTCCGGCGTCGAAGCGGCAGAACAGGCGGTGCGGGTCGATGCGCCCGTCCTCGCGCGCATACTCGGCCATGGGCACCGCCGCGCTGCCGGCGCGGCGGCTGTCGGCCATGGTGACGGGGGGCGTGCGCGCTCCGGCGGCGAGGTAGGCGTCCAGCGCCGCGATGTCGCAGAGGGTCTGGAAGCGGGCGGGCTCGCCTGTCGGAAGGTGGCGCCAGGCGGTGCCTTCGCGCAGGCGCAGCACGGCTTCCGGCTTCATCGGGGCGAAGGCGAGACGGAAGGCATCGCCGACCAGGCTTGTCGCGGCCATGGGGATGCTCAGCGGCGCCGGCGGCCGCGGCCGACATCGTCCGACGGGTCGCTGTCCGTCGCGGCGCGGCGCGCCGGCCGCGCGTGGGTGCCACGGCCGCGGCCCGGGCCGTCGGAGGGATCGTGGTCCGTGGTGCCGGGATGCGGCGGGGCGGCGTAGCGGCCGCGGCCCACGCCGTCCGAGGGATCGCTGTCCGTCACGCGGTGGGATGGCGGGGCGGCATAGCGGGTGCGGCCATGGCCCACGCCGTCCGCCGGATCGGCGTCGGTGGTGGCCAGGGTGCTGCGTGGCACATGGCCCTGGGGCACGGTCACGCAGCCGGGAAGGGCAGTGGCCGCGCCGAGGGTGGTGAGGCGGAACACGACGAGCCTCCGGCGCAGCCGGGGGTCCTCCACGGCGGGTGGCTCAGCGCCGGGTGGCTTTGCGCCGGGTGGCTTTGCGCCGGACCTGGGCGCTTCGGACGCTTGCGCCGGGTCTGCCTTGTCCTGCTGCATGATCGGTCTCCATCTCCCTGAGGTGGAGCATGGTCGATACGATACCGTTAAGGAAGCGGCGTGCTTCGCGGCGGAAACCGGCGGCGGGTTCCCGGGCTTATTCCGGCGGAGGGAACGATCACATCCATGTCCAGCGCGAGCGCCACTGCCACCACGCCCGAGAGCCTTGTTGAAACCATCGTTGAGCCGCGGGAGGCGGCACGGGCCGCGGGGCTGCGCTACGTCAACGACACGCGCCCGGGGATCACGCGCCATGCGGAGCGCGACGGCTTCGGCTATCGCGACGCGTCGGGCAAGCCGGTGCGCGACGAGGCGACGCTGGAGCGCATCCGGGCCCTCGCGATCCCGCCGGCCTATGCCGACGTGTGGATCTGCCCGCACGCCAACGGGCACATCCAGGCCACCGGGCGCGATGCGCGCGGGCGCAAGCAGTACCGCTACCATCCGCGCTGGCGCGAGACGCGGGATGCCACGAAATACGAGCACATGGCGGAGTTCGCCCAGGCGCTGCCCGCGATCCGCGCCCGCGTTTCGGCCGACCTGCGCCGCCGCGGCCTGCCACGGGAAAAGGTGCTCGCCACCGTGGTGCGGCTGCTGGAGACCACGCTGATCCGCGTGGGCAACGACGACTACGCCAAGGAGAACGGATCCTTCGGGCTGACGACGCTGCGCAACCGGCACGTCGCGGTGAAGGGGGAGACGCTCCGCTTCGCCTTCAAGGGCAAGAGCGGCAAGACCTGGAAGCTCGGCATCCAGGACCGGCGCGTCGCCAGGGTAGTGCGGGAATGCCAGGACCTGCCGGGGCAGGAGCTGTTCGCCTATCCGGCGGAGGACGGCACGCTGCACGACGTGAGCTCGGGCGACGTGAACGAGTACCTGCGCGAGATTTCCGGGCGCGACATCACGGCCAAGGACTTCCGCACCTGGGCGGGCACGGTGATGGCCGCGCTGGCGCTGCGCGAGTTCGAGGCCTTCGACAGCCAGGCCGCGGCCAAGCGCAACATCCGCGCGGCGATCGAGCGCGTGTCGTCGCGGCTGGGGAACACGCCCACGGTGTGCCGCAAGTGCTACGTCCATCCCGATCTGCTGGACGGGTACATGGAAGGCCAGCTTGTTCTGGAGATGGCGGAGCGGGCCGAGGAAGAGCTTCGGGAGGAGATCGAGGACCTGCGGCCTGAGGAGGCCGCGGTTCTGGCGCTGCTGGCGCGGCTGAAGGCGGGCAAGCCGGCGGCCAGGGGGAAGCGCGGCAAGGCGCGGGGCTGAGCGGCCGGGCTCGCGCCCGGCCGACAGCGGTTCAGCCCTGCCGCTCGCTGTCCATGTGGGCGAGCTGCGAGTCCGGGTATCGGGCCCCCGCCGCGGCGCCCGGGGGGATGGCGGCCTCGATGGCGGCGAGGATTCCGGCGTCCAGGCGCATGGCGGCGGCCCCGAGCGCTTCCTCCAGCCGGTCCCGCCGGCGGGCGCCGACCAGGGGCACGATATCGCCCCCACGGGAGGCCACCCAGGCGACGGCGAGCTGGGCGGGCGTGGCGCCATGCCGTTCGGCGATGCCGCGCAGGGCCTCGGCCAGCGCCAGGTTGTGGTCGAGGTTCCCGCCCTGGAAGCGAGGGCTGATGGCGCGGAAGTCGCGGGCGCCGCCGCGGTCCTTCGACCAGTGGCCGCTGATCAGCCCGCGGGACAGCACGCCATAGGCGGTGATGCCGATGCCCAGTTCCCGGCAGGTGGGCAGGATGTCGTCCTCGATGCCGCGCGAGAGCAGCGAGTACTCGATCTGGAGGTCGGCGATCGGGTGCACGGCATGGGCACGGCGGATGGTGGCGGCGCCGACCTCGGACAGGCCGATGTGGCGGAGGTGACCCTTCTGCACCAGCTCGGCCATCGCGCCGACGGTTTCCTCGATGGGCACGTCCGGGTCGAGGCGGGCGGGGCGGTAGATGTCGATGTGGTCGGTGCCGAGGCGCTGGAGCGAATAGGCGAGGAAGTTCCTCACGGCTGCCGGGCGGGAATCGTAGCCGGACCATCCGGCATCGGGGTCGCGCAGCGCGCCGAACTTCACGCTGACCTGGAGCCTGTCGCGCGGGAGGCTCCGCAGGGCCTCGCCGATCAGCATCTCGTTGTGGCCCATGCCGTAGAAGTCGCCGGTGTCGAGCAGGGTGATGCCCCGCTCAACCGCCATGGACAGGGTGGCGAGGCTCTCGGCGCGGTCCGCGGGGCCGTAGAAGTCGGACATGCCCATGCAGCCGAGGCCCAGGGCGGAAACATGGGGGCCGGTCTGGCCGAGGCGGCGCTGTTCCATGCGGAGATCCTTGCGGGTTGCGGTGCCGCCGGTATGCGCCTGGGCGGCCCTTCGCTTAATCCGGTATGATCTGCATGGGGCATTCGGATCAGGTGAACAATGCGGGCCTCGCTCGGCGATCTCGAGCTGCTGGCGGCGGTGACGCGGCTCCGCAGCTTCCGGCAGGCGGCGCTGGAGGCCGGGATCTCGGCCTCCAGCGCGACGGAGCGCATCCGGGCGCTGGAGGACCGCGTGGGGGCGAGGCTGCTGAACCGCACGACGCGCAGCGTGGCGCCGACCGAGGCGGGAAAGGTGCTGCTGGCACGGCTGGAGCCGGCCCTGGGGGAGATCCGGGCGGCGCTGGACGAGGTGGGTCGGGCTGCGGACTCGGTTGCGGGCACGCTGCGGATCAACGCGCCGCCGCCCGCCGCGCAGCTCGTGCTGGCGCCGCTGCTGGCGCCCTTCCTGGCCCGCCACCCGCGCGTGGTGGTGGAGGTCGCCTCCGACAGCGGCTTCGTGGACATCGTGCGGGAGGGTTTCGACGCGGGCGTTCGCTATGGGGAGAGCCTGGCGCGGGACATGATCGCGGTTCGCCTCGGCGGGCCGCAGCGCTACGTGCTGGCGGCTTCGCCCAAGCTGGTCGCGCGCGTGGGCGTGCCGTCCGAGCCGCGGGCGCTGCTGGGGCTGCCCTGCATCCGCACGCGGTTTTCCAGCGGCACCATGCTGCCCTGGGAGTTCGAGCGGGACGGGGAGGTGGTGACCATCCGCCCGGAGGGACCGGTGATCGCGGGGGATGGGCAGGTCGGGCTGGCGGCGGCGGTGGACGGATTGGGCTTCCACGCGACCTTCGAGGGCTGGGCGCGGCCGTTCCTCGACGACGGGCGGCTCGTCTCCGTTCTGGACGACTGGCTGCCGCCCTTCGAGGGGCCGTTCCTCTACTATCCCTCGCGCCGGCACATGCCGGCGGCGCTCAGGGCTTTCGTGGACTTCCTGAAGCTGCGGGGGTGAGGCGGCTCAGACGTCCACCTCGGCCTCGTCCAGCTTGGAGGCGTTGTCCTGGATGAAGCGGAAGCGCAGCTCGGGCCTGCGTCCCATCAGGGCCTCGATCAGCTCGGCCGTTTCCGCGCGGGCCTCCTGGGGAAGCACGACGCGGAGAAGGGTGCGCTTCCTCGGGTCCATCGTGGTTTCCTTCAGTGACATCGGCGGCATCTCGCCCAGGCCCTTGAAGCGGCTGACCTCGACCTTCTGGTTCGCCTTGAACTCGCGCTTGAGGATGCGCTCGCGGTCGGCGTCGTCGCGGGCGTAGATCGACTTGGCGCCGTGCTGGAGGCGGTAGAGCGGCGGCTGGGCGAGGAAGACCTTGCCCTCGCGGACAAGCGCCGGAAGCTCCTTGTAGAAGAAGGTCATCAGCAGGGCCGCGATGTGCGCGCCGTCCACGTCGGCGTCGGTCATGACGATGATCCGGCCGTAGCGGAGGCGGGCCAGGTCGAAGCGGTCGCCGATGCCGCAGCCGAGGGCCTCCACGAGGTCGCGCAGCTCCTGGTTGCCGCGCAGCTTCTCGGTGCTGGCGGAGGCGACGTTGAGGATCTTGCCGCGGAGCGGCAGCACCGCCTGGGTGACGCGGTCGCGCGCCTGCTTGGCGGAGCCGCCGGCGCTGTCGCCCTCCACCAGGAAAAGCTCGGTGGTTTCGGCGTTCTCGGAGGAGCAGTCGGCGAGCTTGCCGGGCAGGCGGAGCTTGCGCGTGGCGGTCTTGCGCGGGGTTTCCTTCTGCTCCTTGCGGCGGATGCGCTCCTCGGCGCGCTCGATCGCCCAGGAGAGGAGGTTGTCGGCGTTGCGGGTGTCGCCTGTCAGCCAGTGATCGAAGTGATCGCGCAGCCCGGCTTCCACGAGGCGGGCGGCCTCGGGGGAGGTGAGCTTGTCCTTGGTCTGGCCCTGGAACTGGGGTTCCCGCACGAACACCGAGACCATGCCGGCGAGGCCGCCGAACAGGTCCTCCGCCGTCACCGTTGCCGCGCGCTTCTCCTTGCGGAGTTCGCCATAGGCACGGAGGCCCTTCACCAGGGCGTTGCGGAACCCGGCCTCGTGCGTGCCGCCCTGGGGGGTGGGGATGGTGTTCGCGTAGGTGGAGAGGAAGCCTTCGCCCTGTTCCAGCCAAGTGGCGGCCCATTCGGCCCGTCCGGCACCGCCGGGGAAGGTGGATTCGCCGGCCCAGGGGGTGGGGATGACGGCCGGCTTGCCCTCGATCGCGGCGGCCAGATAGTCGGTCAGGCCCCCCGGGAAGTGCAGCGTGGCCTGGGCGGGGGTGTCGTCCTTGATGATGCGCGGATCGCAGGACCAGCGGATCTCCACGCCCTTGTAGAGATAGGCCTTGGACCGGCAGAACCGGTACAGGCGCTGGGCCAGGAACTGCTGCTTGCCGAAGATGTCGGGGTCAGGGCGGAAGCGGATGGTGGTGCCGCGGCGGTTGTGGACGGGGCCGGCGTTCTTCAGCTTGCCCAGCGGCTTGCCGCGCGAATAGCTCTGCGTGAAGAGGGTGCGATCGCGGGCGACCTCCACGTCCATGCGCTCGGACAGGGCGTTGACCACCGAGGACCCGACGCCGTGCAGGCCGCCCGAGGTGTCGTAGGCCTTGCCCGAGAATTTGCCGCCCGAGTGGAGGGTGGTGAGGATCACCTCCAGGGCCGAAAGCTTGGGAAACTTGGGATGGGGGTCCACGGGGATTCCCCGCCCGTTGTCGCGGACGGTCAGCCAGTTGTCGGGCTCGAGCGTCACCTCGATGCGGTCGGCATGCCCGGCCACCGCCTCGTCCATGGCGTTGTCGATGACCTCGGATGCCAGGTGGTGAAGGGCGTTCTCGTCCGTGCCGCCGATATACATGCCGGGGCGGCGGCGGACGGGCTCCAGCCCTTCCAGCACCTCGATGTCGGCCGCGGAGTAGGTTTGCGGGGCGAGGCCCTTGGGGCGTCCGCCGAAGAGATCGTTCATGACTTGTTCTGGTCCCCTGGCCCAAAATAGCCATGCGGGGGAACAGATGCAACCGCCGCCGCAACCCTCGCGGGTCGCGGCGGTCGGGGTGTTACCTCAGGGACGCGAAGTGCTCAGTTCTTGCCCTGCAGGTGGGCCTCGATCATCCACAGCGACTTGTCCACGACGCGGGACACCTGGGTGAGCAGGTCGGAGGTGTCGGCATCGCCGGCCTCGTCGGTGGTGTCGATGCCCTCGCGCAGGCTCTTGGCCAGCTGGGCATAGCGCTCGGCCAGGGCCTGGCAGTGCTCCAGCCCGTCCAGCAGGTTCGCGTCGTAGGGCGCGATGCGGGTGCGGGAGCCGACGCCCTGGGTGGTGCCGTCGGGGATGCCGCCGAGCTGCACGGCCCGCTCGGCCAGCTCGTCCGACTGCTCGGACAGCAGGCCGTAGAACTCCTCGAACATCTTGTGCAGGCCGTAGAAGTGGCTGCCCTTGACGTTCCAGTGGGCCTGGCGGGTCGCGTTGGTCGCGTCGATGGTGTCGGCCAGCAGGGCATTCAGGGTGGCGACGCTGACGGCCTTGGCGTTGCCGGGGGTGTCGTTGTGGGTCTTGTTGCGCACCTTGTCTGAGTCGGTCTTGGCCATGGGGCCTCCTTCGGGTTTGGGTGGGCTGCGCGAAGGGTGGGTGGCGCGCGGCTCCTGGCAAGCCGAATGCCCGTGGGCTCCCAAGGTTTCCGTGGCGGGACAGGACTGAACCAGCCGCATGGCGGAGACGGCGTTCGGGGGCGGCGCCCGGGCGTGGCGGTGGCCCGGGGGCGGCCGCGTGCTAGGCTCGTTCCGACCGGCCGGCGGCGCAGCCGGCCAGGACCGAGGAGGAACGAACATGACAACCAACCGTCGCGACATCCTGGGCGCGGCCCTGCCCCTGGGCGCGGCCGGGCTGGTGGCGGCCTCCGCCACGGCCCAGGCGCAGGTGGCGAGCGCGCCGCGCACCCTGTTCAGCCTGCCCGTGACCACCGTGCCGGTGGTGGGCAGCGACATGGCCTTCCCGGTGCGCCGCATCTACTGCATCGGGCGGAACTACGCCGCGCATGCGCGCGAGATGGGGTCCGACCCGAACCGCGAGCCGCCCTTCTTCTTCCAGAAGCCGACCGACGCCGTCCAGTTCGTGGCGCCAGGAACCGTGGGCGAGCACCCCTATCCGTCCCTGACCAAGAACTACCATTACGAGGTGGAACTGGTGGCGGCGCTGAAGTCGGGCGGGCGGAACATCCCGATCGACCGCGCGCTGGAGCATGTCTACGGCTATGCCCTCGGCCTCGACATGACGCGGCGCGACCTGCAGCGGGCACTGGGCGACGAGAAGAAGCCCTGGGAGATCGGCAAGAGCTTCGACCGCTCCGCCCCGATCGGCCCGATCCACCCGGCCGAGCAGGTCGGGCACTTCACGCAGGGGGCGATCTCGCTGGCCGTGAACGGCACGGTCAAGCAGAACTCCGACCTGAAGAACATGATCTGGAGCGTCGCGGAGCAGATCGCCAAGCTGTCCGAGGCCTTCGAGCTGAAGGCGGGCGACATCATCTATTCCGGCACGCCGGAGAACGTGGGGCCGGTGGTGGCGGGGGATACGATCCTCTGCAAGATCCAGAACCTGCCGGACCTGTCGATCCGGATCGCGCCGCCCCTGGCCTGACCGGCGCGGCGAGGCCGGGGGGCATGCCCCCCGGCCTCAGACCGGAAGCTGCACGAAGCGTTCCGCCTCCGGCGCGGTTCCTTCCTGCTGGAAGGCGACGGCGGCGGCGAGGATGGCATGGTCGGCCTCGCTCAGCCGCGCCAGCTCGCGCAGGTGGTCGGTCCAGGACCGCACGGCCCAGAGCTCGACGTAGCGCTCGGGATGGGCCACGTCCTCGTAGAGGCGCCAGACGATGGCGCCGGCGCGGAGCCGCACGCCGCGCACCTCGGCCATGGCGGCCAGGAAGGCGTCCCGCGAGCCGCGGGGCACGGTGTAGCGGACGGATTCCAGCACGCGCCCGTCATCGCCCCTGAGCGCGGGCATCAGTTCGGGCGCCGGTGCCTCGGGCTGGGGCTCGGCCAGGTTGGCGGCGATGGGGGCGGCCGGGGCGGACTCCAGCGGAAGGTGGCTGACGGCGAAGGCCAGGCCGATGCTGGCCAGGCCGAAGGCAATCAGGGTGGCGGGAATGCCGATCACCTCGCCCCCGATGCCCGCGATGGTGGAGCCGGCCGCGAGCGCCCCGAAGGTGCAGACCTGGAACAGCCCGATCGCCCGCGCCCGCACCCAGGGCCGCGCCGCGAGCTGGGAGGAGGCGGACAGGGTTGAGGTCATGCCGAGCCAGGAGGCGCCGTAGAGCAGCATGGCGAAGCCGGCCGGTGCCCAATGGCGGGACAGGCCGAGCAGGATAACCGAGACGCCCACCATGGCGCTGCACAGCACCACGGTGTTGGAGCGGGTGAGGCGGTTGCGGAGCGCGGGCAGGAAGAAGGAGCAGGCCACCGCCCCCACGCCCATGGCGCCGAGCATGAGGCCGAAGGCGGCGGGGCCGAGGCCGAGGCGGAAGCGCACGATCAGCGGCAGCAGACCCCAGACCGCCGATCCCGCGAAGAAGGCGAGGGTGGAGCGGATGATGATGCCGCGCATCACCGGGCTCGCGAGCACGTAGCCCACGCCGCTGCGGATCGCCGGGAGGAGCCGTTCCTTGGGGGTGGTTTCCACCTCGGGCACGCGCTTCCAGAAGAACAGGGCGCCGATCAGCACCAGGAAGCAGGCGGCGTTGAGGCCGAAGGCGACCTCCGCCCCCGCCCAGCCCAGCACCACCCCGCCCAGCGCCGGGCCGATGGCGCGGGCCAGGTTGAAGCCCATGGCGTTGAGCACGATGGCCTGCACCAGGTCCTGCCGCGGCACCAGCTCCGGCGTGGTGGCCGCGAAGGCCGGGAAGTTCGCCGCCGCCCCCACGCCGATGCAGAAGGTGAGCGCCAGCAGCCCCCAGGGCCCGAGCAGCCCGGCGGCGGTGAGGCCGCAGAGCACGAGGGCGGTCGCGAAGATCCAGAGCTGGGTGAGCAGGAGGAAACGCCTGCGGTCCATGATGTCCGCCAGCGCCCCCGCGGGCAGCGCGAGAAGGAAGACCGGCAGGAGGGAGGCCACCTGCACCAGGCTGACCATGACCGGGGATGGCGAAAGGGAGGTCATCAGCCATCCGGCGCCGGTGCTCTGCACCCAGCCGCCGATGTTGCTGACCAGCGTGGCGATCCACAGGGTGCGGAAGGCGGCGTTGCGGAAGGGGAGGAAGGCGGCGAGGGCGGGCATCGGGGCGGGCGGAACCGGATGGGACAGGCTTTCTCCCTGACCTGCAATCCATGTTGTCGCAAGATGGCCGCGCCGCCTGCCGCACGCGGCATGGTTCGAATCCGGGCGCGGCCTGACCGCCGGCTCTTCGTGCGGGTGTCCCGGAAGCTCCCGCCTGCGGGCTATTCCCTGGCCAGGATGGCGCCGGCGATCACGTCGAAGAGGTGATCGGCCTTCGGCGCGAGGGATGGCTGGTCGCGCAGCCATGCCAGCGCCCCGAGCAGGCCGAAAAGATCCGTGCCGTCCATGTCCTTTCGCGCCGCCCCGCTCTCCTGCGCGCGCACAAGGAGGGAAGTGCCCGCCGCGCGCATGGTCTGGCACGACGCGTGGAGTGCGGAATCCGGGTCGGCGATCGCCGCCACCATCGACTCGATGGCGCCGCTGTAGCCGTGCGCGACGGCGACGGCTTCGCGCAGCCAGGCGGTGAGTGCCTCCCCGGCGGAGGCCGAGCCTTGCAGCTCGCCCGCCTTCGCCGTGAGTTCGTCGAAGCGCACGCGCAGCAGGGCCTCGAGCAGGACCTCGCGCCGCGGGAAGTGGCGGTACAGCGTGCCGAGGCCGACGCCGGCCCGGCGGGCGATGTCCCGCAGCGATGCATCGGCGCCCTGTTCCGCCACCACCTCACGCGCGACGTCCAGCAGGTGGTCGTGGTTCTTCCTCGCGTCGGCCCGCATCGTCTCCACTTGAAAAACGGAGCAGTGCTCCGAATATGTGGATCACTGCTCCGGAAAAACATACCCTGTTCGTGTTAAAGGTGGAAGCGATGTCGGGCGAGACAATGAAGGCGGTCCGGTTCCATGCGTTCGGTGGGCCCGAGGTGCTGGTCTACGAGGATGCCCCGAAGCCCCGGCCCGAGGCGGGAGAGGTGCTCGTGCGCGTGCGCGCGGTCGGCCTCAACCCGCCCGACTGGTATCTGCGGGATAACTACAAGGCGCTTCCCGCGTTCAGGCCGCCCGTCACCTTGCCCGTGATCCCGGGGTCGGACGTGTCGGGCGTCGTGGAGGCCCTCGGCGATGGCGTGCGGGGCTTCTCCATCGGCGACGCGGTGTTCGGCATGGTCCGGTTCCCGAGCTTCGGGGAGAGCGCCGCCTATGCCCAGTTCGTCGCCGCGCCCGCCTCGGACCTGGCGCTCAAGCCGGCGGGCATCGACCATGAGCATGCCGCCGCGGCCGCCATGTCCGGGCTCACGGCGTGGCAGTTCCTGATCGAACGGGGGCACGACGCGCCAAACCCGCTGCAACCGGATCCGCATCGTCCGGTGCCGCTGGAGGGCAGAACCGTGCTGGTCCATGGCGCCGCCGGCGGCGTGGGCCACATCGCCGTGCAACTGGCGCGGTGGAAGGGTGCGAACGTCATCGCCGTGGCGTCGGGCACGCACGAGGCGCTCCTGCGCGAACTCGGTGCAAACCGGTTCATCGACCGGACCGGCACCGCGCCCGAGGAGGTGGTCGATGACGCCGACCTCGTGCTCGACACGCTGGGCGGGCCGGCCACCGGCCGCTTCCTGCGCACGCTCAGGCGTGGCGGTGCCCTGTTTCCCGTCTTCCCGGGCTTCGCCGGCGCCGCGGAGGCCGCCGAGCGCGGCGTCATGGTGTCGATGACGCAGGTGCGCTCGAACGGGTCGCAGCTCGCGGAGCTCGGGCGCCTGCTCGGCGATGGCACGATCCGTGTCGTGATCGACAGCAGCTTTCCGCTTGCCGACGCCCGCAAGGCGCACGAGCGGGCCGCCCAGGGGCACGTTCAGGGCAAGATCGTGCTTCAGGTGGCGTGAGCGACCCGCCAGCATAGCGCCGGGCGGCCGAAGGATCCCGCCGCGCGGGCGGGACGTTCGCGGGCGGTGCCGGTCGCGCGCGATCCTATCCGAGGAGGACGGGCGGCGAGGCGTGCCCGTTCCCGCTCTTTCCCTGGAGGGCCAGGATCCTCTGCCCGCCGGTCTGGGCCGTTCGGGCTGGCGCGGGTAAACGTCGCCGGTTTGACAGGGGCTGCGGATCGATGGGTCAGACGCGCGAGGTTTCCGCCACCGGCGCACCGGGCATGCTCAAGCGCTTCTTCTCCTATTACCGGCCGCACCGGCGGCTCTTTCTCCTGGATTTCGGCTGCGCCGTGCTCTCCGGCCTGCTGGAGCTGGGCTTCCCGCTGGCCGTGAAGGCCTTCGTCGATCACCTGCTGCCGGGGCAGGACTGGGCGCTGATCGGGCTGGCGGCGGCGGGGCTGCTGGTGGTTTACCTGCTAAACGCGGGGCTGATGGCGGTGGTGACCTACTGGGGGCACATGCTCGGCATCAACATCGAGACGGAGATGCGCCGCCGGGCCTTCGCGCACCTGCAGAAGCTGTCCTTCTCCTTTTTCGACAACCAGCGCACCGGGCACCTGGTGGGGCGGCTGACCAAGGACCTGGAGGAGATCGGGGAGGTGGCCCATCACGGGCCGGAGGACCTGTTCATCGCGGTGATGACCTTTCTCGGCGCCTTCGCGCTGATGTTCTCGGTCAACCCGCAGCTGGCCTTCATCACCGCGGCGGTGGTGCCGCTGACGGGCTGGCTGACGGCGCGCTTCGGCGGGCGGATGACGCGGAACTGGCAGGCGATCTTCGGCCGGATCGGCGGCTTCAACGCGCGGATCGAGGAAAACGTGGGCGGCATCCGCGTGGTGCAGGCCTTCGCCAACGAGGAGCACGAGCGGCGCCTCTTCGCGCGGGACAACGAGGGCTACCGCACGACCAAGCTGGAGGCCTACCGGCTGATGGCGGCGACCACCTCGCTCTCCTACCTCTCGATGCGGTTGACGCAGATGGTGGTGATGGTGGCGGGAAGCTGGTTCGTGCTGCGGGGCGAGCTCACCTCGGGCGGCTTCGTGGGCTTCCTGCTGCTGGTGGGGGTGTTCTTCCGGCCGGTGGAGAAGATCAACTCCGTGATCGAGACCTATCCCAAGGGCATCGCGGGCTTCCGGCGCTACACGGAGCTGATGGACACGGCGCCCGACATCGGGGACCGGCCGGGGGCGCGGGCGGTGCCGGGGCTGCGCGGCGAGATCCGCTACGAGGGGGTGCGCTTCGGCTATGGGGCGGGCGCCCCGGTGCTGGAGGGGGTGGACCTGCACATCCGCCCGGGCGAGACCGTGGCCTTCGTCGGCCCCTCCGGTGCGGGCAAGACCACGCTCTGCTCCCTGCTGCCGCGCTTCTACGAGGTGACGGGCGGGCGGATCACGGTGGGCGGCACCGACATCCGCGACATCACGCTCGCCTCCCTGCGCGGTCAGATCGGGATCGTGCAGCAGGATGTGTTCCTGTTCGGCGGCACGATCAGGGAGAACATCGCCTATGGGCGGCTGGGCGCCTCCGAGGCGGAGATCGGGGAGGCGGCGCGGCGGGCGCGGCTGGACCGGGTGATCGCGGCGCTGCCGGACGGCATGGACACGGTGATCGGGGAGCGCGGCGTGAAGCTCTCGGGCGGGCAGAAGCAGCGGTTGGCCATCGCGCGCATCTTCCTCAAGAACCCGCCGATCCTGATCCTGGACGAGGCGACCTCGGCGCTGGACACGGAAACGGAGCGGGCCATCCAGGCCTCGCTGACCGAGCTTGCCGAGGGGCGGACGACGCTGGTGATCGCCCACCGGCTGGCGACCATCCGGGATGCCGACCGCATCGTGGTCGTGGACGCCGCCGGGGTGGCCGAGCAGGGGCGGCACGGGGAGCTGGTGGCGGCGGGCGGCATCTACAGCCGCCTGCACGGAGCGCAGCAGGCCGGGTGAGCTTGCCAGGGCCGGGCGCCGGCGGTGAGATCGCCGGCATGGCGGCGCCATGCCGCCAGGAGGAAACATGCATGGTCCGACCCGAGGATGGGGCGGTTGCCGCCCGGCTGACCCCCGCGCTGCGCGAGCGGATGCGCGAGGAGCTTCCGGAGGTGGGCCAGATCCGCGACGAGGGCCTGCGGGATAAGGTGCTGGACGTCTGGGCGCTGGCGATCGCGCGCAGCAGCTACAACTCCATCCGGGACATGCCCCCCGCGGGGAATCCGGGCTCCATGCTGCTGATCCGCGGCGACCAGACCGACCACATCCGCGGCGTCACGCGGCTGGCGGTCTCCATCGCGGACGAGATGGCGGCCTCCAACCCGGACCTGCCGATCGACCGCGACATCGTGGTGGCCGGCGGGCTGTGCCACGACGTGGGCAAGCCCTGGGAGTTCGATCCCGAGAACCGGAGGCGCTGGGAGGCCTCTCCGCGCGGCGCCGGGCTCCCCTCCCTGCGGCACCCGGCCTATGGGGCCCATCTGTGCCTGACGGTCGGGCTGCCGGAGGAGGTGGCGCATATCGCGGGCTACCATTCCGGAGAGGGCGAGCTGCTGGTTCGCAGCCTGGAGAACACGATCGTCCACACCGCCGATATCGGCTATTGGTCCATCATGCTGGCCGGCGGGCTGATCACGCCAGGAACCGTGGCGGGGAAGTACAAGCGGCCGCTCTCGATGTAGGGAGGCCATCATGGCCGGGCGCTTCACGAGCTATGCCGAGTTCTGGCCGCACTACCTGCGCGAGCACGCGAGCCCGGTGACGCGGCGGGTGCATGTGGCGGGCACGGTGCTGGGCCTGGCGCTGTTCCTGGGCGGGCTGCTTTCGGGGCGCTGGTGGCTGGTGCTCGCGGGGGTGGTCAGCGGCTACCTCTTCGCCTGGGGCAGCCACATGCTGGTGGAGCGCAACCGTCCGGCGACCTTCACGCATCCCTTGTGGTCGCTGGGCTCGGACCTGCGGATGGCGTGGCTGTTCCTGACGGGGCGCCTGGAGGCGGAGTTGCGCCGGGCCGGCGTGTCCTACCAGGGCAGGTCGCGGTTCTCGTAGCTGGCGAAGGCGACGCCGCCGCGTCCCTGCCGCTGCTCCAGCATGTCGGCGAGGCGGGGGATGCTCTGGCCGATCGAGAGCGTCGCCTCCTTCCCGCCCATGTCGGTGCGCACCCAGCCGGGATCGGCGGCGATATAGGTGCGCCCCTCGGCCTTGCGCCGGAGGGCGAGGCTGCGCAGGCCCATGTTCAGCGCGGCCTTTGTCATGCGGTACACCTCCCAGCCGCCGCTGCCGTTCATGGCGATGCTTCCGAGGCTGGAGGACATCACGGCAATCGTGCCCTCGCGCGGGACCAGGGGCGCGAGGCGGTCGGCGATGCGCAGCGGGGCGAGCGCGTTGGTGAGCATCATCCGCGCGAAGGCGTCGGGATCCGTCTCGCCCACCGGGCGCTTGTCCTCGGCGATGGCGGCGTTGACGAAGAGGAGGTCGATGCGCCGGCCGTCGAGGGCCTGTGCGAAGCCTTCGAGCGCCGGCCAGTCGGTGGTGTCGAGCGGCATCACCTCCAGGCGGTCGTGCTTCGCGCCGTCAAGGGCGGCGGGGTTGCGGGCGGTGGCGATGACCTGCCAGCCGCGCGCCAGGTGCTCCTCCGCCAGGGCGCGGCCGAGGCCGCGGGACGCGCCGATGATCAGGATGGTCTTCATGCCGGTGCCCTCAGGAAGTCGATCGCGGCCTGGTTGAACGCTTCCGGCTGCTCCACCGTGAAGGCGTGGCCGCCGGTTTCCGCGATCCAGAGGGTGGCGTCGGGCAAGGCTTGCGCAAGGTCGCGCGAGGCCGTCCAGGGCACCAGCAGGTCGTCGCGCGAGGCGGTGACCAGGGTTGGAACGGCGATGCGCGGCAGGTCCGCGCGGGCGTCGAAGGCCCTCAGCGCCGCGATCCGGCGGCGTAGATTGGCCTCGCCCTGGAAATGGGCGGTGCCGTGCGCGATCTCGGCGTCGATGCGCGCGGCGTTGGCGGCCATGAAGGGCGCGGTGTGCAGGAAGATGGGCTGGGCCGCCACATAGGCCGCCGGGCCCTGGGCGGCGAGGATGCCCAGGCGGATGTCGAAGCAGCGCTCGGAATGGGGCTCCACCCTGGCCCAGGCATTGACGGGAATCAGGCGCGCGAGCCGGGCGGGATGCCGGCGGGCGAGTTCGAGGCCGACCAGCCCGCCCAGCGCGTGGCCGATGAAATGGGCGCGCGCGATGCCGGCGGCGTCCAGCACTCCGACGACGTCATCGGCCATGTGGGCGATGCTGTAGCCCTCCGGCAGGTCCGCGGGGTTGCGGCCGGTGCCGCGCTGGTCGAAGGCGACGACCTGGAAGTGCTTCTCCAGCGCGGCGCGCTGCGGGGCCCAGAAGGCGGCGGCGCCGCCGAGCCCGGCGGAAAGCACGACGGCCTCCGCGCCCGGCCGCCCGGTGATCTCGTGATTCATTTTCCGATGTGAGCGACGGTCGCGATCTCGACCAGCGCCTCCGGCTTCACCAGGCCGCACTGGATGCAGTAGCGGGCGGGTTTGTCGCCCGGGAAGTACTCGGCATAGACGGCGTTGACGGCGGCGTAGTTGGCCCAGTCCGTGACGAAGATGTGGTTCATGGTCACGTCCGCCATGGTGCCGCCGGCGGCCTCCACCACGGCCTTGATGAGTTCCAGCACGTGGCGGGTCTGGGCGGAGGCGTCGCCGGGATGGACCACGTTGTTGTCGCGGTCGAAGGGCAGGGTGCCGGAGACGTAGAGCACGCCGTCCGCCATGGCGCCGGGCGAATAGGGCGCGATCGGCTTGCCGGAGCCTGCGGGGATGACGGGGGTCATGGGCATGGGTCGGGGCTCCTTGTGATCAGTCGGCGCGGATGCCGGCGGCGCGGATGGTGCTGCCCATGCGGGCGACCTCCTCCGCGATGAAGCGGGCGAAGGCGGCGCCGGGCAGGGGGCGGGGCAGGCTGCCCGTTTCCGCGATGCGGGCGGCGACGGCGGGGTCGTTCACGGCCGCCAGCGTTTCCCCCTCCAGCCGCGCGAGGCGGGCGTGCGGGATGGCGGCCGGGGCGAAGAGGCCGAACCAGCCGACCGAGACGAGGTCCAGCCCGGCCTCGCGCAGCGTCGGCACTTCGGGGAAGGCGGGCACGCGCTCGGCGCTGGTGACGGCGAGCGCCTTCATGCGGCCGCCCTTCACCAGGCCGGCGGCGGCGGAGATCGTCTGGAACATGACCTGCACCCGCCCGGCCATGAGGTCCGCGTTGGCGGCGGCCGTCTCGCGGTAGGGGACATGGGTCATGTCGAGCCCGGCGGCGAGCGCGAACTGCGCGCCGGCGAGATGCAGCGAGGTGCCGTTGCCGATGGAGGCGTAGTGGGCGCCGCCGCGGCGCGCGAGGGCGGTGAACTCGGCCACGCTCGCGACCGGAAGCTCGTTGGGCACCACCATGATGTTCGGCACCACGGCGAGCATGGCGATGGGGGCGAGGTCGCGCTCGGCGTCATAGGGCAGGGAGGGGTAGAGGAAGCGGTTGGCGGCGATCGGCAGGCCGTTGAGCAGGATGGTGTGGCCGTCCTTCTCCGCCTGTGCGGCGGCGGCCGTGCCGATGTTGCCGCCGGCGCCGCTGCGGTTCTCGATCGTGACGGGCTGGCTGAGGGAGCGCGCCATGCGCTCCCCCGCGATGCGGCCCAGGAAGTCCGCGGCGCCACCGGGCGGGAAGGGGACGATCAGCCGGAGCGGGCGCTCGGGGAAGGCCTGCGCCCGGGCGACCCGGCCTGGGAGCAGCGCGGGGGCAGCGAGGAGCAGGCGCCGCGTGGGGTGGGGCAAGGCGGTGCTCCCTGGTTGTGGCGGGATCAGCCGAGCGCGAACTTGACGGCCGAGAGCGCGGCGATCAGCCAGACGGCGCCGTGCACGTCGCCGGCTCGCCCCGCGACCGCCTTGATGGCGGCATAGGCGATGAAGCCGAGGCCGATGCCGGTCGCGATGGAGAAGGTGAAGGGCATCGCCATCGCGCCCAGAATGGCCGGCAGGTATTCGGTCGGGTCCTCCCAGGCGAGGTCCTTCAGCGAGTGCGCCATCAGGCAGGCGACGAAGATCAGCGCGGGGGAGGTGGCGAAGGCGGGGATGGCGGTGGCGAGCGGCGCGAGGAAGAGCGCGAGCAGGAAGAGCACGCCAACGGTCAGCGCCGTCAGCCCCGTGCGCCCGCCGGCCTGGATGCCCGCCGCGCTCTCGATGTAGGAGACGGTGGTGGAGGTGCCGAGCGCGGCGCCGATCATGGCGCCGCCGCTGTCGGCCATCAGCGCGCGGCCGAGGCGCGGCACCGAGCCGTCCGGGCGCATGAGCCCGGCGCGGTGGGTGGTGGCGATCAGCGTGCCCGCGTTGTCCAGCAGGTCCACCATGAAGAAGGTAAAGACGATCCCGGCGAGGCCGAGCGAGACGGCCCCGGCCAGGTCCATCTTGAGGAAGGTGGGCGCGAGGGATGGCGGGGTGGAGACGATGCCCGTGAAGTTGGTGAGGCCGAAGGGGATGCCCGCCAGCGCCGTGAGCAGGATGCCGATGACGATGGCGCCTGGCACGCGCCGCGCGACCAGCCCCGCGATCAGCACGAAGCCCGCGCAGCCGATCAGCACGGGGGTGGAGGCGATCGGCCCCATGGCGACGAAGGTGGCGGGGTTCGCAACCACGAGGCCGAGGTTCTTGAGCCCGATCAGCCCCAGGAAGAAGCCGATCCCGGCGGCGATGCCGAGCTTGAGGGAGAGCGGGATGCCGTTGATCAGCCATTCGCGGAAGCCGGCCACGGAGATGACGAAGAACAGGATGCCCGACAGGAACACGGCGCCCAGCGCGACCGGCCAGGGGATGCCCATGCCGCCCACCACGCCGAAGGCGAAGTAGGCGTTCAGCCCCATGCCGGGGGCGAGCGCGATCGGGTAGTTGGCGAGAAGAGCCATGAGCGCGCAGCCGATGGCCGCCGCCAGGCAGGTGGCCACGAAGGCCGCGCCGGCATCGATGCCGGCGACCGACATGATCTGCGGGTTGACCACGATGATGTAGGCCATGGTCAGGAAGGTGGTCAGGCCCGCCACGATCTCCGTGCGCACCGTGGTGCCGTTTTCCCTCAGCCCGAAGAGCCGGTCCATCCTGTTTCCCCGATCGTGGTCCCCGCCACAGGGAAACAGCCCTGGCCCCGGGCCGCAACCGGGGGCGCGGTGCGTTTGCGGCGCAAAGGGGCGGTGCGGCGCGCCGGTTGCGCGCGGGGTGGTCAGGCGATGCCCAGCGGATGGGCAGGGGGCGCCCTGGCAGGCCGCCGCCATTCTGCTATGTGATCGGGACTACCGGACGGAGGAAACGCCATGGCTGATCCCAACCTGCCCCCGAGCGCGCTCGAGGCCGAGCCGGGCGATGCGGGGCCCCGGCGCAAGACCGCGGCCGATCTCCGCTCCGCCCGCTGGTTCGGGCCGGCCGACCTCCGCTCCTTCGGGCACCGCTCGCGCGCCATGCAGATGGGCTACAGCCCCGAGGAGTGGCAGGGCCGCCCGATCATCGCGATCCTGAACACCTGGTCCGACCTCAACCCCTGCCACGTGCACTTCAAGCAGCGGGTGGAGGACGTGAAGCGCGGCATCCTCATGGCGGGCGGCTTCCCGGTGGAGCTGCCGGCGATCTCGGTGTCGGAAAGCTACGTGAAGCCGACCACGATGATGTACCGCAACTTCCTGGCCATGGAGGCGGAGGAGCTGCTGCGCTCCCATCCCGTGGACGGCGCGGTGCTGATGGGCGGCTGCGACAAGACCACGCCGGGGCTGCTGCTGGGCGCGACCTCCATGAACATCCCCGCGATCTTCCTGCCGGCGGGGCCGATGCTGCGCGGCAACTGGCAGGGCAAGGTGCTGGGCTCGGGCTCGGATAGCTGGAAGTACTGGGACGAGCTGCGCGCGGGCAAGATCACCGACCAGGACTGGCTGGGCGTGGAGGGCGGCATCGCGCGTTCCTACGGCACCTGCATGACCATGGGCACGGCCAGCACGATGACGGCGATCGCCGAGGCGGTCGGCATGGTGCTGCCGGGCGGGTCCTCCGTGCCGGCGGCGGATGCCGGGCATATCCGCCTGGCCAGCGAGAGCGGGCGGCGGATCGTGGAGATGGTGTGGGAAGACCTGACGCCCCAGAAGATCCAGTCCAGGGCGGCCTTCGGCAACGCCATCGCGGTGGCCATGGCCATGGGCTGCTCCACCAACGCCATCATCCACCTGATCGCCATGGCACGCCGCGCGGGGCAGGACATCGGGCTGGAGGACTTCGAGCATTATTCGCGCCGCGTGCCGGTGATCGGCAACGTGCGGCCGTCCGGCAACGCCTACCTCATGGAGGACTTCTTCTATGCGGGTGGCATCAAGGGGCTGATGGGGCGCATCCGCGAGCACCTCGACCTGTCCTGCATGACGGTGTCGGGCAGGACGCTGGGCGAGAACATCGAGGGCGCCAAGGTCTTCAACGACGACGTCATCCGCACCACCGACAACCCCATCTACGGCGAGGGGTCGCTCGCGGTGCTGCACGGCAACCTCGCGCCCGATGGCTGCGTGATCAAGCCGGCGGCGATGGACCAGCGCTTCCTGAGGCACTCGGGCCCCGCGGTGGTGTTCGACGACTATCCCTCCATGAAGAAGGCGGTGGACGACGAGAACTATCCCTTCACCCCCGACACGGTGATGGTGCTGCGCAACGCCGGGCCGCAGGGCGGGCCGGGCATGCCGGAATGGGGGATGCTGCCCATGCCGAAGAAGCTGCTCAAGGAAGGGCACCGCGACATGCTGCGCATGTCGGATGCGCGGATGTCCGGCACCTCCTACGGCGCCTGCGTGCTGCACGTCTCGCCCGAATCCTACATCGGCGGGCCGCTGGCGCTGCTCAGGAACGGTGACACGGTCACGCTCGACGTGGATGCGCGGACCATCAGCATGGAGGTCTCCGAGGAGGAGCTGGCGCGGCGGCGGGCCGAATGGGTGGCACCCGAGCCGCGCTTCGAGCGGGGCTACGGCTTCATGTTCACCAAGCACATCCAGCAGGCCAACGAGGGCTGCGACTTCGACTTCCTGCGCACCGAATTCGGCGCGCCCGTGCCCGAACCCGTCATCTACTGAGGAAACGCCCCATGGCCCTGTCGGACGAAACGCGCGAGAGGCTGAAGGCCGTCAGCACCGCGACCGTCGCCACCATCCTGTTCAAGCGCGGCCTGCGCAGCCAGTTCATCCAGAACGTGCAGCCGCTGCGCGTGCGCGCCGAGAGCATGGTCGGCGAGGCCTTCACGCTGCGCTACATCCCCGCGCGCGAGGACCTGAACGGGATCGAGGTCTTCAAGGACCCGAGCCACCCGCAGCGCAAGGGGGTGGAAACCTGCCCGCCCGGCGCGGTGATGGTGATGGACAGCCGCAAGGACGCGCGGGCGGCCTCCGCGGGTTCCATCCTGGTCACGCGCCTGATGGTCCGGGGCGTGGCCGGGGTGGTGACGGATGGCGGCTTCCGGGACGCGCACGAGATCGCGCAGATGGACATTCCCGCCTACCACCAGCGGCCCTCGGCGCCGACCAACCTGACGCTGAACCACGCGATCGACACCAACGTGCCGATCGGCTGCGGCGACGCGCCGGTGTTTCCCGGCGACGTGATCCTGGGCGATGGCGACGGGGTGATCGTGATCCCGGCGGCCATCGCGGACGAGGTCGCCGCCGAGGCGGTGGAGATGACCGCCTACGAGGATTTCGCGACCGAGCGCGTGCGGGCCGGGCAGGGGCTGCCGGGGCTCTACCCGGCGACCGACCCCAAGAACCTCGAGGCCTTCGCCGCCTGGCGCAAGGAGAAGGGCCGCTGAGAAGGGCAAGCGCCGGCCCCCGGGGCGGCGCTTCCGGAAGGTCCTCGTCGTCCGCTCGTCGCGCGGGCTGGCCGGTGAGGATGGCGGGCGGACCGACCTGCGTCGGGCGGTGCCCCGCGGTTCAGGAAGGCAGGCCGAGGATGCCCCGGAGTTCCGCTGCCGGAACCACCTTGCCGTAGCCGCGGGCGCCCATGGCGAAGTCCGGCGCACGCGCGAGGGAGCCGACCACCACCGGTTCGAAGCCTGCGTCGCGTACGAGGGCGGCCGCGGCTTCCAGAGCGCCGGCGTCGTCGCCCGCCAGGGGGATGGCCACGGGGTCTCCCGCGCGGTGGGCCTGTTCGGCCAGCACGCGGGCGCCGAGCGTGTTGAAGGCCCGCACCAGCCGGCTGCCCGGCAGGAAGCCCGCGGAGGTGGCGCCGATCCCGCGTTCCGCCGCGAGCCGCGCCACATCGCCGTCGCGCGCGGGAACGGCGTTGCAGGCGTCCAGCACCACCTTGCCGGCCAGCGAGGCGCCCAGGTCCTGGCCGAGCTGGGGAAGGGCACCGTAGGGAACGGCCACGAGCAGGGCCCGGCCGAAGGCGACGGCCTCGGCGGGGGTGCCGGCCCGGGCGTTGGGGCCGGCGGCCTCCACCAGTTCCTTCAGCCTTTCCGGGTTGCGGGAGGAAAAGAGGACGGGGTGGCCGGCCTTGGCCCAGAGGGTGCCGACCGTGCCGCCGAGGCGGCCGGAGCCGATGATGCCGACCGGGGACTTCGTGGCCGGCTGGGCCAGGCTCCCCCGGCCGCCGGCGAGCAGGAGGGCACCACCCGCGAGCAGCAAGGTGCGGCGCGGTGCCTGGGTCTGGATGCGGGGCATGCCGGCGCTCCTTGGGGCTGGGTTGGGCTGGGCGGGCTAGGCCAGGTTGGCCGCAAGATGGAACGCGGTTCGCGGCCAGGGGACGGCAGGCGGATTCACGAAGCCTCCCCACCGCCGGCCTCGCGCGCGTGACCGGCCGCCTCCGCCCTTTCGATGGCGGCGTCCAGCGCGAGGATGCGGCGGGCGTTCCGGTGGAACAGCTTGTCGGTGATGCCGGGCTTCAGCCCCTGCATCTCCCATTCGTCCAGCGTCTGGCCGGGCGACCAGCCCGGGTAGTCCGAGCCGAACATCACCTTGTCCTGCAGGCGGCGCTGCATGTCGTGCTTGAGCGGCGCGGGGATGTATTTCGGGCCCCAGCCGGAGACGTCGATCGAGACGTTGCCCTTGTGGATGGCCACCGCGATCAGCTCCTCGGTCCAGGGATAGCCGGGATGGGCGGCGACGATGTTCAGGCGCGGGAAGTCGGCGGCGATGGAGTCGATGTGCATGGGATGGCCGTGCGAGAGCTTGAAGCCGAGGCCGCCGGGCTCGCCCGAGCCGATGGCCGTCGTGCCGCAATGAATGAGCGCGGGGGCGCCGAGGTCCTGCAGCAGGTCCCAGATCGGGTAGAAATGGCGGTCGGACGGGGCGAAGCCCTGCACGGGCGGCTGGTACTTCACGCCCATCAGGCCGAGGTCGCGGATGGCGTGCTCGATCTCCGCCAGGCCCGAGCGGCCGCGCCAGGGGTCCACCACGGACCAGCCCGGCAGGAACACGTCCGGATAGGCGGCGCAGAGGGCGGCCAAGCGGTCGTTGCCGTAGACCGCTCCGCCCGCGCCGGCCATGGCGTCCCAGGCGATGGGGATGGCCAGGGTGTCGTCGCGGCGGAAATCCTCGGCGATCACGTCGTCCGGGCGGGCGTCGAAGCGGTCGCCGAACATGCGGCGGGTGGCGGCGACGAAGGGGGCGCTGGCCTCCACATAGGCCTCGTCCATGGGGTGGACATGGACGTCGATGGCGCGCATCGGGCGCTTCCTTCCGGTCAGGCGGGTTGGAACAGGGCATCCCAGCCGGCCCGGAGCGGGGCGTGGGGAATGCCGTCGGTGATCAGCACGAGGCGGGAGCGGCGGTCATCCGCGGGCCAGGAGGGCAGGGCCACGGGCGGGTGAAGCACGTGCTGCACGGCCTGCACCACCACCGGGCCAGGGCGGCCGGGAACGCCGATCAGGCCCTTGGCGCGCAGCAGGCGCTCGCCGCCCTCGATGCGCACGCGGCGGAACCAGGCCTCGAAGCCCTCCCAGGGCGGCGGAGCATCGGAAACGAGGGAAAGGGAGGCGATGCCCTGGCTGTGGGCGTGGTGGCGGTGCGGCGCCGGTGCGGGCAGGCCGGCCAGCCATTCGACCACTGGCGGGGGTGCGCCGGGCAGGCCGAGGAAGCGGGCCGGGAACAGCGCGGCGGGATCGGCTTCCCCCCGCCGGCAGCGGGTGAGGGGGGCCAGCGGGTTCAGGCCGGAGAGCGCCTCGCGCAGCGCCGCTTCCTCCGCGGGTTCGGCCAGGTCGGTCTTGGTGAGCAGGAGGCGGTCGGCCAGGCTGGCCTGGGCGCGCGCCTCCGGGTGGCGGGCAAGCTGCCCGCGCCCGAGCACGGCGTCCGCCGTGACGAGGATCGCGTCGAGCCGCAGCACGCGGGACAGGATGGGGTTGCGCAGCAGGGCCTGGGCGATGGGGGAAGGGTCCGCCAGGCCTGAGGGCTCCACGATCAGGCGCGCGAAGCGGGGCAGGGTGCCGGCCTCGCGGCGGGAGAAGATGCGCATCACCGCGCCCTCGAGGTCGCCCGACAGGTCGCAGCAGAGGCAGCCATTGGCCATGGTCACGGTGCGGTCCGGGCCGGTGCCGCTGTCGGCCTCCACAAGGTGCTGGTCGATGGGCACCTCGCCGAACTCGTTGATGGCGACGGCGGTGTCGGCCATGGCCGGGTGGCGCAGCAGGGCGTTCAGCAGGGTGGTCTTCCCGCTGCCCAGGAAGCCGCCGAGGATGGCGACGGGAAGGCGGGCCTGCTCGGCGGCGTCGGGGACGAAGCGGGCCATCGCCGCTATTGCGGGCTGAGGCGGAGCGCGCCGTCGAGCCGGATGGTCTCCCCGTTCAGCAGGCGGTTCCGTGCGATGGCGAGCACGAGGTCGGCGAACTCCTCGGGGCGGCCGAGGCGGCGGGGGAAGAGGGGCAGCTTGCCGAGCGCCTCGCGCGCCTCGGGCGGCAGCTCGCCCATCAGCGGCGTCTCGATCAGGCCGGGGGCGATGGTGTTCACGCGGATGCCGAAGCGTGCCAGCTCGCGCGCGGCGGGCAGCGTCATGGCGACGATGCCGCCCTTGCTGGCGGAATAGGCGACCTGCCCGACCTGGCCCTCATAGGCGGCGACGGATGCGGTGTTCAGGATCATGCCGCGCTCGCCTTCCGCGCCGGGCTCCACGGCGGCGATGCGGGCCGCCGCCAGGCGCATGACGTTGAAGGTGCCGGTGAGGTTCACGGCGATGACGCGGGTGAAGTTGGCAAGCGGATGCGGGCCGTCGCGTCCGACGAGGCGCTTCGCCGTGCCGATGCCGGCGCAGGAGACGGCGAGGCGGAGCGGGCCGAGGCCCTCGGCGGCATCGAGCGCGGCGGCGACGTCCGCCTCCTCCGTCACGTCCCCGGCCGAGGCGACGCCGCCGATGCGTGCGGCGACGGCGCGGGCGGCCTCCGCGTTGCGGTCCATCACGGCGACGCGGGCGCCCGCTCGTGCGAGGGCTTCGGCGGTGGCGGCACCGAGGCCGGAGCCGCCGCCGGTGACGAGGGCGGCGATGCCTTGCAGGTCCATTGTGTGTCCTCAGTGATCGGCGAAGGCGGCGTCGAAGGCGGGGTCGATGTCGGCGCGGTGGCAGCGCGCCGCGAGAAGGGCGGCACGGGCCGGTGCCTCGGCCCCGTGGAAACCGGCCAGGGCGGCGTAGCGCGGGGCGAGGGGCCCGGCGAGGCGGGCGGCGCGTCGCAGCAGGCCGTCGGCGGCGGCGAGGCCCATCAGGCGCAGGAAGGGCACGGCGGCGGCCTCCCGCGCGCGGGGTGGGGCGGCGGCCATCGCGGCGGCGGTGTCCAGCACGGCGGCTGCGAGGTCCGGTGCGGGGGCGAGATGGGACAGCGTGTCGCGCAGCACGGCACCGCCCCCGGCGGGGACGCGGCGCAGGAGGAGGTCGAGGCCCTGCATGGCGGTGGTGCCCTCGTAGAGGGAGAAGACGCGAGCATCGCGCAGCATCCGCCCGGCCGGCCATTCGCGGACATAGCCTGCGCCGCCGAGCACCTGGATCGCGAGATGGGCGTTGTCGAAGCCCGCCTCGGCGCCCAGTGCCTTCGCGACCGGCAGGAGAAGGGCGGCGCGGGCGGCGGCGGCCGTGTCGCCGGCATCGCCGGCATCCACCCAGGCGGCGGCCTGCAGCGCGACGAGGCGCACCGCCTCCGCGCGGGACCGCGCCGTGAGAAGAAGGCGGCGGACCTCCGCATGGGCGGTGATCGGCACGGGCGGCGCGCCGGGATCGCCACCCTGGAGGCGGTCGCGCGCGTAGCCCTCCGCGAGGGCGGCGGAGGCCTGGGCCACGGCCGCGCCCTGAACGGCCACGCCGAGGCGCATGGCCGTGATCATGGCGAACAGCGTGGGCAGGCCGCGGCCCGCTTCCCCGATGGGGGTGGCCTCGGCCTCCTCGAAGGCGAGGGTGCAGGTGGGGGAGCCGTGCAGGCCGAGCTTTTCCTCCAGGCGCAAGGTTTCGACGCCGTTGCGCGCGCCGCTGTCCGACGTGTCCGGCACCAGGAACAGCGAAAGGCCGCGCGTGCCGGCGGGGGCGCCGCGCGGGCGGGCAAGCACGAAGTGGCCGATGCGCGCGGCGAGGTCGTGGTCGCCGAAGGAGATCCAGCACTTCTCCCCGGTGATGCGCCAGGTGCCGTCCGGCCCCTGCTCCGCCCGCGCCCGGATGCGCCCGACATCGGAGCCCGCCTGGGGTTCGGAGATGCAGATGGTGGCGGCCCAGCTGCCATCGGCGAGGCGGGGGAGCCAGGCCGCGCGGACCGGCGCGGGGCCGTGGCGCTCCAGCAGGCGGGTGGCGCAGCGGGCGTTGATGGCGAGCATGCCGAAGGCTGGATCGGCGGCGTCCGTCACCTCCTGCACGGCGGCGGCCAGCGCCAGGGGAAGGCCGCTGCCGCCCGCGCCCGGCGGGGCGGTGAGGCCCGTCCAGCCCTCGTCGGAGAAGGCACGCCAGACCTCGCCGTGGCCGGGGGCGGTGCGCACGCGGCCGCCGGCCAGGGTGCAGCCCTCGCGGTCCGAGATGGCGGCGAGGGGGGCGAGGCGGTCCCGCGCGAAGCGGGCGGCGGCGGACAGGATGGCGTCCGTTTCCTCCGCGCCCGGGCGCGCCTCCGCCCCGTCGATCACGCGGGCGAGCAGCAGCGCGAGGGTCGAGGCGGCGTCGCGCATCAGCGGGCAGTGCGCGTCATGGGCGGATCACCTCCGCGTCGGCGTCGTCGTAGAGCCGCGCGAGGGCTTCCGGGCGGTGGCGCAGGATGGCGCGGAGGTTGAGCGAGCCCTTGTCGGTGATCTCCCCCGCGCCCAGCGAGGGCGGCTCGCGCAGGAACAGCACGCGCGCGACGAGGCGGGAGGAGGAGGCGCCCTCGTTCAGCGGGCGCAGCGCCGCGGCGACGGCCCCGGCCAGCGCCGGGGTTCCGATTTCGGGGATGCGGTCGTGGTGGGGGACGAGGAGCAGACCGATCTCCTCACGGTTCTCGCCCACCACCAGGAGATCGCGCGCCCAGGGGGCCAGGGCGGCGAGCGCCCTGATCCTGATCGAGCCGGAGTTCACCCGGGTGCCCGTGGAAAGCTTGAAGTCCTCCGTCAGGCGTCCGTCGAAGACGAAGCCGGCGGCAGGTTCGGCCGGGTCCACCCATCGCAGCGCGTCGCCGGTGATGAAGAAGCCCTGGCTGTCGAAGGCCGCGGCCGTGGCCTCGGGATCCCGCCAGTAGCCGGGGGTGACGTTGGGGCCCCGCACGCGGGCCTCCAGCTTGTCGCCGTCCGGGATCAGGCGGATCTCGACGCCGGGCAGGGGCGTGCCGATGCATCCGACCGCGGCGCGCGGCGCGTGCACGAGCGAGATGGAGGGCGCGGTTTCCGTCAGGCCCCAGGAGGAGACCATGTGGACGCCGTCGGGGCTGCCATGGGCCTCTGCCAGGGCTTCCAGCCGCCGCCAGAGCGGCGGGGCAAGGGCGGCGCCGGCGTAGAACATGACGCGCAGGCGGGTGAAGAAGGCGCGCGCGAGGCCCGCATCTTCCTCCAGCCGGGGGATCAGCAGCTCGTACCCCTTTGGGACGTTGAAGGAAGCGGTGGGCGAGACGTCCCGCAGGTTCTCCAGGGTGCGCTCGAAGCCGCCGGGCACGGGGCGGCCGTCGTCGATCCACAGGGTGCCGCCGTGGCGGATCACCATGTTCAGGTTCTTGCTCGAGCCGAAGACATGGTTCCAGGGCAGCCAGTCCAGCAGCACCGGCGGTTCGTGGCGCAGGAATGTCCAGGCCTCGGCGATCTGCTCCTGCGACGCCGCCATCATGCGGTGGCTCGCGATCACGCCTTTTGGCATGCCGGTGGAGCCGGAGGTGAAGAGGATCTTGGCGGGGGCGTCGGGATCGACCGCCGCCATGACGGCATCGGTCGCGGGTTCGGCGCCGGTGTCCAGCAACGCGGCGAAGGAGCGGGCGCGCTCGACGCCGCCGGGGTTCGTGGCGAAGACGGCGGCGGCGCCCGCCTCATCCAGCGCGAGGGCGCGGGCGAAGGGCGCGGCCTCGTCCACGTGGATCAGGCCGGGGGTGAGCTTGGCGAGGACGTGGCGCAGCTTGGCCATTTCCGGATCGGCCAGGCTGTAGGCGGGGGACACGGCGGCGTAGGGCACGCCGACCGCCTGGGCGGCGAGGCCGATCAGCGCGTGCTCCACCGTGTTGCCCGACAGCACGGCCACGGGGCGCTCCGGGCCGAGCCCCATGGCAAGCAGCGCGCCGCCGATGCGGCGGAGCGCATCGGCGGCCTCGGCATAGGTGACGCCGCGCCAGGTGTTCCCCGCGCGCTGGCGGAGGAAGGGCCGGTCCGGCTCGCGCCCGGCCCAGCGGAAGAGGTGACGGGTGACCAGTGGCTCGTGCGCGGGAACGGGGGAGGCGGAGCGCACCACCCAGCCGCCGGCCGGGTCCTCCTCCACCAGGACGCGCGGCTGCGCGAAGACGTGGAAGTCGGGGATCCAGCCGGCCTGCGCGGCGCCGGCCCAGCGCTCGTCCCCTTTGAACGTCTCGCCCATGCTGATGCCTCCCTCCCTTGTGCGCCCGCCGTCTGCTGCGGCGGGTCGTGCTTGCCCGAACCTGGCCCGCTAAGTGCCGGGGCCGGCGACCTTCGCGCCGCGCTTCTCCACGAAGTCGGCCAGCCGCGCCGCGGCCTCCGGCCCGGTCTGGGCGAGGGCGGCGACAAGGCTTTCGACGAAGAGGCCGTCCTCCTCGCTCATGTCCTGGATGCGGGGCAGGGCGTGCAGCACGCCCAGCACGGTGAGCGGCGCCATGCCCGCCATCTTCTCCGCGAGTTCACCGGCGCGCGCGGGCGCCGTGCCGGCGGGGACGAGGTAGTTGGCGAGGCCCGCGCGCTCGGCGGCGGCGGCGTCCAGCACGCGGCCGGTGAGCATCATGTCCGCCATGCGCGAGGCCCCGAGCAGGCGCGCGACATGCACGGAGGCGCCGCCGCCGACATAGATGCCGCGCTGGCCCTCGGGGAGCGCGAAGAAGGTGGTGTCGTCGGCAACGCGCAGCTGGCAGGCGGCGGCCAGTTCCAGCCCGCCGCCGACGGTCGCGCCGTGCAGCGCCGCCACCACGGGGATGCGGCCGCGGCGGATCAGCGCGAAGACCGCGTGCCAGCCGCGCGAGTGATGGAACACCTCCTCGGCCGAGCGGGCGCGGTGCTCCGCCAGGTCGAGGCCGGCGGAGAAGCAGGGGCCTTCCCCGTGCAGCACCACGGCGCGGGCCTCGGCGCCCGCGCGGGTGATGGCGGCACCGAGTGCGTCCAGCAGCGCGTCGTTGATGGCGTTGCGCTTGTTCGGGCGGTTCAGCGCGATCCAGGCGACGGCGCCGCGAAGCTCGTAGGTGACCAGCGGGCCGGAGTCCTGGGCGCTCGGCCTGGCGGGGGCGGACGCTTCCATGATTTCTTGTGGACCCCGAATGTTATTGCTCATAACAATACGGGCAACACGGGGGAACGCAAGCGCAATGCGAGGGGCAGCCTCCCCGGTCCGCGGGGCGTCAGGGGTGCAGGAGGCGCGTCAGCGCGGCCCGGACCGCGTCCTGTCCCTGCGGGAAGAAGCGGGCCGCGAAGTCCTGTTCCATCGCTGCGATGTCCCCGGCCACCTCGGCGTAGAGAACCGCGCCCGTTTCGGTCAGGCGCAGCATGTTGGCGCGGCGGTTGCGCGCGTCCAGGCTGCGGGCCACCAGCCCGTCCGCCTCCATCGCCGCGATCAGCACGGCCATGTTGGGGGGCTTGATGTGCAGGGCGTTCGCCAGCGCCACCTGCCGCACATCCGGGTTGGCGGACACCACGGCCAGCACGGCGTAGCGCGCGGGCGTGAGGCCACGGGCGCCGAAGCGGCGGTGGAACTCGTCGAAGATGCGCTGCTGCGCGAGGCGCAGGAGAAAGCCGATATGGCCGGACAGCGGGGCGAGGTCCACGCCGGCCGCCTCGGTCGGCCCGGGCCGCGCGGTGTTGCCCGCCGCGGGGAGGGGGATCGGGTGGCCTGCCATCCCCCGCGACTTACAGGACCGCGTGCCGGCGAGGAAGCCGGCGCGGATGCGACAGCCAACCGGGAGAAACATCCATGAACCAATCCATCGCCTCGCGTCGCGCGCTGCTGGGCGCCGGCGGCGCGCTGGCCGGCCTTCTGGCCGGGCACCGGAACGGGGCACAGGCCCAGCCCACCCCGGTCCAGCCGGCCCAGGAACGGGCGCCGACCATGAACCGGCCGTCGCGCGTGCTGGTCGGCTTCCCGCCGGGCGGGTCCACCGACACCGTGACGCGCCTCTATGCCGAGCGCATGCGGGGTGCCTTCGCGCCGCAGGTGGTGGTGGAGAACCGCTCGGGCGCGGGCGGGCGGCTGGCGCTGGAGGCAACCAAGGCCGCGGCACCGGACGGCAGCACCTTCGTGCTGACCCCGGCCAGCATGCTGACCATCTACCCGCACATCTACCCGCGCACGATCCGCTACGACGCGCTGACGGACTTCACGCCGGTCAGTCCCGTCTGCGCGCTGCCCTTCGGATTCGCGGTGGCGAACAACCACCCGGCTCGCGACCTGGCGGGCTTCGTTGCCTGGGCGAAAACCCAGCCGGGTGCCACCGCCTTCGCCAGCCCCGCCGCGGGGTCCATGCCGCACTTCCTCGGCGTGCAGCTCGCCAAGGCGACGGGGATGCAGCTCACCCACGTGCCCTACCGCGGCGCGTCCCCCGCGCTGCAGGACCTGCTGGGCGGCGCCATCCCGGCCGTGATGGTGGTGCTGGGGGAGACAACGGAACTGCTCAAGGCCGGGCAGCTCCGGGTTCTCGGGATCTCCGCCCCCGAGCGGCGGCCGCGCCTGCCGGAGGTGCCGACCTTCGCCGAGCTGGGCTACCCCGAGCTGACGGCGGAGGAGTGGTTCGGCATGCTGCTGCCCGCCCAGGCCCCGGCACCCCTGGTGGAGGGCCTGCAGCAGGCGATCGTCGGCGCCTCGCGCCGGCCCGACCTGATCGAGGCGCTCGAGCGGATGGAATACCGGACGCTGACCAGCTCGCCCGCCGAGTTCGCCGAGCGGATCCGGGCCGATCGGAACCGCTGGGGTCCGATCGTGCAGGAATCGGGCTTCAAGGCGGAGGATTGAGGGTTCGCGCCGCGCGCCGGGGGCCGTGCCGCGGCCGCGCCCCTTGGCATGCGGCGCGGCGTATGCGGCCCTGTTCGCGGCATAGCGAAACGGTTCCATGCTCCCACCGGGGGTGCCAGCCGATTTATCTGCACTGGACTATCAATTAGTTAGCGTTCCTTGCTCGACAACGACTCTCAATGGAATCAGGATTCTGCGGCAATTCCTTGATGCCGGGAGCCCTGCCGTTTGTCCGTTCGCCCGCTTCGGAGCCACCAGAAGGAGGTCGCCGCCATCGTGGCGGCCATGGCGGCGGGTGAGGCCGGCGACGTGCGCGACATCCTGGCGGCGGTGACGCCCGGCGGCGGTAAGTCCCTGCTGCCGGTGATCGCGGCGCGCGCCCTGATCGGCGCGGGGCTCTGCGAACGGGTCTGCTGGGTGGTGCCGCGCGACAGCCTGCGCCTGCAGGCGGAGGAGGCCTTCGCCGACCCGGCCTGGCGCGCGGCGCTCGGGCACGGGCTTTCGGTGCGGGCGGCGGAGAACCTGCCGGGCGATCCCTGCCGGGGGCTCGAGGGCTATGTGACGACCTATCAGGGGATCGCCGCCGCGCCGGACCTGCACCTCGCGGCGTTCCGCGCGCACCGCTACCTGATCGTGGTGGACGAGGTGCATCACCTGCCCGCGCTGGGGCAGGGCGATGTGGCCGGCGGGCACGACACGGGGAGCGAATTCTCCGCCGCCTGGTCGGCGGCGATCGAGCCGCTTCTGGCCTGCGCGGGTGCCCGGCTGCTGCTCTCGGGCACGCTGGAGCGGGCGGATGGGCGGCGCATCCTGTGGCTGCCCTACCGGTCGAGCGGCGGGGGCGGGGGTCGGCAGGAGGTGGATCTGGCGGCGCCGGGCTGGGCCGTGGTGGGCTACAGCCGCGCCCGCGCGCTGGCCGAGCGCGCGGTGCTGCCCGTGGCCTTCGGCGCGCTGGACGGCGAAGCCGCCTGGTTGGGCGCGACGCCGGAAGGCGGGGGGGAGCGGCCACGGCTGGGCCCGCACCGGCTGCGCGCCGTGGCGCCCAACGAGTCCACCCGGCCCGCGCTGTTCACCGCGCTTCGCACCGGCTTCGCGGGCGCGCTGCTGCGGCGGTCCTTCGAGGCGGCGCGGCGGCTGCGGGCGGAGCGGCGCGGGCTTCTGGGCCCCGGTGCGGTGCGCGGCCTGGGCAAGCTGCTGGTTGTCGCGCCCGACCAGGTGCAGGCGCGGCGCTACCTGGACATCCTCCGCGGCTGGGTGCCGGCGGCGCAGGCGGGAAGCCTCGCCCTGGCGGTTTCCGACGAACGCGGGGCGCACGAGACGCTGGCGGCCTTCCGGCTGACGCCGGAGCCTTCCGTGCTGGTCACGGTGGCGATGGCCTATGAGGGGCTGGACGCGCCGGAGGTGGCGGTGGTGGCGGCGCTGACGCATGTGCGGTCCCGCCCCTGGCTGGAGCAGATGGTGGCGCGCGCCACGCGCGTGGACGCCCATGCCGGCCCCTACGAGAAGCAGCGCGCGCTGGTGTTCCACCCGGACGACCCGCTTTTCGCGCGCTTCCGGTGGCGGATGGAGCGCGAGCAGGGCACGCGGGCGAAGCCGCCGCCTCCGCCGCGCCAGGCGAGGCTGGCCCTTCCCGAATGGCTGGAGGAGGAGATGGCCGAGGCGCGGGAGCGGCACGGCATCGTGCCGCTGGAAAGCAACGCGCTGGCGCTGCGCCTGAGCACGCTGCGGCCCGGGCCGGACCTCGCGGCCGGGCTGGCCGCGGCACGCGAGCCCGACCCGCAGGGGGAGCTGCTGGAGGCGCCCTCCATCGCGGAGCGGCGGTTGCGGCAGCGCCTGGCGGAGCTTGTTGCCGCGCAGGCGGTGGAGGACCAGCAGGCCGGCGGGCCGGCACTGCCCGTCGCGCCCCGCGGAGCCGGGTTGTTCCATGCCTACAACGCCGCGATGAAGCGCGCCCTGGGCGGCAAGGCGCGTTCTGAGATGGGGCTGGCGGAGCTGGAGGCGGCGCTGGAATGGCTGGGCCGCAACCGGCTGCGCGACCACCTGCACCTGCTGGAGGGCGACCACCGCTACGGCTGGGCGGTCCGCAAGCGGGGGGAATGGCGCCCGCCGGTCGGGCGGCCGGCCGCGCTGTGGGGTGGCGGCCGGAAGGTGGCGGCCCGCGCGGAGGAGGCGCCCAGGCGCGGCGCCGGCCCGGGGCGGGGGTGAGGCACCGCCGCGCTTCGGCCGGACGCGGTTCAGAACTGCTTCATTTTCGCGGGCTAGCTTGCGGGGGCCGCGAGGATCTTGGCCCCATGACGAATCCCTGGGGAAGGCTTTCATCGTTCTGGAGGAGGCTTCGTGCGGGCGATGTCCCGCCGCCGGGGCTCCATGAGGACGATGCGGCCTTTCTGATCGCACCGCTCTTCGACCGCGTCTCGTCGCTCCTCGTGGCGCACGCCGCGCCGCTGTTCCTCTGCGCCCTGGTCGCGCTGGAGGAGCGGGGCGGCTGGGCGGCGTGGTTCGTGGCGGCCAACATCGTGCTGATCGTCGCCCGGGCACGCCTGGTGCTCTCCTTCCGGCAACTCCGCGATCCCGGTGCGGAGGCGGTGCGGCGCGCGGCCCGCGGCTACTTCGCCGTTGGCGCCGCATGGGCGCTGCTGACGGGTGCCTTGTGCTTCCTGTGCTTCGTCGCGCTCGATCAGCCCTTGTTCCAGCTCCTTGCGGCGACGCTTGCCAGCGGCGCCGCCGGGGGCATCGCGTCCCGCAACGCGGCGGTGCCGCGGTTCGCCCTCCTGCAGGTCTCCGCCATCCTTGTGCCGCAGGTGGCGGCGGCGGCGCTGCTGGGCGGCTTGTACTGGGTTCAGGCGGCGCAGGTATGCCTTTACTTGGCCGCGCTGTGCTCGGTGGTCCGGAGGCACCATCGGGACCTCAGGCGCATCATGGACGTGCGGCGGGAGCAGGCCGCCCTGGCCGCGCATTTCGACGCGGCGCTGAGCAACATGAGCCAGGGCCTGACACTCTACGACGGCTCTGGCGTGTTGCGGGTCGCGAATGCGCGCTTCCGCGACCTGTTCGGCCTTCCGGCGGAAAGCTCGCTTCCCGGCATGCGGGAGGCCGAGGTGGACGCGGAACTCGCGTCGCGGTGGGGCTTGGAGCATACCGGCGAAGCCGCGAGGGGCGGCGCGGCGGGCCGTGCGCTGGTGGAGCTGCCGGACGGCCGGTCCATCGCCCTGTCGCGCGAGGCCATGCCGGATGGCGGCTGGGTGACGACGTATGAGGACGTGACCGAGCGGCGACGTGCCGAGGCGCGGGTGCAGCAGCTTGCGATGCACGACGTGCTGACCGGCCTGCCGAACCGCGCCCTCTTCGGCGAGCGGCTGCAGGGCGCGGTGGCGGGCCTGCACGGATGTGGAAGCTTCGCCGTGCTCTACCTCGACCTTGATCGCTTCAAGGAGGTGAACGACGGGCTGGGCCATGCCGTGGGTGACCGCCTGCTGGTGGCGGTCGCTTCGCGCATCCGCGAATGCCTGCGCCCGCAGGACGTCGCGGCACGGCTGGGGGGCGACGAGTTCGCCGCCCTGCTCGTCGGGCAGGTGAGCGCGGCGGAGATCGCGCAGGTGGCCGAGCGGCTGGGGCGGGAGGTGGAGGCCGAGTACATGATCGGCGGCGCCGCGGTCTCGATCGGGGTGAGCGTGGGCATCGCGATGGCTCCACGCGACGGCGACACGGCCGACCTGCTGCTGCGCCACGCCGACATGGCCCTCTACGCCGCGAAGGGCGCCGGGCGTGGGACCTACCGCTTCTTCGACTGGAGCATGTCCAGCCGCCTTCAGGCGCGGCGCGACGCGGAGGCCGATCTGCGAAGGGCCCTGATGCGGGAGGAGCTGGAACTGTTCTACCAGCCCCAGATCACCCTGGGCGGCCCCGTGGCGGGCTTCGAGGCGCTGCTGCGCTGGCGGCATCCCGAGCGCGGGCTGATGCTTCCCGGCGAGTTCATGCCGGTGGCGGAGGCGTGCAACCTGGTGCAGCCGCTCGGCGAGTGGGTGCTGCGCACCGCCTGCACCGAGGCGGCGGGCTGGCCTCATCCCCTGCGCGTTTCCGTGAACCTTTCGACCGCCCTCTTCGCCGGACGGGACGCGCAGGCGCCGATACTCGCGGCACTGCGGTGTTCGGGCCTGGACGCGGCACGGCTGGACATCGAGATCAAGGAGGCGCTGCTGCTGCGCAACGGCGAGGACGTGGCGGAGGCGCTGCGCCGGATCCGGGCGCTCGGCGTGCGGGTGGTGCTGGACGACTTCGGGACGGGCACCTCCTCCATCGCGATGCTGGGTCGCTTCCCGCTGGACAAGATCAAGATGGACCGCTCCTTCGTCCGCGACCTGCCGGCCTCCGAAAGCACGGTGGCGATCATCCGCGCGATCGGCACGGTGGCCTCCACCCTCGGCCTGACCATGAATGCCGAAGGTGTGGAGACCGCGCCGCAGCTCGCGCGGTTGCGCGAACTCGGCTGCACGGAGGTGCAGGGCTTCCTGTTCAGCGGACCGCGCCCGGCACGCGAGGTGCCTGCCATGATCCGGGAACTCGCGCGCCCGAGCGAGCATTCTGGCGGCAGGGGCAGCGAGAAGAGGGAACGCCGCCGCGTCAGAGGCTGAGTGCCGCAGAGCAGCGGACCGGCGGGCTGGCGTGGTGCGTGCCCGATCCAGCCCGGGCGCTCGCCTCGCGGCCTGTCACGCACGGACGAGGATCGGCTTGCCTGCCGGTTGATCGATCGGGCGTGTGGCGGTGAGCAACATGGATCGGGGCGTCGCTGCTGTCGCGGACGGAGCATGAATCCGGATGGAGCGATCCGGAGTGTGGATCTGTTGTTGGTGATTCCTAACGTTAATTCCTGGCAATCGGAACACCGGCGCGGATCTGTGCGCTGCCCTGGAGCCGGCCTCGCCCGTGCTCGCCACCACGCCCCAACGTTGTTTCGCGCCCGGCTCCACCGCGCCTGATGCAAGGCGCAACGAACGGCCACGCCCGGTGCACAGTCGAAAAGTTCTGTGCTGCGCATCAAGACGGCCATAGGGGTCGTATCCGGTGCCGAACGACAACGGAGTTGAGGCATGACGCGCGCAGCCAGCATCGGCGGCAGGGGCATCGCCCTCGTCGCGTTCGGCCTGTTCGCCAGCGCCGAGGCGGGGGCTGCCGAGCCGCCGGCCGGTGCCGCATGCCTTTCCGATGCAACACGGGCCGCCGCCGCGCGGGAGCGCGCGCCGGAGGATCAGCGAGGGCGCATTTCGGACCTGGTCGCGGCCGCCGAGCGTGCCGCGCGGGACAAGGACGGGACGGGGTGCCGCAGCGCCGCCGACGATGCGCTCCGGGCGGCGGGGCTGACGCCGCTTGCGCCGATCCTTCATTCCACCAGCATGACGGGCGAGAGGCGGGGTGCGAGGCGGCTGTTCCGGCCGCGCCGGTGCCGGGATCGTCGGCAGGCAGCGTGCCCGGGAATGCGTCCCCCGCTGCCCAGGCCGCTCCACCCAAGCCGGCTTCATCTGAGCCTGTTCCGCCCCAGCCCAGCCCGGCCCAAGCGGCGCCCGGGCCGCAGCGGGTGGCAGCGCAGCCCATGCCCCCCGCCCCGCCGCCAGCCGCAGCGCCTTGGCTGATCACGATCCGCGAACTGCTGGGCAAGCGGGTGGTGGCGCTGAGCGATGATGGAACCGAACTCGGGACGATCGAGGACCTCGTGATGGAGGGGGCCACCAAGGGGCGCGTGAACTACGTGGTGGTCCGGCCCTCGGGCGGGCGGCTCGGTGTCGTGGCTTCGCTTTTCGGCAAGCCCGGGGACGTGATCGTCCCGCTGCTGGCGATGCACCTCAGCGGGCAGGGCGATGCGGTCCGGCTGGATGCGTCGCCGGAGAAGCTGCGGGATGCTCCGCGCTTCCGCGCCGCCGATGTGCGGCGGTTGCACGATGATCCGGCCCTGGCCCGTGCCATCGCCGTTTACTACGGCGTGGACGCGGCGGCACCGGCGCAGGCTGCGGCGTCCTCCCAAGCCCCGGCAACCCAGCCCCTGCTTCGGTTGCGAGTGCGGCGTCCGCAGCGCCGCCCGCCGGCGCCCCCACGGGCCCTGCCGCGCAGACGGGGGTTGCGGCGCCCGCCGCCGCTCCACCCGCGGCGGCGCCGGCACAGCAGGCGGATGCGGCGCATGGCAAGGCCGTTGCGAACCGCGTCTGCTCGGCCTGCCACAGCCTGGCGCAGGGCGGGCCGGTGCGGGTGGAGCCGCCGCTCTGGGGCGTCGACGGGCGGCAGGTCGCATCGGTGCAGGGTTTCAGCTACTCGGCCGGCCTGCGGAACCGTGGCGGCACGTGGGATGACACTTCCCTGGATGCCTTCCTGAAGAATCCGCGTGGCTACGCGCCGGGCGCGCGCATGGCCTGCCCGGGCATCCAGAACAATCGCGACCGCGCGGATGTCGTCGCCTTCCTTAACCAGCTTCGCCAGGGACCGATGCCGATGGCAGAGCCACCTGCTTCCTGCTTCAGCCGCCGCGGCTTCCTGGTCTCGACTGCGGCGACGCCCCTGGCCGGGCTTGTTGGCCAGGCCCAGGCTCAGCCGGCGCAGCCGCAGCAGCCAGCGGCGGCCGCGGCTCCCCCTGCGGGACCGGAGCACGCCGCGCCAGCGACAGAGCAGGGCGCGCATCTTTCTCAACAACCCCGAGGCCGACATGCTCACGGCCCTGGTCGACCGGCTGATCCCGCCGGGTGAAGGCGGACCCGGCGGCGTGGAGGCGGGCGTGGTCACCTTCATCGACCACCAGCTGGCCGGCACCTTCGGGGCCGCGAGCACCTGGTACATGCGCGGCCCCTTCGCGGAGGGAAAGCCGGGCCAGGGATGGCAGTACGCACCGACGCCTGCCGGCATGTACCGCCACGCGCTGGAGGCTCTGGGGCGCGTCGTCCGCGCGGAGCAGGGCAAGGGCGTGGCCGAACCAGGCGCGGCGAAACGGGACGCCCTGCTGACGCGCAGGGAGAAGCAGCCCTTCGATCTTTCGGGGCTGCCTTCCTCGGCCTTCTTCGAACTGCTGCTGAACAACACCATCGAAGGCTACTTCTCGCACCCGTTCTAGGGCGGCAACCGTGGCGCGGCGACCTGGAAGCAGATCGGTTATCCCGGCGCGAATCCGATCCGTGGCGACCTCCTCACGGACAAGACCCCCTATGACGGCGATCCCGTCTCCATCGGATAAAGAAAGCTCGCCGTGCAGGAGATGCCGAAGACAGATGTGGTGATCGTGGGGATGGGCTGGACAGGCTCCATATGCGCGCGCGAGCGGGCGGCCGAGGGGCTGCGGGTGGGGGGGCTGGAGCGGGGTGGCTTTCGCGACACCGCCAGCGACTTCCCCGCGCCGAACGCGCTGGACGAGCTGAACTATTCCCTGCGCGGGGCGCTGTTCCAGAACCTGGCCCGCGATGCGCTGACCTTCCGCAACCACCCGGACGAGCCCGCGCTGCCCATGCGCAGCCTCGGCGCCTTCCTGCTCGGCGATGTGCTGGGCGGGCGTTCACTGGAACGGGCAGCACTTCCGCTTCCTGCCTGCCGGCTTCGAGATGCGCAGCCACAACATCAAGCGCCACGGCGAGGGCGCCATCACCGATGACATGACGATCCAGGACTGGGGCGTCACCTATGACGACCTGGAGCCGGGCTAAGACCGCTTCGAGTATCTCTGCGGCACCTCCGGCAAGGCCGGAAACCTGGCGGGCCGCGAATACCCGACGCCGCCCATGGAGATGGGCCTGGTGCAGCAGCGCTTCATGGAGGGCGCGCGCAGGCTCGGGCACAAGCCCTACCCGCAGCCATCCTCCCACCTGTCGCGCGACTACACCAACCCGGACGGGGCGCAGATGCAGGCCTGCACCTATTGCGGGCACTGCGAGCGCTTCGGTTGCTACAACTGGTCCAAGGCCAGCCCGGTGACCACCGTGCTGCCGGTCGCCTTGCGCAACCCGAACTTCGAGCTGCGCATGGGGTCGCGCGTGACCAAGGTGGAGCTGACGCCGGACCGCAAGGACGCGACGGGCGTGATCTACGTGGATGCCGTCGGGCGCGAGATCCGCCAGCCCGCCGACCTCGTGCTGCTTTGCGCCTTCCAGATCCACAACGCGCGGCTGATGCTGCTGAGCGGAATTGGAACGCCCTATGACCCCGCGACGGGGCAGGGGCAGGTGGGCCGCGACTTCAGCTACCAGACGGTCGCCACCGCCCGCGCCTTCTTCGAGAAGGAGCGGTTCAACCAGTTTGCCGGCGCGGGCGTGCTGGGCGCCATTGTGGACGAGTTCAACGGCGACAACTTCGACCACGGTCCGCACGGCTTCATCGGCGGCGGCTACATCATCGGTCAGAACACCGGCCTCCGCCCGATCGAGAAGCGCGTGCTGCCCGAGGGATCGCCGCGCTGGGGCGAGGGGTGGAAGCAGGCCAACAACAAGTGGTGCGAACACAACGTCAATGTGGGCGTGCATGCCGGCAGCACGTCGCGCCGGCATAACCACATCTCTCTGGACCCGGCCTACACGGACGACCTCGGCCTGCCGCCGGCGCGCATGACCTTCGACTTCGCGCCCAACGGCCTGCGCATGCGGGAACTCATGCTCGCGCGCGCCGCGGAGATCGCGCATGCGATGAACCCGGACGTGGTGAACACCAGCACGCCGCCCGTGTCCGCCAGCATCGTGCCCTACCAGACCACGCATATCTGCGGCGGGGCCATTATGGGCACCGATCCCGGCGGTTCGGCCGTGAACCGGCGGCTGCAGAGCTGGGACGTGCCGAACGTCTTATCGGTCGGGGCCAGCGCCTTTCCGCAGAACGCCGGGAACAACCCGGCCAACACGGTGGGCGCGCTGACCTGCTGGCCCCTGCAGGGCATCAAGGAAGGATACCTGAAGAACCCGGGACGCCTGGTGGAGATGTGACGCGGGCGGAGCTCAGGGCGGGGCTGCCCGCCCCGTGACCGCCCAGAGCGGGTCGCCCGGCCCACCGGGGCGGAGGCTCCGCGCCTCCACCTGCCCGAAGCCCGCGCGCTGGAGGTAGAGGCTGACCAGCCCGCACTGCTCCTCGCCGCTCAGCAACCGCCAGATGGCGACGGCCTTGGTGGGGAAGCACCGGTTGGAGAAGGTGATCACCACGGGTCCGCCGGGGCGGAGCACGCGCGCGGCCTCCCGCAGAACGGCGACGGGGTGCTGAAGGTACTGGATGGACACGCAGAGGGTCACGGCGTCGACGCTGCGCGCCTCCAGCGGCAGTTCGGCCGTGGCGTTCAGGTCCTGCGTGAACCACTGGGTGAGGCGGGAATTGGCCGAGAGTTCCTCGGCGTTCATGCCGTGGCCGATCACCTCGCGGTAGCCGGCCTCGGGGGGAAGGTGGCTCACCCAGCTGCTCATGAGGTCGAGGATCGCGCCCCCCTCCGGCAGGATGTCGCGGTAGAGCGCCGTCACGGCCGCCACCGCGGCGGCGTCGATATGCGTGACGAAGCGGGGCTCACGGTAGAACAGGTCGTCGCGCGTGGTGTCTTCCTTGCGGAAGGCCTCCGCCGGCAGTTCGGGCAGGTCGGTCATCCCGGTCCTCGGCTCTGGGGGCAACACCGGGCATATGGACGCGATCCGCGGATACGCCACCGCGGGGCCGCGGGGAGGGCGAGGGGCGCGACGCCCTGGCCGGCGCGTGGCATACCGGCACGAGGGAAAGCAAAGGGAACGCGGGATGAACGGCTTCGCTGGGGGACCGGACGCGGGAGGCCTGCGTGCGGCGGTCGCCGCGATGGGCGCGAGCTTCGATGCGGAGGTGCTGGAGCGCACCCGCCTGCTTTACGCGCCGCATGTGCGCGCCGCGCGCCCGGACCAGCGGGTGATCGCCGACATCGCCTATGGCGCTGATCCCCGGCAGAAGCTTGACCTTTACCTGCCGGCCCGGCCCTCCGGCCCCGCGCTGGTCTTCGTGCCCGGCGGCGGCTTCACCGGAGGCGACAAGAACGGTGACGGGACGTTCTACGGCAATCTCGGCCGGTATTTCGCCGGCCACGGGATGCTGACGGCCGTGATCAACTACCGGCTTTCGCCCGCCCACCCCTGGCCTGCGGGATCGGAGGACGTGGCCGGCGCGGTGGCCTGGGTGCGCGCCCATGCGGGGGACCATGGCGGGTCCGGGCGGACCTTCCTGATGGGGCAGTCGGCCGGTGCGGCACATGCCGCTGGGTTCCTGTTCAACGACGCCTTCCACGCGGAGGGCGGGCCGGGCATCGATGCCGCCGTGCTGATGAGCGGCATCTACCGGGTTGGCGCGGGCTCGCCGCCGCATGTGCGGGCCTATTTCGGGGGCGATGAGGCCGCCTTCGCCGAGCGGTCGCCGATCGCGCATGCGGGGCGGAGCCGGGTGCCGCTCATGCTCTGCCTGGCGGAGTTCGACCCGGCGCCCCTCGCGGCGCCGAGCTTCGAGCTGGCGCAGTCCGTGACGATGCGCGACGGCCGCAGCCCGCACTTCGCTTGGTTCGCCGGCCACAACCATGTTTCCACCGTCATGAGCCTGGGCACGCCGCAGGAGGACGTTGGGAATGCCCTGCGCGACTTCCTGGAACGCCAGCGATAGGCGTGAACCTTCAGTAGGTGGCGAAGATGCGCGCGACCTCCGCCGGGTCGCGTGTCACGGTGAGCGCCAGGGCGAGGAGGATCCGCGCCTTCTGCGGGGACAGGTTGTCGGCCGGGATGAAGCCGTGTTCCCCGAGTTTGCCGGTGGGAAAGACGCGGCCCGAGCCCGCGCGCGTGGACTGAACCACGATCACCCCGCGCGCGGCCGCCTCGCGCAGCGGTTCCGCCTCGCCTGGGGGGCAGAAGCCGGGGGCGAAGCCGGCCGAGACGATGCCCTCCGCCCCCGCGGCCAGGAAGGCGCGGACGGCGGTGCCGTCCGACCCCGCATAGGCGTAGGAGATGTCCACCCGCGGCAGGGCCTCGAGGGCCCGCAGGTCGAATTCCGTGTCCGGCGCGCCGCGGCGCAGCGGGCGGCGGTAGAAGTTCACGCTGTCGCCGTCCGCCTGCCCCAGCACGCCGAAATCGGGGGAGCGGAAGGTTTGCAGGCGGCCGGTGGAGGTTTTCGTCACCTCCCGCGCGGCCTGGATCTCGTCATTCAGCACCACCAGCACGCCGAGGCCCCGCGAGGCCGGGTTGGCCGCGACGCGTATGGCGTTGACCAGGTTCAGCCCGGCATCGGTGGACAGCGCCGAGGAGGGGCGCTGGGCGCCGACCAGCACCACGGGCACGGGCACCTTGAGCGTCAGGTGCAGGGCATAGGCCGTTTCCTCGAGCGTCGCGGTGCCGTGGCCGATGACGATGCCCGCCAGGGCGGGGTTTTCGGCCACGAGCTCGTCGCAGAGCAGCGCGAGGGCCTTCCAGGTGGGGAAGTGGATCTGCGGGCTCGGCACGGCGCTGAAGGGAACGGGCAGGACCTCCGCGACACCCGCCACGTCCGGGAAGCGCGCCAGCAGCGCGGCCGCGTCCAGGATCGGCTTGCCGGAGGAGCCGTAGTTCGTGGTGTCCAGCGGGCCAGCGCCCTGGGAGGCGATGGTGCCGCCCGTGCCGATGAAGGCGATGCGGGGCGTCATGCGGCGTGCTCCGTGCGGGAGACCCGTGCCGCCCATCCGGGGAGGGGCCGGTTCATGCCGGAGCCTCCGCGGGGGCGGCGCGATGGGCGGCCGCGGCGTGGGATGCCGGAAGGCGCGCGCGGCCGAAAAGCTTCTCGCGGTAGGTGCCCTCGCGATAGGCGGTCTTGTAGGCGCCGCGCTCCTGAAGGGCGGGCACCAGGAGGGCGATCACGTCGTCGAAGCATTCGGGCACCACGGTGCGCGACAGGTTGAAGCCGTCCACGCCGGTTTCCTCGCTCCAGCCGATCAGCATTTCGGCCAGCCGCTCCGCCGAGCCCACCCAGGGCGCCTGGCGGCTGCCGAGCACCATCTGCTCCAGCAGCTTGCGGCGGGTCCATTGCGGGCCGGCGCTGCGCGCCATGGCCTCGATGTTGGAGACGATCGCCTGGCTGCCGCCGGCCTGGATGGGCTCGTCGGGGTCGAAGCGGGAGAAGTCGATGCCGAGCGAGGCCGCGGCGTGGACCAGGGCGGCCTCGGAACTGGCATGGCGCCGGTACTCGGCGAACTTCTCCTCCGCCTCGGCGTCGGTGCGGCCGGGGATGAGGGTGGCGCCCAGGAAGACCTTCACGTCCTCGGCCGCGCGGCCGATGGCGGTGGCCTGGGCGCGGATGTCGCCCACGATCTCCCGCACCGCCTCCTTCTTCTGGCCGTTCACGAAGACGCACTCGGCATGGGTGGCGGCGAAGCGGCGCCCGCGTGTGGAGGAGCCGGCCTGGTAGAGAACGGGCGTGCGCTGGGGGGAGGGGGCGCTGAGATGCATGGCATCCAGCCGGTACTGCGGCCCGTGGTGGTGCACCGCGCGCACCCTGCCGGGATCGGCGTAGAGGCCCCGCGCGCGGTCGGCGAGCACGGCGTCGTCGTCCCAGCTTCCCTCCCACAGCTTGTAGACGAGGGCCATGTATTCGTCCGCGAGGTCGTAGCGGTCGTCATGCGCGACCTGACCGGCGATACCGGCGGCGCGCGCGGCGCTGTCGAGATAGCCCGTGACGATGTTCCAGCCGATGCGCCCGCCGGTCAGGTGGTCGAGCGTGGACATGCGGCGGGCGAAAAGAAACGGCGGCTCGTAGACGAGGTTGCAGGTGACGCCGAAGCCGAGGTGGCGCGTGACGGCGGCCATGGCGGGGATGAGCAGGGTGGGATCGTTCACCGGCACCTGCACCGCGCCGCGCAGCGCCGCATCCGCGCTGCCGCCGAGGACGTCGTAGACGCCGACCACGTCGGCGAAGAAGACGCCGTCGAACAGCCCCGCCTCCAGGCGCCTTGCGTAGTCGGTCCAGTAGGACAGCTCGTTGAAGCGGGTGGACTGGTCGCGCGGGTGGGTCCAGAGGCCCTGCTGGATGTGGCCGACGCAGTTCATGTCGAAGGCGTTGAGGCGGATTTCGCGCGGCATGCGGGTCCCTGTTCCGTCGCGGCGCCCTGCGTCGGGCGCGGCGCGATCTGCGGCGCAGCTTGCGGCGGGGAAGGGGCGCGTGCAACGTGGCCCGACCTTCCCGCGGCGTGTCTCCGCCGGAAGAGCCGGGAACCGGCTGCGGCTTCCGGGAGGGTGCGGGAAGGGCAGGACCAGCATGGCCGGGAAGGCCGCGAACCTCGCCTTGATTGTCGCGGCGCAGGTGCTGGCGCTGGCGCTCTGGTTTTCCGGCACCGCGGCGGGGCCGGGCATGCTGCGCGAGGCGGCGCAGGCCGGGGCAGGCTTCCAGGCCATGCTGACCGGTGCGGTGCAGGCGGGCTTCGTGCTGGGCACGTTGGCCAGCGCGGTGCTGGCTCTGCCCGACCGCTTCGACCCGCGACGTGTCTTCGCCATCGCGGCTCTGGCGGGGGCCCTGGCGAATGCCGCGATCCTGCTGATGCCGCCGGGCGCCGTGGCGGTCATCGGGGCCCGCTTCGCCACGGGCATGGCGCTGGCCGGGGTCTATCCCGTGGGCATGAAGCTGGCCGCCGGCTGGGCGGACCGCGGCGACGCGGGCTGGGTGATCGGGCTTGTGGTGGGCGGGCTGACGCTGGGCTCGGCCTCGCCGCACCTGGCCAATGCGCTGGGTGGGCTGGCCTGGCGGCCGACCCTTGCCGTCGCGTCGCTTTCGGCCATGGCGGCGGCGGCGCTCATCGCCCTGGTCCGGCCCGGGCCTCGGCACGCGCGGGCGGCGCGCTTCCGCCCGGGCGCCGCGCTGCAGCTCTGGCGGAACAGGGGAATGCGGCTCGTCACCCTCGGCTATCTCGGCCACATGTGGGAGCTCTACGCCATGTGGGCCTGGGTGGGCCTCTACCTGTCCGCGAGCTTCGGCGCCTGGAGCGGGGCGGAAGCGGAGGGTGCCGGACCGGCCGCGCTGGCCACCTTCTGCGTGATCGCGGCGGGCGCGCTGGGCTGCATCGCGGCGGGGTGGCTGGCGGATCGGGTCGTGCGGGTGACGGTGGGCGCCATGGCGGTGTCCGGCGCGTGCTGCCTTCTGGCGGGCCCGGCCTTCGGCCTGCACCCGGCGCTGACCATGGGGCTCTGCGTGGTCTGGGGCGTGGCGGTGGTGGCGGATTCGGCGCAGTTCTCGGCCAGCCTCGCGGAGCTGTCGGAGCCCGCGCTGACGGGCACGGTGCTGACCTTCCAGACCTGCCTGGGCTTTGCCCTGACCCTGCTGACGATCCAGCTGATGCCCGTGCTTGTTGGGCACGCCGGGTGGGGCCCGGCCTTCGCGGTGCTGGCCGCGGGGCCTGCCGCCGGCTGCGCCGCGATGCTGCGCCTGAGGGCCAGCCCGGCGGCCGCCCAACTGGCGGGCGGGCGTCGCTGAGGCGGCGCGGCGGGCGCGGAACCACGGCGACACCGCGTCGACAATCTTTACACCTCTGCATCGAGATTGCCGCGGCAGCGTAATAAGTCCCTGTCTTTTCGCCCGAAAATCGGATGGCACGATCCATGCGCTGCGGCGTGCCTTTGGCCGGCGGTGTTCAACGCCGGTCGACGCATGACAGGAGACAGGGACCACATGGAGATGAAAGGAACGCCGGACGAACTGGTCGGGATCGTGCGTGCCACGATCGTGGCCATTGTCCGGCGCGACGGGCCGGACCTCACGGCCCGGCAGCTCGGGGTGTTCCTGACCGTCTACCTTCAGAACGGGCCGCACACGGTCAGGGGGCTGGCCGGTGGGCTGAACGTGTCCAAGCCCGCCATCACCCGCGCGCTGGACCGGCTTGGGGAGCTCGACGTGGTGCGCCGCAAGGTGGACCCGCGCGACCGCCGCTCGGTGCTCGTGCAGCGGACCGTGAAGGGAGCGGCGCTTCTGCGGGAGCTGCGCGCGATCATGCGCGACGCGGCCGTCCAGGAGAACGGCACGGAGCAGAGCCCGGTCCGCTTCGAGGAAGCGGCCGAGGCGCGGCGCGTCGGGGCGTAACCCGGGCCGCAGGGTTGAGGCTGGGGAGCTGCCCTAGCGGGGCGGAGCCTTGGCCATGGCGGCGTTCCAGTAGCGTCCATCGAAGTAGCGGGCGGGGTCGGACAGGTCCTTGCCCGCGGGCGCATGGCGGCTACGCAGCGCCAGCACGTTGCGCAGGCCCTCCATGTTGACCTTCGCGTCACGGAAGAAGCCGTCCCGCGGGTCCAGCAGCTCCGCGTGGCTTTGCTCCGCCAGTTCCTGCGGCATGTCCGGAAGGCTGCGCCGGAGGATCGAAATGGCCTCGCCGCGGTTGGCGGGCTCGTGGAGCCAGGCGATGGCGGCGGCATAGGCACGGATATAGCCGAGCATGCGCCCCTCGTTCGCCGCCGCCCAGCTTCGGCGCGTGGCGGCCACGTTGCCCTGGTAGGGGCCGATGACCTGCGTGGCCCATGCAAGCTGGTGGAAGCCGCGCGCCTTGGCGAGGATGTCGTATGGGCAGGAGAGGATGGTGGCCACCTGTTCCCCGCGCTGCATGGCCTCCCACCGCTGCGTCATGCCGCCGACCGTCGCCAGCGCGTAGTCGCCCTCTCCCAGCCCCTCGCGCGCCAGCATCTCCAGCAGCACGAAGGCATAGCCGGTGGTGCGCGCATCCACCGACAGGGTTTTCCCGCGCAGCTTGGCGAAGCAGTCGATGCCCGGTGCGGCGCAGACGCTGAGGAAGCCGCTGTCGCTGCCCATGAAGGCGAAGAACTCCGGTTGCGGGCCGATGGGCGCCGCGCCCTGGCCCTCCACATAGGCGACGATGTTGTCCACGGCCGTCATGGCGATGTCGAAGCGCCCGGCGGCGAGGTCGGTCATCTGCTCGATCGAGCCGCGGGTGTTGAGCATGCGCACCGAGAGCCCTTCGCGCGCGAAGAACCCCTTGGCGGTGCCCGCGAAGATCGGCCAGTTGAAGCCGCCGGGAAAGACGTTGACGGTGAGCTCCGACAGCGCCGCGCCGCCCTGCGCCAGGGCGCGGGGCACGATGCAGGACGTGGCGAGGGCGCCGGCGAGGAAGGGGCGTCGCTGCATCGGGAAGATCTCCTGGCGGGCGGGGCAGGCCGGGCATCGAGCATAGCCAGGCGCCCGGCCGCGGCACCACCTTGCGCCTGGCACGCATCGCGTGAAACCTGTGTTCCGTGCCCGCCCGGCCCCGGCCGAGGGCCACGCCGGCCGAGACCGAGGAGACGCCATGACCCAGCCCCGCGACCGCGCGCCCTTTTCCGCCATCGTGGACCGCCCGCCGCTGAAGCTGCCGAACAACGCCCGCGTGGTGGTCTGGACCATCGTGAACCTGGAGGTCTGGGACATCGCCAACCCGATGGCGCGACAGATCCTGCCCGCGCCCACCGGACAGGTGCTGCTGCCGGACGTGCCGAACTGGTCCTGGCACGAATACGGCATGCGCGTGGGCTTCTGGCGCTTCCACAAGCTTTACGAGCGGCTGGGCCACCGCCCCACGCTGTCGATCAACGCGCGGGTTTGCGACGACTACGAGCGCGTGGCCGCCGCATGCCGCGATTCGGGGTGGGAGTTCATGGGCCATTCCTGGCAGCAGGGCCCGATCCACCGGGAGACCGACCAGCGCGCCATGATCCACCGCTCCATGGACCGCCTGGAAGCCTTCACGGGCAAGCGGCCGGTGGGGTGGCTCGGCCCGGGGCTGACACAGACCTTCGAAACACCGGAGCTGCTGGCCGAAGCGGGCGTGCAGTATATCGGCGACTGGGTGTGGGACGACGAGCCCTGCGAGATCCGCACGGAGAAGGGCCCGCTGGTCACGCTGCCCTACACGGTGGAGCTGAACGACATCCCCACCATGATCGTGCAGCACCACGAGAGCCCCTACTGGGCCACGCGATGCCGCGACACGCTGGACCGCCTGCACATGGAGGGCGCCGAGCGGGCCAAGATCATGGCCATCGCGATCCATCCCTACATCTCCGGCCAGCCGCACCGCATCCGGTACCTGGAGGAGGTCTACGACTATGCCGGCGGCAAGGATGGCGTGGTCTTCATGAACGGCGAGGAGATCCTCGACTGGTATCGGGGAACCCGCGCGGCCGGTTGACGGGGGGTGGGTTGTATCCAATCCTGCGGCCCGCGTCGTGCGCCAGGCTTGCCTCCGGCGTGATGGGGGCGGGCGAGCCGTGCGAACACAAGGTCAGGAAGTCGGTTGCATGCACCAGGGCCAGCGCGATGCGGTTTCGTTGATCGACGGGAGCGTCCCGGCATGAGCCGGGACGCCGGCTTTGTCGTGGCGCCCGCGCCTCCCGTGTCGATCCCGGTCGTCGGCACGGCGGAGCGCTTCCCGGTGCGGCGCATCTACTGTGTCGGGCGCAACTACGTCGCGCATATCCGCGAGATGAAGGAAGCCGACGAGCGCGACCCGCCCTTCTTCTTCCAGAAGCCCGCTGATGCCATCGTGCCGGACGACGCGACCATTCCCTACCCTGCGGATACGGCGGATTTCCAGTACGAGATCGAGTTGGTGGCGGCGATCGGGCGGGGAGGGCGCAACATCCGGGAGGAGGATGCGCCCGGCCATGTCTATGGCTACGCCGTGGGCATCGACCTGACCCGGCGAGACCGTCAGCGCGACGCGCGGGACCGGCAGCTGCCCTGGGAGATGGGAAAGTCCTTCGACCGTTCCGCGCCCTGCGGCCCGATCCATCCGGCGGGCAGCCCGGCGCGCGCGATCGAGGGCGCGATCAGCCTCTCCGTGAACGGCACCGAACATCAGCGCGGGCTGATCGGGGAGATGATCTGGAGCGTGCCGGAGGTGATCGCCAAGCTTTCGGAAAGCTACGCGCTTGAGCCGGGCGACCTGATCTTCACCGGCACGCCCGCGGGCGTCGGGCCTCTGGTGCCGGGTGACGTGGTGCAGGGCGCCATCGACGGGCTGGGCACGCTGACCCTGTTCATCGGCCCGAAGGAGGACTGAGCCATGCTCCCGACAGAACGCATCTCCTTCTCCCCCATCGCCGGGCGGCCGCGCCGGGAGCTTCCGGGCGGCGCGCGCATGGTGGTCTGGGTGATCGTGAACGTGGAGGAGTGGGACCCGCGCGAGGTGATGCCGCGCACCGTCCTCACCCCGCCCGCCGGCGGCGCGCCGATGCCGGACATTCCCAACTGGTGCTGGCATGAATACGGCAACCGCGTGGGCTTCTGGCGGATGCTGGAGGCGCTGGACGACAACAGCATCCGCGCCGTGCTGGCGATCAACGGCAAGGCCATCGGCAGCTACGAGCCCATCGCGCGCGCGGCGCTGGACCGGGGCTGGGAGTTCATCGGCCACGGCTTCGGCCAGAAGAACATGCAGAAGGTGGCCGACGAGCGCGAGGACATCCGCCTGACCACGGAGGCCATCGCCGCCTTCACCGGCAAGCCCCCGCGCGGCTGGCTGGGCCCTGGACTGACCGAGACCTGGGAAACGCCGGACATCCTGTGCGAGCAGGGCTACGACTATGTCTGCGACTGGGTGCTGGACGACCAGCCGGTGGAACTGCGCACGCGCACCGGCTCCATCACCAACATTCCCTACACCCAGGAATGCAACGACGTGGCGATGATGCTGATCCAGCATCACAAGGCCTCGGAATACGCGGACCGGGCGCTGGACCAGTTCGAACAGCTTTACCACGACTCCCGGCACGGGCCGCGGGTCATGGCGCTGGTGGTGCACCCCTACATCATGGGCGCGCCGCACCGGCTGAAGTATTTCCGCCGCGTGCTGGAGGCCGTGCGCGCGAAGGAGGACGTGCTGGTCTGGACGGGGGAGCAGATCCTCGACTGGCACCGCGGCACCCCGCCCGCCGCGGGATGAACAGCCTCAACCTTTTCCAGCTTCTCAACGGCCTGACCTTCGCCGCGCTGCTCTTTGTCGTCGCCTCCGGCTTCACGCTGATCTTCGGGCTGCTGCGGATCGTGAACCTGGCGCATGGGGCGCTCTACCTGCTCGGCGGCTATATCGGCTACGCGGTGGCGGTGGGCACGGGGTCCTTCGGGCTGGGGATCCTCGCGGCCATGGCCAGCGTGGCGGTGGTGGGGCTGGCGCTGGACCAGGGGCTGCTGCGCTTCGTGCGCGGCTTCGAGCTGCGCCAGGTGCTGCTGACGCTAGGTGTTGCCTTCATCATCAACGACCTCGGCCTGCTGGCCTGGGGCGGCGACACCTTCACGGTGCCGGTGCCCGAGGCGCTCCGAGGCGCGGTGCGCTTCGCCGGGGTGTTCTATCCGAAGTACCGGCTCTTCGTGCTCGCGCTGGGCGTGGTGGTCTTCGTGCTGCTCTGGCTGCTGCTGAACCGCACGCGGCTGGGCGCGCTGATCCGGGCCGGGGTGGACGACGCGGAAACGCTGGAGGCGATGGGCATCAACATCCGCCGCATCTTCCTGGTCACCTTCATGCTGGGCTCGGCGCTGGCGGGGCTCGGCGGCATGGTGGGCGGGGCCTTCCTGACGCTCTATCCGGGCGCGGATTCGGAAATCCTGGTCTTTTCGCTCGCGGTGGTGATCATCGGCGGGCGGGGCAGCCTGGGGGGCGCCGCGATCGGCGCGCTGCTGGTGGGGCTGTTGAACTCGGTGGGGCAGGTCATGTTCCCGGAACTGGCCTATTTCGTGATCTTCGGCCCCATGGCGCTGATCCTGGCCTTCCGGCCGCTCGGCCTCTTCGGAAAGGCCGCCTGATGCCGCGCACCACCGCGAACCTGCCGCTGATCGGGGTGGTCCTCGGCGTGCTGGTGTTCGCCGCCCTGCCGCTGGTGCTGCCGACCTATCAGGTCAGCGTCGCCACGCGAATCCTGATCTTCAGCCTTCTCGCCGTCTCCATCGACGTGCTGGCGGGCTATGCCGGGCGGACGCCGCTCGGGCACGGGGCGATCTTCGGCGTCTCCACTTACGTGACGATCCACTGGGTCACGGTGATGGGTGGCTCGCCCTGGGTGGGGATGCTGCTGGGCGTGGGGGCGGCGACCGCGGTGGCGGCGGTCTTCGCGCTGCTGGCGGTGCGGACCTCCGGGGTCTACTTCCTGCTGCTGACGCTCGCGCTCGGCATGATCGTCTGGGGCGTCTGCCTGCGCTGGAGCACCGTCACGGGCGGGGAGAACGGCATGCGCGGCAGCGTGCGGCCCGCGGCGCTCGCCTCGCAGGTGGGGTTCTACTACGCGGTGCTGGTGATCGTGCTGCTCGCGACCTTCCTGGTCTGGCGGCTCGTGCACTCGCCCTTCGGGCTCACGCTGCGCGGCATCCGGGAAAGCGAGAGCCGGATGCGGGCCCTGGGCTACAACGTGCCGCTGCACCTTTTCCTCGCCTTCACGCTGTCGGGCACCGCGGCCGGGGTCGCGGGGGCGGTTTATGCCCTGTTCAACGAGTTCGTCAGCCCCACCACCGTTTCCCTGGCACAGTCGGTGCAAGGGCTGCTGATGGCGATCGTGGGCGGCGTCGGCACGCTGCTCGGCGGCTTCATCGGCGCCGCCGCGATCATCGTGCTGGAGAACACCGTGAGCTTCTACACGGAGCGCTGGCAGACGGTGATGGGGCTGATGTTCGTTCTGCTGATGATTTTCGCGCCCGAGGGGGTGATCGGGCGCGGCCTGCTCCTTCTCCGGCAGCGCCGGACCGCGATCCCACAACCCCAGCAGGAAGGCTCAACCGAAGGATGAACCGCAGACAGCTTCTCGGTGCCGCAGCGCTCGGCACTCTCGCCCGGCCCGCGCTGCTGCGCGCGCAGGACGGCGCGATCCGCATCGGGCTCATGGCGCCGCTCACCGGCGTGGTCGCTTCCGGCGGGCGCGAGATGGTGGACGACTTCAACTGGTATCTTTCCCAGCGCAACAACGAGATCGCCGGCCGCAAGGTCGAGGTGATGGTGGAGGATGACGGCTCGAACCCGGACACCGCGCTGCAGAAGGCGAGGCGGCTGGTGGAGCAGGGGCGTGCGCATTTCCTGTTCGGAAACCTGCTGGCGAACACCGGGCTGGCCGTCGCCAATTACGTGAAGGGCACGGGCACGCCCTATTTCATTCCGATCATCGCGGCGGACGACCTGACGCAGCGCCAGCGGATCAAGAACGTGGTGCGCGTGGCCGGCTACAGCGCGAGCCAGACCACCCGGCCCCTGGCCGACTGGGCGCTCAAGCAGGGCTACCGCAAGATCGCGACGGTCAGCCAGGACTACGCCTTCGGGCACGAGCAGTGCGGCGGGCTGGCGCAGACCTTCACGGAAGGCGGCGGGCAGATCACGGCGCAGTTCTGGCACCCGATCAACACGGCCGATTTCTCGCCTTACCTCGGCCAGCTCGCCTCCTCCGGGGTGGATGCGATCTTCACCATGCAGACGGGCGCCGACGGCACGCGCTTCATCCAGCAATACGCATCCTTCGGCCTGAAGGGGCAGATCCCGTTGATGGGGTCGATGAACGCCACCGACCAGTCGGTGATCCGCACCATGGGTCCGGAGGTGGAGGGCATCGTCACCGCCGCCCACTTCGCGGAAGGATCGGACAATCCCACGGTGCAGAGCTACGTGAAGGGGCACGTGGCGCGCTTCGGCACAATCCCCTCGCTTTACGGCTTCTCCATGTATTCCGGCGCCATGTGGGTGGCGGAGGCCTTGGAGAAGATCAACGGCCGCGCGGACGACCCGAACCTTCTGGTGGACACGGTGCTCAAGACGGAGCTGGTGGGATCGCCGCTGGGCCGCGCGGTGAAGCTCGATGACCTCGGCAATCCCGTCTACGATATCCAGATCCGCAAGGTCGTCCGCAACGGCGACGGCAAGTTCTGGAACGCGCCGATCGCCTCCTATCCGGAGGTGTCGCAGTTCTGGAAGTACGATCCGGCCACCTACCTGCGCCAGCCGCCCTATTCCCGCGGCTTCCAGGGCACGCGGCGCGGCTGAGCATCGCCATGGACGATGGATTGGTGCTGGAGGAGGTCGGCGTCCGCTTCGGCGGCCTCCGCGCTGTGGAGGCGGTGTCGATCCGCGTGCCGGCCGGGCAGCGCCGTGCCATCATCGGGCCGAACGGCGCGGGCAAGACGACGCTGTTCAACGCCATCACCGGCGTGGTTCGCGCCTCCTCCGGGCGCGTGCTGCTGGAAGGGCGGGACGTGACGCGCCTGCCGGTGCACGCGCGGGCGCATCGCGGCATGGGGCGGACCTTCCAGATCACCAACCTGTTCCCGCGCCTGACGGTCATGGAGAACATGAGGCTCGCGCTGCGCGGCCTTTCGCCGCGACGCTTCTCCATCCTGGGACGCGACGGGCTGGACCGGGAGGAAGCAGGGCGGATCGAGGCCGCGCTGGCCTTGTCGCGCCTGTCGGGACGGCTGGACCAGGAGGTGCGCGCGCTCTCCTATGGGGAGCAGCGGCAGTTGGAGATGGCGATGGCGCTGGCCACGCGCCCGCGCCTGCTTCTGCTGGACGAGCCGGCGGCCGGCCTCTCGCCTTCCGAGCGGGTCATCGTCTCCGACATCATCCGCTCCCTGCCGCGCACGATGACGGTGGTGCTGATCGAGCATGACATGGACCTGGTGCTGAGCCTGGTGGACTGGGTGACGTGCCTGAACAACGGCCGCCTGCTGGTGGAGGCGGCGCCGGACGACATCCGCACGGACCCGCAGGTGCAGGAAGTCTATCTGGGCAAGGCCCGCCACGATGCTTGAGGTGGAGGGGATCCACAGCTTCTACGGCGAGGCCCATGTGCTGCACGGGCCGTCCTTGACCGTGCGGGACGGGGAGGTGCTGGCGCTGCTCGGCCGCAACGGCATGGGCAAGACCACGCTGATCCGATCGATCATGGGGCTGCGGCCGCCGGTGGTGCGGCGGGGCTCCGTGCGATGGAAGGGGCAGGAGCTGCTGGGGCTGGCACCGCACGAGATCGCGCGCAGGCGCATCGGCATCGTGCCGCAGGGGCGGCGGCTGTTTCCCTCGCTGACGGTGCTGGAGCACCTGACGACGCTCAAGCCCGCCGGCGCCCGGCATGGCTGGACGGTCGCCAAGGCCTTCGAGTTCTTTCCGCGCCTGGCCGAGCGGAAGTCCAACCGCGGCCACGAGCTTTCGGGCGGGGAGCGGCAGATGCTGGCCATCGCCCGCGCCCTGATGACCGATCCCGAGCTGGTCCTGATGGACGAGCCCTCCGAAGGGCTGGCCCCCGTGATGGTCCAGCACGTGGAGAGCATCGTCCTGGAGCTGAAGCGGGCCGGGCTCGCGATCCTGCTCGTCGAGCAGAACCTCTACAGCGCCCTGGCGCTGGCGGACCGTGTCTGCGTGCTGGAAACCGGGCGCGTGGTGCACGAGGCCGCGGCGAGCGAGGCCGGTCACGACCACGCGACCCTCACCCGCTTCCTCGGCGTCCACTGACGCCTCCCCGGCGTCGACTGGCGCCCACCCCGATCCGGACAGGCATCGCCATGATCGTCGACATGCACACCCATACCTTCTGCCCGGCGGTGGAGCCGCTGGTGCGGGACCAGCCCGGCTACGGCACCATCCCCTACAAGCGCGACATGTCGCCCGAGAGCGCGGCGACGGACGTGGAGCAGGGGGCGAAGCTGCGCGAGCCCTTCAACGACCTGGGGCGCCGGCGGACCGACATGGCGCGGATGCGGGTGGACGCGCAGGTGATCGCCCCCGCGCCGGGGCAGCAGCACTACTGGGCGGAGGCAGGGCTGCTGGCGCGGATCTCGGCCATGCAGAACGACCATGTGGCGGGGCTGGTGGCGCAGGACCGGGCGGCCTTCGCCGGGCTCGGCACCCTTCCCATGGCCGATGTGCCGGCCGCCATGGCCGAGGCGAGGCGTGGGGTGGAGGAGCTGGGCCTCCGTGGTTTCCAGATCGATTCCCGCGTGAACGAACGCGAGCTGTCCGACCGTGCCTTCGACCCGTTGTGGGACCGGCTTTCCACGCTCGGCGCGCTGCTCGTGATCCATCCGCTCGGGTTTTCGGAGGGCGCGCGGCTCGGTCCTTTCTTCATGGTCAACACGGTCGGGCAGCCGCTGGAGGAAACGATCGCCTTCCACCACCTCGTGCTCGGCGGGGTGATGGACCGGCATCCGGGTCTGCAGGTGCTGATCTGCCACGGCGGCGGCTACGTGCCCTCCTATGTCGGGCGGCTGGACCATGCCTGGGAGCACCGGCCGGAACTCCGCCGCCTCACGGCACGGCCGCCTTCCGCCTATTTGCCGCGCTTCTGGTTCGACACCTGCGTGTTCCGGCCCGACCTGATCGGCAACCTAGTGCGCCTCGCGGGGGCGGAGCGTGTGATGCTCGGCTCCGACTATCCCTTCGACATGGGCGATCTTGATCCGCTCGGCACGCTCGAGGCCTGCGAGGGGCTGGAGGCGGCGGACCGGGAGGCGATTGCCGGCGGCAATGCCCGCCGCCTGTTCCGGATGGGGTGAGGCATGGCCGGCGGGGCCCCACGCCGGCCGCCGCCCGATCGGGACAGGCCGCTGACGGGTTCACGCTCCGGCACCATTGCCATCGGCACGGCCGCCCGCGAGGCTGGGACCCGCGCCAAACACCGCGAATGACCTGGTTCCGCACTCGCGTGCGAAGGCGGCATCCCATGATCCCGTCAGGAGGGGCATAATGCCCCCATGAACCTGCGCGCCCTTTCCGACACCCAGTTGCTTCAAGCCGCCAGCGACGCGGCGGCGGCGGTCAGGGCGGAGCAAGCCCGGACCATCCCGCCCGTGAATCTGGCGACCCTTCTCGTCCGCCGTGACGCGCTGGCGGCGGAAGTGGCGCGCCGCCAGCTGGGCGAGGCATCCCCGGACCGGTCGCCTGCGTTCGCGGTGGCGAAGGCGGATCCCTGGTGGCTGTTCCACTGTCCTCGCTACGATGATCCCATCAAGGCGGCGCTGGTGGCGTTCAAGCGGGCCCGCGCGGCCGGAGCGGCCCAGGATGTCCTGGATACGCTCGAGGCGGAGCTGAACCGGCTGAAGCAGGTCAGGCAGGCGGCCATCCTGGAGGCGCGCGAGTCCTGACCGCGGCCACCTGAACGGCCGGGCAGCCCGCCGCCGGGCGGTCACGCAAAGAGGATGCCGAACTGTGCCGGGGCGGCGCTCATGATGTTGCCGGCGGTGAGCGCCTGGTGCTCCGCGCTTTCCGAGAAGGTGAGCACGGCGTCGGTGCGGGTGAAGGCGCCGCTGTCGATGCCGCTGACCCACTCCGCCTTGCCCGCCGGGTCGGAGCCGCGGTGGAGCGCGTTCGTGTAAAGCAGTTCCACGAAGTCGGCGGTCGAGCTGTTGGCACCGTAGCGCGCAACGAACTCGGTGCTGGCGGTGAAGCCGGCGGCCATGCTGGCGAGGGTCTGCGCGCCCGAGTCCAGCAGCCCGCGCCAGGCGGTCAGCCCGGCGAGGTCGGGCAGGCGGCCGAGGGTGGTGTCGTAGAGGCGTGCCACGGAGGCGGCGTTCTCCGAGACGTCCCAGATGCCCCGGGCGTCCTCGGCCGCATGGGCCTGCCTGTTCTCGGCGCTCTCGCTGAAGCCCAGCAGCACGGAGGCGCGGCTGGTGCCGGCCGCCAGCGCCGCATTCCACACGGCCGCGCCGCCCGGGTCCGGCGCGCGGCCGAGGACGTTCTGGTAGAGTTGCCCGATGTAGTCCTGGTTGCTCTGGTTGCCGTAGCGCGCCGCGAACTCGGGGCTGCCCAGAAAGGCTTCCGCCAGTTGCAGCAGGGGCTGCCCCTTCTCCACCTGCCCGGTCCAGACGTTCAGCCCCGACTGGTCCGCGCCGCGGCCAAGGGCGGTTTCGTAGAGCCGGTTGACCCGGGCCGCCGCGCTGTCGCTCGACAGGTGCAGCCGGCCATCCGCGAAGTCCACCTCCTCGACCCCCCGCAGCAGCACGGTGCGCGCGCCCATGTCGAGCCGGAGGCTGCCATCCCCCAGCAACGTGGTTCCGGTGCCCCGGAAGCCGCCCTGGGACACGGCGATGTCGAAGCCGGCTCCTGCCTCCACCCAATCGTTGCCGGCACCGAGCACCAGCCGGTCGTTCGTGCCGGTTCCCGCCAGGAGGCGGTCGAAGGCGACGCCGGACAGGTCGGGCGCGGCGGGCGGCGCGTCGGCCGGGGGGAAGGACCCGGCCACCGTGATGCTGCCGGTGCCGCGGAAGCCCGACGCCCAGTTCTGCGCCAGCACCGGCACCACCAGGTCCGCGCCGAACAGCTCGCCGGGCGCGCCGGACAGCGAGGGCACGAAGCGCACGCCGGGCAGCGTGTCGCCGGGCAGGGCGCCCTGGAACATGTTGTTGTTCAGGACGAAGCCGGAGTCCGGGCCGAGGTAAAGGGACATCCGCCCGTCGGGCGTGCGCTGGATGGCCGAGAAGCCGCTGTAGCCGTAGATGGTGAGCGTGTCGCCTTCCGCCGGGTTCAGGTCGAAGATCATGTCCACGCCGTCGCCCGCCTGCCAGACGAAGGCATCGGCCCCGCCATTGCCTTGCAGCTCGTCGCCGAACACGATGCCGGCCAGGTTGCCCTCGGCGTCCAGGGCCATGCGGCCGCCATCGCGCCCGCCGATGATCAGGTCCGTGCCGTCGGCGCCGACCAGGCTGTCGTTGCCGCTGCCGCCCGCCACCACGTCGTTGCCCTCGTTGCCGGTCAGCAGGTCGCCGCCCGCGCCGCCGAAAAGGCTGTCGTCGCCGCCCTCGCCCTGCATGTTGTCGGCGCCGGCGCCCGCCATCAGCGTGTCGTTGCCGTTGCCGCCCTCGCCGATGTCGTCGCCCGCCCCGCCCAGGATCAGGTCGTCGCCGACCTGCCCCTGGACGTTGTCGTTGCCGTTGCCGCCCGAGAGCGTGTCGTTGCCGTCATGGCCGTTCAGTGCGTCGTCGCCTTCGCCGCCGAACAGGGTGTCGTTGCCGCCGAGGCCGTGCAGGTTGTCGTTGCCGCCCTCGCCATAGACCAGCTCCGGGCTGTCCGTTCCTGGGTAGCCGTTGCCGCCGCCGCCAAGCGCGAGGCCCGGGACGAGGGAGGGCGTGCCGATCAGCTTGAGGGCGAGCCCCGCCGTGCTGAGCAGGTTCGATCCCCCGGAGGACAGCGTCACCAGCAGGCTGGAGATGCCGTTCGCCGGAGTGGCGTCGCTGTCGGCGGCTTCGGACCCGCCGCGGTCCTGCGCGGTGAAGGCCGTGCCGATCAGGGGCGCGAAGCCGACGCGGTAGCTGCCGGGGATCAGGCCTGCGAAGCTGTAGGCGCCCGCGGCATCCGTTGCTGTCACCGGCCCCAGCGGGTTGCCCTGGGGGTCGAGCAGCCGCACCGGCACGCCCGGCAGGCCCTGCTCGCCCGTGCCCCGCAGGCCGTCGCCATCGGTGTCGAACCAGACCGTGCCGCCCACCGTCACCGGGCGGTAGAGGCCCGCGTCCTGGCCGAGGTCGGGCGCGGTGCTCGCGAAGGCGGCCGTGCTGCCATCGGCGCGGGCGTCGCTGTCGATGGCGTCGTCGGCGCCGACGTCGCGGCGGGTGACGGCATAGCCGGCCGGGGCCACGAACTGCAGGCTGTAGGTGCCGCTGGGATGCCCCGCGAAGAGGTAGGTTCCATCGGGCGCCGTGGCGGTCTGCGCCACCTCGGCGCCCGCGGCGTCCAGCAGGCGCACCGTGACGTTGGCGATGCCGGGCTCGCCGGCATCCTGCAGCCCGTTGCCGTTGAGGTCCTCCCAGACACGGTCGCCGATCCGTGTGTTGTACGAGAAGCCGGCGTCGGCCTGTCGCGCCACCTCGCCGGAGGTGAGCGTGACGACGCCGGTGGTGCCGGTTCCGTCAATGTCGCTGTCGGTCGCGTCGTCGCCGACATCCTGGGGCGACGGTCGGGCCTGGGCGGGTGTGTCGAAGCGGACGCGGTAGCTGCCCGGCACGAGGCCGGAGAAGAGGTAGTTGCCCTGCGCGTCCGTGGTGACGGACCGGTTGGCCGAACTCCCGTCCGCATTCAGCAGCGCGACGCGCACCCCGCCGATGCCGGTGTCGCCGGCGTCCTGCACGCCGTTGGCGTTGCGGTCGAGGAAGACCCGGTCGCCCAGCGAGGCCGGCTGCCAGAGCCCGACATCCAGCCGCGTTTCCTGCGTGCCGGAGGAGAGCACGAAGCTGTCGGACGCCCGCGCGCCGGGATCGAGGTCACTGTCCGTTGCCTCGCCGCCGCGGTTGGAGGGGGAGACCGACCAGTTCGCCGCCTCCGCGGCGATGCGGTAGGTGGCGGGGATCAGGCCGCTGAACAGGTAGGCGCCGCTCGCATCCGTGGTGGTGGTGGCGAGCGTGGCGCCCGCCGCGTCGAGCAAGCGCAGCGCGATCCCCGCGAGGCCGGACTCCCCCGCATCCTGGAGGCCGTTGGCGTTCAGGTCGTGGAACACGCGGTCGCCCAGAGAGGCCGGAACATAGAGCCCGGCATCCAGGCTGCGGTCATCCGCACCGGCGGGCAGGGCGATGCTGGCGGTGCGGCCGGTGGCGCGGTCGGCATCGCTGTCGATCGCGTCGTTTGCTCCGACATTGGCCAGCGTGAAGGCCTGCGCGGCGGGACGCGCGAAGCTGACCGCGTAGCTGCCGGGCACAAGGTCGGAGAACAGGTACTGACCGGTCGCGTCCGAAGCCGTGCTGCGCCCGGTGTCGTTGCCCGCGACGTCGAGCAGCCGCACGGTGACGCCGGCGATGCCGCCCTCTCCCGGGTCCTGCAGGCCGTTGCCGTTCATGTCCAGGAAAACGTTGCCGCCGAGCCTCGCCTCCACGTCGCGCACCGTGTCGGTGTCGGAGACGCCGCCGTAGGCGACGCCGGCCGCGACGCCGTAGGCATTGGCGGGGGTCGCGGCCGTCAGGGTCGCGGCATTGGTCAGCAGGGTGCCGCTGGCCGGTGCCGTGCTCACGCGGGCCTGCACCTCAACCACCAGCGCGTCGGCGGTGGTGGTCTGGTTGTCGCCCGCGTTCAGCAGGGTGCCGAAGTTGAAGCCGACCGTCCGCGCCACGGCGTTCCAGGTTCCGCTGGCGCCCACCGCCAGGCTGGAGCCGGTGAGCGCGCCGAGCGACACCACGCGGGAGGCGACGTAGTCCAGCCCGGTCGGCAGCAGGTCGCTCAGGCTGATCGCCTGCGATCCTTCGGCAAGCGTCGCGGTGATCCGCCACGTCACCAGCTCACCCGGCGCAACGTCGCTGCCGGCGGTGGCGGCGTTGTCGGTGGCGTAGAGGGCCTTGTCCACCGCGTTGGCGAGGCTGACGGTGACCGTCGCGGGATCGCTGGCGGTCAGGCCCGTCCCGGAGGAGGGCGCGGTGTCGTAGCGCAGCCCGGCCGTGTTGCTGATCACCTGCCCGTTGACCACGCCATCGGCCAGACGGGCCTGATAGGTGACCACCACGGGTGCCGCGCCCTGGGCGAGGCTGTCCAGGGTCAGGCGCAGCGCGCCGCCGCCGCCGCCCAGGGTGCCGGCCGTGGTGGTGGCCGAGCCCGCCACAAGGGTCAGGCCGGGCGCCAGGAGATCGTCGAGCTGCAGGTTGTAGGCGGGCGCCGTGCTGCCCGGCGCGTGCCGGATGGCGACGGAATAGGTGACGAGGTCGGCGCCGTCGCCGGTGGTGGCCGGCGTGGACTTGTCCACCAGCAGGAGCGGCCGCACCACCTCCACCGGCGCGCTGGCGCTGGCCGTCGCCAGGCCGCCGCCATTGGGCGCGGAGGTTTCCACCAGCGCCGTGTTGGTCAGCGGGGTGCCGGCGGCAAGGCCGGGGTCCGTCACGCGGGCCGTGACCAGCACCGAGAACTGGTCCCGCGCGTCGCGCAAGTTGTCGCCGAGGTTGGTGACGGTGCCGAAGTCCATGCGGGTGAGCTGCCCGGTGGTCGACACCACTGGCGCCGCGAGGCCCTGGAGGTTGACGCCCACGGTCTCGAGCGCTGTGCCGAGCAGGGTCATGCCCGTGGGCAGCGTGTCGCTCAGCACCAGGCGCTGCGTCCCCTCGCCGAGCGTTGCGAGCAGGCGGAACGTCACGGTTTCGCCGATCGCGAGGTCCGTCACGCCCGCGTTGAAGAAGGCGCTGCCCGTTCCGGCATCGCCGGTGGAAAGGACGGTCTTCGTGACCCCCGGCGAAAGGGCGACCACCCGTGTCTCGGTGTCCTGCGCCATGGGACCCGCGCGGCCGCCGGTGCCCGCGAGGTTGTCATAGGCGACGCTGGCCGTGTTGGAGAGAACCTGGCCGGGCGTGACGGCATCCGCCGCGCGGGCCCGGTAGGTCACCGTGAGCGGCGTGCCGCCCAGCGCGAGCTGCCCCACCGAGACGGAGATCGCGCCGCCCGAAGCGGTGGCGGTTCCGGCGCTCGCGGCAAGGCTGCCCGCAACAAGCTCCAGTCCGACGGGCAGCAAATCCTGCACCAGCAGGTCATAGGCATTGAGCTGGCTGGTCGAGGCGTGGCTGACCGTCAGCGTGTAGGTGATCTCCGCCCCGGCATCGAGTGCGGTTCCCGCCGCGACCGACGAAGCCTTGTCGATGGCGAGGCGGGGCTCCACCACCTCGGCGCGCACCGTCGCGCTGCCGCCCGCGAGGCCATTCGCTTCCGCATAGGCGATGTTGGTGATGGTGTCGCCGTTCTCGTTGGAGACGGCATCCAGCAGCCGGGCCTGCAGGCGTATGGTGATGCGGTCGCTCGCACCCGCGAGGTCGTCGGGAAGGTTCGTGAGATCGCCGAAGCTCAGGATCACCCGGTCCGCGGTGCCGTTGCCGTTGCTGTCGCCCGTCGTGACGAGCGGCGCGCCGACGGCGGCGCCCGACAGGGCGCGAATGCCGCTGCCGACGGCAACCACGCTCGCCGAGCCATCCACATAGGCCAGGCGCCCGCCCATTCCGGTCACCAGCGTGTCGGGCAGGAGGTCGGTGATGCGGAAGCCGGGGCTGTCGCCCTCCGGCAGGGTGACGGTGATCTCGAAGGTGGCGGTCTCGCCGATCTTGAGGTCGGTTAGGCTGGTGTAGCGCCCGGTGCCGGTATCGGCGGCATCGGTGGCTGATATCGTCTTGACGGTGGTGGGGCGGGGAACGGTGAAGCTCGCGCCGGCGGAGGCGGTGTAGCTCCGCTCCGTGGAATCCGTGCCGGGCAGGGTCGTGCCGGTGACGCTGGCACTGCCCGACACCACCGTGCCCGCCGCGATGTGGGTGTCCACGGCCGCCTGGAAGGTGACCGTCAGCGTCTCGCCGGGGTCCAGGCGCGAAAGATCGACCCGCAGGCCGGTGTCGGCGTTGCCGTTGCCGGTCACCACGGTCGCCCCGGCGGCGGCACCTGCCACGGTCACGGTGCCCGGCCGGAAGGCGGCATTGGGGGGCAGGGTGGCCAGCAGATCCGTGAGCGTCAGGTCGAAGGCGGCGGCACCGTAGGTGCCGTTGCCGTTCGCGACCTTCACCGTATAGGTAAGGAGGTCCCCCGCATCCGCCGTTGTCTTGTTGATCGACTTGGTGATGCTGAGCGCGGGCTCCACGAGTTCCAAGCTGGCTGTGGCGCTGGCGGTGACGGTTGTGCCGGTCTCGTCGCCGTCCGCGACGCTGACGGTTCCGGTGTTGATTAGCAGGTCGCCCGCGGTGTTGCCGGGGAGGTTCTTGGCGCGCGCCACCACCTCGATGGTCAGCAGGTCGCCCGCGGTTTCCAGGTTGTCGGCGGCGTTGAGGATATCGCCGAGAACGAAGCTGACGGTGTCGCGCACCCCGTCATTGTCGCGGTCGGTGATGACCGGCGTCGCCTGGGCGTTCACGCCGGACAGCTGGGCGCCGACGGAGGTGATGCGGGCGGAGACGAATTCCAGGTCCCCGTTGCTGTTGGGCAGCAGGTCCTGGATGCGAAGGTCGCGGTTCAGCCCCTCCGAGAGGCGGACGGTCAAGGTGTAGGTAACGGTTTCGCCGATCGCGAGATCCGTGACGGCGGCATCGCCCCGCGTGCTGGCGGTGTGAGCGGCGGAGGTGCTGATCACCGCCTTGGTGATCGCGGGGCCGGCGGTCGCGATGCCGGCGCCGTCGGCCATGTCCGCGGCCGCGCTGCTGGGCACGCGGTTGGTGCCGCCCTCCAGCGCCGCGTAGTTCACGATGCTGGCGGTGTTGAGATAGGCGCTGCCGGGCTGCACGGCGGTGCCGTCCGGATTGGACGACAGCAGCAGGTCGTAGGTGACGACGACGATGTTGCGGCCGCTGGTGGCGTCATAGGCGTCCACCGCGCCATCGCGGAGCCCGGGATCGGTCAGGCGTAGGCCGCCGCTCGTGCCGAACAGCCCGCCGCCTTCCAGCGTATAGGAAAGGGCACGGCCGGCGCCGTCCGTCGCCCGGAGGTTCAGGCCTGTGGCGGGAACCGAAAGGCCGGTGGGCAGAAGGTCGCGCAGGAGCAGGTCGAAGGCGCCGTTCAGCCCGGTGCCGAGGTTTTCGACCACCAGGGCGAAGCTCACCACGTCGCCGGCATCGAGGCCGGTCACGTTGGCGTCGAGCGGCTGCGCCGCCAGTGCCGCACTGCTGACCGTGCCGCTGAAGCGGTTGCCGGCCGTGCCGGGCGCGGTCCAGGCGATGCCCGCCGGGCTCCAGGCGCCGCCATCGGCGTCGGCGATCACGGCGCGCGCGTTGCTGCCGGCGATGACGGACTTGGTGATCGAGAGCTTCGGCTCGGTCAGCGTGAACTGGATGATCGCGTTGTCTTCGGCCACCTGGCCCTGGGAGTTCGTCTCGGTGGACGTAACCTGGTTGGTCAGCAGCAGGCCGTCGCCGAAGGGGGCGTCCACCACGCGGACGGTGAAGAGCAGGTCGATGGTGGAGGCGTCGTAGTTGCCCGCATCCACGTCGCCGAAGTCGAAGACCAGGCTGTTCGCCGTGGCGTCCCAGCGCAGCGTGGGCGTGACGGAGCGGTCTCCGCTGTTGTGGAAGCTGTCGCCGGGGCCGAAGCTCGCCTGCCCCACGGTGGGGGGCGTTGCGGAAACAGCGCCGGTGAAGGTGAAGCCCGTGGGGGTCGCCGGGTTGCCGTCGGGATCGGCGGCCAGCAGCACGGGCAGCGGCAGGTAGTCCGTCAGGCGGACCTGGTGCGCGCTGGTGAGCGGCAGGTCGAGCTTGAGCCGGAAGGTGATCTCGTCGCCGGCCACCACGGCGCTGCCCGCCGGGGCCAGCACGCCGTTGATCGCGTAGATCGACTTCTCGACGTTGCTGACCGGCAGCGTCACGCCCGCCGCGCTGTTGTCGGCGATGGCGCGGTCCGTGGCGGCCACCTCGCCGGAGAAGACCACGCCATTGTCCAGCCGGTCGCCCTGGTCCACGAGACCGTCCGCCGGGACGGGGCCGGCCCAGCCGCGCTCGATCACCGAGCGGAAGCTGACGGTTGCCGTCGCGGGGTTGGGGCTGCCCGCGCCGCCGCCCTGCAGCGCGTCGTCGATCCCGCGCGCGCGCAGTTCTGCCGAGACGTCGAAGCGAAGGGTGGAGAGGCCGGTCACGGCATCCCGCACGACGGTGTACTGCGACATGGCGCCGGTGAAGATAGTCCGCCCGCCTTCCTGCACGGTCAGCACCGGCTGGAAGCCGCTGTCGAAGCGCTGGCCGTCGCCGAGGCTGTCGGTGAGGAGGAGGTGGTCGACCTCGAAGTAGTTGGAGACCTGCCCCTCCAGCCGCCAAAGCAGGTGCCCGCCCGGCTCGGCCGCGTCCACCACGGAGACGTATTTCTGGACCGCGATGGACTTGCCGGTGATCACGTCCTCCGGCCCGGCCGGATCCAGCGCGACGACGGTCAACGCGTCACGGGTGTCGGTCGGAGTCCAGTTGCCGGAAAGCTGCGCCTGGTCGCGCATCAGCCGGAAGGCCCCCGTGGCCGGGTCCAGGACCGGCGTGCCGTCGGACAGGGTCTCGCCGATGTAGTAGTCGATCTTCAGCGTCGGCGGCGCCCCGCCGCCGGTGACCGCGCCGTTGAACGCCGCGGTCACCTGGCGCCCGTCGGGGCTGATCGTCACCGTGCCGGTGCCGTTCACGATGCTGGCGCCGCGCAGCACCACCCCGTCGGGCAGGGTGTCCGTCAGCGTGAAGTTCGTGAGGCTCTGGCCGGGCGCGATCAGCCCCTGCACCAGCCATGAACGGGGATAGGACGGCCCCGTGGCCGTTTCCTGTTCCGGCCCGACATAGACGACATCGACCTGCGCGACCTGCGGCGTCAGGCTGAGCGAGGCGGAGGCGCCGCGAACGGGCGAATCGGCCGCCGGGTTGTCGAGCGCGTCGCGCCCGAATGCGAAGCCACCCGTCGCTGAGAGCGAGAGAGGCGTGCCGAGGTCCGCACCGGAGGATACGCCAAGCCGCAGCTCGATATCCGTCGGTGTCTGCGCGTCTGTGAAGCTGCCGAAGGGAAGGCTGAGGACGACCAGCGCGTCGCCGGGCGTGCCGGTGATGACGAGCGGCGCGCCGCCTGCCTGGCGCGCGAAGGGATGCGTGATCTTGCCGGTCGCGTCGAACTCCAGGACCTGTGCCGAGACGGCCTGGCCGAGATAGGTGGCCGAACGGAAAGCCAGTCCGTCATTGACGGGGAGATTGCCCGGGCCGGCGCCGTCCGCCCCGTTCCGCGGCAGGAGAATGTCGATGTAGGGCGCGAAGCCGACGCTGGAACCGGCAGCCGCATTCGACTGGTTGTCAAAGGTGAGAAGAACAACCTGTTCCCGGCCGATCAGTGTGTCGAACGAATTTCCCGATCCCGCGGTCTGGTTGCTGATCGCCAGCTTCACCACCGGATTTGCGGCCATTGCAGACAACCTTTATTCCGGCCGCAGTGAAGCGACTAAGTGAATCACGACCGGCAGGCTCATACCTCTATGTTGATCACGCCCTCGGTAGGGTTTTGTAAACAAACCTAAAGACGGTTAATGGTCGAAACGATCATCCTGACTGCGCGGGCGCGAGGGCCATGCAGCGCACGGTCCTCCCTGCGGGACGCGCAAGGTGCCAATCCAATGGCCGGGCTGACCGCCGGTCCAGCACCCTCGCAGCGCTCAGTCGCAGCGGACGGACATGCCGCCATCCACCACGATTTCGGTTCCGGTGACGAAGCGCGCCTCGTCGGATGCGAGGAACAGCGCGGCATTGGCGGTATCGCGGCCGTCCCCGGCGAAGCCCAGCGGGATGCGTTTCATCCGTTGCGCCAGGAGGGCCTGGGTGTCGCCATCCGCGCGCTGGCCGGCGAGGCGCACCTCGACCATGGGCGTGTGCATCTGGCCGGGCACCACCGTGTTCACGCGGATGTTGCGGGCGGCATACTGCACGGCGACCACCCGCGAGAACTGGATGATGCCGGCCTTGGAGGCCGCATAGGCGACCTGCGCCGCGCCGGTCCAGCGGATGCCGGAGGTGGAGGCGGTGTTGACGATCGCGCCGCCGCCCTGCGCCTCCATGATCGGCAGCACGTGCTTGCAGGCGAGAAAGACGCTCTTCAGGTTGTAGTCGATCTGGGTGTCCCAGACCTCCTCGCTCATTTCCACCGGCCCACCCTTGGCGGAGCCGCCGACATTGTTCACGAGGATGTCGATCCGGCCGAAGGCGTCGTGCGCCTCCTGCACCATGGCGGCGATGGACCTGGCGCTCATCACGTCGCAGGTGCCGGGCGTGAAGCTGCCGCCCTCCTCGCGGATGCGGGCGGCCGTCTCCTCCATGGCGGCAGGGTCCCTGTCGACGCCGAACACCCTCGCGCCCTCGCGGGCGAAGAGCACGGCCGCGGCGCGGCCGTTGCCCCAGCCCGGCCCGACGGAGCCGGCGCCCGTGATGATCGCGACCTTGCCCTCGAGCCGTCCTGCCATGCCGCTGTCCTTTCTCGTGGCCGCCCCGGCTAGCCGCCGGGCGTCCCCTGCGTGTTGACGTGAAGGGCGTAAAGCGAGTGGCTGGCCGCCATGAAAAGGCGGTTGCGGCGGATGCCACCGAAGCAAAGATTGGCGCAGCGCTCGGGCAGGTGGATGTGGCCGATCGGCGCGCCGGCGGGGTTGAAGACGCGCACGCCGTCCTGCTCCGGGTCCATGCCCCAGCCGCACCAGAGATTGCCGTCGATGTCCACGCAAAAGCCGTCGGGCGTGCCGGTGCCGGCGTCCACGAGCACGCGGCTGTTGCGAAGCCTGTCGCCATCGACGTCGAAGACGCGGATGGTGCGCGGGCGCGAGCGGCTCTCGATCACGTAGAGCTTCGCTTCGTCGGGGCTGAAGGCCAGCCCGTTGGGCCCGCTCACCTCCTCCGCCACCACCGTCGCGCGGCCCGTGGCGCCGTCGATCCGGTAGATCCGTTCCGGAAGCTCCTGCTCCGCCTTCAGGCCCTGGTAGTGGCCGAGGATGCCGAAGGGTGGGTCGGTGAACCATATGGAGCCGTCCGACTTCACCACCACGTCATTGGGCGAGTTCAGGCGGCGGCCCTCGAAGGCATCGAGGAGGACGGTGATGGCCCCGTCATGCTCGGTGCGCGTCACGCGGCGGCCGCCCTGCTCGCCGCCGTGCTCGCAGGTGACCAGCCTGCCCTCGCGGTCACGCGTGTTGCCGTTGGCGTGGTTCGATGGCGCGCGGAAGGTTGCGACGCCGCCCGTTGCCTCGCTCCAGCACAGGATGCGGTCGTTCGGCACGTCGCTGAACAGCAGGTTGCGCCAGGCGCCGAACCAGACAGGCCCTTCCGCCCAGCGGCAGCCGGTGTGGAGGCGCTCCACCCCGGCAAGGGCGAGGTGGTAGCGCTCGAAGCTCGGGTCGAGCGCACGGATCGCCGGATCGGGGTAGCGCAGGCTCGGCTCCCACATGGCGTCAGGCTCCGGCGTCGCCGGGTTCCGCGCCCAGTTCCGGCGCGAAGGCTTCGGGAAGGCCGATCTCGAAGACGTTCAGGGTCATCGCGACCAGCGCGTAGTAGCCGAGGATGCCCACCAGTTCGACCATGCCGCGTTCGCCGAGCGCCTCGACGCCGCGGCGGTAGAGCGCATCCGGGACGCGACGCGTGGAGAGGAGGGTGGTGGAGACGTCAAAGACGACCTTCTCCCGCTCGTCCCGCAGGCTGGGCTCGCGGCGCGCGGCGATGGCGGCGACCACCTCCGGGTCCATGCCGGCCTTGAGCCCCTCACGCTTGTGCACCATCCACTCGTAATGCGCTGTCCAGTGGCGGGCGGTCACGAGGATGGCGAGTTCGGAGAGGCGCGGCTCCAGCACCGTCTGGTAGCGCAGCAGCTCGCCCAGCCGCTGCCCGCGGCGTGCAAGCTCCGGGTTCTTCAGCCAGGCGATCATGGGAGCGGGCACGCGGCCGCGCAGGCCGGAAACGGCTTCCTCGCACACCGCCTTTTCCTCGGGCGTGCGTTCCGCCTCGGGCGTCAGTTCGATCCGGGCCATTCCTTTGTTCCTCCCTGCCGCGATCAGTGGGCGGCGCGTTCCAGCGGCGCGGGGTCGCCACCGAGGTCACGGGTCATGGCCATTGCCTCCTGCAGCACCAGCGGCACGCAGGTGGCCTCGCTCCCGGCCGTGAAGCGGTAGAGAGGCAGGGAGAGGCCGATGGAGCCGGCGACCGAGCCGCGCGAGTCCAGCACGGGGCAGGCAACGGCCGCGATTTCCGCGAGGCGCTCGCCGCGGCTCACCACCGGCAGGCGCTCGCCCGTTTCCAGCGCGATCAGGGAACGCCCGTGCGCGCCGCGCCCGAGTGGCTGCGCCTCCCCGACATGGGCCACGTCCCGCACCATCTGCGGGGAGTCCAGGCGGAAGACGCAGCGGCGCTGGTCGCCTTCGCGCACGAAAAAGGCAGCGCTCTCGTGGCTCGCGGCGCGCAGGCGCTCCAGCGCGGGCATCACATGGTGCTCCAGCCGGAGCGAGCGCCGAAACAGGTCCCCCAGCAGGAGCAGCGATGGGCCCAGCAGGTAGCCGCCCGCGGGCAGGCGCTTGATGAAGCCGTGCGCCTCCAGCGTGCCGAGCAGGCGAAGGGCCGTGGTCATGTTCAGCCCCGCGCGCCGGGACAGCTCGGTCAGGGAGAGTGGGCCGTCCTCCTCGCGGAAGCTGCGCAGCAGGACGAGGGCGCGGTCCACGGCGCGCACGCCATCGCCCGGCAGGGAGGCCACGTGTTCGGGGGGCGGCACGGCGTGCAGGGGGGTGTCCTGCCCCGTTTCCCGCCCGCCGCCTGTCCGTTCTGCTGGCTTGGCCATTTCAGCTTCCTTTCAGCACATTCCGTAAGACGGAAGCAAGTTGCACGCTGTGAAAGCGCGGTGGTAAGGGTGCGGGGAGGCAGAAGAACAGGGGGAATAACGATGACGGGATGGCGTTCAACCTCTGCGTCAACGCGGGGCAGGGCAAGGCCACCCGCATCCTGCAGGAGGTTGCCGGTGCAGCGGTGGACGGGCGGCGCATCGGTCCGCTCACCCTTGCGGCCGTTCGGGGTCAGCAGCCTGCCGACCTGATCACTCGCTTCGCGGAGCGGCAAATGACGTTCTACCGCAGCCTCGACGGGTGGAAGAACTCCGGCCGTGGGTGGACGGCGCGGACCGAGCGTGTGAGGGCCAAGGCGCTCGCAATGGCTGGAGGCTGAGATGTCCGGCCGCCCTACCGACCCCTACTGGCGCCGGGCACTCCCTGCTACCCGTGGATACTGTCTTCCAAGGTTCATCGAAGTCGCCGCTGGGCTGCGCGGTTCCTCTTGTAGGCTGCGGCGAAGCCCACCGGAGAACCAAGACGATGTTCGATCGCCTCGATCCCGTCCGCCGCAATCCAGCGCTTTACGCCGCGCTGGCTGAAGCCAACCGAACCGCTGCGGAGAAGGCGCCTGGTAGCAATAGGGAAGGTCTGAAGTGGTGGTTGCTCGGCCTCGGGATGTTAATGCTAGGAGGCGTCCTCAAGGCTTTCTAGAGCACTTCACGCTTGTGCAGACTCGCAGGTTCTGATCCGACCTTGACCCTGCGGAACGTGCCCGCGCGCGGCGTGGGTGACACGCTGCAAGTGGAGGGGAAAGCGGAGGTGTGGACCCGCGCAACCGACTGACGGAGCGAAAGGCGACTACGCGGCCGATTTGCCGGCGCTGCGGTGATCCAAGTTGGGTATTGGCCTCCGTGGGCACGCGCGAGAGACCCCGGCAGATGAGCGCAAGCTATCCTTTCGGCAGCGCCTTCAGCGCTGAGTATGCAAAGCCGACACCGATGCAGAAAGCAAGAAAGCTACCAACGATGAGTGCCCGGCCAACGTAGGCCCAGCTCAGCGCTCGTTTCACACCATTGCATTCCGAGCCCCCATGAGGGACGCGCGCTAGTGCTCAGACACATTCGGATGGTGCAGATTTTGAGCCTTGCGCTATTAGCCGCCGATGACGCCGAACAGGCGCATGCCCAGAATCATAAGGATCAGCGCAACGCCGAAAACGATGGTGAGAACGTCGAACCCGGACATGCGCCAGTCGCCTGTCGGCACCCAGCGAGGAGCGTAGGCGAACACCGGGTCGGCCGACTTGGTTCTCTCGGCCATTCCACGGAACTTGCGGTTCTCATCCCGGCTTCGGGCGTCACCTAGATCGTCAGGTTCACGGGCTATGGCGGTTCTCCCTCATTGAGTATGTCGCCTCTAGCCGTAAGTCCGCAATCATTGGCTGCACCATCCGAATGCGTCTGAGCACTAGTCCTGACCCTAGCTATGACGTGGGCCACCGGCGGGTGATATTTTTGTCCTGAATGAACAACGATCGAGCAAGCTCTGATCAGCCACCTGGCCCAGCTTTGCTCTTGCGTCGGGCAGGCACAATCTTGGGCATCTGCGTCTTCGTAGCGCTGCTTCTTGATAATCTCACGCGCGACAAGCCCCTTCGGCCCGCCGATACCGAAGCGCTTCAGCGGCTCCAAACTTCTGTGCTCAGCGCTCTGAACGCCAGCGAGCCGAGAGTAATCCGACTTGCGGAGTACAATGACGACCACTTCTCGTACGTCTGCATCATCCATGAGTACATTGACGGTTACGCCAGCCTAAATTGGAGGCTGCCGAGCCTTCAACTGCCACAAAAGGGCGGCCCGAGCACCGAAGACGGTCAGTATGCACTGGGCTTCGCTGCACCAAGTCGGGCGGGCTTCGTTTTCCTACCGCGAGCCAAGGTTAGCGTCTTGCCAGAGAGCGGCTGCTTTTCGGTCGAGAATGCAGTTGTCGAAACTGCGCCACGCCGGGATCGAAGGCCTCCGACCCTACGCCTGATGCAAGCGCCAGCCTCAACTAACGGGTCCTGACCCTAGGTCTGCAAACCACTCAAAGCGGTCATTCACCAAGGCGCTTAGTATAACTCCTCACTCAAAGCCGATCGTGGCGAGCGCCACCCCAATGCGCCGTTGATCCGACCCCAATCCTAAACCCTCTGGGGTGTAGAGCCGCTTCAGCAGCAACTCCATCCGGTACGTCGTGCCAGGCTTCAGGCTTTCCCCTGAAATTGAGATCTCAAACGGGCCCCCTTGGTCAATTCTCGACGCCGCCACTGGCACTCCGTCCAGCAGCACCTGCAGGGTTCGGGGGTGAGCCGCGGCACCGAGCATCTGCGCGAAGTACAAGGTGAGCCGTCTCACCGACAGCTCTGGAGCGAGAGTAAAGACGATCGAGGGCCGCTCGCTCGTTGACCAAGCTAAGTTAGGCTCGGAGAGATGCCACCCAGCCCGTAGTAGCCTGGGGCAGTGTTGCCCGTCGAAGGTACCGAGACGGGCTGGTAGCGACGCTACAACAGGCGGCGGGGGCTGACGCAGGCACCGGCTTGTCCGCGCTATATAGCGCTCGGTGTAAGCCTCGCTGACTTGTGGGTGAAGCGCCAGCAGGATCGCAGCGAGGTGAATCACCGACCCTGCGGCCAGCACCAACCCCGCTGCCCACCTGCGGCGATCAGACCAAGACCAGGGCACCACGGTAGAACATCCAGAGACTCCATCCCTGCGCGGCAGCCAGGACCGCCACCACGGCCCCACGCCAGATGGGCGGTAACCGGCGCACGAAATCCCAGATTGCGAGGATCAGAAAAGGATTGGTCAGCACGTAGCGCTGGAGCCCGATCAGCCCGATGGGATATCCCGTGCTGAGCGGGACGATCGGCGTAGCGATGAGGACTGTAGCCTCCAGCCATCGGCGGCGCCAACCCAGCCATATTGCGACAACAAGGGAGGCCAGCGCGGCAAGGGACAGGAAGGTCTCGCTCCGTACCCGCGTCACGTCTCCAGTCAAGTTGGCAAGGTCCGCAGCCTGCAAACCCTGCAGCAGCGTCGAGAGCGGGCTTCCGAACCCATGCCCCCAAGCCACCTGCACATGGAAGAAGGCGAGGGCATCGCCCATGTGGAGATGGAGAAAGATCATGAAGCTCGCGATCCCCAGTCCACCCAAGGCGCTGAACGCCGCGGCACGGAGCAGCGCCAGCGCTGCCCCCGATCGCGCCTCTGCCGTGCGGGAGGCAGCGAGCTGGAGCAGAGGCGGAACCGCCACGGCTAAGGAGGCGAGAACCACCACGATGATCCCGTTTGGGCGCGTCGCCGAGAGGCCGGCAGCGGCTAGCCCGGCCGGCATCCAGAGCCCGGCCCGGAGAAGCAGCACCATGGCCAGCAGCAGAGTGTTAAACAACGCCTCCGTCAAAGGGGCAGATAGGTAGAATCCAGCCGGCCAGACCAGGAGGAAGAAGATCAGTCCCGTTCTTCCAGCGCTGCCGGGCTGTTGCGGCCACGTCTTCTCGAACCAGAGAACGGCGAGCATCACGAAGGCGGCTAGCAGGGCGACGTTAAGCATGACCCCCGCCGCAGCTGGGCGTATCCCGACCAAACCGGCCACCACCCGGGCCAGCGCCGGAAAGGCGGGAAAGAAGGCCCAGTTGGCCTGATCATTGGCCTCCAGCTGCGGACTCAGCTCATAGCCCTGAGCAGCGACGTAGGCGTACCACCCGCAGTCCCACTTGCAGAGCGCGTCAACGAGGCCCCCGAAAGGTTGAGCTGCAGCAGCATAGATCGCGTAGCGGAGAACTAGCAGCGCTGCCAGGAGAGCTGCTGATATGGTCCAGCCAGTTCTTACCCGATGCGAACCTGCGTTGTTCATGGCGAGGTTACGAAAGTGACACGCAATTCTATGCAAGTCCCCGCCCCATCTCGCTCCTGACGCGCCATCCAGGCGTCGTCCTTGCAATTAGCTTACTGCGCTCAAGGCCGAGTGGGTAGGTACGTGCGGCACAGTCGGTTCGGGAGTTGTTGTATAAAACCTGCTCGCCGTTCCGCATGAGCAAGGCACCTGAACGGGATGGGCGCCAAAGAACCGGTTGAAGGACATGGGTCAGCGCCGCGGCCCAGTGAGCTAAGCGGAGGCGGGCTCCATCCCGTCCATCAGCATGTCCGCCCATTGCTGGGCAATCTCACGCCGCCGCGGCATGTAAGCTGCGCGATTGTAGGCGGCCTCGATCGCGTTCTTCGGCAGGTGAGCTAGCATCAGGTCGATGACCGCGCGGTCTTTCTCGTTGTGGTGCAGCTCGTTCATGATGGTGGAGAAGCTGGACCGCCAGCCGTGCGGCACATGCGCGCCCTGGTGTCCGGATCGGTTCACATAGCGTGAGAGGGTATTGTCGCTAATCGGCTCGTGGGCCCGGCGAACGTTCGGAAAGAGCAGAGGGGCGCGGCCAGTGAGGGGACGCAGAGCCTCGATGATCTCCATGGCCTGGCGCGACAGCGGCACCGGGTGCGGGCGCTTCATCTTCATCCGCGGCGCAGGCACGGTCTACACGGGGTTCGCCGGGTCCAGAGCTGCGAACTCCGTCCACTCAGCCTGCCGCACCTCCCCGGGTCGGAGCGCAGTCAGCGCCAGCAGGCGATTCGCAAGGCGCGTCACGGGGTGGGCGGGCACTGCCTCTACTTCACGCAGCAGCCGCCGGGCGCCGTCCAGCGTCGTCACCGCCGGTCGCTGTCCGTGCCTGACCGGAGCCAGAGCAGCGCCAACCAGCGCGGCCGGGTTGGCGTCGCAGAGGCCGGACGCGATGCCATAGGCGAACACCGCCTCCGCCCGCTGGCGCAGACGGTGCGCGCGGTCATTGGCACCGCGCGCCTCTACCTTGTGCAGGGCCGTCAGGAGCAGGGGAGGGGTGATCTCCCGCAGCGGTATCGGGCCGAGGGCTGGAAACAGATCGGCCTCCATGCTGGCCATCACGTGAGCGGCGTGCGTTGCCGTCCAGCCTGGGGTCTGCCGATCGTGCCAAGCCCGGGAGACAGCCTCGAAGGTTTCGACGGCCGACCGTGCACTCAACAGCTTGGCCTTGCGCCGCTCCGTTGAGGGATCCACGCCCTGGCGCAGCAGGCGCCGCGCATCGTCCCTGGCTGCCCGCGCATCAGCCAGAGACACTTCGGGGTAAGCCCCCAGCGCCAGCACGCGCTCTTTCCCGCCCGGAAGCTCGTATCGGTAGCGCCAGAGGCGAGAGCCGCCGGGCTGCACGGCGAGGTGCAAACCCTGGGCGTCGGTCAGCTTGTACGGCTTCTCGCTAGGAGCAGCGGCCCGAACCTGCCGATCGGTCAGCATCAGGGCCATACCCGGGATATGCGGAAGCGATACCCGGGATGCTGCCCGGGACTACGCCGGGATGATGGGGAACGGGAAGGGAACATGCGGGAGAGACGTTCGACCGCTTCGCCAGCAAAATCAAGCGTAGCGGGAGAATGCGGGACTGTGCGGGTGTGCTGAATGGCGGACAGGGTGGGATTCGAACCCACGATAGGCTTTTGACCTATACGCACTTTCCAGGCGCGCGCCTTCGACCGCTCGGCCACCTGTCCCGCGGCGCCGGGGTATAGGGGGCCTGGGCCGGGGGGGCAAGCGGGGTCAGGCGGATTTCAGCAGAGCGGCCAGGGCCGCCTCGAAGGCGCCCAGGTCGCGCCAGCGGGCGGCCGCCGGCACCGCGCGCGTCACGAGGAGGCCTCCCGCGGCGCGCAGACCGCCGTCGATCATGAGGTTCTCGTGCAGGCCGAAGGATTCGAGGTGCAGCCCCTCGGAATCGGCCCAGCCGCCCTCCGGCCGCCGGCGGGCGCCGGACCCGAGGAACTGCCGCGTGCGCTCCTCGAAGTGGATGTCCGTGTTCGCGTAACCGGCGATCGGGCGGCCAAGCGCCCGCATGAAGCCCAACTCGTAGACCGTGCCGGGATCAGCGGAAGGGCCGCGGAAGGGGGTGAGGTTGGCGATCAGGGCATCCGCCCGCCGGATATGCGCTTCGTTGCGAAGATAGATGGCGAGCCACTCCTCGGTCGCGGCATCGGCCTCCGGGCATTCCACGGGATCGGTCGGGAAGATGCCGGTCGCCCCGTGGCGGGCGCAGAGGGCGCGCTTGGCTTCGGCCAGGGCATCGGCATCCGGCAGGAAAACCTCCGGTCCGGCGAGATAGATCAGCATGGGAAAAGACTGTCACCTGGCTGGGTTGCCGCCGGCAACGGGCGGGGGTGGCGGATCATCGGTCCTTTTGCCGGGCTTCCACCTGCTCGGGCGTCACGCGGGGAAGCTCGAAGCGGTCGGTGGTGCGGGCATACCAGCCGCTGCCGTGCATGCGCCCGACCATGCCGAGACGCGGCGTGTCGACGTAGTGCCGCGCGGGGTCGAGCATGCAGTCGTCGCGGATATTGATCGCCAGCACCTCGCCCAGCACGAGGTTGTGCGTGCCGATCGGGATGGTCTTCCAGAGCCGGCACTCCAGCGCGACCGGGCTTTCCGCGATCCGCGGCACCCTGATCTTGCTGCAGGGCGTGGCGGTGAGGCCGGCCTTCGCCAGCTCGTCCACGCCGGGCGGATAGTCCGCACCCGTGACGTTCATCGCCTCCGCCGTGTTCTCGTTCACCAGGCACAGCGCGAATTCGCCGGTGGCCTGGATATTGGCGAAGGTGTCCTTCAGTTCCGGCCCTTCCTCGCCGCCCATGCCGCGCGCGCCGACGCCAATCCCGACCACCACGGGGTCGTTGCTGAACACGTTGAAGAAGGAATAGGGCGCGGCGTTGGTGCGACCCTCCGCATCCTGCGTCACCAGCCAGGCGATCGGGCGCGGCACCACCGTGGAGACCACGAGCTTGTAGCGCTCCTTCTTGGGGATGGCCTCGAAGTCGAAGAACATGCGGTGGGGTCCTCAGGCGACGCGGTGGGGGGGCTCGGCGCCGTGGATGAGCAGGGCGTCCAGGTTGTCCAGGCAGCGGAAACCCATGGCGTCGCGGGTTTCCACCGTGGCGCTGCCGAGATGGGGCAGCAGGGTTACGTTGGGCGCGCTGTGATAGCCCTCGAAGATCGCGGGCTCCCCGGTGAAGACATCCAGCCCCGCGGCGCGCAGGTGCCCGCTGCGGAGTGCCTCGCACAGCGCCGCGTCGTCCACGGTGGTGCCGCGCCCGGTATTCACCACGATGGCGCCGCGCGGAAGCTGCGCGATGCGCGCCGCGCCAAGCCAGTGGCGGGTCGCCTCGCCGCCCGGGATGTGCATGGACAGCACGTCGCAGGCCGCGAGGAAGGCACCGTCCTCCCCATGGAAGGTGGCGCCCTCTTCCTCCTCCGGGGAAAGGCGGGCGCGGTTGCGGTAGTGGACCTCCATTCCCATCCCGCGCGCCATGCGGGCCAGCGCCCGCCCGATGCGGCCCATGCCGAGGATGCCCAGCCGCTTGCCCTCCAGCGTCACGCCCATGAGCTGGGTGGGCGCCCAGCCCTTCCACTCCCGGGCGCGCAGCAGCCGCTCCGCCTCCCCGGCGCGGCGGGCGCACATCAGGATCAGCAGCATGGCGATCTCGGCGGTCGCGACGCTCAGCACATCCGGCGTGTTGGTCACGGGGATGCCGCGGGCGCGGGCGGCGTCCAGGGCGATGTGGTCGGTGCCCACGCTGAAGGTCGCGACGATGCGGACGGAGGCGGGAAGGGCAGCCACCGTGGCGGCGTCCAGCCCATCGCCCGCGGCGCAGAGGATGCCGTCGCAGCCCTCGGCGGCGCGCAGGAGGGCGGCGGATTCGAGGACGCGGTCCGGTCCCTCCGGCCGGCGGATCGCGTAGTCGCGGGCGGCACGGGCCTCCACGGCCTCGGGCAGGGAGCGGGTTTGCAGCAGCGTCGGACGGGCCATGCGTGGCAGGATGCCCGGCCTTCGGCCGCTTGCCAAACCACACCGCCCGACCTTGCCAGGGCGAGGGGCCCGGTTCAGGGTCCGCCCCCTGATTCGACGGGAGGTTTGCGATGGAACTCGGTCTGCGCGGCAAGCGGGCGCTCGTGATGGGCGCGTCCAAGGGTCTCGGCCGCGCCATTGCGGAGGCGCTGGCAGCCGATGGGGCGGCGCTGGCCATCTCCGGGCGCGACGCCGAACGCCTGGCCCCGGTCTGCCAGGCGCTGACCGGCCTGGGCGCCACCGCGGCCCATGCCTTCGCGGCGGATGTCGCGAAGGGCGAGGACATGGACGCCCTGGCCAAGGGCGCCATGGCGGCGCTGGGTGGCATCGACATCCTGGTGCTCAACCACGGCGGCCCGCCCGCCGGCACGGCCGCCGACCTGACGGAGGAAGCGCTGGAGACCTGGTTCCGCCGCATCGTGTTGTCGCCGATCCGGCTGGCCAACGCGCTGCTGCCGGCCATGCGCCAGCAGAAGCACGGGCGCATCATCGCGGTGGGCAGCACGGGCATGGTCCAGCCGCTGGCGAACCTCGCGCTCTCCAATGTGCTTCGCGCCAACATCGTGGGCTGGGTCAAGACCTTGGCCGACGAGGTGGGGCCGGACAACGTCACCGTGAACATCATCGCCCCCGGCGCCATCCTGACCGACCGCAGCGTGGAGCTGGCCGGGGCGGCGGCGGCCAAGCAGAACTCGACGCCCGAGAAGGTGATCGCGGACCGCGAGAAGACCATCCCGCTGCGCCGCTACGGCTCGCCGGACGAGTTCGGCAAGGCCGCCGCCTTCCTGGCCTCCGACGCCGGCTCCTACATCACCGGCACGATCCTGCGCGTGGACGGCGGCGTGGTGCGGGTGGTCTGACGGGTGACGACCGGGGCGCGGCTGGCCGCCGACATCGGCGGCACCTTCACCGACCTGGCGCTGGAGCGGGCGGATGGGCAGGGCGGGGTGGAGCGCTGGACCGCCAAGGTCCTGACCACCCCCGCCGCGCCGGAACGGGGCGTGCTGGAGGGCATCCGCGCGGTGCTCGCCAAGGCCGGGCTCGGCCCGGCCGACGTGGCACTGTTCATCCACGGCACCACGCTGGCCACCAACGCCGTGATCGAGCGCAAGGGCGCCCGCACCGCGCTGCTGACGACGGAGGGCTTCCGCGACGTCCTCGCGCTCGGCAACGAGAGCCGCTACGACCAGTATGACCTGAACATCACGCTGCCGCAGCCGCTGGTGCCCCGGCGCTGGCGCCTGACCGTGCCGGAGCGGCTCGACAACACCGGCCGCGTGCTGCTGCCGCTGGACGAGGCGGCGGTGCGCGCGGCCGTCGGCCGGTTGCGCGGGGAGGGGGTCGAGAGCCTCGCGATCGGCTTCCTCCACGCCTTCGTGAACCCCGTGCATGAGCGGCGCGCGGCGGAGATCGTGCGCGGGGAATGGCCGGGGCTGCCGGTCTCGCTCTCCTCCGAGGTTTCGCCGGAGATGCGGGAATGGGAGCGCTTCTCGACCACCGCGGCCAACGCCTATGTGCAGCCGCTGATGGCCACCTATCTCGGCCGCCTTCGGGACGGGCTGGCGGAAGCGGGCTTCGCCTGCCCGCTGTTCCTGATGCTGTCGGGCGGCGGTCTCACCACGCTGGAAACGGCCGCGCGCTTCCCGATCCGCCTGGTGGAGAGCGGGCCCGCGGGCGGCGCCATCTTCTCCGCCCATGTGGCGCGGCAGAAGGGGTGGAACCGCGTGCTGTCCTTCGACATGGGCGGCACCACCGCCAAGGTCTGCCTGATCGACGACTTCGCGCCGCAGACCGCCCGCTCCTTCGAGGTGGCGCGGATCGGGCGCTTCAAGAAGGGCTCTGGCCTGCCGCTGCGCATCCCCGTCATCGAGATGGTGGAGATCGGCGCGGGCGGGGGCTCCATCGCCTCGGTGGACGCGCTGGGGCGCATCCAGGTGGGGCCGGAAAGCGCGGGCGCCGATCCCGGCCCGGCCTGCTACGGCCGTGGCGGTGCGAAGCCCGCGGTGACCGACGCGAACCTGCTGCTCGGCCGCTACGACCCCGCGAGCTTCGCCGGCGGCAGCATGGCGTTGCACCCGGAGGCCTCGCGCGGGGCGATGGACGCCTCCCTCGGCGCGCTGGGCCTTCCGCCGGAGATGGCGGCGCTGGGCGTGGTGGAGGTGGTGGACGAGAACATGGCCAACGCCGCCCGCGTCCACGCCATCGAGAGCGGCAAGGGCTATGACGGCCGCGCCATCATCGCCTTCGGCGGTGGCGGGCCGGTGCACGGCTATCGCGTGGCGGAGAAGATCGGCGTGAACCGGATGCTCGTGCCATCCGGCGCCGGCGTGGGCTCCGCCATCGGCTTCCTGCGCGCTCCGGTGGGCTACGAGGTGGTCCGCAGCCTCTACCAGCGCTTCCGCTCCTTCGACGCGGCGGCCGTGAACGCGCTGCTGGCGGAAATGTCGGCCGAGGCGCGCGGGGTGGTCGCGCAGGGCTCCTTCGGGGCACCTCTGGTGGAACGGCGCATCGCCTACATGCGCTATGTCGGCCAGGGGCACGAGATCGCGGTCGAACTGCCGGTGAAGACGCTGGCGGCGGCGGACGTGGAGGCGGTGCGCGCCGCCTACGACGTCGCCTATGCCGGCTTCTACGACCGGCCGGTGCCGGGCAGCGACGTGGAAATCCTTTCCTTCGCCGTGACCGTCGCGACGGAGGTCGAGGCGCCGCCGCCCGTGGCCGAGGTGTCGGAGGCACCGGCGCCCGCGCCGGTCCGTCATCAGGCCGTGCGCGACACGGCGCGGGGCGCGGTGTCGGACTGGCCGGTCTATGACCGCGAGGGCTTCGCGCCCGGTGCGGCGGTCGCCGGCCCCTGCATCGTGGCCGAGGCCGAGACGAGCACGCTGGTGGGGCCGGGATGGACCTGCCGGATGGATGGGCTGGGATACCTGGAGCTGACCCGATGAGCGACGCCCTCGCCACCATTCAGCGCCAGATCCAGTGGAACCGCCTGATCGCCGTGGTGGAGGAGCAGGCGCAGATCATGATCCGCACCGCCTTCAGCACCACGGTGCGCGAGGCGGGCGACCTGTCGGCGGGCGTGTTCGACCTGCGCGGCCGGATGCTGGCACAGGCCGTCACGGGCACGCCGGGCCATGTGAACTCGATGATGGAATCCGTCGGCCACTTCCTCGCGAAGTTTCCGGCCAGCACGATGAAGCCGGGCGACCACTACATCACCAACGACCCCTGGCTCGGCACCGGCCACCTGCATGACCTGACCGTGGTCACCCCCGCCTTCCGCAACGGCACGATCGTCGCGCTCTTCGCCAACACCGCGCACGTGATCGACGTCGGCGGCCTCGGCATGGGGCCGGAAGGGCGCTCGGTCTTCGAGGAAGGGCTCTATATTCCCATCGTGAAGTGCTTCGACCAGGGGCGCGCCAACGAGACCTTCTTCGACATCCTGCGCGCCGGTACCCGCACGCCGGCGGAGCTGGAGGGCGACGTTTATTCCCTCTGCGCCTGCAACGACGCCGGCGCGCGCCGTCTCGTCGAGATGATGGACGAGTACGGGATGGAGGCGATCGACGACCTTGCGGAGTCGATCTTCGAGGCCTCGTCCCGTGCGACGCTGGCCGAGATCGCGAAGCTGCCGCGCGGCGAGTTCCGCGCGCAAATCAGCTCGGACGGCTACGAGGCACCCGTCACGCTGCGCGCCCGCATGACGGTTGCCGAGGACCACATCGCCGTGGATTACGCGGGCACCTCCGGGCTCTCGGGGCGCGGCATCAACGTCCCCGCCGCCTATTGCCGGGCCTATGCCTGCTTCGGCATCAAGTGCGTTGTGGCGCCGGAGGTGCCGAACAACTGGGCTTCCCTGCTGCCCTTCCGGATGCAGATCCCGGAAGGCTGCATCCTCAATGCCCCGCGGCCCTTTCCCGTGAGCGTGCGCCATGTGGTCGGGCAGCTCCTGCCGGACCTCATGATGGGCTGCCTGCACCAGGCGGTGCCGGACCGCGTGGTGGCGGAGGGCTCCTCCTGCCTGTGGAACCCGCCCCTGCGCGGCGGCGGCCAGGTGAGCGGGGCGGAGGCCGAGCTGCCCGATTTCGAGGTCATCACCTTCAACTCCGGCGGGACCGGCGCCCGGCCCGGGCAGGACGGGCTGGACGGCACCGCCTTCCCCTCGGGCGTGCGGACCATGCCAGTGGAGGCGACGGAGAACGTGGCCCCCGTGGTGTTCTGGAAGAAGGAGCTGCGCGCGGGCTCGGGCGGCCCCGGCCGCACGCGCGGCGGCCTGGGGCAGGTGATGGAGATCGGTGCGCGGGACGACGCCGAATTCGCCGTCAACGCCATCTTCGACCGCGTGGCCAATGCCCCGCGCGGGCGGGACGGCGGGGGCGACGGCGCGCCCGGCTGGGTCGGGCTGACGGACGGCACGCCGCTCCGCACCAAGGGCTACCAGGTGATCCCCAAGGGCAAGCGCCTGCGCCTGCTGCTGCCGGGCGGCGGCGGCATGGGCGACCCGGCGCAGCGCGACCCGGCGCTGGCCGCGCGCGACCTCGCGGACGGCCTGCTCTGAGCGCGCCGCACATCTACGTCGACGGCGACGCCTGCCCCGTCCGGGACGAGGCCTTCCGCGTCGCCGAGCGGCATGGCCTGCCGGTCACGGTGGTCGCCAACGGCTCCCGCGGGGTGCGGCTGCCCGATTGGGTGCGCCGCGTGATCGTGGCGGATGGTCCCGACGTGGCCGATGACTGGATCGCGGACTCCATCCGCCCCGGCGACATCTGCGTCACCGCCGATATCCCGCTCGCCTCCCGCTGCCTCGCGGCCGGGGGCCACGCGCTGGCACCCAGCGGCAAGGTCTGGGATACCACCAACATCGGCCAGGCCCTCGCCGGGCGTGAGATCGCCCGGCACATGCGGGAGGTGACGAACGGCCAGACGCGGAACTCCAGCTTCAGCGCCGACAACCGCTCCCGCTTCCTCCAGGCGCTGGAAACCACGGTTCAGCGCGCGGTGCGCGGCCCCGAACCGCCGCCGCCCGCCATGCCGGACTTCTTCTCGGACTGAGCGTCCCGCAGGCGCAGGTACAGCCAGACCAGGCTGAGCCCGACCAGCGCGCCCCAGGCGACCTCGCCCACGCGGGAGAGCAGCATGTGCTGGGGCGAGCCAGAATGCGGAACCAGGATGATGATCGTGGCGGTGATCCCGGCCAGCCGGCTGGCCGATGCGACGTTGAGCGCGGCGCAGGCCAGCACCGAGAGCACCACCGCGAGGATGTAGAAGAACAGCCCCTGCCCGAGGGCCAGCGCCACCGCCACCGCGATCGCCCCTCCGACGGCCGAGCCGATCACCTGGTCCCGCCCGGTGTTGCGGGCTGCGCCGAACTCCGTCTGCATGACGGCGATGGCCGTGATGGCGCCCCAGAAGCCCTCGCGCAGCCCCAGCGCCTGGGTGGGCAGATAGGCGATCAGTGCTCCGGCGGAGGAGAGGAGGGCCTGCTGCGCCCCGGCCCCCAGGCGGTCCGCGAGCGGCACCGCCTTGGAAAGGTCCGAGACCCTTTCCTGCAGGCGGTCGATCCGGCCCGCCAGGCGCGCCTTCGCCCCATTGGGCGGATCCCCCGGCGGGGGCTTGTGGGGGCTGGTTCCGCTCGGCATCACCGGAAAGAAGGCCCCGCGGCCCCCAAGGTTCCCGGGCGCGGCAAGGGCCGCGCCCCTCCAGGGGCCCGGGCCTGGATCGGGCGGCCTCGCGGGGCCATCATGCCGGCCCCTTTCCGGAAGGTTCCCCCATGGCGCTGCGCTGCGACACCATCATCCGCGATGCCACCCTGTTCGACGGCACGGGCAGCCCGCGCCGGATCGGCGATGTGGGGCTGCGGGGCGACCGGATCGTGGGGGTCGGCGACCTCGGCGCCGCCTCGGCGGACCGCGAGGTGATCGCGACGGGCAAGGCGCTCGCGCCCGGCTTCATCGACAGCCACACCCATGACGACCGCGCCGTGCTGTGCGGGCCCGATTGCACGACCTGCAAGACCAGCCAGGGCGTGACCACCGTGGTGGTCGGCAATTGCGGCGTGAGTCTTTCCCCGCTCCGCCTGAAAACCCGCCCGATCCCGCCGCTGGACCTTCTGGGCGATGAAAGCTGGTGGGAGTTCGACAGCTTCGGCGACTACGCCCATGCCCTGAAGACGCGCGGCTCGGAGGTGAACACCTACGCCTTCGTCGGCCACCAGACCATGCGGGTGGAGGCCATGGGCGGCGACGTCTACCGCCCCGCGAAGGACGCCGAGATCGCCCGGATGCACGACCGCCTGCGCCAGGCGATGGGGGAGGGGGCGAGCGGCTTTTCCACCGGCCTCTACTACCCGCCCAACGCCCAGGCGACCACGGAGGAGGTGATCGCGGTGGCCGAGGCGCTGCGTCCCTTCGGCGGCCTCTACTGCACGCACATGCGCGACGAGGCGGACCGCGTGCTCGCCTCCATCGAGGAAACGGCCAAGATCGGCAAGCGCGCCGGGGTGGCCGTGCATGTCAGCCACCACAAGTGCTCCATGCCCGAGAACTACGGCCGCTCCACCCAGACGCTGCCGCTGCTGGCGGAATACGCGCGCACGCAGGACCTGTCCTTCGATGCCTACCCGTACCCCGCCGGCTCCACCGTGCTGATGCCGGACAAGCTGCGCGACGACGTGGAGGTGATGGTCACCTGGTCCGTCCCGCACCCCGAGATGGCCGGCAGGTACCTGAAGGACGTCGCGCGCGGCTGGAACACCGACATCCGCACCGCCGCCGCCCGCCTGCTGCCGGCGGGGCAGGTGACCTGGCAGATGGACGAGGAGGACGTGCGCCGCATCCTGGCGCACCCGCTCTCGGTCATCGGCTCGGACGGCATCCCGCACGACGCCCATCCCCATCCCCGCCTCTGGGGTACCTTTCCGCGCGTGCTCGGCCACTATGTGCGCGACGTGAAGCTGTTCAGCCTGGAGGTCGCCGTCCACAAGATGACCGGCCTTGCCGCGGAGATCTTCGGCATGGTGGACCGCGGCTTCCTGCGCGAGGGCGCGGTGGCGGACGTGGTGCTGTTCGACCCCCATGCCGTGCGCGACCGCGCCACCTTCGAGGACCCCAAGCAGCTCTCCGAGGGCATCGAGGAGGTCTGGTGCAACGGCGTGCCCACCTATTCCGCGGCCCGCGGCGCAACGGGGGAGAAGCCGGGGCGGCTGGTGACGCGCTACCGCTGAGGCGCGGCTCAGAGAACGGGCACGCCGCGCCGCTCGCTTTCCGCCTCGGGCTCGAGGTGGATGGTGATGACGGCCTCGCCGAGCTCCGCGCGCAGCGCGGCTTCGAGCCGGTCGCAGATCGCGTGCGCGGCGCCCACGGTCATCGCCTCGGGCACCACGAGGTGGAACTCCACGAAGGTCATGTGCCCGGAGGCGCGGGTGCGGAGGTCGTGCGCCTCCAGCGCCCCTGCCGCCTCGTCGCGGATGACGCGGCGGATGGCGGTGAGCACCTCGGGCTCCACCGCGCGGTCCATCAGGGCGCCGACGGAGTCTCGCACCATGGCGATGCCGGTCCAGATGATGTTCAGCGCCACCAGCGCGGCCATGGCCGGGTCCAGCCAGGCCCAGCCGGTCACCGGCACCAGGGCGAAGCCCGCCAGCACGCCGCCGGAGGTCCAAACATCGGTCAGGACGTGCCGCCCGCTGGCAAGGATCGCCGGTGAGCGCCATGCGCGCCCGGACCGGATCAGGAAGGCTGCCCAGAAGGCGTTGAGCAAGGTGGCGGCGCCATTGATCGCCATGCCGAGGAAGGGCGCCTCGGGCAGGGCGGGATGCGCCCAGGCACCATAGGCCTCGTGCAGGATGGCGGCGGCGGCGCCCAGCACCATCATCCCCTCCAGCACCGCGGAGAAGTACTCGGCCTTCTGGTGGCCATAGGGGTGGTCGGCATCCGCCGGGCGCGCGCTGATGCGGAGCGCCACCAGGGCGGCAGCGGCCGCCACCACGTTGATGATCGTCTCCAGCGCGTCCGAGTAGAGGGCGACGCTGCCCGTGACCCACCAGGCGGCGAGCTTGAGCCCCAGGACGACGAAGCTGACCAGCAGGCTTCCCCAGGCGGCCCGCATCGCGCGATCCATGCCGCGGGCCTCAGGCGGCATGGGCGGGAAGATGCGTCCAGCCCTGCCAGCCCATGTAGAGGCCGACCAGCAGGATCAGCGCCGCCGAGACATAGGGCGCGCGCCGCGTGACGGTCTCGAACAGGCCGGACCAGCGCCGCTCGGCCTTGTGCATGCTCCAGGCCGCGCCCGCCCCCACCGACACCATCACCACCGCGAGGCCCACGGAGAAGCACAGCACCAGCGCCACGCCCAGGCTGAACTGGCGGAGCTGGAGGCAGAGCATCAGCACCGTGATCGCGGCGGGGCAGGGGATCAGCCCGCCCGTCAGGCCGAAGAGCACGATCTGCCAGGTGGTGACCGTCCGCCCGTTGAAGCGGCGGCGGATGTCCTCGGCATGGGCGCGCTCATGGGCGTCCCGGAAGCCCTCGCCGCCGACCTCGATCCCACCCTGGCCCCGCGTATGCCCGTGGCCCGCAGCGTGTGCATGGTCATGGTCATGCTCGTGGAAAGCCAACTCGTACTCATGCGCGTGGCCGCCATGGGCCAGCCGGAGCCGGGCGCGGAAGGCGTGCGGCTCCGGGATGGTCTCGACGGATTCCAGCTGGCCGCCGCGCTCCGTGAAGGTGAAGACCTGGCGCGCGCCATCGCCGCGGACGGTTTCCAGCGTCACCCCGGCGGGCGCCCAGTGGCCGCCATTCTCGGGACGAAGCCGCCAGCGCGGGGGCACGCCCTCCTCGGAGATGTCCAGCGTCGCGGCACCATGGCCGGTGTCGATGCGGCGCAGGTCGCCCCCATGCGCGTGCGCGTGCTCATGCCCGGCATGCGCGTGCGCGCCGTGGCTGTGGCCATGGCCGTGATGGTCGTGCCCGCCTTGCCGGTCCCGCCAGCTTCGCCAGAGCATCCAGGCGGCCACGCCCACCACCACGGCGGCGGAAGCGAGCTGGAAATACGGCTCCGAGGTTTCCGCATCGAAGCGGCTGGCATAGTGCAGCCCGACCAGTGCCACCGCCCAGACCACCGCCGTGTGCGAGATCGCGGCCGATAGCCCCAGCAGCACGGCCTGCGGCACCGTGCCGCGCACCGCCACGATGAAGGCCGCCATCATGGTCTTGGAATGCCCGGGCTCCAGCCCGTGCAGCGCGCCGAGCAGAATGGCCGAAGGGATGAACAGCCAGGCATGGGTGGCACCCTGCTGAACCAGTTCGCTGAAGGACGTCATGGCCGGGCCTCACTTCATGTAGGTGCGGACGACGCCGAGCAACTGCTCCACGGCTTCTTCGTCCAGTGCGCCGGGGTGCTTCTCCGCGTCCACCAGATGCGACCGGACATGGTCCTCCACCACCTCGGCCATCAGGCCGGACATGGCGGCGCGGGTGCTGGCCAGCAGGTGCATCACGCGCCCGCAATCGGCATCGGCTTCCAGCGCGCGCTCCACCGCCTCGACCTGCCCGCGGATGCGGCGGACGCGGGCAAGGAGCTTCTGCTTGTCGTCGATGGTGTGGGTCACAGCAGAAAAATAGGGTGGGGGGGTATCCTATGCAACCGGCGACCGGCCCGCTCAGCCGGCCGCGAGCCTCGCCAGCAGCCCGGCGATGGCGGTGGCGCCCAGCGTCGGCAGCAGGCCCAGGCGCAGGCCGAACAGCAGCATGGCCGCCAGCACCGAGAGGGCGAGGGCCCAGGGGTCCAGGCTGGCGAGCACAGGCAGGTCCAGTCCGGCCGGACCGAACCCGGCGCGGTGCACCTCCGTGAAGATCACGCGCAGCCCGAACCACAGCGCCAGATTGGCGATCACCCCGACCACCGCAGCCGTCACCGCCGCCAGCGCACCGGTGAGCGCCCGGTTCGCGTGCAGCCGCTCCACGAAGGGGGCGCCGAGGAAGATGAAGGCGAAGCAGGGCGCGAAGGTGACCCAGACCGTCAGGAGGGAGGCCGCGATGCCGCCGGCCATCCCCCCTGCCTGGCCCAGCCCGGCCATGAAGCCCACGAACTGCAACACCAGGATCAGCGGCCCCGGCGTGGTCTCGGCCAAGCCCAGCCCGACCAGCATCTGCGCCGGGGTCAGCCAGCCGCGCACCTGAACGGCCTCCTGCGCCACATAGGCGAGCACGGCATAGGCCCCGCCCACGGTCACCACCGCCATCTTGGAGAAGAACACGGCGATATCGGCGAAGACCCCCGCCCCGGCGAGGATCAGCGCGGCCACGGGCAGCAGCCAGCACGCCACCGCCACCCAGCCCGCGCGCCACGCCTGGGCGGCCAGGCGGGCGGGGCGGCCCGGATCGGCCGCGAGCACGGCATCGAGCAGGGCGGGCGGGCCGTCCCTGGCCACGTCATGCGCCGGGGCGCGAAAGGCAGCCGGGAGCAGGAAGCCGGTCAGCGCAGCCAGAAGCACCACGAGAGGGAAGGGAACGGAGAGCAGGTAGAGCGCGGCGAAGGCCAGCCCCGCCATGGCCCAGGCGGCCCGGGTCTTCAGCGCCCGCCGCGCCACCCGCAGCAGCGCCTCGACCACCAGCACCATCACGGCGGAGCGAAGGCCAAAGAACAGCCCGGCCACCAGCGGCATTTCGCCCGAGGTCGCGTAAAGCAGGGACAGCCCGAGCATCACCACCATGCCCGGCAGCACGAACAGCGCCCCGGCCGCGACGCCCCCGCGCACGCCGTGGAGCAGCCATCCGAGATAGGTGGCGAGCTGCTGCGCCTCGGGTCCCGGAAGCAGGGTGCAGAAGTTCAGCGCGTGCAGGAAGCGCGCGTCCGAGATCCAGCGCCGCTGCTCCACCACCTCACGGTGGAGAAGGGCGATCTGCCCGGCGGGACCGCCGAAGGAAAGAAGGCCGATCCGCAGCCATACGCGCAGTGCCTCGGCAAAGCTTGGAGGACGGGCGGAAGGTGCCGCGGCGGCGGAGTTCATGGTCTGCGGCCCGCAGCGGTGTTGGGCTGCGGAAGATGGCCAACCCTCTGGAAGGGGTCAACCTGCAGCGCTGGCGGGGTCACCCGCGGCCTCCCGGCAGGCCGCGCGGCATCATCGGCGCGGCGCGGGTGGCGAGCGGGATGGCCATGGCGCGGTAGGCATCGAGGTCGCGCCCGCGCCCGCCCTCGGGCGCGGCGGCGCCGGCCAGGCGCAGCACCGCCGGCGGCGGCGCCGCGCGGATGCTCAGCCCGGTCATCCCCGCCATGGGGGCTGCCGGGCGGGGCTGCTGGCTGGACCAGCCGGGCTGCCACGCCGGTGCGGCCCCGGCGCGCTGCTCCTCCGGCCAGCGCAGCGCCACCTGGGCGCGATAAGCCTCGGCGCGTGACGGCGTCTGGCTGTGGTAGTGACCGGCCGCCGTCATCCAGTCGCCGCTGTTCGCCTGCAGGGTCTTCAGGAAACGCGCGGCGTAGCGGGCATTGGCGAGGGGATCGAAGGCTTCCTCCAGCGAGGCGAAGGCGCCGGGGTGGTGATGCAGGTTGATCTGCATGCAGCCCACGTCGATCAGCCGCATGCCGCCGGCGCGAAGCTGCCGCACCTCGGCAATCGCTTCCGCCCTGGAGGAAAAGAATTGCCCCCGGCCCTCCGCGTTCATGGTCCACGGCCAGGGTCCTTGTTCCCCGGTGCCGGGATCGCGCCGGCCGGATTCCACGCGGCCGATCGCGGCCAGCAGGCCGGCTGGAAGCCCGTATTCCCGCTCCGCGGCGCCGATCGCGGCACGGCAAAGCCCGGTGGGGGAGGGCTGGGCGAGGGCCAGTCCGGGGAGGAGCGTGAGGAGGAAGGCGAGGAGGCGCATGGCCTGTCCCGCTCAAGCGGCGTGCCAGGGGACAAAGCGGGAAACCATCGCATTCGCGTGTTGGTGCGATGCGGAATCTCCCTTGCGAAACCCTGGTGCGGGACCTACGTTGTGCATCGCAGCGACGCCTTACTTGCGTCGTTGTCTTTCTTGGACGTTTCCTCCCTAAACTCGGCGGTGCCTCTGGCACCGCCTCTTTTTTTGCCCGCTGTCCCGCCCGGTGCCCGGCCATGGCGCCCAGGCCGCGATGGCACGGGTCAGCCCTTCAGGAAGCCCCAGTCCGCCGAAACGAGCGTGGCCATCAGCCGCTCCATGTCGGCCCGCAGCGTCACCATCCCCGGAAGGCGCTGGATGCGCCGTTCATCCATGTAGAGGCTCCGGGCGATTTCCAGCTGGATCACGTGCACCCCCTCCCGCGGGCGCCCGTAATGGCGGGTGACATAGCCCCCGGCATAAGGGTCGTTGCGCCGCAGCCGGTAGCCGAGGCCCGAAAGCGCCCCCTCCAGCATGCGGGTGGCGCGCGGGGCGGCGGCGGTGCCGTGCGCGTCGCCCAGGATCATGTCCGTCGCGCGCCCCGTTTCGCCGGGGAAGGAGGGCATGGAGTGGCAATCGATCAGGAGGCAGCCGCCGAAGCGCCGCGTGGTTTCCCGGATCAGCCCGGACAAGGCGGCGTGATAGGGCTCCCACAGGCCCCTCACGCGGTCGGCGGCCTCGTCGAAGGACAGGCGGCGGCGATAAACGGCCTCCCCGCTCGCCACCACCCGGGCGATGGTGCCCAGGCCCGCGCCGACGCGCGGCGAGGCGCTGTTCACGAAATCCGGCAGCGGCCCGTCGAACATGCCGGGATCCAGTTCCCACGGCTCGCGGTTCGCGTCGCAATAAACGCGGGGGAAGGTCGCGGCGAGCAGGGGAACGCCAAGCGCTGGGGCGCCGGCGAAGAGTTCCTCGACGAAGCCGTCCTCCGAACGGCGGAGGGAGACGGGATCGAGACGGCTGTCGGCCAGGAAGGCGGCGGGGTAGTGGCGGCCGGAATGCGGGGAGGCGAAAATCAGCGGCGCGGCCTGCTGCGCCGGTCGGTGCAGCAGGAAGGGTGGTGGGGCATCGGCCTCGGCGGAGGCCTTCATCGGGAGATCCATCTCCATCCGAATCACCACAGCCGGGCGCAACTGTCACGCGCGCTCACGCACGCACCGCGCGCTGCGGCCCGGCCGGGCCAGATCCGGTGCGGCGAAGCGGCGCCCCGCCGGTGCGTCTCGAGGCTTGTCCTCGGCGGAAGGCCGCGCTAAAGGGCCGCCACCGGCGCGGCGCGCCGGTTCCCGGACGGATGGGCGCATAGCTCAGCGGGAGAGCACCTCCCTGACACGGAGGGGGTCACAGGTTCAATCCCTGTTGCGCCCACCATCCGCCCTCGCCACTCCGCGGATCGCGGTGACAATGCCCGGACGTGGCGCAGGGCGCTCACGATATCTCGACCTGACGCGGGTGGCCGATTAAGATCGGCCGATGCACGAAAATTCCGTTCCGGACCGGACCTGAGCCGTGCCGCCCTCCGCGCGCCCGTCCGAGTCCCTCCTGCCGCCCGAAGCCGTGGTCTGGGCCTTTCGCCTTCTGCTGGGACGTGAACCCGGCGAGGAGGAACTGGACCGGCACCGCCGTCATGCCTCGCCCGAGGCGCTGCGCCGCGCGCTGGTGCCGGAAACCTATGCCGCGCCGCTCTGGCTCCTCGCCCCGCCGGCCTCCACGCTGGTGCCCTGGATTTTCGAGCCACCCCGCCTTTCCCGGCCCACCAGCCAGCTCTGCACCGCCTCGCAGTTCGACGAGCCCGATTATGCCGCCTGGTGCGCGACCATCGCCGAGGCACCGCGCCCGCACCGCAAGCAGTGGGAGTTCTGCTGGATCCTGGCCGCCCTCCGCGCCGCCGACGCCATCCGCCCGGGCGCCCGGGCGCTCGGCTTCGGCGTGGGCACCGAACCGATCCCGGCCATGCTCGCCTCCCACGGCGTGGAGGTGGTGGCGACCGACGCGCCGCCCGAGATCGTCGCCGAACAGGGCTGGGGCAGCACCCACCAGCACTCCGAGGACCTGACGCGCCTCCACCGGAGCGAATTGCTGGAAGAGGCGGAGTTCCGGCAGCGGGTCACCTTCCGCCCCGTGGACATGAACGCCATCCCCCGCGACCTCCGGGGCTTCGATGCCTGCTGGTCCTCCTGCTGCTTCGAGCACCTGGGTGGCATCGCGCCCGGCCTCGACTTCGTGGAGAATTCGCTCGAGACCCTGCGCCCGGGCGGCGTCGCGGTGCACACCACCGAGTTCAACCTCGGCTCCAACGAGCACACGCTCGAGACGCCGGGGCTGAGCTATTTCCGGCGCCGGGACATCGAAGGCCTGCTGGAACGCCTCGCCGCGCGTGGGCACGCCGTCTGGCCGCTGAACCTGCATCCCGGCGACAGCCCGCTCGATGCTTACATCGATACGCCGCCCTATGCGCTGCCGCACATGAAGATCGAGGCGCTCGGGCAGATCAGCACCTCGATCGGCATCGTGGTGCAGCGGGCGGGCTGAGCGGCCGGCGCGCCGCTCTCAGGCGGGGCGCACCAGCACATGGCGCTTGCGGCCCGCGGAGAGCTTGGCCGCGCCGTCCCGCAGGTCCTCCGCCGTGACCTCGCGCGCGGGGTCGCTCACCGCCTCGTCGTTGAGGCGCAGCCCGGATTGGCCGATCAGGCGCCGTGCCTCGCCCTTGCTGGCCGCGAGCCCCGCCGCGACCGCGAGGTCCAGCAGGCCGGCGGGCAGGCCGGCCGTGATGGAGGGCAGGCTTTCCGCCGCCACGCCCTGCTCGAAGGTGGCCCGGGCGGTGCCCGCCGCCGCCTCCGCGGCCTCGCGCCCGTGCAGCAGCGCTGTGGCCTCGGTGGCCAGGATCTTCTTGGCCTCGTTCACCTCGGAACCCCGAAGCGCTGCCAGGCGCTCCGTTTCCCCGACCGGCATCTCCGTGAACAGGCGCAGGAAGCGGCCGACATCCGCGTCCTCGGTGTTCCGCCAGAACTGCCAGTAGTCATAGGGCGAGAGGCGGTCGGGGTTCAGCCAGACGGCGCCCGCCGCGGTCTTGCCCATCTTGGCTCCCGATGCGGTGGCGAGCAGCGGAGTGGTCGCGCCGAAGACCTCGGCGGCGTCGATGCGGCGGTTGAGCTCCACGCCCATGACGATGTTTCCCCACTGGTCGCTGCCGCCCATCTGCAGGGCCACGCCGTGACGCCGGCGCAACTCCAGGAAGTCGTAGGACTGGAGGAGCATGTAGTTGAATTCGAGGAAGGACAGCGGCTGGTCGCGGTCCAGGCGAAGGCGGACGCTGTCCATGGTGAGCATGCGGTTGACGCTGAAGTGCCGGCCGACGTCGCGCAGGAAGGGGATGTAGGCGAGGCCGTCCAGCCAGGCGGCGTTGTCCAGCATCAGCGCGTCCGTGGGGCCCTCCCCGAAGCGCAGGAAGGAGGCGAAGGAGCGGCGGATGCCGGCCTTGTTCTCCTCGATCTTCTCGGCCGTCAGGAGCTGGCGGCCCTCGTCGCGGCCGGAGGGGTCGCCGATCTTGGTGGTGCCGCCGCCGATCAGCGGCACGGGCTTGTGCCCGAGCCTTTGCCAGAGGCGCAGCAGCATGATGGGCAGAAGGTGGCCGACATGCAGGCTGTCGGCCGTGCAGTCGAAGCCGACATAGGCGGGCAGCGGGCCTTGAGCCATGCGGGCGGCCAGCCCGGCCTCGTCCGTCACCTGATGGATATAGCCGCGCTGGCGCGCCAGGTGGAGGAACTCGCTGGTGCTCCCGAGGGGGCTCCCGGAGGTAGTCTCGGCGGTGGTTTCGGACATCGCGGCGTTTATCGGACCTTGCAAAGCGCCCCGCGCCTAGCACAACTGCCGCCATGCTGCGAACCATCGGCCTGATGAGCGGAACCTCCCTGGACGGGGTGGACGCCGCCTATGTGGAAACGGACGGGGAGCGGATCGGGCGCTTTGGCCGCACGCTGACCATCCCCTATCCGGCCGGGCTGCGGCGGGATCTCCGGGGCCTGCTGGACGCCGCCCCCGCGCTGCACGCGGAGGGACGCCTCGCCGATCACCCGGCCCTGCTGGACTGCGCCCGCCGGTTGACCGAGCACCATGCCGAGGCGGTGGCCGCGCTGAATCTGCCGGCGGACCTGATCGGCTTCCATGGCCAGACCATCCTGCACCGTCCGGCCTCGCGCCCGGGGGAGCGCGGCCACACCTGGCAGATCGGCGACGCCGCCCTTCTCGCCCGGCGGACGGGGGTGGAGGTGGTGCACGACTTCCGCTCCGCCGACGTGGCGGCGGGCGGGCAGGGGGCGCCCCTGGTGCCGGTGTTTCACCGCGTGCTGGCGGAGGCGCTGCCCCGGCCGGTGGCCATCCTCAACCTGGGCGGCGTGGGAAACGTGACCTGGATCGGGCGCGACGGGTCCCTGGTCGCCTTCGACACCGGCCCGGCCAATGGCCCGCTGGACGACTGGGCGATGCGGACAACCGGCCAGGACTGCGACAGGGACGGGCTGCTGGCGCTTTCGGGGAAGCCGGACGGGTCGGTGCTGGCGCGCCTTGCCGTTCACCCCTACCTGGCCGCGCCGCCGCCGAAGTCCCTGGACCGGCTGGATTTCGACCGGGCGATCCGCGAATCGGGGGCCGGTGCGCTTTCCCCGGGGGATGGTGCGGCGACGCTGGCGGCCTTCTGCGCGGCCTGCGTGGCCGCCGCGGCCCGTCACTTCCCGGAACCGCCGTCCCAGTGGCTCGTGGCCGGAGGCGGGAGGCGGAACCCGGCGCTGATGCGGGCTCTGGCGGCGGTGCTGGACGCGCCGGTCCGGCCCGCCGAGGCGGCGGGGTGGGACGGCGACGCGCTGGAAGCCCAGGCCTTCGGCGTTCTGGCCGCACGTGTGGCGCGCGGCCTGCCGCTGACCTTTCCCGGCACCACCGGCGCGCCGCGCCCGATGACCGGCGGGCGGCGGGTCGCGGCCTTCGCCTGAACGCGGGCCTGAACGGAAAGGGGCGGCGCCCTTGCGGTGCGCCGCCCCCTGTTACGCCGGCATGCGCGGGCTCAGTCGGCCGCCATCGACATCCGCGCGCGGTTCAGCACGGTCATCACATGGTCTTGCGTGGCATCGGCCACGCGCGCCGTCTGCTCGGGGGTGAAGACGTGGGTCGCGCCCTCCATCACCCGGTAGTCGATCTTGATGCCCTTCTGGGTGTTCAGCTTGTCCACCAGCTTCCGCACGGAAGGCTCGGGCACCAGCTCGTCGGCCTCCCCGTGCAGGATCAGGCCGGAGCAGGGGCAGGGGGCGAGGAAGCCGAAGTCATAATGGCTGGCCGGCGCCGCGATGGAGACGAAGCCGCCCATCTCGGGCCGGCGCATCAGCACCTGCATCCCGACATAGGCGCCAAAGGAATAGCCGGCCACCCAGAGCATGGAAGCGGCAGGGTTCACCGCCTGCAGGAAGTCCAGCGCCGCCGTGCCGTCGGAGATCTCGCCGATGCCGCCGTCATAGCGCCCCTGGCTCTTGCCGACGCCGCGGAAGTTGAAGCGCAGCGTCGAGAAGCCCATGAGGCGGAAGCGCTCGTACAGGGCGTGCACCACCCGGTTGTTCATGGTCCCGCCATGCAGCGGATGGGGGTGCAGTATCAGGGCGGTTGGCGCATTGGGCTGCTTGGCGTGGTGGTAGCGACCCTCGAGCCGACCGTCAGGGCCAGCGAACATGACCTCGGGCATCATCACCTTCCGCCCCCGAAGGGGCGTTCTTCTGGGGTAGGCCGGACCCGGCTAAGGGGCCGCCCCACCAGTTTTCTCTACACCGGCACCCCGACCGCCCCGCAGGGCGGTTCCCCGGCGGAGCGGGTTCCAGCCGCGCCCCAACCGGGAGGCCGCGGGCGGAGCCCGGTCCGCCGGATGGACACAAGGCCGGAACGTTCCGCCGAGGAGCCATCCCGCACCGAATGGGGTGGCCAGCAACGACGGGGGCGCGTCCGAACCGGGTTCCGGGGGTGCCATCTGCCCCCCGCGACCTTTCGGTGCGAGCGACAGTCGCAATATAGGCAGCGGCGGACGGGATTCATAACCAAAACATGGCATGCCCTCATGAATCGCTCTGCATGGCTGCCGCCCGCGTCGGTCCAGCCGCCCCGTGCGCGCCGGGGCGGCGGGGCTGAGATGCGGCTTTCCACCAGGGGTCGCTATGCCGTGATGGCTTTGACGGAGATGGCGCGGCGCGGCCTGGGGCAGACCCAGGGCGCGCCCGTGGCACTGGCCGAGATCGCCCAGGCACAGATGCTGTCGGTGGCCTACATGGAGCAGCTTTTCGCGCGGCTGCGGCGCGCCGGGCTGGTGCGCTCGGCGCGCGGCCCGGGTGGAGGATACCGGCTGAGCCGCCCGGCCGGCGCGATCACGGTGGCCGAGATCGTCGAGGCGGTGGACGACACGATCGCCGGCGGTGCCGAGGCCGCCGAAACCCCGGACATGCCGCCCGACCAGCGCGACCTCTGGCGGGAGCTGGGCGAGCAGGTGCGCTTCTTCCTCTCGGCCATCACCCTGCAGGACGTGGTGGACGGACGCACGCTGGGCCGCGCCGTCCCGGTGCCCGGCGCCGACGATCCATCCAGGGCTTCGCCCAGCGGCAAGCAAGGGGGCTGATGACACTATACCTGGACGCCAACGCCACCGAGCCGCTGCGCCCGGAGGCACGGGAGGCGGCCATCGCGGCCATGGAACTCCTGGGCAATCCATCCTCCGTCCACGCCGAGGGCCGTGCGGCCCGGCGGGTGCTGGAGGAGGCGCGGGCACGCGTGGCCGCGCGCTTCGGAGGCGCGGCGCGGGACGTGGTCTTCACCTCGGGTGGCACGGAGGCGAACGCCCTGGCCATCGCCTCGCTTCGCAGGGGGCGGCGGGTGCTCGTCGGAGCGACGGAGCACCCGGCGGTGCTGCGGGCGGCCGAAGGGGCGGAGGTGCTGCCCGTGCTGCCCGACGGCACGCTGGACCTGCCGGCGCTGGAGCACGCGCTCTCGGCCGGCGATCCCGCGCTGGTCTGCCTGATGGTCGCCAACAACGAGACCGGGGTGCTCCACCCGCTGGAGGAAGCTTCCGCCCTCTGCGCCCGGCACGGCGCCTGGCTGCACCTCGACGCCGTGCAGGCCGCGGGCCGCATTTCCCTTTCCTTTGGCGGCAGCGGCGCGCGGAGCATGGCCGTTTCCGGGCACAAGCTCGGCGGACCCAAGGGGGCGGGGGCTCTTCTGCTGGCCCCCGGCCAGGATCTGGCGCCGCTGATCGCCGGCGGTGGACAGGAGCGCGGGCGGCGCGGCGGCACGGAGGCACTGCCGGCCATCGCGGGGCTCGGCGCGGCGGCGGCGGCCGCCGATCCCGCGGCCGCCGCGCGCCTCGCTCCCCTGCGAGACGCGATCGAGGCGGCGCTCGGTCTCGAGGCCGCTGGCAGCGGTGCGCCGCGCCTGCCCAACACCACCTGCCTCCGCCTGCCCGGCGCCGCAGCCGAGACGCAGGTGATCGCCCTGGACCTGGAGGGGGTGCGGGTCTCGGCCGGCGCGGCCTGTTCCTCGGGCAAGGTGGCGCGAAGCCCGGTGCTGGAGGCCATGGGCCTGGGCGAGGGAGCGGGGGAGGCGATCCGCGTCTCCCTCCCCTGGAACGCGCCCGCGGACACGGCCGAGCGCTTCGTCGCGGCCCACCGCGCCGTGCGGGCCCGGCTGCGCCCGAAGGGCTGACCCGCGCGTGCGGGGCCTCGTTCGGAGGGGATGAATCCCCCATCTTCGGGGAATGACGGATGCCGCGAACCGCCCCGCCTATCTCGACAACCACGCCACCACGCCGCCCGACCCGCGCGTGCTCGCCGCCATGCGCCCCTGGTGGGAGGCGAACTTCGCCAATCCCGCCAGCATCGAGCACGCCATGGGCCGTGAGGCCGAGCAGGCGGTGGAGGCGGCCCGAGGCCATGTCGCGGCCCTGATCGGGGCGGAGGCGCGGGAGGTGGTGTTCACCTCCGGGGCCACGGAGTCGAACAACCTGGCGATCAAGGGCGCGGCGCGCTTCGCCGCGGGCCAGGGCACGGACCGACGCCGGGTGGTCACCCTGGCCACCGAGCACAAATGCGTCCTGGAGAGCGTGCGCGACCTTGCGGCCGAGGGCTTCGAGCCGGTGCTGCTCCCCGTGCGGCCCGACGGGCTGCTCGACCCGGAGGCGCTGCGCGGGGCGCTTTCCGTGCCGACCCTGCTGGTCAGCGTCATGGCCGTGAACAACGAGACCGGCGTGGTGCAGGACATCGCCGCCCTGGCGGCGCTGGCCCGGGGGGCGGGGGCGCTGTTCCACACGGACGCGGCCCAGGCCGCCGGGCGCATCCCGCTGGACGTGGCGGCGATGGGCCTCGATCTTGTCTCGCTTTCCGCCCACAAGCTTTATGGTCCCAAGGGGATCGGGGCGCTCTACGTTCGGCGCCGCCCCCGTGTGCGCCTCGCCCCGCTCTTCTCCGGCGGCGGGCAGGAGAGGGGGCTTCGCTCCGGAACCATGGCCACCCCACTGGTGGTCGGCTTCGGGGAGGCGGCGCGGATCGCGCGTTTGGAAATGGCGCTGGACGAGGGACGGATCGCCGGGCAGCGGGACCGCTTCCTGGCGGCGCTGGAGGCGGGAATACCGGGGTTTCGCGTGAACGGCGACCGCGCGAGTCGGGTGGCCGGCAACCTCAACATCACCCTGCCGGGCGGGGTGGACGCCCAGGCGGTGATGGCGGCCGCCCCGGGGGTCTGCGTTTCCACCGGCAGCGCCTGCTCCTCCGCCAGCGTGGAGCCTTCCTATGTGCTGCGGGCGCTGGGCCTGCCGGAGGCGGAGGCACGCGCGACCTTGCGGATCGGCATCGGCCGCTTTACCTCGCCCGCCGAGGTGGACCGGGCGGCCGCGGAGCTTTCGCGCGCCTGGGATGGTGTCCGGCGCCAGTTGGCCGCGGAATAGGCGCGGCCTTCCGGCGCGCGGAAAGGGAGAGATCGATGCCGAAGATGACCTTCGTCGAGCGGGACGGGAAGCGGCGCGAGGTGGAGGCCCCACTCGGGCTCTCGGTGCTGGAGATTGCCCACAAGCACGGCGTGGACATCGAGGGCGCCTGCGAGGGGAGCCTCGCCTGCTCCACCTGCCACGTCATCGTGGACGGAAGTTGGTTCGGCAAGCTGGAGACCCCGACCGAGGACGAGGAGGACATGCTCGACCTCGCCTTCGACCTGCAGGAGACGAGCCGGCTGGGCTGCCAGCTGATCATGACCCCCAAGCTGGACGGGCTGGTGGTGAAGCTGCCCGCCGGCAGCCGGAACGCGGGATGAGCGGGGCGCCCGCCTCCGTCCCTTACGGCCGGGAAGGCGGGCTGTTCCGCGCGCTGCGCCTGGCGGCGGCGCGGGAATGGGATGCCTATTGCTGGCACCCCTTCGTGCAGGGGCTGGCGGAAGGAACGCTGCCCCTGGCCGCCTTCCGGCGCTATCTCGTGCAGGACTACCTCTTCCTCGTGCAGTTCGCCCGCGCCCAGGCGCTGGCGGTGGTGAAGGCCGAAAGCCTGGAGGCCATGCGCACCAAGGGTGCCGTGGTGCAGGCCATCCTGGACGAAACCAAGCTTCACCTCGTGTATTGCCGCGAATGGGGCCTGGACGAGGCAGCGGTGCTGGCCGAGGCGGAGGCGCCCGAAACCGTGGGGTACACCCGCTGGGTGATGGACCAGGGCCTGCGCGGCGACATCCTCGACCTGGAGGTGGCGCTGGCCCCCTGCACGATCGGCTATGGCGAGGTCGCCATGCGGATCGAGGCGCATCCTGGCCGGGTGCGAGACGGCAATCCCTATGAGAACTGGATCGTGCAGTACGCGGGTGCCGACTACCAGGCAGTGGCGCGCGGCGCGGCGGCGCGGCTGGACGCGCTGGGCGAGACCCATGGCGGGCAGGCGCGGCTGGCCTCCCTGTCCCGGCTCTTCGCGGAAGCATCGCGGCTGGAGTCGGACTTCTGGCAGATGGGGCTGAACGCCACATGAGGATCATGGTCGCCATGTCCGGCGGCGTGGACAGCAGCGTCGTGGCCGGGCTCCTCGCGGGGCAGGGCCACGAGGTGATCGGCGCCACCCTGCAGCTCTACGACCACGGTGCGGCCGTGCAGAAGAAGGGGGCCTGCTGCGCCGGGCAGGACATCCACGACGCCCGCGACGTCGCGGACCGGCTGGGAATCCCGCACTACGTGCTGGACCGCGAGAGCCGCTTCCGCGAGGCCGTGATCGGCGACTTCGCCGACAGCTACGCGCGCGGCGAGACGCCGATCCCCTGCGTGCGCTGCAACCAGACCGTGAAGTTCCAGGACCTCGTGGCACTGGCCCGCGACCTCGGCTGCGAGGCGCTGGCCACCGGCCACTACGCCCGCCGCGTGGAGGGACCCGGCGGCCCGGAGCTGCACCGTGCCGCCGATCCCGCGCGCGACCAGTCCTATTTCCTGTTCGCCACCACCCGCGGCCAGCTCGCCTTCGCGCGCTTCCCGCTCGGCGACATGCCCGACAAGGCCTCGGTGCGGCGGGAGGCCGTGCGGCTGGGCCTGGCGGTGGCCGAGAAGCCCGACAGCCAGGACATCTGCTTCGTGCCGGAGGGGCGCTACCACGACCTTGTCGCCCGGCTGCGGCCAGAGGCGGCCGAGGGCGGGGAGATCGTGGACAAGGAGGGCCGCGTGCTGGGCCGCCACCAGGGGCTCGCGCGCTATACCGTGGGGCAGGCCCGCGGCCTCGGCCTGCCGGGGGAGGCCGGCCTGCGCGTGGCGTCGCTGGATGCCGCGCGGCGCCGGATCGTCGTGGCGCCCGCGGCCTCCATTCCCGTGCCGGAAGTGACCGTGGGGGAGGTTAACTGGCTCATCGACCCGCCCGCCGCGCCCTTCGCGGCCTGGGCCAAGTTCCGCGCGCGGGAGGTGCCGCAGCCCGTGCTGGCCGAGTGGGATGCCGCCGCGGGGCGGCTGGCGGTGCGCCCGGAGCAGCCCGTGATTTCCGCGCCCGGCCAGGGCTGCGTGCTCTATGACGGCGACCGCGTTCTGGGCGGCGGCTTCATCCGGGCGCCGCGAGGCGCACGCGCGCGCGATGTGGTTGACAGTTCGCTGCCGGCGGCATAGTTCCGCGACCCCGGCAGGTGGCTTGCTCTGGCGGGGTAGCTCAGCTGGTTAGAGCACGGCACTCATAATGCCGGGGTCACCGGTTCAAGTCCGGTTCCCGCTACCACTAAAAAGGCCACCTGCCGGGGTTTTCGCTGCATTTTCACCCTCAGAGGTCGGTACGGATCGGAGCGCTCTGGCGCGACCGGGTGCCGTATCAGGAGAGTGAACTGGGCACAGATTGGGCAGTAGCCCCCTTACAAGGAGGAGCGTTCCCCTTGGCTCGTAAGCCGCCAGGTCAACCGGGACTGCCGCCGATCACGAGTGCTGCTGATCGTGAGGCAGAGTTGCAGAACTACGAAAACCTTGTGCTGCGAGTGGTCGACCAGCTGGAATGGTCGCTTGTCTACAAAGAACAGAACGATGGATCGAATCTTTGTAAGGGCACCTGCTCCATCAGCCCATCAGAGCTGCGGAGGGCAGGAGGAAACATCTCGTTCGCGCGAGGTGGTATGTACAACATTTCCTCTGCATTTCTTCGGAGCCCCACCTTCGTACCTGTCGCCGTGCCAGTGGTGATGCTGGGTGATGGATCTCCGGAGTATCTACCCGGCTGGAGGGTCACGCCGACCGCAGAGCAAACCCTTGTTGAGTGGGTCTTGGAAGTTCTGGATGAAGAGGGGTTTCGCGACGTCGATTGGGTCGGGCCAGTTCTCTAAGTAGTAGATGCAGCGTGGCCTTGGGACTGGGACAGCATCCACCTACTTCATTTTTTGGATTGCTTCTCGAAGATGGGAGGCATTAACCGCCCCATACCTCTCTACCATGGCGAGACTGGCCCATCCGCCGAGCTTCATCAGGGTGAATAGGTCCACCCCGCCCATCACCATCCGGGCGGCCCAGTCATGACGCCAGTCATGAACCCGGAAGTCCTGGATCTTGGCCGCACGGCAGGCTGTGTAATGGGCAGAGCGGAGCGGATTCCCGCCCTTGTCCGTCGTGTCCTCGTAAGGTTTGGCTCGGCTGGAGAGGAATACCGGCCCGGCCTCGGGCTTCCCCGCCGCGTGCCACATACCCCAGAGCAGCATGAAGACGCGCCAAGTCATCGGCACCGGACGGCCCTTGCGGGTCTTCGTCTTCTTGCCCCCGCGTCGCACCCGCGCGCGAATCGTCTCCGTCTCAAAGGTCACGTCTCGCCAGTCTAGGCGAAGCACCTCCTGGGTCCGCATGCCTTGGTCGGCCAGCAGTAGGGCAGGGCAAGCTGCATGGGGGTTGTAGGCGGCCAGGAGGCGGGCCCTCTCCTTCGAGGTCAGCATGGCCACCCGTTCGTCCTTCTCCACCTTCACGGCGGGCAGGATTGGCGCGGTGATGCCCTTCTCCGCGCAGCCGTACCGGACGGCCGCCATCAGCAGGGCGCGAGACCGGACAATGGTGCCAGGGGCGTGCTGGGGGTGGGCGGCCTTCCAGACGGCCCAGGCGTCCCGCAGGGCGTCCAGGCTGTAGCTGCCGATCGCCTCATAGATCGCCAGCAGCTTGGCCGTATCGAGAAGAGCCACCCCCTTCTCGCGCTTGTTATAAGCCGTGATGCAGTCGGCTATGGTGAGGCTGCGCGTCCGACCGGCTGGCCCTTCGATGTGCTCCGCTCGGATTCGGGCTTCTTCGTTCGCCCCAACCGCTTCAGCATCAGCTCGCGTCCGGCATCCAGTGCTGAACTCGCGGACGGTGATGGTCTCCTTCCCAACACGGACAGTGCCGCGCGCGTGCCAGGTCTCTCCACGTCGGCGGAGGGTGAGCGCCATTCCAAAGCCCTTAGAACCCGCGCCATCATGTCGGGAGTGAGAAGAAGGGTGCGACCGCGAAGGACGGCTCGCAAGCTGGGGTCCTTCTCCATCGCGCGGACGAGGTGCCGCCGGGCGGTCTTAGCGCTGGTCAGCCCCAAGGAGGCGGCCAGGTCATCCATGGTGCGCAGGGAGGGTTCAGGCATCTGCAGCCTCCCCCAGCTTGCTCGCGATTGCCTTCTGCAAGGCCATCACCTCGTCGCTGTGCTCGCCGGCGTACTCGCCCATCAGCGGGCCATTCGCCTCCCGCAGCTTTCGGAGTGCATCGGGTGGGGCCTCTCGCACCGCGCGGTCCCACCAAGTGCGCCAGCCAGCAAAGTCGCGGAAAGGCACTGCCATGCCGTCGGATCGCAGCGCCTGGAATGCAGGGGCCGCGCCGGTGCCGCGCATGACCTCCATGAAGGCCGCACCCATGGCCTCGTCCACCTGGGCGCCCTCGCCGAAGATGGCGCGGTGGTCCGCGTCGATCTTGCAGGGCTGGCCGTGGCTGATGATCCCCTGACCCTTTGCCGCGTCGAGCAGAAAGGAGGTGGTCATCTCATAGGGAAGCTCGGCGTGAATCACGGGCTGCCAGCCGACCGACTTGATGGCCGCGCCCTGCTTCTCCGTCAGCTCCCGCGCGCGGCAGGCGAAGATGATGGGAATCCGTCGCTGCAGGAAGGAGTAGAGGGCTTCCTGCCGATCAAGGGACGGCGCTCGCCGCGCGCTCCAGCGCACCTTCTCCCGCTCGCCCTCGTCCTCCACGTCGAGGTCCGCCTGGAACCTCTTCTTTTTCGCGAGCATGCGGTCGACCTCCTCTTCCACCCACGCGCGGTGACCGCCCGGGCCGACGTGACCCATCGAGGCGCTGTCGATCACCAGCGCGTCGGCGCCCTGCACCTCGGCTTCCTCGGCGAAGTCCGCGATCCGGGACCAGCGGAAGGGCGGCTCCATCCGGAGCATGTCGAACCGGTGGAACTTCGCGAGGGTTGAGAGCCGGCCTGCCTCAGTGTCGAGGGCGAAGATCCTGCCATTCGGCCCGACCATGCCGCGCGCCAAGCGGAAGGCAGAGAAGCTTTTCCCTGTGCCGGTGCCGCCAGAGATCATAACGAAGATTGGCGCTTGGCCGGTCTGGGCCGGGCGGAAGGATACCGTCACGCGAAGGGCACTCCTGTTCTGAGCACCCGGGCTTCCGAGTGCATGTAGCCGCGCTTGCGGGTCACCTTCCGATCCTCCAGCGCCGCAAGCTCCCAGCTGCGCGCCTCGGCGTGGCAGATGCGGGTCGGGTACCCCGGCCACCGGTTCTCCCGGAGGCTCCAGGCCCAGGCCTCCATGGCGCGCTCCACCGCGTCCTCGGCGATGGCCATGAGGTCGGGCGCGAGCTGCATGACGGTCACGCCGTAGGGTGGCTTCTGCTCGGCGACGATGAAGCGGAAGGCGCGCGGCCGGCGGCCGAGGGCGCGGGCGCCGCGCAGGTAGAAGGCCGCCTGCAGGGCGTAGCCGTCGGGCAGCAGCTTCTTCGACCAGGTGTCCGGGTGCGCGCTGCCTGTGGTGGTCTTCAGGTCATCCAGGAAGGCGGCGCCCAGCCAGTCCACCCTCGAGCGGCACCAGATCGGGCCCCAGGGTGTCTCCTCCTGCCAGGCCATCACCGCCTCCGGCACGCCGTCGGTGAAGGCGTCCGCGGCCTCGTGCACCGCCAGGTTCTTCCGCACGGATGAGGCGCACTCCCACAGCTCGGCTGCCTTCTCCTCCAGGAGAGGGATGCGGCCGGCTGCCCGGCTGGCGTCCCGCGCCGCCTGTGCGACCTTTGTCCGCCAGTCGGGGAAAGGGTGCCCGTCGATCATGTCCCGCCCCTCAATGATGAGGGCGTGCAGGGCGGTGCCCACCTCCTGCGCCTCCGTGCTCGCGCCGGCGTCGTGGTCCGGGTTCAGCCGCGGATGCGCCGCCCAGGCGTGCAGGGCGCTCTGGGTCTCCAGCTTGTGGGCAATGCTGGCGGACAGGCTGGGGGCGGGGCAGGGGTCGGCATGGTATGCGGCAGCCGGGACGTCCGGGTACGTGCCGGGTTCGATGATCCTCACCTCAGGCTCCCAGCAGGTAAAAGGTGGCGATCAGCAGTGCGGTACCGCTGGCGAAGGCGGCCGCTCCGCCGAGGATCGCGCCGATGGCTCGCAAGACGTCGGCGGCCCTCATCCCCAGAGCACCGCGGCAAGGCAGATGGCGAGCAGGCCGGCGAGCCCGACGCCCAGGACAGCGACACCGACCACATCCGAGGCTCGGTAAACACCGAGGCGCTGGGCGTAGGTCATGCGGCCCTTCCCGCGAGCTTGAAGCGGGGTGAGCAACAGCAGTGCTGCGGCCAGGATGAGGGCGCTGCCGGGCTCGGGTACCGAGACGAGCGGCGGCAGCAGCGGAAGGGTGACCACCAGCGATTCGGTGGACACGCTCTCTGTCACCAGCGCGATCTCGACCGGCTTCTCCGGCGCCAGCGCAACAGGGCCGACGATCGGTGCCTGGTCTCCGCCGAACCACTCGCCGGTGTGCTCGTCGTAGTAGGGCAGCGCGCCGAACCCGTTCAGCCACACGATGTCAGGCAGGATGTACTGGTCGCCGATCGGGCCACCGGCCGGACCGTGCGGCACGTAGATCAGCGGCTGGGTGAAGTCGGTACCCATCAGCTGGTCCACCGTCGCGACCGGGACGTTGCCGGCACGGCAGTCGTCCCGGTGCACGTTCTTCGAGACTCCGTCGATGCAGCGCAGGCACCCACGAACGAACATCCAACGGCAGCCGGTCATGGCGCGCGCCCCATTGCTTGGTTGAAGGCCCGCTCAGCCGCGAGCAGCGCCTTCTCCACGCGCGCCGTCTGGAAGTAGTCGACCCAGCTCAGCGTCGGGTGCGTCGGCTCGAATGCGACGGCCTCCACCTGGTCCGCGATCCGGCCGAGCATGCGGCCGATCGACGCATTGGCGTCGGCCTGGGCGGTCGGCAGTTCGCCCGCGGTGAAGGCGCGGTCCTCGGCAAGCGTCGCGCCGGGGAAGCGGGGGAGGGCGCTCATGCGCGGCGGCCCTCGACCGCGTCCGCTGCCGCCTTGATCGCTGCGTGGGAGGCGAAGGGCAGGCCCGGCATCCCCATGGCAGCTCGGCGCACGGCCTCGTAGTTCGAGCGGTCCTGCGGCGGGCTCGTCTTAGGCAATGGCGCGACCGGCTTTCCAGGCGCGTAGAGGTCGAGGCGCCAAACAGACCCGCGACGGTCGCTGAACCTGGAAGGCCGGCCGTTCACCGCTGCGGCGATGGCGGCGCAGACCGTGTCCATGGCGCTGTGCGAGCGCAGCCAGTTCTCAGCGCTGCCGAAGCTGACCGAACCGGCATCGGGGCCGGAGATGACCTCGCCGCGCAGGGTGGGGGAGGTGAGGCGGAGCACCATCAGCCGCGCCTCCCGCCCAGCGCCGTCGGATCCTTCACCCGGTCTGACACTGGGACGTAGGCCGGGCGCCCGTTCGCCGGCGGTTCGGCCATGCGCGCCCGGGCTGCGTCGGCGGCCGCCTGCGCACCAGCGATGCCCGCGCGCTGCGGGGCAGCCCAATCGGGCAGGGTGACGATCAACGCGCCATCCTCGACGGTGTGCTGCGCCAGCTCGGCGCGCTTCGTGTCCGGACTGGCGGTCCAAGCGAAGTCGATGGAGGCGCCGGTGGACTTCGGGCCTGTCTTGCGGATCTTGATCTGGCCGTCAGCCGAAAGCCGCAGCCGCCCCGTTTCCGGGTCATGCTGGACGCGCGCCTGGCCAACCTGCGGCCAGCCGAGTTCGGCCAGTAGAGGGCCGCTTATGCCTACACACAGGCGAGCGGAACCGTTCTTAAAGCTGCGGCGCGCGACCGTTACGCGGGGATCACGCCCGCCGCTAAGGCCGCGAGGAGTAGGGAGGATGTCGATCCAGGGCATGCCTCAGCCCCCCAGCACGACAGCCAGGAACACAAGGAGCATGGCCACTGCGAACATCAGCGCGCCTCCGCAGAGGATGGCCAGCAGCGTGGGCATCGGCACCCCGTCTGGAATGTCGTCTTTCGGGTAGCAGGCGGGATGACGGGGCACTGGCTTGGTCCCTCACAACCGGGGCAGGGTGCCCTGCGGTGTGGGGTAAAGTATTACCCGACGGATTGTGTGGGCAAGGAAAAACTTTACCCGTTCAGGAAATTGTTTACCCGGCTTCGGTGGGGGCAACTCTCAACTTGCGACTCTGTTCCCAATTTGTTCACAATGGGTCTAGGAATCGGAGGACGTTGTGGCGAGTGAGAATCAGCCGAAGGGTGCGGTGCTATACCTCTTTCCGGCCCGAGGGCGCTTCGTCACTCGGAACCAGAGAAAGCCGGAACTTTATAAACTTGAGGACTTCGACACGGTCTTCTTGCGCCAACTGCTCCCAGGACCTGAGAAGGAAGTGTGTCAGGCTATCCTGGCTGAGATTGTTCGGATCGGACGTAAAGCCGACCATGTCTCGACTGGCGGTGCCATCAAGAAGGGCTTGCACCGGCACCTTTAGGTGCTTCGCTAAAGCTAGGACTGTGCTGCCCTTCGGGTCCTGAGACACCCCGTTGATGATGTGCTGAACAGCTTTTTCGCTGAGGCCGATATCCTTCGAGAGCTGCCTCATACTCGCAGCGTCGGCAATCAATCGTGCAAGAGCCCGACCGACCGGCCCGGGCTCCTGCGGTTCTTCATCTTGTCGCGTTGTCTTCGTCACCTGGCATTGATCGCCCAAAGGCTGAGGCCACGCGCGGGTAACGTTTTCCCTTGTAGTCGGGTAAATCATTACCCATACTGCCCAGTATGGCGACCCGAGAACACTTCCTCAGCACTGTCGAGGCATTCTGCCGCGCCGCCGGTTTGTCGGAGCGACAGCTTGGTGAGGTCGCCGTGAAAAACCCGAAGATCATCGGGCGTATCCGGCGGGGCGATCACGTCACCACAGACACAATAGAGCGGATCGAAGCGGTGATGTGCAGCCGCTGCGAAGGCATGGCCGCTTGATGGCTGCATCATCTCCCCTGCGCCCTGCGACGATCCACGTCGCGGAGGGTCGCTACCGCGCTGTCCCAGAGGCGGAGATTCTCAGCGTGGGCGGGCAGCTTGGCCGCATCGGCGCAGAACTTCTCCCGTCCAGCGAGAGCAACCTCATCCATTGTTCGCCGCTCGACGGCGTTGGAGAACCGGGCGGCGTCAGACGTGCTGTAGCCGCTGTTCGTCAGCACACTCATGGTCAGGCGGGTTACATCCTGACCCCAGGCCTCATCGCGCCAGCCGCATCGGGGTGCGCTGACGCCGAAACCGGCTCCGATGATGAGCGTAGCGTCGTCCATCTGACTGAGCTGCCGCATCAACTGGCGCTCCAGCACATCCGGCGAGATCTCGGGGGCAGAGGTGCCACTCTGGCCGGCGGCAGGGGTGGCAAGCAGCAGCGTTGCAAGCGCAAAGGTGGCAGATCGGCGCATCGGTTCCTCCCGGCCGCGGACCACTCCGCGAGGCTGGGGAGCGTGGCGCCCACCGCCCAGTCCGGCAACATATCGTCGCTCCAGGACGCCGCCTGATGCGCGCCGGATACCCAGATCAGATATGGATGGGTGAGCGGCTCGTCCCTAGTCGTTCCGAATGGCTGACGCCATGAACTCCGTGGCGATCTCATATCCGTCTGCTCGGTCGTGCTGGCCCTTGGCTTCTAGGCTCGCAAGCACATCCGGCATCTCGGATTCCAGCGTCTTCGCCAGCTCGTGCTGGTACTTCAGCGCAAGCTGTGGATCGCTCTTCGCTAGGGCCAAGGCGATGTTTTTGCCGAAGCTCGCAATGGCGAAGCAGATTGCGTCCACCCGCCCCCTGATCTCCTCCAGGTCGCGGCGCAGGCTCTCGGGCTTGTCCATCCATCTTCTCCATGCGGGTCGGGGGACTGGCATGGTGAGGGACGGCGGTCGGGGCGGCAACGCTCCGGCCGCCGGGCTGGGGACCTGAGATGGCCACTCTCCCCCTGCACGCCCTGGAGGCCTGGGCCGAGGAACTGGTGATCGGCCCGCGGCATCCCCGCCGTGACGTCGTCTCCGACATCCGCCGTCGCTGCCTGCTCATGGTCAGCACCCACCGGCGGGCGGCCGCGGCCTACAATCTCCCCGAGGACTGGCCCTTCTGCGCCATGGCTCCGCAGCGTGCGCCGCGATGAGCGAGCGGGGACTCTTCCAGGGGTTGCGGTACGGGCTGCCGATCTCCGTGCTGCTGTGGGTCGTCATCTGGCTCGTCATCAGCACCTTGCTGGTCTTCACCGAATGAGCGCGGCCGAAACGCGACGGCCAGACCGGCTGCCTGGCGCCATGGAGCCCTGGGCGCCCGGCTATCCCTCGGCCGTGTTTCCGCCCCTGGCCTGTCTGAAGGCCGGCGCCGTCCAACCGCTGTCGATCGCTTCGCATGCCGACAGCCTCTCCCTTTCCGCCGCACCGGTCATTTGGAAGGTGTCCAACTCGTGACGAAGTCGGATCCATACGCGGGGCTGAAGTCCCTGTTCCAGGCGTTGTGCCAGCGGGTGGGTGGCTTGGACGCTGCAGCCGCATGCACGCGGGTCCGGCGCGCCCAGCTCGGGAACTACGGCAATCTGAACATGCCGGAGATCTTCGCGCCGGTGGACGTCGTCCTCGAGCTGCAGGCCATCACCAAGGATCCGATCGTCACGGCAGAGATGGCCCGCCTGCAGGGGTACGCCCTCGTTCCGGTCGAGGCTGTGGCCGAGGGCGAGCTGGCGGCGCTCCTGGCCAAGGTGGGGGCTGAGAGTGGGGCGGTCTTCCAGGAGTTCGCGCAGGCGCTCGGCAACGATGGCCAGGTGGACTCGGCCGAGCGCACGGCGATCGCTCGCAAGCTCTCCGACCTGCTGCGCGTGACACACGCGGCCCTCGGCTACTGCCATCCGCGCCCGGCACCGGTGCCCGCCGGCGATCGGGGTGCGGCATGACGAGCGAGACGCGCGCGGCGCTCGCGCCCTTCCACTCTCTGAACGAGGTAGAGGAAGCCAGGATGATGCTGGCCGCCGGAAAGACCGGCCGCGCCATCGCCGCCTGGTTCGGGATTGAGATCGGCCGTGTGGGCGAGTGGGTGGTCCGCCAGCGCGAGACCGCCGCATGAGCCGCTGCGACGCCAACCTGATGCTGGGCGGGCACCCTCGTCCAGCCGCGCCCGGGGCCAGCCCCTCCGGTTCCCCAGCCGGTGGCCTCGGGCGCCCCCTGACCCTCGTGCACCGCAGCCGCGCCATGTTCATCGCGCCGCGCCGGTGCGAGTTCTGCGCGGACGAGTTCTTCCCGCACGACCACTCCGACCGCTGCGACTGGTGCCGGCCGGCATGAGCGACGCACAGATCCCCTTCCGGGCTGGGGGTTATCAGCCCGGGTTTGTTTCCTCCCTAAACTCCCCGGGCGCCGGCGGTGTCGGCGCCCGGGACTTTTTGAGCGAGGGAACCGCGGCTGGTCACGCCGACCGGTTGGCTGGCGGTGCGACCTACCGCGACATCGCGCAGGACGAAGGCCTTGCCTACGGCACGGCGAGGATGCGCTGCCGGCGGGCTGGGCTGCGGTCGAAGCACAAGGGGCGGCAGCCCGACGCCGCCACCGCCAAGCGCATCGCTACCGCCCGCGCCATGTACGCCCAGGGCTGCGACAACGACGACGTGGCCCACCGGCTCGGCATGAAGAAGCCCGCCGTTCGCATGATGCTGATGCGCGCCGAGCGGGCAGGGCGGTGAGCCTCGGCCCCGCCACGGTCGAGGCAACCTGGGACCGCAACGGTGGCACCCTCGTGGCCGCAGACCGATCGGTGCCCGTCGCCCGCACCGCGCGCGGCCTCGATCGCGCCATCGATGAGCTGCTGCGACAGCTCCACGCCGCCGGCGCCCGTCCGCGCCGGGTAGCGGTGCGCGACCCGCGCGGCACCCTTCGCCTTGTTCACCAGATCCCTGCAGGAGAACCAGCCGCCATGTCCCGACGCCGGTCCGATGACGTGCGCACCACCCTGTCCGTGAATGGGGGAGAAGAGATCGACGTCACCGATGCTCTGAATCGCGTCGGCGCCAACGCCGACCTGCGATCCTTCTTCAACCGGGCAGTGACCCTGGAGGAGGAGCGGAGGGACGCGGCCAAGGCCGTCAAGGAAGTCCTCGAGGAAGCCAAGAGCGCCGGGTTCGACAAGAAGGCGCTGTCCCAGCTGCTCAAGCGGCACTTCGAGGACGAAACCCAGCGCGCGGCGCGCGAGGCCACCGAGATGGCACGCGACCTGATGGCGCGTGCTCTTGGCGAGTTCGCCAGCACGCCCCTGGGCGACGCCGCCATGGCGTCGGCGAGCGCCTGACCATGGAGGGCTCCGCCGACATAACTCTGCTGCTGCCGGAGCCCCCCTCCACGAACCGTATGTGGCGGAACGTGGTGATCGGCGGTGCCCCCCGCACCCTGAAGGCTAAGCCCTACCGGGAGTGGCTGGACGCCGCCGCGCGGGTCGTCGCCGAGCAGTCGCACGCCGACCGGATCGAAGGTGGCTACCGGATCCGCATCACCGCGCCCAAGCAGCGCCGCGACCTCGGAAACAACGAGAAGCCGATCAACGATCTGTTGCAGGCCGCCGGGGTGGTGCGGGATGACAAGGCCTGCGAGGTCATCACCATCCGCCGGGACCTGGCGCGGGAGCTAGGCCACCTCCTCGTCGAGCTCTGGGCCGTATGAGCAAGCCGCCTGGACTCGGCACCCTCTGCAGCACCTATGGTCTCCTTGTCGCCCAGGGCGTCGTGGAGCGCGAGGACGCCTGGGAAGCCGTTTGGACAGCATGCCGGCAGGCCGGGTCGACCGAGGCCGACCGGCTTGGCTCGCCGCTGCGCATCGGAACCGCCCAGCAGGTCACTGAGGCCGCGCTCCGCTGGGAGCTGGCCCGCGGCAAGGCCGAGCACGCGATCCGGAAGGCGATCGGAAGCCTGATCTCCGAGTGGGCTGAACCGACCGCGATCCTGGCCCGGGCCCATGAGGTGAACCACGCACACGCCGGGCGGGACCTCGCTGGGCAGCACATCGGCCCGCTGCTGGCGAAGGAGGTACGCGCCATCGTTTCCGAAGAGGTGGCCTGGTGGCTGCGCCGTCAGCCCGGAAAGAAGCGCCGCCATGTCCGCTGACCCACTGGACGCCTACGCCGCCCTGCGCGCGCGCGCGGCCCAAGCAAGCGGATTGCATGTCGTGCACGACGCGAGCCCCCTGACGATCAAGCCCGCCTCCCTCCGCCGTGGCGCGGCCATCCCGCCGCGCGAGTGGCTCTACGGCTACCAGCTCGTGCGCCGGTACATCACAGTGCTGGTCGCCCCCGGTGGGGTGGGGAAGACCTCGTACAGCGTCGTGGTGGCGCTCTCCGTCGCCGGCGGGAAGGGCCTGATGGGCGACTGGGTGCATGCCCAGGCCAACACACTGTGCTGCGGCCTCGAGGATCCCGAGGACGAGTTCGACAGGCGGGTCGCCGCGGCGATGGATCACTACAACCTGGACGATGAGCACCTGGCAGGGCGGCTCTTCATCATCAGCGGCCGGGAGCGCCGCCTGGTCATCGCCGCCCTCGACGCGGATGGCATGAGCATCGCCTACCCCGACAAGGACGCGCTGGTCCGTCTCATCCGGGAGAACAACATCGGCTTCCTGGTGGTTGACCCCTTCGTCAACAGCCACGAGCTGGAAGAGAACAGCAACCCGCACATCAACGCCGCGGCCCGTGCCTGGGCCGAAGTGGCCGACGCGACGGGCTGCGCCATCCTGCTGGTCCACCACACCCGTAAGGGAGCCATCGCCGGTGACGCTGACGGGGCCCGTGGCGCCTCCGCCCTTATCGGCGCGGCCCGGGCTGCCATGACGCTCACATCTATGTCCCCTGAGGAGGCTGAGTCCTTCGACATCCGGGAGGACGCCAGGCGGCTCTACGTCCGGCTGGACGACGCCAAGTCGAACCTGGCGCCACCGGCTGGTAAGGCGCGCTGGTTCCACCTGGCCAGTGTGGCGTTGGGCAACGAAACGCCCGCCTACCCGAAGGGCGACAATGTCCAGGTGATTGAGGCCTGGGAGCCACCCGACGTATGGAAGGAGCTCTCCGTCGCCGATCTCAATGCGATCCTGGACCGCATCGCCGCCGGCAACGGCCAGGGTCAGAGGTTCAGCGGCTCCCGTCGAGGCCGTAGCAACACGCGCTGGGCTGGCAACGTCGTCATGGAGATGTTCGACGTCGAAGAGGGGCAAGCCGGCAAGGTCATCAACGCTTGGCTCAAGAGCGGCCTGCTGGTCGAGGGTGAATACAGCGATCCGGTCACGCGCAAGAAGGCTCAGGGCGTGACTGTCGACCACTCGAAGAGGCCCGGTTGATGCGCGCGAATACGCACACGAATTGGCGCGGAATTGGCGCACCGAAAATGCTCCGAGGGGTGCTTTGCGCCAATTCGCCCTCCCCCTTCGGGGGGAGGGCGTATGAATTGGCGCAGCACCCCCACCCCGAGGGCGGAATTGGCGCGGGAATTGGCGCACGAATTGGCGCAAACCGGGGGCTCGCATGATGGCCGGCGGGCGTGCCAGGCGCGGCCGTTCGGCGTGTCCCTTCACCCCGGTGTTCCCCCCGACGCCGGTGGAGCACCGCCGCAAGATCGTAGCCGAGCCCTGCCACTTCGACGCTGGCCGCTGGCAGCGCATGCAGCTCCTGGCGGGGACGATGATCGCGACGATGCGGGCTGCCGAAAGAGCTGACCAGGGTCGGCAGGTGCTCGAGCGTGCCCGGCGCGTAGGGGCACCCGAGCGATGGGCGAGCGATTCTGACCGGGGATCACAGGGGCCAGCGATGCAGGCGAGGGGCGCAAAGGTGGAGGACGTGCTGGTCGACGTCAGAGAGGAGGCGGGCAGCTCGTACCTGGAACGGGCGTCGGTTGCGATCGTCCGGGATGGGGTGCTCGAGCACTACGTCCGCGCCGGTGCTCTCTGGGGGCGTCGCCTCGATGCGATGGTCCAGCTGGCAGGGCACTACGCCGCCTCGAAGGTGGGCGTGGGCATCGCCCGCTCCTTCACCGCGCCCAGCCACGGCGAGATGCACGATCACCATGCCGCGGAGTGGAAGCGGTTCTGCCAAGCCAGCGACCATCTCTCACCGCGCGTCCGCCCCGTAGTGGAGGATGTGGCAAGGGGGAAGTACCCGGCGGCTCATGACACGGTGGAGCGGCTCAGGGATGGCTCGCAGGAGTTGGCCGACCATTTCCGGCTCTTCCCAGACGCCAGTGTCTAAGCTTGAAATTCCGGTTGATGTGGGGTCGGCTGTACCAGCACGGCATGTGCGTGCCATCCATTCAACTTTGAACGCCCAGCACTGGAAGGTAATATGGTCAAGAAAACCGTACCGCCTGACTCGACGATCGCGAGCGTTTACGAGCGCGGCGCACTTATGAACGCCGAGGACTATGTGCGGATCGTCCTCGGGAAAACATCGGCTTGTCGGAAAGCCAAAGGGAACGCTGCGGTACGGATTGGGGTGCGGGGCGAAGGGAAGGCTCCCAACTACAGAGTGGAGTACAGTCCCGATTCTGCTGCTCGGCCAAAGGTGGATGGTGCATACAGCGGTCAAGGGCACAGCAAGCTTGCGGACGATGAGGTGCTCGATGAAGGCAATTGGAGCACCAAGGCTATGACTCTTGAAGAGGTCCAAGTGCTGCTTGGTAAGATTCGCACGGTCGGCGGCCAACCATAACTGGGCCCGAAGGAACAAGAACCGCCTGATCGACGTGATTGGCAGCGCCATGGTGGCCTTGCGAGTTCGCAGATAAGTAGGGAGCAATTTGTCGCTGTTCAGCATCACTGCTGAGGTAGGGCAGAAAGACGTCGGCAATGCACTTGACGACGTTCCAAGCCGGAATTAAATAGCGAATCAGAACGCCATAGTTGTGCCCAACGTCCGGCGGCCTTTTTGGCCCTGGGCGTTTTGCTTTTCTGAGCCCTCGGAGGCCCGAGTGCTGCAGGTCTCAGCCATCGCCGAAGTCGCCTCCGCCCGCCGCATGCTGGGGGACGCGGTCAAGCAGCTGCCCTTCGTCACAGCGCTCGCCCTGACCAGCGTGGTCAAGAAGGCCCAGGCGGAGGAGCAGCGCGCACTGCCCTCGGTCTTCGATCGCCCGACCCCGTTCACCCTGCGTGGCGTCGCCGTCCAGCCCGTGACCAAGGCGGCGCCCTCTGCCTCGGTGTTCGTCCGGCCGACGCAGGCTGCCTACCTGGCTCTGCAGGAGACCGGCGGCACGCGCCTGCCTGCCAAGCGTGCGCTGGTCATGCCGGCGGGCACGCCCCGCAACGTCTACGGGAACCTGCCGCGCAACGCCTTGTCGCGTCTGAAGGGACGCAAGGACACCTTCGTCGGTCAGGTCAACGGCGTGGGCGGGATCTGGCAGCGTCCGCCCAAGCCGAAGGGCAGGCAGGGCGCCAAGGTCGCGCCGAAGCTGCTCATCGCCTTCGAGGACCGGGCCAAGTACCAGGCGCGGTTCGGGTTCCAGACCAGAGCGGTGCGGGTGATCAAGGTTGGGCTCGCGCCCGCCTTCCGAGGTGCGATGGAGCGGGCGCTGAAGACGGCGAGATAAGCAGCATCACCTTCGAAGGCGAGGTGTCTCGGTTCCACTTCCTCAACCCTTTGATGCCGCAAGATGCGCCAGAGCGGTGGACGAAAGAGCGCCCAGGAACCTCGCCCGGCTAAGAGTGCTCTCGACCGCTCTGTATGCAAAAGACCGGAACGCCTGAGCGTATTTTGTTGAGGATTGTCAAAGCAAATCTCTAAAAAGGGCAGGCGTTCTCTCTAGGTGAGTTTTTCTGCATGGCGTACCTGCAACAGACAGCCCCGCGATGGCTAGCCCAGCAGGGCGAGATGGCCGACGTCATTCGCGCCCATGACTGGGCATCGACGCCGCTCGGCCCGATCCATGAGTGGCCGCAGAGCCTTTGCGTTGCCGTACGCCTGATCCTCGGCAGTCGCCAGCCAATGTTTATCTGGTGGGGACCGCACTTCATCCGGCTCTATAACGATGCGTGTGTTGCTATCGTGGGTCCGGAACGCCACCCGCAAATTCTGGGCGGCAGTGGTCCGCGTGACCCGACCAGCCTCTGGCTCGCTGTCGGCGAGCAAATTGAGCAAGTCATGGCCGGCGGCGAGGCGACCTGGCATGAGAACGCAATCGTACCCGTGTTCCGGCAAGGTCGCTGGACGGATGCGCGCTGGGATTACGGGCTCAGCCCGATTGACGAGCCCTCTGCATCGAACGGCGTGGGGGGGGTGCTGGCCATCTGCAAGGATGTCACCGATCAGCACGCACAGCGCGAAGCGCTACGCGCAAGTGAGGCACGGCTGCAAGCCGCGGTCGATCTAGTGGGGCTTTGCCCCCATGCTGTGGATCTGGCAACAGGCACACGTGAGTGGGATGCCAAGCTCAAAGCGATCTGGGGCCTGCCGCCAAGCGCCCATGTTGATACCACGGTCTTTCTTTCCGGCATCCACCCTGACGACCGAGCGCGCGTACAGACTGCCCTTGCGGCGCGCACCGATCCAAACGGCGACGGCATTTATCACCTGGAGTACCGCGTTATCGGAATCGAGGATCGAATCGAACGCTGGGTGTCCGTGCATGGTCAGACCACCTTCCAGGAAGGCCGGCCAGTGAACTTCGTGGGCGCGGTGCTCGACATCACAGAGAGGAAGCGGGCGGAAAAGCGGCTGCGCCTAAGCGAAAAGCGCCTCCACCTCTTGGTGGCTGAACTGCAGCACCGCACCCGAAACCTCTTGGGCGTTGTGAGCTCCATGTCGACGGGGACGCTGGCGAGCAGCGTCTCACTGGAGGAGTTTGGATCACGCTTTCAGGCCAGACTGGAAGCGATAGCGCGGGCAAACAGCCTTCTCTCGCGCCTGCACGGGGTAGAGGGGATTACCTTTGGCGTCTTGCTTAGGATGGAGTTGTCCGCCCATGGAGCCTTGGACGATGGCAGGGCCGGGCCGCAGGTGGGGCTGAAAGGGCCTGAAGGCGTGCAGCTGCGGGCGTCAGTGGTGCAGACCCTTGCTTTGGGCCTGCACGAGCTTGCGACCAACGCCCTGAAGTACGGTGCCCTGTCCCGGCCCGAAGGTCGGCTGCGTGTGCAGTGGGACATACAAGGCGGGACGGAAGGCGAAAGGCAGCTCTGGATCGAGTGGGAAGAGACAGGTGTGCCTGTGCGCCTGGGCGAGGACGCGCAACCACCCCACCGAGGCTATGGACGCGAGCTCATTGAGCAGGCCTTGCCCTATCAGCTTGGGGCAGAAACCAGCTACGAGCTGCACCGAGATGGTCTGCGCTGCACGATCAGCCTGCCTCTCGAGCCGACACGGCAGGAGATAGGCGAGCCCCCCGCTATGAACCCCCAGTCACGTCTCCCTTTGAGCTCCCTGGTCTAATGCGGGGGCGCGGCTCCCCGCTTGGCGAAGCTTCGGGCTCGCTAAGGGCGGTGAGGTGATTAAGGCGAGACTAGCTCCGGGGTTTGGAGGGGCGTTCAGGCGTGCCCTTCGTTGCTAGGCTTATCAGGGCCGGCCTCACAAAATATGTGGCAGATTGGTGGGGCGATCGGCAGGACTACTTATACGAAAGTGCAACAAAGACACACCTGGGGTGCATTAATACCACACAACCTGGAGTTGCTAGCGACTTCGTGATCTGGCGGCTTAGCTTGGTCTCATCGCACGAGGGAATTGGTCCCATCTGCGACTTGGAACCGATCGATGTTCGAGTGGGTTTTCGGGGCAGCTCTGGTCTGCCTCGTTCCGTTCACGCTTGGAGTTATCAAGCTCGGTAGGGAGATGGGAACAGGGCTTGATGCCGTCGCACCTTTGCTTTCCGAGGACATGCAGGAAGCCGCCTCGTGCTTGGTTCTAACCAGCGCACCCGCCACGCATATCGCTCATCACACCACCAACGTGGCATTGCCTGACGTGACTTCCTTGCCACAGGCTGCCTGACGCGGCGGCTTCGGATCCACCGCGGAGACTTCACCCGGAGCTTCATCTCCTCACACGACCCGCTCCCACAAAAGATCACACAACCTGAGTGGCCTTAACGATCATCACGGATTAGTGAGTTCCGTTAGCGATCGGGCAAAAAGGTGGTGAGGCGCGCAATGGGAAGAAGCATTCAGGTCGACGACGAAGTCAGTGTCGTCGTCGAACGGAAAGGCTACGGCGCCCGTGTTTGGAGATGGCGCCTCACGAACGGCACAATCAACGTAGCTGTGTCAGACCGCGCCTTCCGCTGTGCTGAGGAAGCCTATCATGAAGGCAAGACAAACCTGCTGACGCTCCAGGCAAATGATGCTCGTCTTGGTCGCCGCCGCGTCGAACCGGCGTTCATCGAGGAGGCTGAGAGCTTCGAATTCGCTGCTGAGGCACACTGAAGTCCGGCAGCGCTGATCATCTTTGATGAGCGAGCCAGGCCACGCAGGAACACCTGCGTTTCCCTAACCGCCTGAGCGCCTAGCTGGTGGGCTCCGGCGCCTGGACGCGTCACCCCCAGAAAGACTGGTAGGCAACAGCCCAAATCATCGCAGACAGAACCGCAATGAGGAAGCCGCACTTGGGGACTGGCAGTCGGTCTGACTTAGCAAAGACGTGCCGCTCTAATGACATCGAATAGGTCATTGGCCCTCAGTTCAGAGTTGCCTCGTTTCACACGTATTCTGCTTCTTGGCCTCAGCATGCGGCTAGGCGGCCGCCTGCGTTCGTGAACCGAGGTAAGGTGGCCGCGACAACACAAGCAATACTTCGCAACGTGGGGACGAGGGCAGACGCGTAGATTGCCTGCCCATCATCTACCGAGGGTTAATAAGTAGGCTGTCCGTCCTAAAACGAACCCAGACCTTACGAGCATCATCTCGCGAGCTGTGTTTTGGACGTTACGCTCGCCTGGTCACCGGTCGACGCTCGCGAGTGCACCTGGAGACGCCTCATCGCGGCTCATGGGTCCTTCCTAGCGATCCCTGCCTCCGCGGGTATTTCGCGCCCCGTCTCTCGCGAGCGTCTGATCTGAAAACTCGTTGACAACAACATTGAGGTGTCTGGATGAGCGCCGCGTTGGCGGATGAGCGGCCGAAGCGCCGGCGTCCTCTATCGCCGGCCACCCCTGCTGCCCCCGCAGTCCCGTCGAAGGCTCGAACTCTGAATAAACGCGAGCTTTGCTGGGAAGCGGGCATATCGCGTCAACACCTGGACGATCGCATCGCGCGCGATCCGAGGTTTCCCATCCTGCGCCGGGGTGGCGGGAACGGCGACAGCTGGGAGTTCGACGCCGACGCGGCGCTGGCCCGCCTGGCTGATGACCTGCCGAAGCAGGACGGCGATCTCTCGCCGAACCAGCAGTTCATGGCCTTGCGGGTCCTGCGCATGGAGCGGGACATGGCCACGGAGGCGGGGGGTCTCCTGGTCGCCGCCGAGATGCGGGTGGCGCTGGCCCGCGGGCTGACCGGCCTTCGCCGAGGCCTGACCGGATCGCTTGTCGCGAAGGCGGCCGAGAAGCTGGGGCTGACCCGCGAGCAGCAGCGCCTCCTCAGGGGGCTGATCGAGGACGAGCTGCGGACCTTTGTCGCAGGCATGGCGCAGACGGGGTTGCCCGATGCTGACGAGTGACCCAGGGCCCTTCGCGGACGCGGAGGCCCTGGTGCTGGACGCCTTCTCCGCACTGATACCGCCGGAGCGCCTGGCACTGTCCGACTATGCGGCGCGGAACCGGCTGCTTACGGACGGGATCGGAGAGGAGGCAAAGCCCTTCGACCCATCCCGGGTGCCCTACCTGCAGGGGCCTTCGGATGCCCTGACCTCCGGCGAGTACACCACGGTCGCCATCCCTGGCCCGGGCCAGTGCGCGAAGACGACGGTGGCGGAGAACTGGCTTCAGCTGACGGTCGAGACCGACCCGGCCAGCTTCCTCTGGTACATGCAGACGAAGCCGGGCGTGGAGGCCTACGTCAAGAAGCGGATCGAGCCCATGATCCGGGTCCATCCCCAGATGGCCGGGCGCATCGGGTCTGACCCCTCTGACGACAGCCTGGCCTTCAAGAACTTTGGGGTGATGCAGGCCGAGTTCCTGTCCTTCGGCAAGAACACCCTGATCAACAAGAACGCCCCAAGGATCGTGGCGGACGAGGTCGACAACTACGACCTCTCCGAGCTGGGCGAGGCGAAGCCGGTACTGGACATTCGGCGGCAGGTGTTCGGCGAGGACAGCTGTCTGCTGATGATGTCGCACCCCGACCTGGCCGTGGGCATGTCCCCGGCCGGCTGGAAGCGCGGGATCATGGCCGTCTACGCCGACAGCACCCGCGGCACCTGGTGGTGGCCATGCCCGCGCTGCGGCGCGCACAGCAGCCCGAACCCGGGTGCATCGCGGTTCATGGCGCTGGACTACCCAGCCGATGCGCCGCTGGACGAGGTGCAGGAGGCCACGCGGCTGGCCTGCCCCACCTGCGGCGGCTTGATCGAGGATCGCGAGCGCCGCGCCATGAATGCGGCAGGCCGCTGGATCGGTCTCGGCGAGGAGATCGACGAGGACGGCCGGGTGACCGGCTCGCTGCGCCGGCACTCGACCTACGGCGCCTGGATCGTGGGGGCGATGAGCCCCTTCGTCCTGGGCGGCATCGGCGGCCTCGCCCGCGCCCGTGTCTCGGCTGAGCGCGAGATGGAGCGGCTGGGCGACGAGAAGACGCTGCGCCAGGTCGTGGTGAAGCAGTGGGGCTTCCCGTTCGTGCCGACCCGCCGGGTGGGGAGCGTAGATGCTGGCACGGTGGCTGACAGGGCTGAAGGCGGGCTGACGCTGAACCAGGTGCCACACGGCGTCCGGTTCATCACCGCTTGGGCCGACGTGCAGGCCAACCGCTTCGAGCTGATCCGGCGCGGCTGGGGTGTCGCTGGCGAGAGCTGGGTGCTGGCGACGGAGCGCCTGACGGCGGAGACCGCCACGGACCCGGCGAGCTGGGACGCGCTGCTGGAGGCGCTGCGGCGCCCCCTGCCGCTGGCGGATGGCTCCGGGCGCTTCATGCGGCCGCGAGCCGTCGGGATGGACCTTGGCGGCTCAGCGGGCGTCACCTCCCGCGCCTACGAGGCATGGATGCGGTGGCGGGCCGCCGGCAAGGTGCGACTGCTGGGCAAGGCGGACGGGCGGGATGCCTGGGACGTGCTGCCGACGCAGGGCGCGCCCGGGCTGAATGCGGCCCGGCTGCAGGTGATCTACCCCGAGGACGTGCGGAAGGACCGCAAGGCCAGCGGCGTCGCCCGCGGTCAGGTGCCGGTCGCGCGCTTCAACCCGAACCTGTTCAAGGACGATCTCGCCGCGCAGCTCGAGCGGGCTGAGCCGGGTGCCTGGTTCGTCCACTTCCCGGACGGGCTGAAGGACCGGGCCGGCCCACCGCATAGCTGGTTCGAGCAGCTCGTCGCCGAGCGCCGCCTGCCGACGGGCGCCTGGCAGAAAGCCGCTTCCGGCGCGCGCAACGAGGCGGGCGACATGATGGTCGGCTCGCACGTGCTGGCGCGGCTGCACGGGGTAGGGCGGATCGACTGGAACAACCCGCCCGCCTGGGCGGCGCCCTGGGACGAGAACCCACTGGTCGGGCTGCCGGAGGCCATCAGCCCCGCGCCGCTACCGCCGGCGGCAGTGCAGCCGCGCATGTACCGGCCGATGCGCCGGGCCAGTAGCAGGTCGTCAATGATGGATTGAGGAGGGGCGCATGTCAGATAGCGCTGCGGCCCTGATCGCGGCCGAGTATGCGGCCGCCGTGGCGCGCCTCGCGCAGGTTCGCGAGATGCAGACCAACGGCATTTCAAAGATCTCGGTCGGTGATCAGCTCATCGTCTACGCCACGGGTGCGGAGCTTGCGGCCGCGGTTGCAGCTCAGCAGGCAGAGGTAGCCCGCCTGGAGGTCCTGCTCGGCCTCCGGGTCGCCCGCGTTCCGGCGCGCCAGGTGCGGTTCATCGCCGACAAGGGCCTCTGATGGGCCTGCTGACCAGCCTCGGGGACAACGTGCGGCGCGGTGTGTCAGCCGCTCTGCCGTGGGTCGGGCTCGGCGGTAACTCTACCGCAGGGCTGGAGGCCGGCGCCGGCGCGCGGCGGCTGCGGAACTTCCGGCCAGGCCCTGCCCACGTCAACACGCTGGTGGCCAACGCCGGGCGGACCGTCACGGAGCGAGCGCGCTGGCTCGTCCGGAACAACGCCTACGCCATCAACGCCGTCGATTGGTGGGGCAGCGCGGTGGTCGGCTCCGGAATCACCCCGTCCTGGGGCGTAGAGGATCAGCGACTCAAGGCCGCGCTGCGCGCGACCTGGGACGAGTGGACGGATGAAGCCGATGCCGAGGGGCTGACCGACTTCTATGGCCTGATGCGTCGCGGCGTGCGGGAGATGTTCATCACGGGCGAGGTGTTCTACCGGCTGCGGTACCGCCGCCCGGGGGACGGGCTCACCGTGCCTCTGCAGCTGCAGATGCTGCCCTCCGAGATGCTGGACACCGCGTACAACCTTCGCCTCGAGAACGGGAACACCGTTCGCCAGGGCATCGAGTTCGACCTGATCGGACGCCGGGTGGCCTACTGGTTCTGGCGGGTGCATCCGGCGGACAGCACTGAGCAGACTGGCTTCGCGGGACAGCGCAGCCGCGTCCCGGCTGCTGAGGTGATCCACCTACTGGACCCGGTCGAGGCCGGCCAGATCCGTGGCCTGTCCCGCTTTGCCAACGTGGTCGTCCAGCTGTTCACGCTCGACCAGTACGACGACGCCGAGCTGGAGCGGAAGAAGGTCGCCGCCCTCTTCGCCGGCTTCATCACGCGCCCGGCGGAGGTGGACCCGGAGGAGAACATCGTCGGCGTACCGCTGCCGGGTGCCGGCCTACTGGCTGGCGGCGGGCCGCCGATCGAGGCCGCGATCGCAGGGCTGGAAGCTGGGACCATGCAGGTCCTGATGCCTGGCGAGGGTGTGGAGTTCGCCGAGCCGGCGGACGTCGGCGGGAACTACGAGGCCTTCCAGTTCCGCGCCCTTCTCCGGATCGGCGTAGGCCTGGGCGTACCCTACCACGGCCTCACGGGCGACATGACCCGCGGGAACTACGGCAACACGCGGGCTTCCAGCCTGGACGCGCGCCGCCGCACCGAGGCGTTCCAGTGGAGCGTCGTGATCTTCGGGTTCTGCAGACGCGTCGCGGCCGCCTGGACGGCGCAGGCCGCGCTGGCTGGAGCGGTGCCGGGCATGACGGCCGAGGCCTTCGCTCGCACGCCCAAGGCCTTCAACAAGATCCGGTGGATGCCGCCGCCCTGGGGCTGGGTGGACCCGCTGAAGGACGTCCAGGCGGACGCCTTGATGGTCGAGAACGGGTTTAAGGCTCGCTCCGAGGTCATGGAGGCCAACGGCTTCGATGCCGAGGAGACGGACCGCCGTCGAGCGGCTGACCAGGAGCGTGAGGAGCGGCTGGGTTTGACCCGGCCCGCACCAGCAGCGCCTGGCGCCACCACCCAGACCGAAGAGGACGACCAGGCGCCCGCAAAGCCGGCCGACCCAGGGAGCACCTGATGCCGCACCTTCCGCACGTCGCGGCACGCCTCTTCGGCACGCCGCTGATGGTGCACGAGCGCAAGCTGCGGGCGATCGTGGCCGGCATCGGCCCGCGCCTCGGCGTGCACCCCGGCGCCTTTGAAGACGACGAATACTATGACCGGCCCAGGCCGGAGCGCCGGCCCTACACCGTGACCCCGGGAGGCATCGCCCTGGTGCCGGTGGTGGGCCTGCTGGCGAACCGGGCCGGGATGATCGACGCGTCCAGCTCGCCCATGCGCGGCTATGACGGCATCGTCTCGGATGTGTCCCGGGCCCTCGCCGACGGTGACGTGCGCGGAGTGGTGCTGGACATCGAGAGCCCGGGCGGTGAGGCACTCGGCTGCTTCGACGCGGCGAAGGCGCTTTCGGCCATGCGGGGCGGCAAGCCCATCATCGCCGCGGCCAACGCCTATGCCTACTCGGCCGCCTACGCCATCGCTTCTGCCTGCGACATGATCTTCGTGCCCCAGTCCGGGGAAGTTGGGTCCATCGGCGTGGTGGCAGTGCACGTCGATGAGTCCGGCGCGGACGCCAAGGACGGGCTGGCCTGGAGCTACATTTTCCAGGGCGCCCACAAGGTGGACGGCAACCCGCACGAGCCGCTGACGGATGCCGCGCGCACCGACATCGAGGGGCAGGTCGCGCACCTCTACGGCCTGTTCGTCAACGGCGTCGCCGAGAGCCGGCGGATGGATCCGGAGGCCGTTCGCGCCACCGAAGCCCGCTGCCTCAATGCCAGCGAAGCCATCACTGCTGGTATCGCGGATCGGATCGGAACGCTCGCGGATGCGATCGCCGAGGCTGAGACGCGGTCCGCGAAGACCTCACCCACCCGCGGCCGCACCGGCGCGCGCATCACCTCTCTGAAAGGTAGCCGCATGAACGAAGACGACATGCAGGCCGCGCGGGAAGCCGCCGCGGCGCAGGAACAGGCCCTTGCGGCCGCGCGGACGGAGGCGACCCAGGCCGCTCTCGCCCAGGCCGCCGGCATCATGGAGATGTGCCAGGCGCACGGCCGGCCGCAGGACGCCGCCGCCCACATCGCCGCCGGCCGCTCGCGTGGCGAGGTGGCCGAGGCGCTGCTGACGGCCAAGGCCGCTGACCAGGCCGAGCGCACCACCAGCGCGGCGCACCCCGTCGGGAACGAGCGCAAGGGGCCAGCCGGCCCGAACGCGACCGACATCTACGCCCGCCTCAACCAGAGCGCCGCCGCGCGCAAGGGGGTCTGAGCCATGCCCACCACCGTCCTCAACGACGCCATCCGCCCCGGCGCCTACATCGTCTCCGAGGCCAATGCCTCCCGCTCGCGCGAGGTCGTGGTGATCGCGGGCGGCGTGGCCGCCGACTACAATCCCGGCACGGTGCTCGGTCAGATCACCGCCTCCAAAAAGTTCACCATCCTGACCCCGGGCGCCAGCGACGGCAGCCAGAACGCCGCGGCGATCTACTACGGGTTCGGTGACGCGCTCGCGAACGGCGACCTTCGGGCGGCCGCGCATGTGCGGGACATGGAGGCCAACGGTCTCTACCTGACCTGGCCGGCGGGCATCTCCACGCCGCAGCTGAACGCCGCCATGGCGGCCCTGACCGCCCTCGGCATCCTCGTCCGCACCTGATCCCGAAACCCGCCGGCCCGTTGGTCGCCGGCTTGGAGAATACGCCATGTCCGGCACCATGATGGATATCTTCGGTGGGGACGCTTTCAGCAGCGTCACCCTCACCACCGAGGTGAACCGCAACTTCCCCTACATCCCGACCTTCCTGCGCGATCTGGGGATTGCCCCGGCACAGGGCATGGTGACCCTGGATGCGGCCTTCGAAAGCGAGACGGGCGGCATCCGCCTCATGTCCGCGATCCCCCGTGGCGCTCCGCCGAGCCAGCACGGCCGGACGGTCTCCTCCATGCGCCCCCTGCGCGCCTACCACTTCTCTCGCGAGGTGGAGGTCAACGCCGACGAGCTGCTCGCCCTCCGCGCCCGCGGCACCCTGACCCCGGAGAGCGCCCAGGGGCTGATGCTCCAGCGCACCGACGGCCCCGCGGGGCTGAAGGTGGAGTGGGCGCTTACTCTGGAGCACATGCTGCTCGGCGCCATCGACGGCGTGGTCTACGACGCCGACAACACCACCATCCTGTACGACTTCTACGCCTGGACGGGCACCACCCGGCCGACGGCGGTGAACCTGCCCATCTCCACCATGACCGCCGACACCGCGATCTTCGACGGCTTCGGCACCACCGTCCGTCGCCAGATCACCAAGGCGTTGAACGGCATGGCGGTCGGCACCGGTACGCTGATGTCGCTGTGCGGCGACAACTTCTTCGACGGTCTCGTGACCTCGAAGGAGATCCGTGCGGCGCGAAAGAATGGCGCCATGGGCAACCAGGACGCTGCGCTCCGCATCGCCGACAACTCGCCCTACTCGGCCTTCACCTACGCCGGCGTGGTCTGGGTGAACTACCGCGGTACGGACGACTCCATCGTGAGCGTGCCGACGGACGAGGCGCGCCTGTTCATGGCGGGGGTGCCGGGCCTTTTCCAGACGCTCTATGCGCCGGCCGACACCTTCGAGACGGTCAGCGCGGTGGGGCTGCCCCTCTACCTGCTCTTCAACGCCAGCCGGCAGACCGAGAAGCGCATGGTGGCGGAGCTGCAGTCGAACCCGCTGATCGCCTGCCTGCGGCCGCAGAGCCTGCTGCGCCTCACCAAGTCCTGACGCTGGCGGGGGCACAAGCCGATGGTGGACTTCGACGCGCTGCTGTTCCGGCCGATCCAGTCCACCTTCGGGACCCCCGTCAGCTACCTCTCGCCCGACGGGATGGTGAGCTTGCCCGCCCTTCGCGGCGTGATGCTCCGCGCCGCCATCCCGCTCGATGGTGATGCCGAGAACACCGGCGGCATCACCCAGTCCCGGGACGTTCTTCGGTTCCGGTCCTCCATCTTCCCGCCAGGTGTCGAGCCCGAGCAGGGCGCGCTCGTGGTGGTCAACGGCGAGCGCAGCATCATCACGGACGTGATGAGCGATCCGCGAGGGTACTACGACTGCCCGCTGGCGATCGCCGCCGGATGAGCAGCGGCCCTGTCGGCCCGGGCTGGCGCGCCGACGTCCGCGACCGCGTGGCGGCGATCCTTGCCGATCAGGTGCCGGTGCTGAACGGGCGTGTGCACCGGGCCCGGGTCTGGCCGGTGAGCAGCAAGCCTGCCCTGCTCGTCTACGGCTACGCCGAGCGGAAGGAGCCGACCACGCAAGGCGGCTTCCAGCACCAGTTCCGCGTCACCTCCGCCCTGATCATTCGCGTACTGACCGAGGGGCCGATCGCCACACAGGCCGAGGTCGCCTGCGAGGACATCTGCGGCCAAGTCGAGCGCGCCATTCTCCGCTCGCCGGCACTCTTCTCCCCCACCGAAGGCATCCTCCAGCGGTGCGCCGGCGTGACCACGCAGCTCTCCGCCGAGCAGAAGGAACGCGCGATCGAGGTGGAGGCCACGATCGAGTTCCAGCTGGTCTGGGAGGAGGTCTTCACCATGGCCGAGCCCGACACCTCCGAATGCGCCGCCGTCTCGGTCGTCATCACCGACCCCTCTATTCCGTCCGCCTAGGAGCCCCACCATGCACGTGAAGCCTGCCCGGGGGATGCAGATCCCGGATCCGGACCTGCGCGACTTCCTCCCCGCGGAAGGCCGCGAGGTGGTCCCGTCCGAATACTGGACCCGCCGCCTGGCCGACGGGGACGTGCGCAAGGTTGAACCGCCCGCGCAGCCCGCCGCGGCGCGCACCCCGAAGGAGTAGCCGGCCGTGGTCAGCTTCAACGAAATCCCGGGCGGCGGCGCTCTCCGCGTCCCGTTCTTCTTCGCCGAGTTGGACGCCACCGGCGCCAACCGAGGCGGGCGGCTGCCCAAGGCGCTGGTGATCGGCCAGATGGTCGCGGCAGGCACGCTCACACCCGGCGTCCCGGTGCTCTGCCAGGGTGCCGGTTGGGCCAAGAGCGCGGCCGGGCAGGGGTCCATGCTCGCCCTGATGGCAGCGCAGTACCGCGCCCGCGACGAGTTCGGCCCGCTCTACCTGCTGCCTCTGGCGGACGATGCCGCTGGCGTGGCCGCCACCGGGAGCATCCAGGTCACCGCGGCCGCTACGGCCCCGGGCACCTTCGTCCGCAAGATCGCCGGCCAGCGCGTCTCGGTGGCGGTGTCGTCCGCCCAGACGACCGCCCAGGCCGCCGCGGCGATCGGCGCCGCCATCAACGCCCTGTCCGACCTGCCCGTGACGGCGACGGTTTCCACCAACACGGTGACCATCACGGCGCGGAACAAGGGGCTCGGCGGCAACGAGATCACGGTCACCACGACCGACGACGCGCCCCCGGCCGGGATGGCAGTGACCGTGGTGCAGCCCACCGGTGGAGCCGGCAACCCGGTGACCGCGCTGACGAACGCGCTGGCGCTGCTGGGGGACGCCGACTTCGACTACATCGCCATGCCCTTCACCGACACGTCCAGCCTGGACGCGCTGCGGGCGCACCTGGTGACGCGTTGGTCCTGGTCGCGGATGCTTTATGGCGGCGCCTTCGCCAGTGTGCGTGGGACGCTGGGCACCGTCACCACCATGGGTACCGCCCGCAACGATCCGCACGTCTGCATCATGGGCGCCGACAGCGCGCCGGAGCCGGGCTGGATCTGGGCGGCGGACATCACGGCCGCCGCGGCGACCAGCCTCCGGGCCGACCCCGGCCGGCCGCTGCAGACGGTGGCGCTTAACGTCCAGCCGCCGCCGATCGACAAGCGCTGGGGGCTGGGCGACCGCAACGCACTGCTGTTCTCGGGCATCGCGACCTTCACCACGGATGCCGACGGGCAGGTCCGCATCGAGCGGCTGATCACGACCTTCCAGCGCAACGCCTTCGGTCAGCCCGATGACAGCTTGCTGGACGTGGAGCGGAACTACCAGGCCGCCGACATCCTCCGCCGCATGCGGAGCTACGTCGAGACGACCTACCCGCGCATGAAACTGGCCGACGACGGGACCAACTTCCGCCCCGGTGCCCGCGTCGTCACGCCGAGCATGATCCGCCGCGCCCTGATCGCCTTCTACAAGAGCATGGAGAAGGACGGCCTGGTGCAGAACAGCGCCGCCTTCGCCACGGCCCTGGTGGTGGAGCGCGCAACCGGCAACCGCTGCCGTGTGGACGGCATCGCGCCGATCGTCCCCGTCGACCAGCTCCGTCAGGTCGCGATCCAGGCCCAGCTCCGGGACGCCGTCGGCGTCGCCGGCGCGCTGTAAGGGAGAGACCTCATGTCCGACACGACGCGCCGGATCGCTGGTGGCGCCTATGCCACGGTGGACGGCCTCTCCTTACCCCTGGTGGGCAACCCGAAGTACCGCCCGGCGACGGTCACCCGCGAGAGCCTGACCGGCATGGACTCGGTGCACGGGTACTCCGAGAAGCCGCAGCCCGGCATGATCGGTTTCCAGTGCCGCGATATGCTCGGCGTGGGCATCGCCGCCATGCAGGACTGGACCAACGTGACGGTCGAGCTCCGCCTGAACAACGGCAAGGTCGTCACCGGCACCGGCATGTGGAACACGGCCGCGGTGGAGGTGAACTCGGCGGACGCCACCTTCGACCTCACCTTCGAGGGCGATAATGTGGTGATGGAGGAGTAGCGCGTGGACGACACCGACGAGGCCGAAGCCCTCCCGGCCACCCTAACCATCCGCTTCGAGCCGCCAATCTCCTTCAGCGGCAAGGAGTATTCGGAGGTCACCTTGCGCGAGCCGACCACCCAGCAGTTCGCGGACGCGCAAGACCTCGGCGGCATTCGCAGCATTCAGCACTTGGTGCACGTGGTGGGTGGGCTGCCCAAGCCCGTGGCCGCCCTGATCCCCATCTCCAAGACGATGCAGGCGGACGCGTTCTTTGTCCGTTTCACAAGGCCCGCCCCAGCAACCTCGAGCACCTGATCGCCGATCTCACGGCGTTCTTTCCGGGCTGGGGGCCTGAGGCGGGGTGGAACATGACCGCCACCCGGCTCCGGTGGTGGGCGGCACAGGCGGTCAGGATCAAGAAGAAGGCGGAGCGCGATGGCTGAGAATGTCGGCGTGCTCTCCGTCACCGTTACGGCGGTGGACAAGGCCACTGCCACGATCAACGCGGTGCGCGATCGGGTCGGGACGGTTGTCGAGCCCACCCGCCAGCTGACTGCCGCCTTCGGGCGCCTGAGCGAGGCGACGGGCCTGGCCCGGGTCAACGCCGGGCTTTCCACTGCAGCTGGGCACGCTACGTCCTTCGCAAAGAGCCTCGCATTCGCGGCGGTTCCCCTCGCCAGCGGAGGCCTCATCGCGGGTGCCACGAGCTCCGCCACGGCCTTCATCAACACCGGGCGACAGCTTCTGTCCGGCGCCCGCGCGCTGGAGATGAGCGTTCCGCAGCTGCACGCCTTCCAGAATGGCGCGCGGCTGGCGGGTATCGGCGCGGACGATGCGACCGAGGGGCTGAAGTCCTTCAACCAGGTGCTCTACGACGCGGCCGGCGGGCGGAATGCCGACGCTATGGCGGCGTCTCAGCTCCCACGGCTCGGCTTTGCGCTGCGGGATGCTTCAGGCCGGGCCCGGACCGCGGGCGACGCCTTGGGCGACGTGGCCGAGAGCATTGCCCGACTGAACAATGCGCCACGCGAGCAGATGCAGCTCGCCCGGACCTACGGGGTTGAGGCCCTTCTGCCGCTCCTGCGCCGCGGGCGCGCCGGTGTGGCGGATCTGCTGACCGAAGGCCGCCGCATGGGCACGATGACCCGCGACCAGGCCGAGCAAGCGAAGCGCCTGGAGCGGCAGTGGGACAGCATGCGTTCCACCGGCGATAGGCTGGCGCTGACCATCGGCGGGACGCTGGCGCCGGCCATGGAGCGAGGCGTCAACCGCGCGCAGAATTGGGCCCAGGCGAACGAGGGCGCAATCTCGGCTGCGGTGGTGAGCCGCCTCGAGCAGGCCGGCCGAGGCACTTGGTCCTTCGTGTCGGCCGTGGACCGGGCCGTCACCTCGACGGTGGGATGGGAGACGGCGACCACCGCGCTGGAGGTGATGCTTGCCGGGCGGCTGCTGAAGACGCTGACCGGCATCAACGCCGCCACCGTGCTGTTCAGCGCCACCAAGCTCCCGGTCTGGGCACTCCGGATGCTGGGCATCGGCGGATCGGTCATCGGCGCGCAGATGGCCATCAACCAGCTCGCCGAGCAGCGCGACCAGACCGGTGAGCGGCAGCGGGAGCAGGAACGGAACTTCGCCCAGCGCGGGCGGGCCGGCGGCTACTATGACCGCCCGATGGATGACCTGGGGCCGGTCGGCTTCGGACTGGAAGGGCCAGGGCCAATGGGCTTCGGCTCAGGGGCGCAGCGCCGCCGGGTTCAGGACGACGCTCCTGCACGGGGCGGCAGCCGCACCTTCGGCGATGGCCCGGATGCCGTGACCGGCCGGCACGAGGACGCATTCTCGTACTTCCGCTCCCGCGGATGGAGCCCGCAGGCGGCAGCCGGTATCACAGCGAACCTGCACCATGAGAGTGGGGTCCGCCATGATGGGCCGGCGGGTGACGGCGGCATGTCCATGGGTATGGCGCAGTGGAACCGCGACCGGCTGACGGCCTTCCGCGAGTTCGCGGGCGTGGACATCCGCCAAAGCAGCCGCCAGCAGCAGCTGGATTTCATCCACCACGAACTGACCGCCGGCCGCGATCGGCAGGCGCGGCAGGCCGGTGAGGTGCTTCGCGGCGCTCTGACCGCTCGTGAAGCTGGCTCGGCCTTCTCGCGCCTCTATGAGCGTCCGGCTGGGCGGGAGGGTGAGGCCGCATCCCGAGGCCAGACCGCCGAGAACATGCTGCCGCGGCTCAGCCGTGCTGCCCCGCAGAGCACGGCTCAACCGGCCATGCTGCCACAGGCAAGCGCCCCCATCGTGGTGCAGGTCCCTTCGCCCGCTTCGGCCGTACCCGCGCAAGCCGCGCGGCCAGTCGCGTCGCCCTTGAACGCTCCGGCTCCCACCGCGGCGCCGGTGCCGAGCCCCCTGGACGGGTCACAGCCGCAGCGCATGAGCGGGCGGATGGCAGTTGACGTGCGGTTCGCCAATGCGCCGCGGGACATGCAGGTCATCACCCGTACGCAGGGTGCCATTGACGCCGAACCGCCGCGAGTGGAGCGCGCCATGCGGGACTGGGGTTAGACATGAGCAGCTGGCGCGACACCCTGCGGCCGGCCTCCTGGCGCGGCGTGCCGTTCCAGGTGATGGGCAGCGAGGCCCTGTTCGGGCGGCGGGTGCATCTGCACGAGTACCCGTTCCGCGACGAGCCATGGGCCGAGGACCTCGGACGTCGGTCGCGCGCCATGCTGGTCAAGGGCTTCCTGGTCGGCGACGACGTGGCCAGCCAGCTGGAGGAACTGCAGGCGGCGGCCGAGACCAAGGGGCCCGGCACGCTGGTCCACCCTTCGCGCGGCACCTTCACCGTCACCCTGCTGAACCTCGCCGCAGCCGATGCCTGGGACGAGGGCCGGATCGTCCGGCTGAGCATGGAGTTCGTTGAGACCGGCGAGCGGCGCTTCCCGGGCAGCGTGGTCAGCGGCGTGGCCGAGGTGACCGGGGCCTGCGACCTCCTGGACGAGGCGGCCAGCACGGTGGGCATCGAGTGTATCACGTCCACCGTTCAGCAGGGCTACGCCGGCGTGCAAGGTGTCGTTCGGACGGCTCAGGGCTATGTCGCGAGCGCGCGCAGCCTGGTCAGCAGCGCCACCGGAGCCATCCGGAGCGTCTCGTCCGTCGCCGGGGCGCTCGGCTTGGGCGACGTGGGCCGCTTCCTCAACGCGAGTACCAGCCGCGTGAACGGGATCTTCGGGCGCGCCACCTCGCTGACCGGCGGCGTCACCGGGGCACTCTCGCGCTTCAACAGCGCGCGGTCTCAGGTGACGCGTCTGGGGGACACGGTCATGAACCTCGCAGGGCGCCTGTGAGCACGCCGGCCGAGCTGGTGGCCTCCATGCTGGCGCTGGTGGCGGGCGTGGCGGACAGCGCCCCAGACCCTTCCGACCGAGTGCGCCTGCTGCGAGCGCTGGCGGCATCGCCTATGCCGGCCGGTGGCGACGCTGCCCTGGCCGCGCTCGGACGGCGCGCGGCGCTCTCGGCGCTGGCACGTGCCGCTTCGGCCTGCGAGCCGCGGTCCTACGATGAAGCGGAAGCCCTGCGAACCGACGTTTGCGGCCTGCTCGCCGCCGAGGAGCTCATCGCCGCGGATGCGGGGGAGGACTCCATCGTCTCCGCCCTGCGCGCGGTGCGCGGCGCCCTCGACCGGGATCTGCGCCGCCGGGGGGCGAACCTCTCCCCTCTGCGCCAGGTGGAGGTGAAGGCGTCGCTGCCGTCTCTGGTTCTTGCCCAGCGCCTCTACGGCGACGCCGGGCGCGAGCCGGAAATGACCAGGATGGCCGGTGATCCACCGAACCCAGTGTTCATGCCGACCCGGTTCACCGGCCTGGCGCGCTGAGCCATGCCGGCGCCCATGCGCTGATCTAACGGAGGCACGATGCCCGACGACGCACCCATCGTGGAAATTCCCGAGGTCGTCGTCAGTCCCTCTGCGCCCGCTGACCTGCCCCTTCCGCTGCCCCCGCCGCCCGGCGACTACCCAGACGACGAGATGACCATCGAGGTGGACGGCAAGGTCTTCGGCGGCTGGGACACCGTGCAGGTGGTCCGCAGCTGCGAGCAGATGCCGTCGAGCTTCACCATCAGCCTGACCGAGCGGTACCCGGGTGAGGCCGATGAGGTGGTGATCGAGCCCGGCCAAGCCTGCAAGGTGATGATGGGCAAGGACACGGTGCTGACCGGCTACATCGACCGCTACATCCCCGCGCTCGACGCACGCCGGCACACCGTCACCATCATGGGCCGCTCCAAGACGCAGGACCTGGTGGACTGCGCCGCCATCTTCGACACCTTCCAGATCAGTGGCCAGACGGTGGGGCAGATCGCCGTGACGCTGGCGGGCAAGTACGGCATCAGCGTCTCGCTCCCGGCCGGGGAGGGGCCGGTGGTACCGCAGCTCAACCTGCAGCTGGGCGAGACGACCTGGGACGTGATCGAGCGCCTGTGCCGGTTCGCCAAGTTCCTCTGCTACGACGACGCGGAGGGCAACATCGTCCTGCGCCCCGTCTCCACCGAGCGCCATTCCAGCGGCGTCCGTGAGGGCGAGAACGTCATCTCGGCTTGGCCGGACTATGGGATGGACCAGCGGTTCAGCGAGTACCAGGTCTATCCCCTGAGCGTGCTGCCCCTGATGCAGGCCCAGGACGCGGCGGGAGGCGGCGGCCTGCCCGCGCCGATCGGCCAGGCCAAGGACGAGGGCGTCAAGCGCCTCCGCCGCCGCATCATCATCCTGGAGCACTCCGGTACCGGCCCGATCGAGGACGCCGCCCGCGAGCGAGCTGAGTGGGAACAGGCCCGGCGCCTGGGGCGGTCCGAAGACGTGACTGTCTCGGTAGACAGCTGGCGGGACAGCGAGGGGCGGCTCTGGGAACCGAACCGGCTGGCCGACGTGCATATCCCGGCCTGTCAGGTGAAGGACGAGACCTGGATCATCGGCGACGTGACGTTCACCCGCGGCGAGGGTGGAACCACGGCCCGGCTCCACCTCATGAATCCGCGTGGCTTTGATCCGCAGTACGACCCGCTGTTCTCCTTTGGCTGGCAGATCCGCCAGGCGGCGGAGGAGGGGGCGCAGCGCCAAGCGCTCGAGGCAGGCGGCGCCAGCCGGATCAGCGGTACCGGGCCGGGCGTATGAACCCCCGCCAGCTCGCCAGCCGCGTGGGCATGATGTTCGGCCTCGGCCGGATCACCGCCACCCGCACCGACCGCGCCACCGGGCGCAGCACGCTGACGGCGCAGGTTCGGCTGCCGGAAACCGGCGAGGTGCGGGACGATACGCCGGTGCTGTCCCTCTACGGCGTGTCCTCCCGGCCGCGGCCGGGCGCAGATGCCGCGGTCCTTTTCCTCGGCGGAAACCGGGCAGCCGGGGTGGTCATCGCCACCAGCGACGGGCGGTTCACCATCGAGCTCGCCGAGGGTGAGGTCGCGCTCCACACGCACGACGGCAGTCATGTGCACGTCAAGCTGGGCGGCACCATCGCCATCAAGGCCGCGACGAAGGTGACGGTGGACACGCCGCTGCTCGAGGTGACCGGGGACGTGAAGGCGAGCGGCGTCAGCCTCGTGCACCATCGCCACAGCGGCGTGCAGGGCGGCAGCAGCCAGACGGGGGAGCCCGTTCCTTGAGCACGATCGCCATCGCCTGGAACAACCGGACGGGGCAGGGGGACTGGGCCCGGGACGCCTCAGGCCAGCTTGCCGAGGGCGACGACCTCCAGACCGCAGTGTGGATGAGCCTCTTCACCGACCGCCGCGCCGCGCCGGACGACGTGCTGACCGACGGCACCGATGATCGCCGCGGGTGGTGGGCGGACGCCTACTGCGAGAAGCCGCTGGGCAGCCGCCTCTGGCTCCTGGATCGGGCCAAGCACCTGCCGGAGACGCTTCGCCTGGCCGAGACCTACGCCCGCGAGGCCCTGGCCTGGCTGGTGGAGGACGAGGTCGCCGCCCGGGTGGACGTCACCGCCGAATGGGGCGGGCCGAACCTGCTGGTGCTGCTGCCCGTGATCATCCACCGCGACGGCCGGCGCGCGGATCTCCGCTTCGACTGGGCTTGGCAGGGAACCTGACCGAATGCCGTTCACACGTCCTGGCCTGACGGACCTGGTTCGTCAGGTGCTGGCCGACCTTGCCCAGGCTGCCGGCGTGCCGGCGGTGCTGCGCTGGCGGCCCGATCATGCCATGGGGATCGCGGTCGCCGGATTGGTTCGCAACCTCTACGGCTACCTCGACTGGATTTCCCGGCAAGCGGTACCGGCCACCTCCACCGGCGAGTTCCGGGCGGCCTGGGCGGCGCTGAAGGACGTCTTCCCCAAGGAAGCGACCTTCACCGCCGGCGTGGCGGTCTTCTCGGGTGCCCCGGGCACGCTGCTCCCCGTCGGCAGCACGGTGCGACGTGCGGACGGCAGCGCGGGCTACGTCACCACCGCCGACGCCACGGTCGCCTTGGATGGGTCTGTCACCGTGCCGCTGCGGGCCACCGCGGCCGGGCCCGCCGGGAATGGGCCGGGCGGGCTGGCGCTCCTGCTGAGTCCTGCCGTGCCCGGGGTCACCTCGGCTGGTGCGGCGGTGGGGCCACTGACCGGCGGCAGCGATGCCGAGGACGTGGACAGCGACGGCTTCCTGACCCGCATGCTGCTTGCCTATGCCGAACCCGCGCAGGGCGGGTCGGCGCAGGACTACCTGGACTGGGCTCTTGCGGTGCCGGGCGTCACGCGGGCCTGGATCCAGCGGAACGGCATGGGCGCCGGCTCGGTCGTGGTACGCTTCATGATGGATCAGGCGAACGCGGGAGGAGGCGGTTTTCCTGTGGGCGCCGACGGCGTGGCTGGTGCTGAGCCTCGCGCGGTTCACGCCACGGGCGACCAGCTCGCCCTGGCCGATGCCCTCTACCCGCTGCAGCCGGTGACGGCCCTGGTCTATGCCGTGGCACCGGCAGCGCAGCCCATCAACTTCAGCATCGGCGACCTGTCCCAGGACACCGCCGCGAACCGAGCGGCCATCTCCGCCGCACTGGCGGCCATGCTGCGTGCCCGCGGCGAACCCGGCGGGACGATCTTTCCGTCCGACAGCAGCGCCGCCATCGACGGGGTCTTCGGGGTCTCGCGGTTCACGCTGCTGGTGCCGACGGCACCGGTGGCGATCGGGGTGGGCTCCTTGCCGACCCTGGGCACTGTGACCTTCGTCTGATGGCGCTGACCGTTCCCAGCGTCGGCGCCTATGCCGCCGCGATCCTCGCCTACCTGCCGCGCGGACGCATCTGGCCGCGCGACATGGCCGCCAGCATGGCCGTCACCGCCAAGGGGCTCGCGCCAACCGCGCAGCGCCTGGACGCGCGGGCCGTGGCCCTGCTCGCGGACGCCTTTCCGCCGCAGGCCTATGAGCTGCTGCCCGAGTGGGAGCGGACGTTGGGTCTGCCCGACCCCTGCTCTGGCTTGGCCGCGACGCTGCAGCAGCGCCAGGCCCAGGTGAAGGCCCGGTTGACAGCGACCGGCGGCCAGTCCGCTGCCTACTTCATCGCCGTGGCCGCCTCGCTCGGCTTCACCATCACCATCGAGAACTTCGCGCCCGCGCGGGCCGGCCTCATGCGTGCAGGCGATCCCGTCTACGGCGACGACTGGGCGCATGCGTGGCGCGTCCACGCCCCTGAGGCGACCGTCACCTACTTCGCCGCTGGTGCCTCGACCGCAGGCGAGCCTCTCGCTGCTTGGGGCAACGCCGTCCTGGAATGCGCCCTGGCTCGCATCCGCCCAGCACACACCACCCTGACCTTCGCCTACGGGAGCTGACATGCGGCGCATCTTTCATCAGACGGCGGTAGCCCAGCTACCGGCGGTGCCGGCGCTTGCGGGCACGTCCGGCTTCTTCACCGGCGGCAACCCTGGTGCCGGGCTTCCCGCAACTGTGGTGCCCGACTGGTGGCTCAACGGCATCCAGGAAGAGCTGATGGCCTTCCTGACTGCGACCGGCATCACCCCGGACGCCACGACCGCGCAGGTCCTGGCCGCCTGCCGCGCCATGTTCAGCACTGCGCTCCGGGTCATGCGGAACCCGGGCCCTTACACGTTCACGCCGCGCCCCGGACAGACGACCTACGGGTACCTCGTGCTCGGTGGTGGCGGTGGCGGCGGCGCAGCCACTGCGACTGGCTCTGCTGCCTCGGGTGGATGCGGCGGCGGCCTCTCCATCGGCATCGCTACCGGCGTGACCGGTCCTGTGTCGGGCACGGTGGGGGCTGGGGGCATCGGTTCGAACAGCAATGCCAACGGGACCGCGGGCGGCAGCAGCACCTTCGGCAGCTGGGGCGGCGCTACCGGCGGCGCGGGCGGCTACACCAGCGCGGGCGGGGCAATGGCTGTGGTGGGCAGCGCAGGAATCGGGAGCGCCGGTTTTCTGGATCTGCCGGGTCAGGGCGGAGGCACCGGCCAGGTCATCGGCGGCACTTATCTTGGCGGTTCCGGCGGCGGCTCGGCCATCTCGCCCGGCGTGAGCATCGCCACGGGAGCGAGCGGCACGGGCGCCGCCCTTGGCGGTGGCGGTGGCGGCGCAGCGAACAACGGCACCGGCGGCGGCAACGGCGGCAACGGTGGACCCGGCCTCGTGCTGGTTTGGGGGTGAGCGCAATGGCCACTTTTGCATTCGTGCGCGACGGCGTGGTCGCCGAGGTCATCCCCCCGCGGGAGGACAAGGTCCCCCTCGATCAATGCTACCCGCCAGCGATCTTCGCCAACTTCGTCCAGCTCACCACCGCCCAGGCGAAGAAGGTGGAGCCCGGCTGGCTCTATGACGGCACCACCTTCGCGGCGCCCGGCGACCCGGAGCCGCAGGTCGTGCGCGCCCGCATCATCCGGAGCCTCGCCTTCCGCGACCGCCTCTCCCAGGAGAGGCAGCAGGAGATCTCCGTAGCGGCAATGCAGATGGCGGCCGGCGGGGACGGGTCTCTCCTGACCTACCTGCTCAACCAGGCGGCCGGCAGCGTGACGGACCTGGACGACCCGCGCGTCCAGGAGGGCGTCGCCAAGCTCGCAGCGGCCGGCCTGGTCTCGGCGGCAGAGGCCGAGGCCATACTGGCCGACGGTTCTGCCGGCGAGGCGGCCTGACCTTCACCTGACCGGGAGGGTCCGCCTTGATCATCATTCCAAAGCCGGGTCTCAGCATTAAGGACCCGGACCAGCAAGACATCATCCCCGCCGAGGGCAGGGCAGTCGCGAACACCGAATACTGGTTCCGCCGCCTGATCGACGGCGACGTGACGATGGCACCGGCGGGCTACACGCCAGTCCGGCCGATCTTCCAGGAGACGGCGTCCGGCACCACGGCGCAGCGCCCGAACCCTGCCAAGGCCGGCGACTTCCGTCACAACACGGAATTGAAGGCGCCCGAGATGTTCGTGGGCGCACCAGTCGGCTGGCTGGTCTTCGACGGCGGTGCCAGTGGCGCCGCTGCGGCGGGGCAGGCCGCGGGCGAGGCCGCAGGTGCTGCGGCGGCACAGGCCGCCTTGCAGGGCACCGCCTCCGCGATCCGGGCCATCAACGAGAACCTCGCTGGTACCAACAGCGCTGTTGAGATCGTCAACGCCAACCTGAGGGCGGAGATCGCCGCGCAGCGGGCCACGATCGAGGCGCTGCAGGGGCAGGTCGCCGACTTACTGGCCGGCGGCACGCCGCCGGTGACAACGCGACCTGTCGGGCTCACGGCGCCGGTCATCATCGCGCCCTCCCTCGACCTCCCGCTCGGCCTCTCCGTGCCTGTCATCGTGGCCTAGGCGCCCGAAAGGATCCCCATGGCGACCAACGCCCTGCCTTCGACCAAGGACCTTCTGCTGGCACAGGCCAGCCGTGACGCGCTCCAGGCGGCGCGTGATGAGAAGGTCGATCAGATGTTCGCCGAGATCCGCGAGTACTTCGCGGGGCGGATGACGCCTCCCGTGCCGGTGCCGACCGGCGACACCTTCCCGACGATTGCGGCCTAGGAGCCCTCGCGCATGCAGATCCAGTCTTTCGGCACGTGGAGCGGCAACCCCACGTCCTTCACCCAGCAGTGGCAGCGTTCGGGGGCCGCGGGCGGCCCGTGGACGAATGTCGATGGTGCGACGTCCACCAGCTACACGCCGCCCGCAGCGGACAGCGGCAAGTGGTTCCGGGCGGCGATCACCGGCGTCAACGCTGCCGGCCCCAGCTTGGTGCCCCTGTACAGCAACGCTGCGCAGTTTACCGCCAGCCAGCCCAGCGTCCCGGTCATTCCGGAGATCACCTACACCCCGATCGTCGAGATCGTGGACAGCAAGTCTGCGGCCACCACCCAGCTCGGCCTATTTTCCCCTGTTCCCGCCGGTGTGACGCGCACCTTCGTCGGCAACGTCACCATGTCGACCGATAAGACCTATGTCCTTCGCGGCATCAACTCCCTGCAGTTCGAGGCCACGGCGTCGCTGGACGTGACCGACAGCCCGATTGCCGGAGGCGTCTACGACGGCGCCAAGGCGGTGACCTACCCCCTGGACATCCCGATTGCCGAGATCGTGGTGCCGCCGGACCAGGGGGTCACGCCGATCCCGGCCATCACCTACACCTCCAAGCTCAGCACCATTCCGGCCGACGCGGTCGCGGACCTGGACATCGGCACTCTGTCCGTGGTGCCGGCCGGCGTGATCCGCACGGTGACCGGGACGCTCGCGCTCGGCTCGGACCAGCGCGGGGTGGTGCCTGGGACGTCCGCCAAGTTCGCCAACACCCCCGTGGTGCTGAACGTCAAGGACAGCCCCGACCCGGCCTCCAGCCAGTACACCGGGGCGACTGAGGTCACTCTCAGCGTCGCGGTCAACGTCGCCGCCGCGGAGTACCCGCTGGCCGCCCGGTCCGGCATCAAGCTGCTCATGGGCCTGAGCAAGCTCCGCCGTGACTTCTCTGGATCTCCGATCACCACCAGCAGCGATGGCAACCGGGTGGCCGGCTGGGCGGACCAGGACGCCAGCGCCGTCGCCAACATCGGCCAGACCCTGGACCAGTACCGCCCGCTCTACGCGGCCGCCGACGCCCGGTTCAAGAACCGGCGGCCCCTGTACTTCGATGGCTCCACCCGCCGGCACATTGCCTCGCCCAGCGGCATCCTGACCATCGACAGCGGTAACCTGCTCTTGGGCGCCGGCATGGTTCTGATCGACCAGCAGCCGGCCACGCACCATGGCGCCCTGGTCAACGTGCTGTTCGATGGGCAGGACTTCTACTACGACAACGCCTATGGCGGCTGGGCGATTGCCTTCAACCGCAACACCGGCCTGTGCTGCCTGTACTTCAAGAAGGCCGATGGCCAGAACGCCCTGGCCGGCGGTGTGGCGGTCCCCAAGGACTTGGCCGGCGTCATCTCGCTGAAGGTGGAGAACAGCAAGGCCCAGCTTCGCTGGACCCGCAACAACACCGCCATCACGGGCGCCGTCTTCGACTGGCCGGCCGAGTTCCTGAACCGAGCGGGGACGGTCTACTGGGGCCAGGCGGTCCGCAAGAGCACGCCGGGCGTGAACACCGAAAACGTCTTCAACGGGCTGCTCGGCGAGTGCTTCATCAGCATCGTGCCGGGGGATGAGTTCGGCGTGGTGGACGACATCGCGGCCCTCAGCGGCATCGCGTCCAACCTGGTGAGTGGCGGCACGAGCCCGAGCACGGGTGGCGCCACCGGCGGCTCGACCAACCCGTCCAACCCCAGCACGCCCAGCGTGGTCTGGACGGGCGTGGACCCGGGCGTGCCCTACGCGCATTCCAACTTCGACCTGGCGGCGATGCGCGCCGAGGTCCCGACCACTTCGGTGGCGGGCGTCATCTTCACGCCGACCACCCGCGTGGCCGCGAGCGCAAACGAGGTCGTGGGGTTCAATTACACCACCGATGACCGGGCGCTGGCCGCTCAGTACGGCTCCCACGCCCTCGCCTTCGAGCCCGGCAAGCTGCTGGCGACCGACGCGATTGAGCAGGAGATCGGCGGAACGGCTGTCCGCATGCAGGTCGAGCCCCTGCAGGTCTACCCGGACAACACGGTCAAGCACGCCCAGGTCTTCGTGATGAAGCCGGTTCTCGCCGCCGGCGAGGTCAAGCAGGCCCTGGTCAAGAAGGGCTCGGCCGTGGCCATGCCCTCCGGGTCCAACGTCGACATCACCGCGGCCAAGCTCAACGCCTTCACGGCGATCGTGACGGTCCGCGGTGCCCACAAGTGGAGTCGGCTGAACACCCGCCAGAACCCCCGGCAGGATGGCGTCTACACCACGGTCGGGTACGGCACCCCTGTGGATGTCAGCCCGTCTCAGCTCCACACCCAGGAGGCGGCGGCCAGCATCACGCCGGAGTACCGCTCCCGCGGTCCGATCGCGACGCAGCGAACCTACCGCATGAACCTGCAGGACATGCTCCGGGTCGAGGCGGACGTCACGCTGTTCGTGGATGGCACCCAGGAGGTCGACCTGGCGCTCTGCTGCGACCGCCACGGCCCCGGCGTGAACCCGAATGACTACAAGAGCTGGAACGTGCTGTTCACCCTGAACCAGGGCGGCACCAACGTCTTCACCTTCGACGGGCGCCTGGCCATCGGGCAGCGGATCCACAAGTTGGTCCGCAGCGCGCTCTCTCCGGCGCAGAACACGGAGGTCTTTATCCCCATCCATGTCGAGCAGATCGACATGCCGTACAACAAGCGCCTGGGGATGATCCATGCCGTTGGGCTCGACAAGGGCACCAACGTTAGGGCGATCACCGATGCGTCTTATGCGGCGAGCAGCGCCAACCTGCTTGCCAAGAGCGACGCCGGTAAGCCGCTGTCCGCGAACGGGATCAACTTCTACCTGGGTCAGGGCGCGGGCCAGGATTACATTGACATCATCCCGGGCCACCAGGCGCGCTTCCTGGTGTCGGGGCACCCCACCGCCCGCAAGGTGGTCTTTGCCCAGGCCGACACCTCCGGGCACATGATCATCAACCACTTTAACGACGTCACGAAGCGGCCGGTGAACCTCTTTGACACGCCCAATCTCTGGATCGACGGGCGGGGCAAGGTGCCCGATGGGTTCACCTTCCCGGACGAGGCGACCTGGTGGGAACCCGACGGCGCCCACCAGCCCATGCTCCCGGCTTTGGCCTTCTACCTCACGGGGCGGCCGTACTATCAGCGGCTGCTCGAGCACCACTCCGCTTTCTGGGCCGGCGCCTTCTGGTCCTCCCCCCGCACCAAGACGGTCAACGGGGTGACGAAGGACTGGTGCCTGACGCAGAACCTGGGCGGCCGCGAGGCGGGCTGGAACATCCGCGACCAGGTCCTCCCCTTCCTGATGCTGCCGGACAACAGCTTCTTTAAGTCCCGCATCAAGGAGCTGCTGGCCTTCAACTTCCTCTACCTGAATTCCAAGATTTCGGTCTGGAAGGCAGCGCAAGGGGAGCCTTTCGGCTGGCTGCCGGCGCCCTATGTCGCCGGCGACGTCGCCCTCAAGCCTTGGATGCTGGCGCACTACCACACGGCAGTCATGCTCTGCGCCGTCGCCAACATTCCGGGCGCGCGGTTCTACATCGAGAATTTCGCGCACAACTGGAACGTGGGGCGCTACCAGCAGGGCACGGTGGTGCCGATGGAAAAGGCCGACTGGTACAACTTCTTCGTCCGCCGGATCACCAACATCGAGACCTATCCGCCGGACACCACCACCTGGGCCGGCATGAACGAGAAGGCGCAGGCCAACCAGCTCGGCGCCGGCGGCTTCGACTGGGATGGTGCCTATGCCCGTCAGGGCATGCGCGCCTTCGCGGCCGAGATGAACATCTTCAACCGCCCCGCCGACCGAGCCACACTGGCTCAGTACATCGCCAAGGGGCCGCCCTACGCGAGCACTGAGGACTACCGGAACACGCCGCAGGAATACGTCCGCCCCATGCCCTGGGTGGCCTGATCCGGCAGCCGCGCGTCACCGGGCGCGCGGCGCCCTTCGCTTCCCTCTGCCCACCCGTGCGCCTTCCAGGCGCGGCGGCACCTGCCCATGCCTGAAAGGACCGGCCCATGTCTTCCATCACCACCGCCAACCGTAACCGGGCGGCCGACGCCGTCGCGGCCCGCTTGAATGGCGGTGTGCTGCGCATCTACTCCGGAGCACCGCCGGCCGACGCCAACACCGCCCTGTCGGGCAACACGCTCCTTGCGGAGCTCACGTTCGCCGCCACGGCGTTCGCCGCTGCGGTCAATGGCGTGGCGACGGCGAACGGCATCACGGCAGACAGCGTCGCCGATAACTCCGGGCGGCCGACCTTTGCGCGCGCCTTCGAGACGGGCGGCACGACGGCGGTCTGGGACCTCCGCGCTGCCTTTGCCTGGGGAGCGTCGACCGCCTACTCCATCGGTGACCGTGTGGCGAATGGCGGCAACCAGTACCGCGCAACCGCAGCAGGAACCTCCGCGGCTTCAGGAGGGCCCTCCGGCACCGGCGCTTCCATCACGGATGGGGGTGTGACCTGGGCCTATGAGGGGGTCGCCGAGCTGGTGTTCCCGGGCGGTCCCAGCATCATCCAGGGCGGCACGGTATCCGTGACGGCGCTGACCTACACGCAGTCCGGCAGCTAAGCGCCGCAGCGCCCGAGGGAGCGTCTTGCATGGACTATGACCTGCTGCGCGCCGAGCTCGCGTCTCCTGCCTATGACGGCCTCTCGGACCAGGCGGTGGCCGATGCCCTGAACGCGCGCACCATCCCCGTGGCGGTAGACGTGCCAACGTCCGATGCCCGCGGGCTGCTGCTCGGCACCGGCGAGTGGGGCGCGCTCTGCATCCTGGCCGAGCGCCAGACCAGCGATCCGACCGAGATGATGATCCGGGCGGCGGCCATCACCGCCCGCGACAGCATGCTCCACACCACGACGCTGGAAACCTCGCGCCCGCTCTATCTTGGCGCGGTGACCCAGATGCTCGGCGCCCTGGTCATGGCGCAGGCCATCAGTGCCGACAGCCATGCCGCGCTGCTGGCCATGACCCAAAGCTCCCGCTCCCGTGCCGAGGAGCTCGGCCTGCCCGTGGTCACCGATCAGGACGTGCTGACGGTCCGTGTGACCATCGAGCGCGAGCTCAACCCGCCACCCTCTGCAGCGGAGCCGGTGTTTCAACCGCCCGCCTTCCTAGGACCGCCGCAGTAATGCCCACAAACGTCACCTGGGGGCCGCTGACCGTCAGCGACGCGATCCCGTCGGCATCCCTCAACAGTTTCCCGTCCGGCACGGCCGCGGCCAACCACGTGCTGGGCGATGCGATCGACAACACCCTGGGTCCGACCATGGGTGATCTGGAGATCGTGCTGGCCAGCGGGGTGACGACGGCCGCCAACACCTCGCCCTATGTGAACGTCTGGCTCATCCCGGCGCTGGACGGGGTCAACTTCGGCACCACCAACGGCGGCACCACCGCGGGCCCGACCCAGAACACCTATTCCGTTGGGCCCATCATGGTTCCGGCCAGCACCTCGGTGAAGGTGATGCACCTGCGCGGCATCGTGCTGCCGCCGTGCCCCTTCAAGATCATGATCAACAGCCAGATCGGCGTCGCTTGGCCGGCATCGGGCAACACGGCGAAGCTCTACCGCTACGGCGAGCGGGCCAACTGAGCCCATGCCGATCTACGGCGCTCATCGCTACGGCTTTACGCACGCCCGCGAGCGTGCGCCGGAGGGGCCGGTGGAGATCATCCCCGGGGGGGCGAGCGTGCTGTTCTGGCCGGGCGCCGGCGGCGGCGTGCTGGGACGTGCCAGCCGTGTCTTCACGACCGCCGTTCCGCCCATGGTGCGGCCGGGCCTTTGCGGGCTGTGCTGGGACTTCGCCGGCAACACCTACGGCACGGGCAACCATCGCATCGGCGCCCAACTCAACCGCTCCGCTCAGGCCGAAAGCTCCTGGGAGGCGCTGGTGCGCTGGCGCAACGTCAGCGTCAACAACGTCCTTGCGGTCATGAGCAACGGCACGGACGGCACCTCGAGCACCAAGGATCACACGCTCGGCGGCACCACGACCAACGCGCCCTATTACTCGGTCTGGGATGGCAGCAGCCGGCAGGCGCAGGGTCCTGACAATATGTTCGCCGATGGCGACATCGTTCATCTTGTCGGCGTTTCGCGCTTCACGGCTGTCACGCTCTACGTCAATGGCATCGAGACCGCCAAGACGGGATCGGCCAATCCCGGTGAATTCTACAACCCGCATTATGCGGTGATCGGTGGCGCCAACGCCGTGAATTTCCAGGGCGAGGTGTACTACGTCGCCTGGTATGATCGTCAGCTTTCCCCGGCCGAGATCGGGGCGCGCTGTGCCGATCCTTTCGGACTTCTTGTGCGCTCGGGGCGCTGACCCACCATGCGCTTCCGCTCCATCGCGTCCCTGCTCAACACCGCGAGCATCGCCAGCGTAACGGGCGCCGGTTCGGCCAGCGTCGGGCCGCCAATGCTTGCCGGCTCGGGCGGCGTCATCGCTCCGGCTTATGCGGGTGGCGGCGCAGTGACCGTCGGTGCCCCGGCCCTTGCTGGAGCGGGCAGCCGGACTGTTCCGGCCTTCTCTGGCACTAGCGGCCTCGCTCTCTCTGGACCGACGCTGGCGGCAGCCGGCAGCCGGACGGTCCCAACCTTCTCGGGATCTGGCGCGCTCGCCATCGCGGCGTCTGTTATCGCTGCCGTCGGGTCGGTGGTGGCCCCTGTCTCCGGCACGGCCGCGGCCTTTGTCGCCGCGCCTGCCGTGGCCGGTGCGGGCGCTGTCACCGCCCCTCAGTTCTCCGGCGCGGCGGCTGTCTCGGTGCGTGGTCCTGCGCTCGGCGGCACGGGCAGCACCGTGGCCCCAGCGTTCACGGGGACTGGCTCCGTGGCGGTGTCCCGCCCGGTCATTTCCGCCAGCGGCGCTGCGGCGGTGCCCGTCTACACCGGCGCGGCCGCGGTCTCGATCGCCACCGCTTCGGTATCGGCCACCGGCACCTTCTCGCCGCTCTACGCTGGCGCCGGCAGCCTTGCTCTGGCAGCCCCCAGGGCGTCGGGGTCCGGCACCGCCCTTGCGCCCGGGATCTACGGGATCGGGGCGGCGTCGATCGCCAGCCCTTCCCTGGTCGGCACCGGCGCCAGCCAGACGCCGCTATTCGCCGGGACCGGCGGCCTGGCCGTCCTCCGCCCCACCGCAGCGGGGTCGGGGATTGTCACCCTCCCTGTCTCGGGCGTCGCCGGCGTCTCCATCGCTGGGCCGACGCTCTCTGCATCAGGGACACACACTGCTCCGGCCTTTGCAGGCGCGGGTGCGGCAACGATCGGTCGCGCTTCCGTCGCAGGTTCCGGCGCGGCCGTACCGCCGAACCTGACCGCCTCCGGCGCCACCGCTGTTTCGGGTCCGGTGGTCACCGGCTCCGGCGCCCACGTCGCGCCGTCCACCGCCGGTGTCGCGGCAGGGGTTATCGCGCCTCCGGCCCTTTCGGCGGTCGGCAGCTACGAGCCCGGACAATTTCCCGGCGAGGGTGGCGTTTTCGTCCAGGCACCGCAGATCGCCGCCAAGGGCGCCTTCACCTTCGGGCAAGTGGCAGACTTCGATGTTCTGGCTGACCTGAGCCTCTGCAGGGCGCTGCGGGCCAGGCTGGACGTGTCGCAGCACTTGGCTGGCCACCTCACCATCGCGCCGCGGCTGTCCGCGCGCCTCGCAATTATCGGCCACGTGGGACCGGAGGACTTCTGACGATGAGCGCACTTCGTGTGTGGAAGGGGCAGGAGTGCCGCGCCCTGCTGTCTTTCGTGGATGAGGCGGGTGCACCTATCGCCGCCACGGGCGTGACCATCACCGCTCGCTCTCCCGTTTCCAACGTGCTGCTGCCGCTGGTCCCCGTCCAGCTGCCAGGGGTCGGCAAGTTCGCGGCCGACTTCATCGGTGCTGAGGTTGGCGTCTGGTGGGTGCGCGGCCAGTGCACAGGGCCTGCAATCGCGGTGGATGAGGCGTCGGTCACCGTGTTCGCGTCGCAGGTCATGGCATGACCGCCCTAGGCCGCTTCCTCATTGGCTTGTGCCTGTTGCCCTGCCTGGTGCTGGGCGGTCTGGCACTCCCGTTCATCCTGGCCTGCAACCGCGGCAGCTACGCAGAGCGGACCGGCAGCGCCGCGTCCTGCATGCTCAACGCCATGACCGGCGGGCCTCGCGAGGTCACCTTCTCCGCGTGGCGCTGGCAGCTGCTGCTGCACGGCAAGCGGGGCGCTGCTTGGTGGGTCGACGCGGTGGACGGCTTCGGGCTGCGCTCCGGGCACTGCCAGGCGGCGTGGGCGTCACACATTGCGCGCGGGCTGCTGCCGCTGCGCAGGGAGGTTTAGTATGCCCAGCAGCCCGAACCTTCGCGCGATCGGCAGTACCGGCAGCAGCGACGCGGCCCTGGCGGCCATCGCAGAAGTGACGGCCAGGGACCGTCCTGTCTCTGGTCGATGGTTTCGCGACCCCTTCCGCTATCCGCAGTGGCTAGAGGCAACGTTCGCCGTCACCTGGCTAAGCTGGTCAATGGCGAACACCCTCTCTCCCGACGCGCTGACAGACCGACCGGGCTTGGCGGTGCTGAATGCGCTCGGTGGCTGGCTGTGGCCGTGGGTCGGCTTCGTCCTCTTCCCCTGGCAGATTATGGCGCTGCGGATGGGCAGCCTGTGGCAGCGGGCGGTGGTGCAGACGATGGGCTACGGCATCCTCGTGCATGTCACGATCTCAGTTGGCTCAATGAGCCTGGACCCGTTCTCGCCCATCATCACGCTGTTGCTCGCGCTGACCACCATCGCAGGCATCCTCTCATGGAGGTTGTGGCGCCGATATGCCTAGCCTGACGGCGGAGCAGATCATCGCGATCGGCTCTATGCTCTTCGCCGGCATCGCAGGCGTGCTCACCGCCTTCGGTGCCATCCGGTCACGGCGCGACGCCATCAACCGAGAGGACGAGGAGGAGCTGGAGACAGCTCTAGCCCAGACCCGGCGCCGGCTCGTCCATGCCCATACGTTCATCAGCACCCTGACACTGGCCGCCGTGGCGATCCGCCACGAGGCGGCGGAGCGTCTGATCCGAGCGAATGCGGCGGCGGCCCTGCCAGAGGTGCCGGTCTTCAAGGACGTCGAGTAACCCCGCCGCCGGGCGGTTCTCCCGGCACCTCGCCCATCGGAGAATTTCATGAACGCAATGACGTGGGCTCCCGTCTGGGAGGCCGTGCTGGCGCAGCTTGTCGTGCCGGCCGTGGCGGCCGCCGTCGGCTCGCTCGGCGCCTACCTGCTCACCCTGCTCCCCGGCCCACTGCAGCGATTCCTTTCGAGCAGCACCCGGCAGCGGGATATCGAACTCGTCGTGGCCGCCATGACCCGGAAGGCGCTGGAGCGGCTGATGAGTGGGGGAGGGGGCTCCTCCCTGCCGGCGCTGATCGCCGATGACGTGGTCGCCTACGTCAAGACCAACCTGCCCGAGGTGATCGCCAAGCTGGCACCGTCTGAGGACGCCCTCAGGACGATGGCCCGTTCTGCCATGGCGGAGGCGATGGCGCGCCTGACGCCCTCCAGCTCCACGCCTCCGACCTCCTCCAACCTTCGGCTCGGCTAATCGAGCGGGCGCAGACAGCTCTCCGCCCGCGCCCGCAATAGGAGGCCCGCCTGTGCCCATCCCACTCATCGCCTTAGCAGCCGCGCCGCTGGTGAAATACGCCATCGACCTCGTTCCCGAACTCCTCGGTGCGGTCGCGGGAGATAAGACGGGGCAGATCGCCGAGCGCGTGATCGGCGTGGTGAAGGCCGCCACCGGGGCGGCCGACAAGACGGAGGCGCAGAACATCGCCGCTGCCGACCCGGTGGTGATGATCCAGATGCGGCTCGGGCTCGCGCAGATCGCCAAAGAGGTCGCGATCGCCGAACGCCAGGCCGAGATTCAGATGCAGGCCAACGCGCTCATGGACGTTGAGCGAGCGCGCCAGATGACCCTCACCTTCGCCACCCAGAAGAACCCGCTGGCCTGGGGCGCGGCGGTCATCACCCTGCTCATCCTCGGTGGCTACGCTTGGCTGAACTACCTGATCCTCAACCATCACGTGTCATCCGAGAGCATGACGCTGGTGCTGGGGATGCAGAAGCACATGGAGACGCTCTCCACGGCCGCGGTCTTCTACTGGGTGGGCTCCTCCCGCGGCAGTGCTGCCAAGGACGAGGCTCAGCGGCGTAGCGACGCCGTGCGGGACACCCCGCCGCCCGCCTTGGTGCCCCGCCCGGACGCCACCGCCGACGAGCTCATGGCGCCCTCGAACTCCCGCGTCTGGAGGCCTACCCGGTGAGCAGCCCCTTCCTCTATGCGGGCCTGACCCCGCCCGCCCGCCTTGCCTCCCTGGCGGCTGAGCTGGCCGACGCTGCGGGTGCGCTGGCGGGCTATTCGGCCTCGCCTGCGGCCATCCCGTTTCCCACGCCGCCGGGCGCCCCAGCGCCAGCGCTGGTGCCTGCCATCGCGCGCTTCGATGCCTGCCTGGACTTTACGCTGCTGGAGGAAGGCGGCTTCGCCAACAACCCGCGCGACAAGGGCAAAGCGACCAACATGGGGATCACCATCGCCACCCTCACGCGCTGGCGGCAGCGCGCCGACCCGAGCGCCACCGTGACGGTGGCTGACGTGCGCGCCCTGACCCGCGCCGAGGCACGCCAGATCTACTTCGCCTGGTACTGGAACGCGAACCGCTGCGAGGCCATGCCGATCCCGGTAGACCTCACCGTGTTTGACTTCGCGGTGAACTCAGGCGGCGCCATCCGCGAGATCCAGGAGCGGCTCGGGGTTCAGGCGGACGGGGTGGTGGGGCACCTGACCCTGACCGCCATGCAGCGGTTTGACCCGACCGACCTGGCCGAGCGGATCTGCGATGTCCGCATGGAGTACCTGCGCAGTCTTGAGAGCTGGGCCGACTTCCAGGACGGGTGGACGGCGCGGGTGGAGCGCGTGCGGGCTCAGGCTCGCAAGCTGGCCCTGGCGGCATGACCAGCCGCCTTACCGGCCCCTACTGGCGCCAAGGCTGCGGTGGCGCTGAACGGACGAGCGCTCTGCGACCTGCTTATCGTTTCCAACTTCTCCCTCCGGCAGATCGCGGAACTCCGGAAGGAGGATCAGAAGGTCACGGTGGGCCAGGTTGAGGCGACCCTGACGCGGCTGGCGGAGGGGTGGGGATGTGAAGCTGGCCAGCCTTCCCGGCGCTCTTGTACCGGTCGGGAGGCTGGTCCTTCTGGCAGTGTGACTACCGCTGCCGCATCTCGTACTGGAGCGCGACGTGCAGCTTGTGGATGCGCTCATCCACAGCCTTGAACAGTTCCTTCACCGCATCGGTCTTGATCGCCAGAGGGTCGATCCCCACGCTTAGAACCGCATCACAGGACGGGCAGGAGTAGGCAACTCCTTTGTAGCTGCGGGCCGTGCCCTTCACCTCTGGATTGGAGAGGCGCACGGACGAGAGGGTGTTCTTGCAATGGGGGCATTTTGCCACGGTAGCTTCCTTCTGTGTGTGGACGGACTTATACCAAGCGCCTTGGTGGATGACCGCTCGGGGTGGAGCCTTGTGAGAACGAGCCTTGGGCCCGCTGAACCGGCTTTGATCGGTTCCATGTCAGATTGAGGCTTAGGGAAAGGGCGTGTTGGCTTTTGCCTTCAAAAGAGGACGGCCGCGCCGCCGCTACTCTCCAGACTGATTAGCTGAGATGTTTTGGGACCCGGGCTCTCTTGGGTTCAGCAAGCACGCCACCGACACCGCCTGTGGCGTGGGTGGCCGTGAGCGCCAAGCCATGGCGTAAAGTGCTCCAGCTTCCGGGTTCTCACCAACCCGGACCAGATACAGGCCATCTGGATTCTTTGCTTCACAGTCTGATGTTTGGGCGGCCTGCTGGGTAAGGCGTTCGCCGTCCGAACGGTTCAGTGATCCTTCGGCGGTGACTGGGACGCGCTGTGGGCCGGACTGGCTGACCTTGGCTGGGGCGCAGCCGGCAAGGATGGCCAGAACCCCAGCAGTCACGAACCGGACCATGCTAACCTCTCTCGAACAACTCACGGCCAGAGGACGCTCAAAACGATATAGTTGTGATTGAGTTCCGTTACGATTCAAATTCGGGCGGTACCGGTCATTTACCAAGGCGGTTGGTATTAGGCCGCCATCGCCTCACGGGCGCGAGCCAGATCCCAACCCATCTGAAGCCCAAGCCAGAACTCGGCGCTGTTGCCGAACCGGCGAGAGAGGAGGAGGGCGGTCTCGGCCGTAAGAGCACGCGAGCCATGAAGAATGGCCGTGATCCGGTTGGTGGGCACGCCGATATCGACGGCTAGCCGCTTGGCCGACAGGTTCATGGGAACGAGAAACTCCTCACGGAGCACCTCGCCAGGAGACACGGGCGGGATGGTCTCGCCCGTGGTGACGTCCGACAGGTCTACCCGGCCGGCGTCGAGGTCGTCGCGATGAATGGTCATGATTGAGTTCCCTCTTGGGATCACTGCCTTTCGGCAGAATACGCGTCTGGACGGTATCTAGTGGTAGTCGACGATTTCCACCTCGTGGGCGTCTCCATCCCGCCAGATGAAGCAAAGCCTGAATTGGCGGTTGACACGGATGCTGTGCTGACCGGCGCGATCAGCGGTAAGAGCCTCCAGGTGATTGTTGGGCGGCACCTTCAGGTCGGTGAGGGTGATAGCCCGGTCGAGCATCGCGAGCTTCCGACGAGCGACGGAGGCGATATCGGTGGGGAAGCCCTTGGGCATCTGCCCTTGGAACACCGCCGCCGTCCGCTTGTCTTTAAAGCTCTTGATCATGGGGGTAACGTATAGCGTAACCCCCTTTACGTCAAGCGTAACCCCTAACAAATTTGGGGGGTGGCTTGTGGGCTTGGGCAATGAGCAGGAAGTCTATGCCTTGCCCGAGGACCTGAAAGCGCAGTGACAGAACCACAGCAGAACCACGGCCCGCCCCACAGCTCGTTGCCACGGCTGGCTCGGGTGGCGGACCCAGCTACACCTACCGCGGCGCGAAGATCGGCTCGAACGCGAAGGGCACCACCTTCTCCTTCAGGCTGGAGGGCTTCCCGCACGGCCCGAACGGCTACTGGGCAGGCCTTGGCAACCTCGACATGATCGTGAGGCTGGTGGACAGCTGGCTCGACACGGGGAAGCTGCCACCGCCCTATGTCACACCTCGTAGCGAGGTCTCGGATCGTCCACCAAGCTGAGGATTTGTGCGCAAGACGCCTCGCCTAGTGCCCCGCACATCCGCCTCAGGTATGAGAATCGTGGGCAGCCGGGGGGCTGCTCGCATATGGAGCGGCCGTGGTGAGGGACAGTCCTCCCCTGGTCGTTTTCGTCCGTCGCCTACTTGCCGCCGTTAAAAGATCTGACGTGAGTGAACAGCGTGGCGAGGGTCGACCGATGCTCCCAGCGTGGGAAAGCAACTCGAAGTTCTTTACGATAGGCAGCCAAGTGCCGTGCCAGAATATACGTGGCTGGCAGGTTCTTCGGCGCGACAAGCAACGCGGCTTTGAGGAACTGCTCTGTAATCCACATCCGCGCTTCTGCACGAACTCGCCTCAACTCTGCCTCCATCGCAGGAAAGCCGGGGCGCGCGTAGTGCTGTCCCCGGCCAAGTTATCGATCAGGCCGCGCGCTTGCGCCGGATCAGTCCCAGGCCAGCCAGACCCATGCCGAACAGCGCCAGGGAGGCGGGCTCGGGCACGGGAACCGCTACCGTGGAGATGTTGCCAGAATAGGTGCAGAGCGGGTCGGTGCAGCCGTTGGCGTAGTCGGCCACGAAGTTGCCAGTGAACTCCGTGCCGGTGAAATCGAGCCGGTACTGAGACTCAGTGTCGCTGAAGTTGATAGTGCCATTCAGGCCGGTCGCGGTGCTGCCGAAGATGTCCACCGAGTTGAGGACGCCTGAGGTGGGCGTGGTTGGCGTTGTGAAGTCGGCCAGCGTAACGAAGCCGAAACCGCCAGTGATGTTGAAGCGGTTGCCGCCCTCAATCCGGAGCGAGAGCAGCCCATCCAGTGAAGACTGGAAGTACGGCGCGGTGCTCCTGTTCTGGATCTGGTAGGAGAACCCGTCACGGCCTGCCTCGTCGGAGACGATGATCTGGCCATTGATGCGGATATTGGGGATCCCGATCGGCGACGGCGGGTGCTGGAACGGACCGACTTGGTTGAAGGTGAAGATGACGGCAGCATCGGCCGGCAGTGCGGCGCTAAGCATCAGACCGGCGGCGAGCACGGCCTTGGCAACGAAGTTCATGTTTGTCCCTCATGCGGGCGCCTTGGTGGAGCCTCGCAACCTTTCCATGGCTAAAAACGTGCCAAGCATACCATGCCCTGAGACAACAATGGGTTGCAGGCGATTGCGGGAACCGACTGGTTACCGTCGTAAAGGCGCCCGACTTGTTGCAGGAAAGCTTTGATGCTGAGCCTTAACCTACCCACCCAGCGTCGCATTCCTTGCTATCGTGCCCAAGGCGGGGGACGAGGCCGATTGCCACGCAGTTGAAAAGGCGGTCGGGGATCGCCCGTCATGGACCGGCCGGGGTGGCAGACTTCGCCTCAACCCCGACCGTTTTCGTTCAGGCCGTCCGCTTGCGCCGGACGAGGCTCAGGCCAGCCAGACCCAAGCCGAAGAGCGCCAGGGACGCAGGCTCGGGCACGGGGGTGGGGGTGACGCCGCCGGTCTGGACAGTTTGGGTGGTGAAAGCGCAGCCGTCGCCCGTGCAGTTGCCGGTGCCAATGAGGCCGCCGAAGCCCGAACCGGTTGCGCCTGCCAGGGTGAAGTCCACTAGCACGTTCACGTCGCGGAAGAAGATCCGGCCGGTTGGCAGGGAGAACGGCGCGGCCACCAAATCGACCAGGACCCGATAAGAGGTGGCGAACGTGGACAGCGGGTTCGGCAGGAAGGCAAAGCGGGCGTTGCTGATGTTCTCGGGACCGAACTGGAAGGAGATGCTTTCCAAGGCTGCGGTCTGCTCGATGGTGCGGATGCCGGCAGCCTGCTCGCGGGCGATGGTGTAGCCAGAGGCATAGGCCTCATCGCTCACGACGAGCTGGCCGTTTACCCGCCCCGTATCGGACGAATCTGGCTGCCCCGGGACGGAGTAGCTCGTCTGGAGGAAGTCGAAGGTAACGGCGGCATGGGCCGGCAGCGCGGCCCCCAGCAGCAGGCTGGCAACGGCGGCGGCCTTAGCGACGAAAATCATGTTTGTCCCTCTCGACGGGCCCCTTGGTGGAGCCTCGCAACCGTTCCATCGCTAGAAACGGGCCACTCGACCCAATCCTTGAGACAACAATGCTTTGCGGCCAGCCTGAGTGACTGGATAGTTACCTGTGTAAAGGCGGCCGACTTTCACACCCGTGCAATCTCATTTCTTCTGCCCGTCCAGATTGCGGATGTGATCGCTTGATCATAGGTTGGTTGTAGGCGTTCAAGGGGAGCGCCGTTTCCATACCCTGTTGTAACTGGGGCCCTCGCTCTCTTCAGGGCGGGGGCTCATTTTCCCAGCCTTCCGGCATCCCACCCGGGTTCCTCCCCAGGTCGCTGGTGCTGTGCGCGCGCCGTGGCGGGCCAGCCTGTATCCGGAAGTTCGCGCGCACTAGGTGAGCCACCACGTGCGCTGCCATCTGCAGGTCGTCCTCTCGAGCGCGCTTACCGTGCGCCTTGCCCGAGAGGTTGAAGCGCAAAGCATAGTGGACGGCCTGGGCCACCTCCGCGTCCTCCGCGGCGCGCCATCCATCGCCAGTCACTGCGCGTCCTCCGTCTCAGCCCAGGCGGGTTCTGGTGCCGCGGGCGCGTGCCGGTCGCGCCAGGCCTGCGCCGGACCCCACAGCCAATCGCCCTGCTCGCGAGAGAGGGACGCAATCATGTCGCGGACGGCGCGCTCGGCCCCGTGCTGGCCACCACCGGCGGCGAGGTAGGCAGCGACCGCCGCGTCCAGGCAGGCCGCCCCGTCCAAGCCTCTGCCGCCTGCTTCCCGGTAGGCGCCGCCCACGGCGCGCAGCTCGTGCACGGGCCAGGCGGAGCAGGGCTCGGGTTTGTAGAGGTGGTCGTAGGTCATGGGCGGGTCCGAGAATCGCGTGGCGAGGGGAGTCTAACCCAGCGAACGAATTGGCAACATCACAACGCCTCGCCGCGTGCAGTTGGGCACTATCTGGGCAAGCTGGGTTGATGGTGTGCGCAAGTACTCGCATCTGTTGGCATATGCGCCTGCCTACATCAGCACTCATAATGCCGGGGTCACCGGTTCAAGTCCGGTTCCCGCTACCAGACACCACAGCCACCTGCCGGTTCTCCCCGCTTCACCACGTCCTCACCGCCTCCCGCGGTTGCCTTCCCGCGCGGATGCCGCAAGCTCCGCCTTGGGCGTTTCGCCCCGGAGTGTTCGCATGAAGGTCCTGGTTCTCGGCAGCGGCGTGATCGGGGTGACCACGGCCTGGTACCTGGCCCGCGCCGGGCATGAAGTGGTGGTGGTGGACCGGCAGGACGCCGCCGGGCGGGAAACCAGCTTCGCCAATGCCGGGCAGCTTTCCTACGGCTATTCCTCGCCCTGGGCCGGGCCGGGCGTGCCGATGAAGGCGGTGAAGTGGCTGCTGATGCACCACCGCCCCTTCGTGTTCTGGCCGCGGCCGGACCCCGCCATGCTGTCCTGGCTCGCCCGCATGGCCGCGAACTGCACCGAGCGCGCCTATCGCCGCAACAAGGGGCGGATGGTCCGGGTGGCCGAGTACAGCCGCCTGGCGCTCGCCGAGCTGCGCGCCGAGACGGGAATCGAGTTCGACCACCGCGCGCGCGGCACGGTGCAGCTTTTCCGCACGCAGAAGCAGCTCGACCATGTGGGCGACGACACCGGGGTGCTCGACGAGTACGGCGTTCCCTGGGAACTGCTCGACCTCGAGGGCTGCATCGCCGCCGAGCCGGCTCTCGCCCGCGTCCGCGACCGCTTCGTGGGTGGCCTGCGCCTGCCCCAGGACGAGACGGGCGATGCCTTCCTGTTCACCCAGCGCCTGGCCGAGCTGGCGTGCGGTGCGGGGGTGGAATTCCACCTCGGCGTCAGCGTCGCCGGCCTGCGCGCCGAGGGCGGGCGCGTGCGGGCGGTCGAGACCGATCATGGCGACTTCACCGCCGATGCCTATGTGGCGGCGCTGGGCAGCCACACCCCCGCCGTCCTGCGCCCCCTGGGGCTTCGCCTGCCGGTCTACCCCATCAAGGGCTATTCCCTGACCCTGCCGGTGACGGAGGAAGGCGCGGCGCCCGTCTCCACCGTGATGGACGAAACCTACAAGATCGCCATCACCCGGCTGGGCAGCCGCATCCGGGTGGGCGGCACGGCGGAGATCGCGGGCTTCAGCACCAGCCTGCGCGTGCCCCGGCGCGAGACGCTGGAGCACTCGGTGCGCGACCTGTTCCCCGATGGTGGCGACATCGCGGCCGCGCAGTTCTGGACGGGGCTGCGCCCCATGACGCCGGACGGCACGCCGGTGATCGGCCGCACGCCGCTGCCCAATCTTTACACCAACACGGGCCACGGCACGCTGGGCTGGACCATGGCCTGCGGCTCCGGCCGGGTGTTGGCGGACATCGTCTCGGACCGCACGCCGGAGATCGATGTGACCGACCTCGGCATCGCCCGGTACGGCGCGGGCTGATGCCCCTTGGAAACGGTGCCCGGGCTGCCGAGATGCCCTGCCGCGCGGGGCGCCGCGCGTTGCGCGCCGGCGGTCCGTGGAAGCTCTCCGCAGGCCGTGTCAGCAACGCGGAACGGGACCCGCATGGAGGATTGCCGTAGCATGCTGCAACTCGGGCAGGTCGCCCCGGACTTCGAGGCGGAAACCACGCAGGGGCGGATCCGCTTCCACGAATGGCTCGGCAATTCCTGGGGCATCATCTTCAGCCATCCCAAGGACTACACGCCCGTCTGCACGACGGAGCTCGGCTACACCGCCAAGCTGAAGCCGGAATTCGACCGCCGCGGGGTGAAGGTGATCGGCCTGTCCGTGGACACGCTGGACCAGCACGAGGGCTGGAACGCCGACATCGAGGAAACCCAGGGCACCGCCGTGAACTTCCCGATGATCTCCGATTCCGACAAGACGGTCGCGAACCTCTACGGCATGATCCACCCGGAGGCGGACGCCGCTGTGACGGTGCGCACGGTCTTCGTGATCGACCCCAGCAAGAAGATCCGCCTGATGCTGATCTACCCGCCCAGCGCCGGCCGCAACTTCGACGAGGTGCTGCGGGTGATCGACAGCCTGCAACTGACCGACCGGCACAAGGTCGCCACCCCCGTGAACTGGAAGCCCGGCGAGCGCACCATCGTCGCCGCCAGCCTTTCCGACGAGGAGGCGAGGAAGCACTTCCCGCAGGGGTTCAAGGCGGAGAAGCCTTATCTGCGCTGGGTCGATCACCTGGAGTGGAACTGAGCCCGGCATGGCTGGCATCGCACCCGACTTCTGGGGGGCCGTCGGCAACACGCCCCTCATCCGCCTGCGCCGCGCCTCCGAGGAGACGGGGTGCGAGATCCTCGGCAAGGCGGAGTTCATGAACCCCGGCGGCAGCGTGAAGGACCGCGCGGCGCTGGGCATCCTGAGCGAGGCCGTCTCGCACGGCCTGCTCACGCCGTTCCGGCCCGGCACGATCGTGGAGGGAACGGCGGGGAACACCGGCATCGGCGTGGCGCTCGCCGCCAATGCGCGCGGCTGGAAGTCCGTGATCGTGGTGCCGGAAACGCAGAGCCGGGAGAAGATCGACTTCCTGCGCATGATCGGCGCCGACGTGCGGCTGGTGCCGCCGAAGCCGCTGAGCGATCCCGGCCACTACGTGAACACCTCCCGCCGCATCGCGGAGGAGATGGGCGCCGTCTGGGCGAACCAGTTCGACAACCACGCGAATGCGGCCGCGCACGAGGCGACCACGGGGCCGGAGATCTGGGAGCAGACCGGGGGGCGGGTCGACGCCTTCACCTGCGCCTGCGGCACCGGCGGCACGCTGGCCGGCACCGGCCGGGCACTCAAGGCGCGCAAGCCCGGGGTGAGGATCGTGCTCGCGGACCCGCACGGCTCCGGCCTCTTCTCATGGGTGAAGACCGGCACCGTTTCGGCCGAGGGGAACTCCGTCACGGAAGGGATCGGGCAGGGCAGCAAGGTGCCCGGCAACCTGACCGGCGCGCCGATCGACGACGCGATCCGCATCTCCGATCCTGAGGCGCTGGAGCAGTGCTTCTCCCTTCTTTCGGAGGAAGGGCTGAGCGTCGGTGGCTCGGCGGGGCTGAACGTGGCGGCGGCGATCGCGCTGGCCAGGCAGATGGGACCGGGACACACCATCGTCACCATCCTGTGCGACAGCGGGGCGCGCTACCAGTCCAAGCTGTTCAACCCCGAGTTCCTCCGCGAACGCGGCCTGCCCGTGCCGCCATGGCTTGCGTGACGGGCTCTTGCGGGATGGGGCCGGCATGATCGGAGAGGCGATCGAGATCGCGCGCAGCATCCGGGCACGCGACCCGGCGCGGCCAACGGTGGCGGAGTCCTTCCTCTGCTATGCCGGGCTGCACGCGGTGCTGTGGCACCGGCTGGCGCATCGCCTGTGGCGCGCGGGCTTTCGCGCACCGGCGCGCTGCGCGTCGCATCTCGGGCGCTTCCTGACGGGGATCGAGATCCACCCGGGGGCGAAGATCGGGCGGCGGCTGTTTATCGACCACGGCATGGGCGTCGTGATCGGAGAAACGGCGGAAATCGGCGACGACGTGCTCATCTATCACGGCGTGACGCTGGGCGGCCTCACCACGCGGCCGGGCAAGCGGCATCCCACACTCGCCGATGGCGTGGTGATCGGCGCCGGGGCGCAGGTGCTCGGCCCGATCCTGATCGGCCGCGGCGCGCGCGTCGGCGCGAACGCGGTCTGCGTCGATCCCGTGCCGGACGGCGTCACGGAGGTTGGCATTCCCGCACGCCGCCCCGGCCAGCCCTGCACGGACCCGACGGCGGGCTACGGCATCGCGCCGGGGCAGGCGGATCCGGTGGCCGAGCAGATCGCGGCGCTGCGGGCCGAGATCGCGGCCTTGAGGGAGCGGACCTCCCTCAAGGCCTGACCGCGGCCTGCCCAGTTCTTCAGCCCGCCTTCGCCTCGCGCCGGCGGGCGTGAAGGACGAACTCGGTGTAGCCGTTGGGCTGCGCCGCGCCTTCGAAGACAAGGTCGCAGGCGGCCCGGAAGGCCACGCCGCCGTAGCTGGGGGCCATCGGGGTGTAGGCCGGGTCGTTCGCGTTCTGCCCGTCCACCACCTTCGCCATGCGCCGCATCGTTTCCTCCACCTGGGCGCGGTCCACGATGCCGTGGCGCAGCCAGTTGGCGATGTGCTGGGCCGAGATGCGCAGCGTCGCGCGGTCCTCCATCAGCCCGACATCGTGGATGTCCGGCACCTTGGAGCAGCCGACGCCCTGGTCGATCCAGCGGACGACATAGCCGAGGATGCCCTGGGCGTTGTTGTCGAGCTCCGCCTGAATGTCCTCGGGCGCCCAGTTGGTGTTCTCGGCCAGCGGGATGGTCAGCAGGTCGGAAAGCTTCGCCCGCTTGCCGCCCGAGGCCAGTTCCCCCTGCCGGGCCGCCACGTCCACCTGGTGGTAGTGCATGGCGTGCAGCGTGGCGGCGGTGGGGGAGGGGACCCATGCCGTGCTGGCGCCCGCGCGCGGGTGGCCGACCTTCTGATCGAGCATGGAGGCCATCGCATCCGGCGCGGCCCACATGCCCTTGCCGATCTGCGCGTGACCGCGCAGCCCGCAGGCGAGGCCGACATCGACGTTGTTGTCCTCGTAGGCCGCGATCCACGGCGCCTTGCGCATGTCGTTCTTGCGGACGACGGCGCCGGCCTCCATCGAGGTGTGGATCTCGTCGCCCGTGCGGTCGAGGAAGCCGGTGTTGATGAAGAACACCCGCTCCTTCGCCTGGGCGATGCAGTTGACGAGGTTGAGCGTGGTGCGCCGCTCCTCGTCCATGATGCCCATCTTCAGCGTGTTGCGGGGCAGGCCCAGGGCGTCCTCCACCTCGGAGAACAGCTCCACGGCCCAGGCGACCTCGGCCGGGCCGTGCATCTTGGGCTTCACGATGTAGACGCTGCCGGCCGGGCTGTTCAGGCGCTCGCCCTTGAGGTCGTGCAGCGCGATCAGCGAGGTGACATAGGCGTCCAGGATGGTTTCCGCGGTTTCCGAGCCGCCCAGGGTCACGGCGTCGGTCATCATGTGGTGGCCGACATTGCGCACCAGCATCAGGGAACGGCCGCGCAGCGTCACCTCGCCGCCATCCGGGCCCTTGAAGCTGCGATCCGGGTTCAGGCGGCGCTCCAGCGTCTCCCCGCCCTTCTCGAAGGAGGCGGACAGGTCGCCACGCATCAGGCCCAGCCAGTTGCGGTAGACGCCCACCTTGTCCTCGGCATCCACGGCGGCCACCGAATCCTCGGCGTCCATGATGGTGGACAGCGCGGCCTCGAGCACGAGGTCCGCGACGCCGGCCTTGTCGGTGGCACCGATCGGGTGGGCGCGGTCGATCACGATCTCCAGGTGCAGGCCGTTGCGGGCCAGCAGGATGGCGGAGGGCTCGTCCGGCGTGCCGTTGTAGCCGCGGAACTGCCCGGGATCGCGCAGCTCCGTGCTCGCGCCGCCGTTCATCAGCACCGCGAGCTTGCCGCCCTCGACGCGATAGGCGCTGGCATCGGCATGGCTGCCTGCGGCGAGGGGAGCCGCCTCGTCCAGCACGGCGCGGGCGCGGGCGATCACGGCGGCGCCGCGCTTCGCGTCGAAGCCGCGGGCCTTGGGCCCCTCCTGCGGGATCGCGTCGGTGCCATAGAGGGCGTCGTAGAGGCTGCCCCAGCGCGCGTTGGCGGCGTTCAGGGCGTAGCGCGCGTTGTTCACGGGCACCACGAGCTGCGGTCCGGCCAGGCGGGCGATCTCGTCGTCCACGCCAGCGGTTTCCACCGAGAAGGCCGGCGGCGGGTCCAGCAGGTAGCCAATGCCGCGCAGGAAGGCCTCGTAGGCCTCGGGGTCCACCGGGCGGGCGGGGTTGGCGCGGTGCCACTCGTCCAGCCGCTCCTGCAGCCGGTCGCGGTCCCCGAGCAGGCCGGCGTTGCGCGGCCCGAGGGTGCGGAGGGTCTTCTCCATGGCGGCCCAGAAGGCGGCGGCCTCCACCCCGGTGCCGGGCAGCGCCTCGTCCTCGATGAAGCGGCGGAGGACGGGCGCGACCTCCATGCCTTGGCTGGTCCCGGACATGCTGCATTCCCCCTGTTGGTTCCTGCGCCCAATAAGCCGCCGGCGGCCCGCGGGCAAACCGGACCTTGCGCCAGGATCTTGCCCCGGGACCTTGCCGATGCCCCGGCGTGGCGCGAGGCTGCGGGCAACCCTGCCGCAGGTGCCCGATGCCAGACCTCGCCGATTACGCCCCTCCTCCTCACACCAGCCAGCACTGGTCGCTGCGCAAGCCCGCCGCGACCGGCGGCGGGGGCGTGGTCGTTTCCCAGTCCCGCGCGGCGGCCGAGGCGGGGCTCGCCGTTCTGGAGGCCGGCGGCAACGCGGCGGATGCGGCCGTGGCCGCCGCCTTCGCCCTGCCGGCGGTGGAACCCTGGAACAGCGGGCTGGGCGGCATCGGCTTCGCCATCGTGCACAAGCCCGGCGCACCGCCCGAGGTGGTGGATTTCGGGCCGGTGGCTTCCGGGCGGGTCGATCCGGCCGCCTATCCGCTCACCGGAAAGTGGAAGCAGGATCTCTTCGCCTGGCCTGAGGTGGTGGGGGACGTGAACATCCACGGCCCGCTTTCCTTCGTGATCCCCTCGGCGGTCGCCGGCTACGACCTCCTGCGGGAGCGGTTCGGGACCGGGATGGGGCTGGACAGGCTGCTGGGCCCGGCCATCGCCCTGGCCCGGCGCGGCCTCCCGCAGGACTGGTTCACGCTGCTCAAGGTTTCATCCTCCGCCCGCGTGCTGCGCCTCTACGAGGAAAGCGCGCGCATCTACCTGCCGGACGGCCTGCCGCCCAATCCGCCCTACCAGGGGGCGCCGGGCTTCTTCCCGCTGGGCCGGCTGGCAGAAACGCTTGAACGGCTGCGCGATCAGGGCTTGCGGGACTTCTACGAGGGCGGGGTTGCCGCGGACCTCGCGGCGGATATCGCGGCCATGGGCGGGGTTGTGGACGCCGCCGACCTGGCCGGCTGCCGCGCAACCCTCCGCCCGGCGACGCCGATCGCCTGGCGCGACACCCACACCATTCACACGGCCGGCGGCCTGACGGCCGCGCCGACCATGGCCGCCGTGATCGTCGGGATGAACCGCCTGCCGCTGGGCGGCGCGCCAGGCACGGATTGGTACCGCGGCTTCGCGCGCGCCATGCGCGGCGCCTATGCCGAGCGCCTGGCCGGGCTGGGCGCCGCAAAGGAAACGGCGGAAACCTGCACCACCCACCTGACCGTCTGCGACCGGGACGGGATGATGGTGTCCGTCACCACCACGCTGCTCTCCTCCATGGGCAGCCGCGTGGTCCTGCCCAAGACCGGCGTGCTGATGAACAACGGCATGATGTGGTTCGATCCCGAGCCCGGCAGCGCCAACGCCATCCGCCCCGGCGCGCGCCCGCTGTGCAACATGAGCCCGGTCACGGTCAGCCGCGCGGGCGACGACACGAACCCGCTGATCGCGGCCGGCGCCTCGGGCGGGCGGCGCATCCTGGCCAGCGTGCTGCAGATGCTGGCCTTCTCGCTCGATTTCGGCATGGCCCCCGGGGAAGCGGCGCACTGGCCGCGCATCGACGTCTCCGGCCCCGACGGCGTCACGGCGGACCGGCGGCTGGAGGCCGACATCCTGGCCGGGCTCGGGCAGGACGGGGCGCTGGAGGTGGTGGAGCACGCGGTGCTGCCGGTGAACTTCGCCTGCCCGAACCTGATCCTGCGGGAGGGCAGGGCCGCGACGGGGATCAGCGACGCGATGTCGCCCTGGTCGGCGGCGCTGGCGGCTGGGGCGTAACGGTACGTCCCTTGCTTGGCGGGCTTCGACCGGGGCGCAGCGCCCCCTGACGAAGGACCGCCCATGCTCCATCGCCGCGCCCTCCTCGCAGCAACAGGGCTCGCCCTGCCAGGCATCATGTCCTCCGCGCGGGCGCAAGCCGCCTGGCGCCCGCGCCAGCCGATCCGCCTGATCGCCACCTTCCCGCCGGGCGGGCTGGCGGATGTGGTGGCGCGGCTGGTCGCGCCCGGCATCGGCCAGGCGCTCGGCAGCACCATCGTCGTGGAGAACCGCCCCGGCGCCGGCGGCACGATCGGGGCGGACGCCGCCGCCAAGGCCGCGCCGGACGGGCACACGCTGGTGATCAGCCATGCCTCGCCCAACGGCATCGCGCCCGGCATCTATCCCAGCCTGCCCTACGATCCCGTGGGCGACTTCACCCATATCGCCATGCTCTGCGACACGGCGAACGTGCTGATGGTGAACAAGGGCTCGCCCACGCCCACGCTGGACGCGTTCCTGGAGAAGGCGCGCGGTCCCGGCGCCCGCTACGGCTCCTCCGGCATCGGCTCCATCACCCACCTGATGGGTGAGGTGCTGACGCGCGAGGCGCGGGCGCCGCGGCTGGACCACGTGCCCTATCGCGGCAGCGCGCCGGCCATGCAGGACCTCTTCGCCGGCCATATCGAGAGCGTCTTCGACCCGCTGACCACCAATGTCGCGATGATCCGGGACGGCACGGTGACCGCCCTGGCCGTTTCCTCGGCCAACCGGGTGCCGGCCGTGCCGGGCGTGCCCACCTTCGCCGAACTCGGCCTGCCCGCGCTGACCGCCACCACCTGGATCGGCATCTCCGCTCCCAGGGGCCTGCCGCCCGTCATCGCGGAGGCCGTGCGGGACGCGGTGCTCGCCACGACCGGCACGCCCGAGATCAAGGCGAAGCTGGCCGAGCTGGCCTCCTACACCCCCGCCGTGCCGCTCACGGGCGCGGCCTATACGGCCATGATCGCGAAGTTCGCGTCCGAGTGGACGGCGGTGGCGAAGGGCGCGGGCATCACCGTCTCCTGACACGGGCGGCGCGCGGCGGGCCCCGCCGCGCTTCCGCTGAGGGGCGGGAGGGTCCATCCTCCGGACCGGCTTTTCTTCCAGGATCACGAATGACCGCCACGGACCCCGCGCTGATGAGCGCGGAAACGCTGCTCGCCCTCTACGCCCGCCGTGCGCTCAGCCCCGTCGAGGCCCTGAAGGCCGTGATGGAGCGGGTGGCCCGCCACAATCCCGGCATCAACGCCTTCGCCACCATGAACCCCCAGGCCATCCGCCAGGCCGGGGAAAGCGAGGCACGCTGGGCCGCCGGCCGCCCCATGGGCGTGCTGGACGGCGTGCCCTGCACGGTGAAGGACCTGCTGAACATGGCGGGCTTCCCCACCCGCCGCGGCAGCCGCACCACCGATCCCCGCCCGCAGGCGGAGGACGCACCGGCGGTGATGGGGCTGAAGGCGGCCGGCGCGGTTGTCATCGGCAAGACCACCACAACCGAGTTCGGCTGGAAGACTCCAGGCGACTGCCCGCTGAACGGCATCACCCGCAACCCCTGGGACCCCCGGCGCACCACGGGCGGCTCCTCCTCCGGGGCGGGCGCGGCGGCGGCGGCGGCCTTCGGCGCGCTGCACATCGGCACGGATGCGGGCGGCTCCATCCGCATTCCCGCCGCCTATTGCGGCATCGTCGGCATGAAGCCGAGCTACGGGCGCGTGCCGCAATGGCCGCACGGCGCCTTCTCCGCCGTGGCCTGCGCCGGGCCCATGGCGCGCGGCGTGCGGGACGCGGCGCTGATGCTGAACGCCATCGCCCGTGCCGATGTCCGCGACCCGCTCTGCCTCCCGGACGAGCCCCGCGAATGGCGCGCGGGCATCGAGGAGGGCGTGCGGGGCATGCGGATCGCGCTGGTCCGCCGCTGGGGCTACGAGCCGCCACTGGACCAGGAAGGCGAGGCCGCCCTGGCCCGCGCCGCCGACACGCTTCGCGCCGAGGGAGCCCTGGTGGAGGAGGCCGATCCCGAGCTGCCCGACACCCGGCAGATCTTTGGCCGGGTCTGGGGCGTGGCCCTGGCCAAGCTCGTCGCCTCCACCCCCGCCGAGAAGCGCGGGGACCTGGATGACGGGCTGGAGGAGGTGGCGCGGCGCGAGGGCGGCCTTTCCGCCATCGACTTCCTGGGCGCCGACGCGCTCCGGGTGCAGGCCGCGCACGCGATGGCCCTGTTCCACCTCCGCTACGACCTGGTGCTGACCGCGGCCACCCCGACCGCCGCCTTCGCCGCAGACCAGCCGACGCTGAAGCCCACGGACGCGCTGTGGCGGGACTGGGCCCCATGGACCTTCGCGCAGAACCTCACGCGCCAGCCCGCCATCGCGCTGCCGGCCGGGCTGGACGCCGAGGGAATGCCGCGCGCCGTGCAGATCGTGGCCGCCCAGGGGCGGGACGACCTCTGCCTGCGCGGGGCGCGCGCGCTGGAGCGCGCCCTGGCCATGCCCGAGGCCAACCCGGTCGGCTGAGGCCGGGTGCTCCGGACCGCGGCAGCGCAAGCGCGCGCCCGGGGCAGCGCAGGCGCGCCCGGGGCAGCGCAGGCGCGCCCGGGGTTGCACCGGGCGCGCGCCCGGTCCATCCGGACCGCCACCCGACCACCCCGAGGAAAGGCACCCCATGAGCAAGACCACCGAAGCCCGCGTGCTCGACTGGCTTTCCGGCCGCCAGGACGAGATGCTCGCGGCGCTGGAGCGCATGGTGAACACCGATGGCGGCTCCTACGACAAGCCTGGCGTGGACGCGGTGGGCGCCCAGGTGCGCGGCTTTCTCGAGCAGCACGGCATTCCCGTGGAAACCATCCCCCAGTCCCGCTTCGGCGATTGCCTGCGCGCAACGGTTGAAGCGGGCGAGGCCGGCGGAGCCGAGGGAAATGCGCGGCGGAACATCCTGCTGATGGGCCATCGCGACACCGTCTTCCCCAAGGGCGAACCGGAGCGGCGCCCCTTCAAGGTCGAGAACGGCATCGCCACGGGCCCGGGCGTCGCCGACATGAAGGCGGGGCTGGTGATGAACATGTTCGTGCTCGCCGCCTTCAAGGCCGTGGGCGGTGCGCCCGGACCCTTGGTCGCGCTGTTCACGGGCGACGAGGAGATCGGCTCGCCCGAGGGGCGGCCGGTGATCGAGGCCGAGGCGCGCCGCGCCCGCGTGGTGTTCAACTCCGAGCCGGGGCGCGCGAACGGCGGCGTGGTGACGGGGCGCAAGGGCGGGGTCTTCATGGCCGTGGAGATCGAGGGCCGCGCCGCGCATTCGGGAGGAAACTTCGAGGCGGGGATCAGCGCCATCGGGGAACTGGCCGCCAAGGTCACGGCCATCCACGCTCTCACGGACCTGCCGCGCGGGATCACGCTCAACGTGGGCCTGGTGTCGGGTGGGCAGAGCGTGAACACCGTGGCCCCTTCCGCGCAGATGCAGATCGATTTGCGCTACGTGGAGCCCGCGGACCGCGACGAGGTCATGGGCCGCATCCACGGGATCGTCGGGCGCTCCTTCATTCCCGGCACCCGCGCCGCCATGACCATCCGCGGCGAGTTCCTCCCGCTCACCCAGACCGCGGCCGCCGCGAAGCTGTTCCAGGCCTATGTGGAAGCCGCGGCCGAGAGCGGCCTGTCCGTCACCGGCGACTTTTCGGGCGGCTGCGCGGACAGCGGCTTCACCGCCGCGATGGGCGCGCCGACGCTCTGCGCGGTAGGCCCGGTGGGCGGCAAGGCGCATAGCCCCGAGGAATACCTGGAGGTGGCGACCCTCGTGCCCCGCGCCCAGGCGGTCGCGCGCGCCATCCTCAGGCTGGACCGGGCGGGCCTCTAGGGCTGCCGGACATGCGGCGGGCCGCGCGGGCGCTCGTCCTGCCGCTGCTGCTGCTTTCCGCCGCGCCCGCGCCGGCCGCTGCCTGCGGGCCGGCCATCCGCCTGCCGTCGCCCCGGTCCGCCGGCGAGGTTCCGCCGCGGCGGTGCCAGGGTGGCCAGGACACGATCGCCTTCGGGCGCCTTCTGGTGGATTACGGCATCGCGACGCTGCGCTACGGCGTGGGGATCGTGCTGGTCTTCCTGGGGCTGGTGGTGATGGCGCTCGGATACCTGCTGGCGCTGATCGACCTGCTGTTCTGCTGGCGCTGATTGCGGCGCGGCGCGCGGCATGGGAAGCCACGGGCCATGACGCTCCGCCTTTTCCTCAACCCCCGGCACGGCGTGCCCGGCGTGGTCGTGCTGCCCGAGGGCGCGGGGCGCCGGGCGCGGGTGGCGATCGCCTCCTGGCCGGGATACGCGCCCACGCCCCTGCTGGCCCTGGATGACGCCGCCGCCGCCCTCGGACTTGGCGCCGTGCACTACAAGGACGAGGCGCCGCGCTTCGGGCTCGGGTCCTTCAAGGCGCTCGGCGGTGCCCATGCGGTGTCGCGCGTGATCGCGCAGGAGCTCGCGCGTGCGGGCGTCGCGAATGCTGCGACACCCGCGGAGCTGGAGGCCGGGCGCTATGCCGCCGGGGCCGCCGCCATCACCGTCACCTGCGCCACCGACGGCAATCACGGCCGCAGCGTCGCCTGGGGTGCGAGGCGCTTCGGCGCGCGCTGCGTGATCTTCGTGCATCCCGGCGTCACCCGGGGGAGGCGCGACGCCATCGCCGCCTTCGGCGCCGAGGTGCGGGAGGTTTCCGGCAACTACGATGATTCCGTCCGTGCCTCCGAGGCGGCTGCGCGGGAAGGGGGCTGGCACCTCGTTTCCGACACGTCCTGGCCCGGCTACACCGAGGTTCCGCGCGAGGTGATGCAGGGCTATCGCCTGATGGCGGAGGAAGCGCTGGACAGCCTTCCGGCGGCGCCGAGCCATGTGTTCATCCAGGCCGGGGTCGGGGGCGTGGCAGCGGCCGTCTCGGTGGCGCTGCGCGCCCGGCACGGGTCCGCGCCGCGCCTGGTGGTGGTGGAACCGGAAAAGGCGGCCTGCCTGCTGGCCAGCGCCGAGGCCGGCTCCGCCACCGCCGTTCCGGGGGAGCTGGACACCATCATGGCCGGGCTGGCCTGCGGCGAACCGAGCCTCCTCGCCTGGCAGGAGCTGGAGCGCGCCGCCTTTGCCTTCTCCGCCATCCCCGACACGGCCGCCGCCGCGGCCATGCGGTTCCTGGCGTGCCGGAACCCGGCGGTCGAGGGCGGGGAGAGCGGCGTGGCCGGCTTGGCCGCCCTGGCGCTGGCCGCGCAGGACCCCGCGGCCCGTGCCGCCCTGGACCTGGGTCCGGAAAGCCGGGTGCTGCTGTTCGGCACCGAGGGCGCCACGGATCGCGCCGTGTATGAGGCTCTCGTGACCGGGCCGGGCGTTGACACGACTCCCCTGCTTCCCCTTCTGGGGTGAAGAAACCGCAATCTTCCGGAGGGTCACCCCATGATCCAGCGCCGCCACCTCATCGCCGGCATCGCGGCCTCGTCGCTCTCGGTGCCAGCCCTGATCAGACCCGCCCTGGCCCAGGGCACCTGGCCGAGCGCCCCCGTGCGCCTGGTGGTGCCCTTCGCCGCCGGTGGCCCGACCGACGTGCCCGCCCGCCTGGTAGCCGATGAGCTGTCCAAGCTGCTGCCCCAGCGCGTGATCGTGGAGAACCGCACGGGCGCGGGCGTCGTGGTCGGCTCCGACGTGGTGGCCAAGGCGCCCAAGGACGGGCAGACGTTGCTCTACACCACCATCGCGCATGCCGCGCTGCGCTCCATCTTCCCGCGCCTGCCCTTCGACCCCCTGGCCGATTTCACCCCGGTGGCGCTGACCGGCGTGATCCCGATGCTGATGATGGTGAACAAGGACCTGCCGGTGAATTCGCTGCCGGAGCTGGTGGCGCTCCTCAAGGCGAATCCGGGCAAGTACGACTACGCCTCCACGGGCAACGGGGCGGCCCTGCACCTGGCGACGGAGCTGTTCCTCAGCCGGGCGGGCGGGCTGAAGGCGACCCACGTTCCCTATCGCGGCTCGGCGGCGGCCATGCCGGACCTGCTGAACGGCACGGTCGCGATGATGCTGGACGTGGCGAACTCCGCCCTGCCCTTCGTGACGCGCGGCGAGGTGAAGGGGCTGGCCATCTCCGGTGCCCACCGCCTGCCGCAGGTGCCGAACATCCCCACCTTCGTCGAGGCGGGGGTGCCGGACTACGAGGCCTACACTTGGCACATGGTGCTGGCCCCCTCCGGCACGCCGGAGCCGGTGGTGAACGCCGTCAACGCCGCGCTGAACAAGGTGATGGCGATGGACAGCGTGAAGCAGCGCCTGTCCGACCTGACGATGGAAACCCGCTCCGACAGCACGCCGGCCAGCACGCGGAAGTGGCTCGACGACGAGATCGCGAAGTGGGAGCCGATCATCAAGGCGGCCGGGATCAAGGCGGACTGATCGGGGCTGCCGGGCGGCCGTTCGTGCCGCCCGGTGCTTCACGCCGCCACGGCCGGCGCCGCCCGCTTTTCCAGCCCCGCCCTTTCCCCCAGGGCCAGCCTGACCAACGCGACGAGGAAGACCAGCACCGCCAGGGTCCAGAGAAGGGCGCCGAGCTTGGCGACCTCCATCGTGAGATCGGCGATCGAGAGCGCGATCCCCGCGGGGAAGCAGATGGCCCCGCTGGCAGCCAGCGCGAAGTGGGGCAGCGCGAGGCGCGAGGCAGCGAGCGGGGGATAGGCGCGGTAGCAGAGCCCGAAAAGCGCCAGCGAGGTCCAGCCCAGCAGGTTCAGGTGTGCATGAACCGGCGCGAAGTGGAAGTTGTGGGTCAGGCCCATCCAGGTTCCCATGCCGACGCCGATGAGCAGCGTCGCGGTGGCGAGGATGAGGAAGGCGAGATCGATCCGGCGCATCGGGCCGTTCCTTTCCGCTGGAGGGATGTCAGTCCGCGGCGAGCCCCGCTTCGGCCGGCGCCGCGCGCGCGGCCTGGACGTAGCCGCGGAAGCCCGCGTAGCTTGGGGCGTATCCGCCGCGCGCCTTCATCCGCTGCACCCACGCCACGACACGCGGATAGGGCGAGAGGTCGAAGTCCACGTATTCGCCGAGGGTGACATACGCGAAGCCGAGGTAATCGGCGATCGAGACCGCGCCGCCGCAGACATGGGGCCGATCCCCCAGCATCTGCCGGTCGAGCACCGAGAGGTACTTCGCGGCCATCGCGCGGCCCACATGTTCCATTGCCGCATGGGCCTCGGCAGGCATGGACCGGAGCGGCGGGAGCATGCGGCGATAGGCGAGGAAGACGCAGTAACCGACGTGGAAGTTGCTGGAGAACCAGTCCATGGCCTCGTGCACTCGGGCGCGGGCGCGTGGCTCGGACGGGTAGGTCGCCGGTGCGTGCCGCTCGGCCAGGAAGCGAAGGATGGCGGCGCTCTCGGACAGGTGGAAATCGCCGTCCTCCAGCACGGGAACCTGCCCGTTCGGGTTTAGGCGCAGGAAGTCCGGCGCGCGCTGCTCCCCGGCATGGATGCCGACAACCTCCTCCTCGAACGGGATGCCCTGGTCGAAGAGAAAGAAAGTGACGCTGCGCGAGGAGGTCGAGAGGGGGTCGAAGTGGAGTTTCATGGCCGCTGTCCCTGGAAACGAAGCGGCTCCCTCATTACGCAGGCGGGCAAGGCCGTTCAAACACCGATCTTGCGGAATGGTTCGGCGGAAATGCAGAATCGGCATCATGCTGGACTGGAACGACCTGCGGCATTTCCTCGCCGTGGCGGGGAGCGGAAGCACTCTGGCCGCCGGCCGCGCGCTCGGCGTCAGCCAGAGCACCGCGGCGCGCCGCGTCGCGGCGCTGGAGGCGGCCCTGGGGCTGGAGCTTTTCGAGAAGACGCCGGCCGGCTACCTCCCGACGGAGGCAGCCGCGGAGCTGCTTCAGGCGGCCAAGGGCGTCGAGGCGGCGGCCGAGCTGTTCGAGAACAAGGCCGCGGCGAAAAAGCGGGGCCTGTCCGGCGTGGTGCGGCTCACCACCAACGAGGCCTTCGCGACGGGCTTCCTGCTGCGGGCCATGCGGGACTTCCACGCGGCCTATCCCGGCATCTGCCTTGACGTGATCACGAGTGACCGTCACCTGAACCTTGAGGCGGGCGAGGCCGATGTCGCGCTGCGGGTGGGCCCACGCCCGACCCGGCCGGACCTTGCCGGCCGCCGCATCGCCACGGAAAGCTGGTCCGTCTATTGCAGCCGGGCCTATGCCGCCGCCCGCGGCACGCCGCGTTGCCCGGCCGAGGTCGCCGGGCACGTCTTCATCGGGACGGACATGCTGCCGCCGGCCGGGCCCTTCACCGCCTGGATCGCGGCAAACGTTCCGGCGGAAGCGATCCTCCTGCGCCCGAGCAGCGTCAGTGCCGTGTTCGCGGCGATCCGGGCGGGGCTCGGGCTGGGGCTGATGTCGGATTTCGTCGCGGCGGGGGATGCGGACCTCATTCGCTGCTTCGACACGGAAATCGAGCCGTTCTACGAAATCTGGCTCCTCGCGGATGCGCGCAGGCGGAACACCCCGCAGATCCGCGCCGTGCTGGACTACCTCAGCGGCTACTTCGCCTCGGGCCTGCATGGCCGGGGGCCGGGATAGGCCGCCTCACCGCCGCGGGGAGGCCGCGCACCCGGTCCGGCCGGACCGGGTGCGCGCCCGGGCGGGTCAGACCCCCTGGCCCATGGCACGGATCGGCGGCGCGAGGTCCGGGGGGAGGGGGGACTCATAGGGCCGCCCGCCCGTGCGCTCGTCGAACTCCGCCTTGGCGCGCGCAATCAGCGCGGGGTCGCGCAGCGCGTCCACCGCGGTGCCCGCCATCACCTTCGCCACGTGCACCATGCCCTTGTGCGCCGCCGGCGACTTTCCCTGGGCGGTGAGCTGCCAGGAATGGAAGGGCGTGCCGATGGCGCAGGTGGCGCCGCGCGCCTGCACGGTGGGCACCGCCCAGGAGACGTCGCCCACATCGGTGGAACCGACCCCGCCCTCGCCCCGGTTCTCCAGCGGCACGATGATGTCGCAGAGGGTCTTGCCCTTCTCCACGCTCAGCCCGTGGCGGCGGTGGGCGGCGGCGATGTCGGCCTCGCTCAGCGTCGCCTGGATCTCCGCCGCATACGCCTTGTCGGCCTCGTCGAACTGCGGCGGGCCGAGGCGCTGGAAGTTGTCGTGCATCGCGCGTTCCAGCGGCGCGTTGCCCAGCAGGTTCGACACGGCGCTCACCACCGCCGTCTCCACCCGCGTCTCGGTCATCAGCGCCGCGCCGTCGGCGATCTTGCGCACGCGCCCGACCAGCATGTTCAGCTCCGGCAGGTCGCGCGCGCGGATGAGGTAGCGGACCTTGGCGCGCGACTGCACGACGTTGGGGGCGATGCCGCCGCCGTCCAGCATGGCGTAGTGGATGCGCGCGTGGTCGGGCATGTGCTCGCGCATGTAGTTCACGCCGACATTCATCAGCTCGACGGCATCGAGCGCGGAGCGCCCCAGCTCCGGCGCGGCGGCGGCATGGGCCGAGCGGCCGTGGAAGGTGAAGTCGATGCGGGTGTTGGCCAGCGACACCGCCTCGTTCACGCCGGAGAAGGAGGCGGGGTGCCAGGAGATGGCGATGTCGACATCCTTGAACACGTCGTCGCGCGCCATGAAGCCCTTGGCTGCGCCGCCCTCCTCGGCCGGGCAGCCGTAGTAGCGCACGCGGCCCGGAAGGTTGTTCTCCTTCAGCCAGTCCTTCACCGCCGCCGCCGCGAGCAGGGAGGCGGCGCCGAGCAGGTTGTGCCCGCAGCCATGGCCGGGACCGTTGGCCTCCACCTCCTTGTGCTCGGCGATGCCGGCCTCCTGCGAAAGGTTGGGCAGCGCGTCGTATTCGCCGAGGATGGCGATCACCGGCCCGCCCTCGCCGTACTCGCCCATCACGGCGGTCGGGATGCCCGCGAGGTCCCGCTCGATGCGGAAGCCTTCCTTCTCCATCATCGCGAGGTGCTCGGCGACGGAGCGCGTCTCGGTGTAGGCGATCTCCGGCATGTCCCAGACGCGGTCGGAAAACGCGGCGTAGTCGTCGCGGCGCTCGTCCACCGCGCGCCAGACCTGTTCGTCGTTCCGCATGATCGATGCTCCTTCAATCGGCGCCGAGCCGGGCGCGGGGCGGCGCCACGGCCGCGGCCTCGGGGTGGATGGTGACCAGCCGCCCGTCCTGCCACTGCATCAGGCAAGGCCGGGCGCGGGTGTTCTGGCCGCGTTCGTCGAAGGCGGCGCCCCAGCCGGTGGGGGTGCTGCCTTCGGCGATGTCGGTCGCCAGCATGGCGGCGCGCAGCCTCTCCTTGTCGAGGCCGCCCGCGCGCTGGATGCCATCGAGCGCCACGCGGGCGCCGAAGTAGTTGGCGAGGCTGTGCCCGGAGCGCGGGTCGGCGCCGTAGCGGCGCTTATAGGCCTCGGCGAAGGCGGCGTTGCCGGGGGCGACGCGATCGGAGATGGCGAAGGCCGGGAAGTCCACGTTCATCACCCCCTCGAAGCCGGGGCCGACCGCACGCGCGGTGTCCGTCAGGCTGTATCCGGCGCCGCTGCCAACCACCATGCGCGGGCGCCAGCCGCCGTCGCGCATGGTGCGGAACAGCAGGATGGGGTCGTTCTGCCCGGCCGTGTGCAGCAGCACCTCCGCGGAGGCCTCGCGCAGGCGCTGCACCGCGCCCGACAGGTCGTTCGTGCGGGGGGGATAGGGGATGCGCTCCAGCACCTCGACATTCGCCTCGCGCAGCCGGGCCACCTGCGCCTCCGCAACCGAGTTGCCGTAGAGCGCGTCCTCGTAGAGCAGGGAGGCGCGGATCGCGGGGCGGGGCATCTCCAGCACGCCCGGCAGCACCCGGGTGACCGCTTCCGCGGCCAGGCGGGCGAAATCCCCGGCGCGCGGGCAGGTGCGAAAGAGATTGCGGAAGCCGCGATCCGTGATGCTGTCGGCGATGGCGCCCAGCTCGAAATAGGGGGTGCCGCCGGCCTCGCTCGCCTGCGTCGCGGCAAAGGAAAGGGAGGAGCCGTAGCTGCCGAAAAGCAAGGTGGCGCGCTCGGTCCCGGTCAGGCGCCGGGCCTCGCCCACGGCCGCGGCCTCGTCCACCGCATCGCCGCGCAGCAGGCGGATGGGGCGGTTCAGCAATCCGCCGGCCGCGTTGCGCTCCTCCACGGCCATCTCCAGGCCGCGGAAGGATTCGTCGCCCAGCAGCGCCGGTGCGCCGGAGAGTGGATAGATCGCGCCGAACCGCCATTCCGCCGCGGCCTGGCCGCCGCCGGACTGAGCGCCCGCGACCTGGGCGGTGGCGCCGAGGGGAGCACCGGCCAGGGCCATCGCGGCGAGGAGGCTGCGGCGCGGCGCGGCCGGGCGCATAGGAGCCTTCGTTTCCTCTCGCGTGCGGGTGGGGGTGCTGATCGTCGCCGCTGGGCGCCCGGCGCGCAAGGGCGACTGGCGGCAAGGTGATGCGCGGCAGGGCAACGCGGCGCGCGGCTTGACGCGCCAGGGCGCCGCGACGACCTTCCGCCCCCCTGTGTGAGGATCGCGCCATGCCCGGATTGCCCGAGACGATGACCTTCATGTCGCATGGCGAGGGCGGTGGGCCGGAGGTGCTGGTGCCCGCGACCGGCCCCCTGCCGGCCCCGGCCGCGGACGAGGTGCTGATCCGCGTGCTGGCCGCGGGCGTGAACCGCCCGGACGTGCAGCAGCGCAAGGGCTTGTACCCGCCGCCCAAGGGCGCGAGCCCCGTTATCGGGCTCGAGGTCGCGGGCGAGGTGGTGGCGGCCGGCGCCGAGGCCGGGCGCTTCAAGCCGGGCGACCGCGTTTGTGCGCTGACCAATGGCGGCGGCTATGCCGAATACGCGGTGGCGCCCGAGGCGCAGTGCCTGCCCTGGCCCGACGGCTTCGACGCCGTGCGCGCCGCGGCGGTGCCGGAAACCTTCTTCACCGTCTGGGTGAACCTGTTCGAGCACGGGCGGCTGGTGGCGGGCGAGACGGTGCTGGTGCATGGCGGCACCTCCGGCATCGGCTCCACCGCGCTGCAACTCGCGCGCGAGTTCGGTGCCCGCCCCTTCGCCACCGCCGGCAGCGCCGAAAAGGTCGCGGCCTGCCTGGCGTTCGGCGCGGAGGAGGCCTTCGACTACAAGGCGCAGGACTTCGTGGATGAGATGAAGCGTGCGACGGGCGGCCGCGGCGCCGACGTGGTGCTGGACATGGTGGGCGCGCCCTACTTCCAGCGGAACCTGCGCGTTCTGGGCATGGACGGGCGGCTGGTGATCATCGCCACCATGGGCGGCAACGAGGTGGACAAGGCCGATATCCGCCCGATCATGCTCAAGCGCCTGGTGGTGACGGGCAGCACCATGCGACCGCGCAGCACGCGCGAGAAGGGCGCCATCGCCCGCGCGCTGGAGGAGAAGGCCTGGCCCGTGCTCTCGGCCGGACGCGCGGGGCCGCGCATCCACGCGACCTTTCCGCTGGCGCAGGCCGCGGAGGCGCACCGGCTGATGGAAAGCAGCGCGCATATCGGCAAGATCGTGCTGACCCTGGGCTGATCCCGCGAAGCCCGGCGGGTGAACCTCCGCGACCTGCGCGTGCTGGCCATCGGCGTCCTCCTGTTCGGGGGCGGCTGGCCGATCACCAAGGACGCACTGCGCGAGGCGACGCCGCTGTGGTTCGCGGTCAGCCGCGCGGGCCTCGCGGCGCTCGGGGCGGCCGCGCTGCTGCTGGCGCTCCGCCGGCTTTCCTGGCCGGGGCGGCGGGACTGGCCGGCGGTTCTGGCCGTGGGGCTGCTGCAGCTCGGCAGCTTCTTCGCGCTGACGCATATCGCGCTGGCGGCGCTGCCCTCCGGCCGGATCGCCGTGCTGTCCAACGTGACGATCTACTGGCTGGTGCCGCTTTCCGTGCTGGTGCTGGGGGAGAAGGTTTCGGCACGGCGGTGGGTGGCGGCGGCGATCGCGCTGGCGGGTGCCGCGGTGCTGCTGGGGCCGTGGTCCATCGACTGGTCCAGCCCCGGGATCGTCCGGGCGAACGGGCTGCTGGTGCTGGCCGCCCTGCTCTGGAGCATTTCCATCATCGTCACCCGCCGCATCCCGCCCGCGCGGCCCATGATGGAACTGCTGCCCTTCTGCTTCGCGACCGCCCTGCTGGTGCTGGTGCCGCTCGCGCTGCTGCGGGAGCCTTCGGGCGGGATCGGGTCGCACGCCTTTCCGCACGCGGCGTTCGTGGGGCTCGTCGCGGCGCCGGTCGGCACCTGGTGCGTGATCGAGGCGGGGCGGCGCCTGCCCTCCACGGTCGCCTCGGTGGGCTTCATGCTGGGGCCGGTGCTGGGCGTCGCCACGGGTGCGCTCTGGCTCGGCGAGGCGGTGGGATGGGACGTCTGGCTCGGCGGCGCGCTCATCGCCGTGGGCGTGGTCGCGGCGGTCAGGGGGTGATGCGATGATCCTGAACATGGTGGAGGCGGGGGAGGGGCGGCCGCTGGTGCTGCTGCACGGCCTGTTCGGCCAGGCCCGCAACTTCGGCGCGCTGCAGCGGCGGCTGGCCACCGGTCGGCGCGTGCTGGCCCTCGACATGCCCAACCATGGCGGGAGCCCCCACGCGCCCGCCATGGACTACCCCTCCATGGCGGCGGACGTGGCGGAAACGCTGCGGGCGCAGGGCATCCCGGCCGCGGACGTGATGGGGCATTCCATGGGCGGCAAGGCGGCGATGATGCTGGCCCTCACCGCGCCGGGGCTGGTGGAGCGCCTCCTCGTCTCGGACATCGCGCCCATCGCCTATCCGCCGCGCTACGGGGATCTGGTGGCGGCCATGCGCGCCGTGCCGGCGGGGGCGGCGCGCGGGGAGGCCGACGCGGCACTCGCGCCCGCCGAGCCCGACCCGGCCGTGCGCGCCTTCATCCTCAGCAACCGCCGGCCGGATGGATCGGGCTGGCGGATCGGGCTGGAGGGCATCTCCGCCTCGATCGGCGCGATCATGGACTGGCCGGTCATGCCGGGCGCGCGCTTCGAGGGGCCGGTGCTCTTCGTCTCGGGGGAGCGCTCCAGCTACATCCGGGCCGAGAACCGGCCGGGCATCCGCGAGGCCTTTCCCGCCGCGCGCTTCCTGACGGTGAAGGGAGCCGGGCACTGGGTCCATGCCGACCAGCCCGAAAGCTTCGCGGCGGTGGCCGAGGGATTTTTCCGGGACTGACCCGCCGTCATATCGCGGCCGGCGCGCGGAAGCGCCCGGCCTTGTTCAGGTCCGCCGCCCGCCAGAGATACCAGGAGGCCGCCGACCGGAAGGGCGCCCACCGCTCGCCGATGGCGGCCAGTTCCTTCGGCTTCGGCTGCGCGGCCAGCCCCGCCGCCAAGCGATAGCCCTCGCGCACGCCGAAGTCGTCCACGGGCAGGATGTCCGGGCGGCCCAGGGTGAAGATCAGCAGCATCTCCACCGTCCAGCGGCCGACGCCGCGCAGCGCCACGAGGCGCTCGATCAGCGCCTCGTCCGACATGCGGGCCGCGGCGCGGCGCGTGGGCACCCAGCCCGCCGCCGACTTGTGCGCGATGTCCAGGATGGCCGCCTGCTTGGCACCGGAAAAGCCGCAGGCCCGCAGAGCGCCCTCGGGCATGGCCAGCACCTGGACGGGGGTGGGGAAGGGCTCGTGCGGCGCGTGGGCGATCAGGCGGTTCAGCATGGCCTCGGCCGCCTTGCCGTGCACCTGCTGGTGGGCGATGGCGCGAACCAGCGCCTCGTAGGGCTCGCGCCCCTTGACCGGCTTCAGCGCCATGGCGCCCACCTGTTCGACCACAGGGCCGAGCACGGGGTCGGCGAGAAGGTGCTGGCGGGCGGCGCGGGCGCTCATCCCACATGCCTAGAGCAGCACGGGCAGCAGCGCCACCGCCGCCCAGCCGACGGCCATCGCGGCCAGCACCACCGGCAGCGCGGCGCGCCACAGGTCGGCCGGCCGCGTGCCGTCGGCCAGAAGGCCGCAAGCCATGGCGGTGTTGGCGAAGGAATGCATCGCGCCCACGCTGCCGGCGAAGTTGTGCAGCCCCGGCGCCAGCCAGGGCGGCAGCCCCGCCGCGAGGCCCAGTCCCGTCTGCACCGCCATGAGGGAGGACGCCGCGCCGACATTGCTGCCCGTGACCATCCCGGCCAGGAAGCCGAGCGGCGGAATGGCAAAGGGGGCGAGCGGCCCGAGCGATTCCGCGATGGCCCCGGCCAGGGCGGTCGCCACCCCCGATCCGGCGATCCAGCGCCCGAGAAGAACGTAGAGCATCATGGCCGCTGCCGGGCGTCGCATCCGGCGCATGGCGTCCCGCAGGCGTGCTGCCCCGTCCGGCAGGGCCGCGAGGAAGCCGAGGGAAACGAGCCAGAGCACGACGGCCACATGTGTCACCGGCACCGCCGGAAGGTCGCCATAGGGCCTCCAGGCCGGGCCCCCATGCCACGAGCGCGCCAGCAGCAGGCAGGCGCTGAGCAGCGCCCAGGGGCCCAGCGCGGCGAGCGCCCGCACGCGCGCGGCGGCGTCCCGCGGCGGTGCCAGGCGCCAGAGGGCGGGCAGCAGAACCGCGCCGCTGGCCACGAGCGCCACCGTTTCGGCGGGCAGGAAGCGGGCGCCGAGCAGAACGAGGCTTGCGAGCGCGGCCTGGAGGCCCAGCTGCGCCAGCCTTTCCCGGCCGGGCACGGGCAGGCCGGCGCTCTCCATCGCGCGCCATGCCACGGGCGGCAGGCAGATCAGCCAGGCGGCCTGGGGCAGGGCCGTCACCATCGACAACTCCGCCACCGGCCGTCCCGCCAGCGCGGCGCCCAGCGCGAGCCCCGGTCCGAGCCCGCCCCAGGGCACCAGCCAGAGGGAAAGCATGGCCAGCAGGCCCCCGGGCGCGCCCCGCACGCCCATGGCCCTGAGCGCGCCGAGGGTGAACACCGTTCCCACGGCGAACCCGGTCACGCTTTCCACGAAGCAGCCCGCAAGAACCATCAGGTAGATCCGCCGCGGGGAGGGAGGCACCGGCTCGTCCACGCGCGGCGCCACGGCCAGGCTGAACAGAAGCCCGCCCGCCAGGATCACCACGGGCTGGATGCCGAGAAAGGCCGCGCGGAGGCTTTCGGCAAGCAGGAAGCGGGGCAGCGGCAGGCCGGGCGGCAGGGCCAGCGCCACCCCTGGCAGGGCGGCGAGAAGGGCCAGCAGGCAGGCCGGGACCGGAGCCGCGCGGCCGGAGGCGAGCAACCCCAGCAGGAGCAGCAGCGGCAGGGCCTGGAGAAGCGTGATCATGCCCTGCCGGGCCCCTTGTGCGCGTCAGGCGAAACGCGGTCCGCCCCCCGACGGAAACCAACCCCGCCGCGTTCCTTTCTAGGCCGTGAGGCCCGCACCGCAAGCCGGCCGGAACTGGAGAACCGTTTGAACCGCCGTGCCATCCTGACCGGCCTCGCCATGGCCGGACTGCTTCCCGGGGCCTCGCCGGCGAGCATCCGCGCCGCCCGCGCCGCCGACGCGCCCGCGCGCCCCTTTGACGACACCACCGTGCGCGAGATGGCGCGCGAACTGGCCACCAGGCCCTTCGCCGCCCCGGACGAGCGCCTGCCGGGCCCGCTCTCCGACCTGGGCTACGACCAGTACCGGACGATCCGCTTCGACGCGCGGCGCGCCCTCTGGCGGGACGGAAACCTGCCCTTCCAGATGCAGCCCTTCCACCGCGGCTTTCTGTTCAAGCAGAAGGTGGAGCTGTTCGAGGTGGCGAACGGCCGGGCGGCCCCCATCGCTTACGACCCCGCCGCCTTCACCCTGGCCGAGGTCGGCGGGCCCCAGGCCGGCGACCTGGGCTTCGCGGGCTTTCGCCTGACCAACCCGATGAACCGCGCCGACCACTTCGACGAGGTGGCGGCCTTTGTCGGGGCCTCCTATTTCCGCGCGGTCGGCAAGGGGCACATCTACGGGCTCTCCGCCCGGGGCCTCGCGATCGCGACGGCCGAGCCCTCGGGCGAGGAATTTCCGGTGTTCCGCGCCTTCTGGCTCCAGCGGCCGCAGTCAGGTGGGAATTCCGCCGTCGTGCACGCCCTGCTCGACAGCCGGAGCACCACGGGCGCCTTCCGCTTCACCATCCGCCCCGGGGAGGAGACGGTGTTCGACGTGGAATGCCGCCTCTACCCGCGCGCCGAGATGAGCACGGTGGGCATCGCCCCGCTGACCAGCATGTTCCTTCTCTCCCCGCTGGACCGCCTCGGCACCGACGACTACCGCACGGCCGTGCACGACTCCGACGGGCTGATGCTGTCCACCGGCCGGGGCGAGGCCATCTGGAGGCCGCTGGCCAACCCGCGCGAACTCCAGGTGAGCGTCTTCGCCGACGCCAATCCGCGCGCCTTCGGCCTGATGCAGCGGCGCCGCGACTTCAGCGACTACAACGATCTGGAGGCGCGCTACGAGCGCCGGCCCGGTGCCTGGGTGGAGCCCATCGGCGACTGGGGGGAAGGGGCGGTGCATCTGGTGGAGATTCCAACCCGGGAGGAAATCCACGACAACATCGCCGCCTTCTGGCGCCCGAAGGCCTCGTTGAGGCCGGGGCAGGAATACAGCTACGTTTATCGCCTTCACTGGGCCTCGGCCGCCGCCTTCGCGGCGGGGGGGCGTCCGGCGCCCGCGCAGTTCCGGGAGGCCCGGCAGGGCGGCAAGCCTCAGCCGCCGGGCACGCGGCTCTTTGTGCTGGAAGCGGCGGGAGGGCGCCTCGCGGCCCTCGGCGAAGGGGTCCAACCCGTTGCCGAGGTTTCGGCGAGCGCCGGGAAGATCCAGAACGTGGTGGCGCAGCCCAATCCGGAAACCGGAGGCTGGCGCCTCTCCTTCGAGCTGGTGCCGGGAAACGAGAAGCTGGTCGAGCTCTGGGCCCGGCTGAAGAACGATGAGGGACCGTTGAGCGAGACATGGCTCTTCCGCTGGACACCCTGACCCGTCCCGAAGCCGGCGTTCCGCCGCTGGAGGCCATGCCGGCCGAGGCGCCGCTGGCCATGCCCGTGCAGGACTTCCACGAGCGCCCCGGGCCGGTGCCCAGGCCCGGCACCGGGCCACGCGGCATGGCCTGGCGGCGCATCGGGGTGTTCGGCGCCGCCTTTCTGCTGACGGCCTTCGGCGCGCGGGAAATGGCGCTGGTGTTCGGCGTCGATTCCGTTTTCACGCCGGGCGCGCTGGTGCTCGCGCTGTTCGTGCCGCTGTTCGGCTGGATCGCCCTGTCCTTTGTCAGCAGTCTCTGCGGCGTGCTCAGCGTCGTTTCGGGCGGGGGATGGGCGCTGGGGATCGATCCCGCGGCGCCGCTTCCGGAGCCGGCCTCGCGCACGGCGCTTCTGATGCCCGTGTACAACGAGGACCCGCGCAGGGTGCTCGCCGGGCTGGAGGCCATCCTGGAGGCGCTGCGCGGCGCCGGCCGCGCGAACCGCTTCGACCTGTTCATCCTGAGCGACACCACGGATCCGGACGCCTGGGCGCGGGAGGAGGAGGCCTTCCTCGCGCTCCGGGCACGCGCGGGGGAGGGGGCGCGGATCTTCTACCGCCGCCGCGCGAAGAACACCGACCGCAAGGCCGGCAACATCGCGGACTGGGTGCGCCGCCACGGGGGCGCCTACCCGCAGTTCCTGATCCTGGACGCGGACAGCGTGATGTCCGCCGAATCCCTGGTTCGGCTTGCCGCCGCCATGGAGGCGCACCCGCGCGTGGGCCTCATCCAGAGCCTGCCGGTGATCGTGAACGGCCGGTCGCTCTTTGCCCGCATGCAGCAGTTTGCGGGCCGCCTCTACGGCCCGGTGATCGCCCACGGCATCGCCTTCTGGCACGGGGCGGAGGGCAACTACTGGGGCCACAACGCCATGATCCGCACCGAGGCCTTCGCGGGGGCGGCCGGGTTGCCCCACCTGCCCGGGCGCAAGCCCTTCGGCGGCACGGTGATGAGCCATGACTTCGTGGAGGCCGCGCTGATGCGGCGCCGTGGATGGGGCATCCACTTCGTCCCGGCCCTGCCCGGAAGCTACGAGGAAAGCCCGCCGGCGCTCTCGGACCTCGCGATCCGCGACCGGCGCTGGTGCCAGGGCAACCTGCAGCACCTGGCCGTGCTGCCGGCGCGGGGCCTGCACCCGATCTCGCGCTCGCACCTCCTGGTCGGGATCGGGTCCTATGTCACGGCGCCGCTGTGGCTGCTGTTCCTCATCGCCGGCGTCCTGCTCGCCCTCCAGGCGCGCTTCGTGCTGCCGGAATACTTCTCGGCCGGGCCGACGCTGTTCCCGAACTGGCCGGTGGTCGATCCCGTGCGCGCGAAATGGGTGTTCATCGCCACCATGGGCCTGCTGCTGGTGCCCAAGCTGCTCGCCTGGGGCGCCATGCTGGCGGATGGCGCGTGGCGGCGCGGGCATGGCGGGGCGCTGCGCTCGCTCGCCAGCGTGCTGATCGAAACCGTGCTGGCGGGGCTGCTGGCGCCCGTGACCATGCTGACGCAATCCGCCGACGTGGTCTCGATCCTGCGCGGACGGGATTCCGGCTGGTCCGCCCAGACGCGGGACGACGGCATCCTGCCGCTCGGGCAGGTTGCGCGGCTCTACTGGCGGCACACCGCCTTCGGGCTCGCCTTCGGCGTCGCCGCCTTCCTCGTCTCGCCCTATCTCGCGGCCTGGATGTCTCCGGTGGTGCTGGGGCTGGCGCTGGCCATTCCGCTCGCGGCCTGGACGGCGCGGCGGGGGGCCGGGCAGGCGCTGCGGCGGGCGGGCCTGCTGCTGATCCCGGAGGAGCGCGATCCGCCGCCGATCCTCGCGCGCACCGTCGCGCTGCGCCGCGAGTGGGAGGAACTGGCGCCGGAAGGCGAGGCGGTGGCGCGCCTGCGCGCCGATCCCGCTCTGCTGGCCGCGCACCGCTCCATGCTGGCGGGGCCTGCGCCGGCACGCCCCGCGGCGCTCGAGGTGCCGCTGGTGATGGGCCGTGCCCGCGTGGCCGCCGCCACATCGGCGGAGGAGGCGCTCGGCGCGCTCAGCCGCGCGGAAAAGGCGGCGCTGCTGGCCGACCGCGACGGCCTCGACGCCCTGCTGGCGCTGCCCGTCCGATGAGCGAGGCACCGTTGATCCTGACGCTGCGCTTCGACGACGCGGCCTTCGCGCGGCTGGACGGTCTGCGCCGCGCGCACTTCCCCCCCGAGCGGAACCAGATCCCGGCCCATCTCACGCTGTTCCACGCGCTGCCGGGAGAGGCGCTGGAGGAGGTCGTCTCGGGGCTGCGCACCGCCTGCGCCGCGACGCCGCCGATGGAGCTTCGCTTCAGCGGCCTCCGCTCCCTCGGGCGCGGCGTGGCGCTGGAGGTGGAGGCACCGGCCCTGGTCGCGCTGCGCAAGGCGCTGGCCTATGGCTGGGCGCGCCGGCTGACCCGGCAGGACGCCCAGGGCTTCCGGCCTCACGTGACCTTGCAGAACAAGGTGACGCCGGAGGCCGCCGCCACGCTGCTCGCCGCGCTTTCCGCGGGTTTCGAACCCTGGGCAGGCCGCGCCGAGGGTCTTCTGCTCTGGCACTATCGCGGCGGGCCCTGGGAGGCCGCCGCGGAGGTGCCCTTCACCGGATGAGCGAAACCCCGGGCACGCTGTCGCCGCGCAAGCGCCCGGGTCACACGCTGGCGAGCAGCCCCGCCAGCAGCCGCGCGCGCGGAACCAGGCTGTCCTCCCGGATGTACTCGCCGAGCGTGTGGTAGCCGGCACCGAGCACGCCGAGGCCGTCCAGGGTGGGGATCCCCATGGCGCCCGTGAAGTTGCCGTCCGAACCGCCGCCCGCGCTCTCGTGCCCCATGGCATGCCCGAGCGAGGCCGCGAGTTCGCGCGCCCGCCCGTAGAGTTCCATCACCGCGGCGTCCGGTTCCCAGACCGGTCGGGTCACGCCGCGGCGCACCTCCAGCACCGTGTCGGGGGCGTCGGCGCGCAGCGCCAGCATGCGGGCCACCGCCTGGTCCAGGTCAGCCTGCCGGCGCGCCATGCTCAGGGCCTCGGCATCACAATGGGTGGCCACGCAGTTCACCCACTGCCCGCCATGGATCACGCCCACGGAAAAGGTCGCGGCCTCGGTGGTCATGGCCTCGATCGCCAGGATCTGGCGGCACATCTCGCGGATGGCGGAGCGCCCGTCGGAGAGCTTCGCGCCCGCGTGGCTCGGGCGGCCGGTGGTGCGCAGGTTGAAGCGCGCGATCGCGTAGCGGCCGGTGACCACGCCGCCCATGGGGCTGTCCCCCTCGGGCCGGCCGGGCTCGGGCACCAGCACCACGGCATGGCGCGCGGCCTCGGCCTCGATCAGGTCGCGGGTGGAGGGGGTGCCGACCTCCTCGTCGGGGGTGAGCAGGACCGTGACGGGGCGCGAGGTGGGAATGCCCGCGCGCGCCAGCTCACGCATCGCCTCGATGGCCAGCAGGGTGCCGCCCTTCATGTCGCAGATGCCGGGGCCGTAGCAGCGCCCCTCCTCGCGCCGGAAGGGAAGGGCCGAGAGCGTGCCGACGGGGTGCACCGTGTCCAGGTGCGCCAGCACCAGGATGCCCGGCGCATCGCCGGCGGAATGGGGGAAGCGCGCGCGCACGGCGTCGCCGAAGCCCATCCGGCCGGGAATCCGCTCCACCCGCGCGCCCAGCATCGCCAGGTCGCGGGAGGCGAGGTCCATCATCCCGTTCACGGCCCGGGCGTCGAAGGTCGGGCTCTCGCATTCGACCCAGGGGCGCAGGCGGCCGAGTATGGCCTCGGTGTCGAAGGGAAGGTTCAGGGCTGGGCGGGCCGGAAGGGCATCCATGCGGCGGGATCCTTGGTGTGGCGCCCTCCAGCCTGCGCGATCGGCGCGGCCGGGTGAAGCCCGCGCGGGCCAGGCCTTTGGCGCCGCCGCGCGGCGCGCGCTAGACACGGTGGAATGAGCGATCCCCTGAACGTCGTCCCCCGCCGCCTGGTGCCGATCGCGGGCCCCCTGGCCTGGCTGGCGGCCGAGCTGCCGCCCAGCGAGCAGATGCTCCCCCTGGGCGCGGAGCACGCCGCCGAACTGGCCGGCAGCGGTCCGACCCCGCGCCTGGATGCGCTGACGGAGGAGCTTCGCCCGCGCCTGGACCATGGCCGCGGCTTCGCGCTGCTGCGCGGCCTTCCCATGCACGGCGACCCCGCCGCGCCGCTGCGCGCCCTGGCCGGGCGGCTGGGCCGCGTTGTGCCGCCCGCCCCGGCGACCGGCAGCCGACACGCGGAAGCCTGCGACATCCTGCTGCTGCGCGCCACGGAACCGGCGGCCACCGCCCTGCGATCGGCCGCCACCATCCACAACACCCTGCTCCGCCAGGACCGCGCGGCCCTGGCCGCCCTGTACGAGGCGCGAGGCGAGCCGGCGGTGCCGGTGTTTTCCAACGATGGCGGCATCTTCGCCGCGCGCTGGGACGACGCGGCCCTGCCGGCCGACCGCCTGCCTTCCGCCCTGGCCGAGGCGTTGGGTGAGGCCCTCCCCCTGCCGCTCCGCACCGGCGACATCCTCGCGCTCAACCCCTTCCTGGTCTGGGCGGACCGCGTGCCGGGCGCGCTGCTGGAGGCCTGCCGCACCGAGCCGTCGCGGCTGGACAACGAGGGCTTCTCCGGGCTGGCATAGGGCTCATGCGAATCCTCCTGGCCAACGCCAACACCACCGAGGCCATCACCGAGCGCTGCGCCGCCGCCGGGCGCGCGGTGGCCTCGCCCGGCACCGAGATCGTGCCGGGCACCCCGCGCTTCGGCCCGGCGGTGATATCCTCGGGGCTGGAGAATGCCATCGCCGCCCATGGCATCCTGGACCTGCTGGCGGAGCACGCGGGTTCCGTGGACGCGGTGGTCCTGGCCGTTTCCCTCGACACCGCGCTGGAAGCCGCGCGCCAGCTCATGCCCTGCCCGGTGGTGGGCATGACCGAGGCCGCCTGCCTCACCGCCTGCATGCTGGGCAACCGGTTCGGGCTGGTGACCTTCGGGCACACCGAATCCTACCGCCAGCTCGTGGAGCGGCACGGGCTTTCCTCCCGCCTGTCCGGCCTCGTCGGGGTGGATTTCACGCCGCAGCGCGCGCTGTCCGACCCCGAGGCCGCGGTGCGGGCGGTGGCGGAGGGCATCGCGGCCCTTGCCGCGGGCGGGGCGGACAGCGTGGTGCTGGGCGGCGCGGCCCTGGCGGGGATGGAGCCCGCCCTTCGCGCGGCCTCTCCCGTGCCGCTGCTGGACGGCATCGCCTGCGCGGTGCGCATGGCCGAAGTCCTGGTCGCCCTGGCCCCGCCAAAGCCCCGGCATGGGCCGATGGCGCCTGTGCGCGGGCGGGACTCGGTGGGGCTTTCCCCTGCCCTGGCCACCCTGCTGCGGGGCGGGGACTAGGCCGGGAGCGCCTCCAGCACCCGCACCAGCAGGGCGAGGTCCTGCGGGCGGGACAGGCGGTGGTCGCCGTCCTTGATCAGCGTGAGTTCCGCATCCGGGCCGGGCAGGGCCTCCATGATCCGGAGCGCGTGGCCCCAGGGCACGTCGGGATCGGCCATGCCCTGCAGCAGCCGCACCGGCCCGGCGTAAGGGATGGGCCCTGGCAGAACGAGGTTTTCCGCGCCCTCCGCGAGCAGGCGCTGCGTGATGGGAATGGGATTGCCGTATTCGGAAGGCTCGCGCAGCACGCCGTCGCGCGCGAGGGTCTCGCGGTGCTCCGCCGTCAGCGCGGGGCGGATCAGAAGCTCCGTGAAATCCGGCGCGGCGGCGATGCCGATCAGGCCGCGCACCCGCGCCTCGCCCCAGCGCCGGGCGAGCAGCAGGGCGATCCAGCCGCCCATGGAGGAACCCACCAGCACCACCGGGCCGGGCGCGCGGGCCTCGATCACCAGGGCGGCATCCCCGGCCCAGGCACCGATCGTGCCCTCCTCGAAGACACCGCCGCTGCTGCCATGGCCCGAATAGTCCAGCCGAAGGAAGGCCCGTCCGCGCGCGGCGCAGTGATCGCGCAGGTGCAGCGCCTTGGAGCCCTCCATGTCCGAGTGGAAGCCACCCAGGAACACCACGGTGGGCCCGGTCCCGGGAAGGGCGGCGAAGGCCAGGGGGGTGCCGTCGGGGCGGGCGACAGTGCCGGTGATCTCGTCCATTCGCCCGGCCTAGCGCCGCGGGGGCGGGGGGCACAAGCCGGAGGCGGCGTGACGAGGGCGGCGGCGCCTTGTATGGGCAGGCCCATGCCGCCCGTTCCCCCCACCGTTCTCCAGGTGTTGCCCGCCCTCGGCTCCGGCGGGGTGGAGCGCGGCACGGTGGAGATCGCGCGCGCTTTGGTGGAGGCGGGGGGCAAGGCCCTGGTCGCCTCCGCCGGCGGCCCGCTTGTGGCGGAGCTGGAGGAAGCGGGCGCCCGCCACATCCTCCTGCCGCTGGACCGGAAGAACCCCGCGGCGCTTCTCGCCAACGCCCTGGCGTTGCGCGGCATCGTCCGGCGGGACGGCGTGCGCGTGGTGCATGCGCGCAGCCGCTTTCCCGCCTGGTCCGCGCTGATGGCTGCACGGGCGACCGGCGCGGCCTTTGTGACCACCTATCACGGCTCCTACAACGAGGGCTTCCCGGGCAAGCGCCTCTACAACTCCGTCATGGCGCGGGGCGACCGGGTGATCGCCATCAGCGGCCACATCGCGGAGCTGGTCCGGGCGCGCCACGGCGTCGGGCCGGACCGGCTGCGCGTGATCCCCCGCGGCGTGGACCCGGATGCCTTCGACCCCGAGGCGGTGGACCCCGCCCGGGCGGAGGCGCTGCGCCGGGCCTGGGGCCTGCCGCCCGGCCGGCCCGTGATCCTGCTTCCCGGCCGGCTGACACGCTGGAAGGGGCAGGCGGTGCTGCTGCGCGCCGCCTCCCACCTGCCGGAGCCCCGGCCGGTGCTGGTTCTGGCCGGGGACGCGCAGGGGAGGGACGCCTTTCGGGCGGAACTGGAGGCGCTGGCGATCGGGGCCGGCGCCACCGTGCGCTTCCCTGGCCCTGTCGCCGACATGCCCGCCGCGCTGCTGCTGGCCGATGTGGTGGTGCATGCCAGCACCGATGCCGAGGCCTTCGGCCGCACCATCGTCGAGGCCCAGGCCATGCGCCGCCCGGTGATCGCCTCCGATCTCGGCGCCCCCCGCGAGACCGTGGAGGAGGGCGTGACCGGCTGGCGCGTGCCGCCGGGCGACCCGCCGGCGCTCGCCGCGGCGATCGGCCGCGCGCTGTCCATGCCCGACGAAGCGCGGCGTGCGATCGGGGAGGCCGCGAGGGCGGCCGTGCTGGCGCGCTACACCACCCGCGCCATGCAGGCGGCGACGCTGGCCGTTTACGGGGAAGTGGCGTGAGCGGGCGCATCCTGGTCATCAAGCTCGGTGCGCTCGGCGATTTCGTGCAGGCCTTCGGGCCTTTCGCGGCCATCCGGGCGCATCACCCGGGCGCGCGCATCACCCTGCTGACCACGCCGCCCTTCGCCGAACTGGCGGGCCGCAGCCCGTGGTTCGACGTGGTGTGGACCCATGGCCGCCCGCGCGGGGCGGACTGGCGCGGGCGGCTCGCCCTGTTGCGCTCCCTGCGCGGCGGCCGGTTCGACCGCGTCTATGACCTGCAGACCTCTGGCCGGTCCTCGCGCTACCGCCTGCTGGTGGGGCTTCGTGCCGAGTGGTCCGGCATCGCCTGGGGCGCGAGCCACCCGCATGCCAATCCCGGCCGCGACGACATGCACACGGTGGAGCGCCAGGCCGAGCAGCTTCGCATGGCCGGCATTCCCGCCGTGCCACGGCCCGACCTGTCCTGGCTGGATGCCGACCTGTCGGGCCTCGCGCTGCCCGATCGCTTCGCGCTGCTGGTTCCGGGCGCCAGCCCCTCACGCCCCGGGAAGCGGTGGCCCCATTTTCCGGCGCTGGCGGCGCGGCTGGGCGAGCCTTGCGTGGTCACGGGCGGGCCGGGGGAGGCGGAGCTGGCGGCGGCCATCGTGGCGGCGGCACCGGGCACCATCGACCTGACCGGGCGCACGAGCCTGTTCCAGCTGGCCGCCATCGCGCGGCGTGCGGCGGTGGCGGTGGGCAACGATACGGGGCCGACGCATCTGGCCGCGGCCGCCGGCAGCCCGACGCTGGCCCTGTTCGGCGGGGAAAGCGAGCCAGCCCGCTGCGCGCCGCGCGGCCGGGCTGTTTCCGTGCTGCGGCGGGAGCCGCTCTCCGCGCTGTCGCCCAATGAGGTGGCAGAAGAGGCCTCGCGCTTTCTGCACATGCCGGGATAAGCGGCAGGTGCGGGCCCGCGCCTGCATCCGGCCGCCATGCCCGCCCTTGCGCCGGTGGGGCCGGGGTGTCGAAGATGCGGCCTGGAATCGGCCGAGCCCGGCGTCCCACCATCCCAGCAGCAGCGGAGCAGCCCCATGGCCCTCACCCGTCGGAACCTCATGGCGGCCGGCAGCGCCGGCGCCGCGACCCTTGCCGGGCTGGGCCAGGCCCGGGCGCAGGCGGCCACGCGCTGGCAGTTCGCCACCCCCTATGCCGATACGAACTTTCACACGCGCAACGTGAAGAGCTTCGTGGAGGACATCCAGAAGGCCACCAACGGGGCACTGCAGGTCCAGCTCCACACCAACGGCTCCCTGCTGCCGATGGCGCAGATCAAGCGCGGCGTGCAGCAGGGCCAGGTGCAGCTCGGCGAGATCCTGATCTCCGCCTACGGCAACGAGGATCCGTTCTTCGAGCTGGACGGCGTGCCGCTGCTGGCGCCGAGCTTCGACGCGGCGGTGAAGCTGGCGGCGGCGGCCAAGCCCTTCATCGAGGCGCGCTTCGGGCGCACGGGCCTGGCGATGCTCTACAACGTGCCCTGGCCTCCCGGCGGCTTCTACAGCAACGCCCCGATCGAGAACCTGGACGCGCTGCGCGGCACGCGCTTCCGCACCTTCAACACCATGACCAACCGCTTCGCGAGCCTGGTGGGGGCGAACCCCACGCTGGTGCAGGCGGCGGAGGTGCCGCAGGCCTTCGCCACCGGCGTGATCAACGCCATGGTCACCAGCGCCGCCACTGGCGTGGACAGCCAGGCCTGGGACTACTGCAAGGTCTTCACGCCCGTGAACTTCAGCTACACCAACAACGTCGTCTTTGTCGGCCGCCGCGCGCTCGAGGGCCTGCCGGCCGCGCAGCGCGGCGCGGTGATGGAGGCCGCCAGGGCCGCGCAGGCGCGCGGGCTGGAGATGGCCCGTGCCTCGGAGAAGGAGGCGCAGGACACGCTGGTGGCGCGCGGCCTCAAGCTGGAGCAGCCGAGCCAGGCGCTCAAGGATGGGCTCAACCGCATCAGCGCCACGATGACGGAGGAATGGGCGGGCAAGGCGGGCGAGGATGGCCGCAAGCTGATCGAAGCCTACAAGGCTGCCTGAGCGCGCGGCGGTGATCCGGCGGGGGCTGGACGCCCTGTACGCGGCGGGCGCGGCAATGGCCGCGCTCTCCCTTCTCGGTATCTTCCTGGTCATGATGGCCCAGGTGGCGATGCGCGCGCTGAACCTGCAATTTCCCGGCGCGGATGACATCAGCGCCTATCTCTGCGTGGCGACCACCTTCTTCGCCCTCGCCCTCACCTTCAAGCGGGGCGAGCTGATCCGCGTCGGGCTGTTGCTGGAGAAGCTCCCGCCCGGGCCGCGGCGGGTGATGGAGATGGTGGCGCTGACGCTGGCCGCCATCGGCTGCGCCTACGCGGTGTGGTGGACGGCGGACGACGTGCTGTTCTCGATCGAGATCGAGGACATGGCGCAGGGTGCCCTCGCGATCCCGCTCTGGATCCCGAAGCTCGCCATGCCGCTCGGCGCCGGCGTGCTGCTGGTCGCCGTGCTGGACGAGCTGGCGACGGTGATCCGCGGCGGCCGCCCGAACTACGTGATCGCGGCGGAAGAGCGTGCCGCGCGCGGCGACTTCTCGGCCGAGGTGTAGTCGATGGACCTGCTCGAACTCTCGGGCCTGCTGCTCCTTCTGCTCGGCCTGCTGCTGGCCGGCGGGCTCTGGATCGGGATGAGCCTTGCCTTTGTCGGCTTCGTCGCCGTCTCCTTCGTGCATCCCCAGCCCGGCACCTATCTCGCCAGCGCATTCTGGGAGGCGACCGGCTCCTGGACCCTGGCGGCGCTGCCGATGTTTGTCTGGATGGGCGAGATCCTGTTCCGCACCAAGCTGTCGGAGGAGCTGTTCAACGGCCTCGCTCCCTGGGTGCGGCGCATTCCCGGGCGGCTGCTCCACGTCAACATCCTGGCCTGCGGCATCTTCGGCTCGGTGTCCGGCTCCTCCGCCGCCACCTGCGCCACGGTGTCCAAGATCGCCCTGCCCGAACTCAAGCGCCGCGGCTACGACGAGGACATCGCGATCGGCAGCCTCGCGACCTCCGGCACGCTCGGCATCATGATCCCGCCCTCCATCATCATGGTGGTCTATGCCGTGGCGGCGGAGGTCTCGATCGTCCGGGTCTTCATCGCCGGCTGCATCCCCGGGCTGATCGTGATGGTGCTGTTCAGCCTCTACATCGCCATCTGGGCGTTGCTGAACCCGAAGAAGCAGCCGCCCGTGGAACCTCGCATGTCCTTCCGGGAGAAGATGCGGCAGTCGGCCCAGCTCATCCCCTGCGGCATCCTCATCGTCGGCGTGATCGGCACCATGTTCGTGGGCTGGGCGACCGCGACGGAAGCCGCGGCCTTCGGGGTGCTCGGCAGCCTTCTGCTGGCAGCGGTCACGCGCTGCCTCACCTGGGAAAGCTTTCGAGACAGCCTGACGGGCGCCACGCGGCTCTCCTGCATGATCATGTTCATCCTGGCGGGCGCCGCATACCTGACCAAGGCCATGGCGCTGACGGGCATTCCCGCCGCCCTGGCCGCGGCGGTGGCCTCGATGGGGCTCGGCCCCTACGGCATCATCGCGATGCTGACGGTGGTCTACGTGCTGCTCGGAACCGCGCTGGACGGCACCTCCATGATCGTGCTGACCACGTCCATCGTGGTTCCCATGATCCAGCAGGCGGGCTTCGACCTCGTCTGGTTCGGCATCTTCATCGTGCTGCTGGTGGAGATCGCGGAGATCACGCCGCCGGTCGGATTCAACCTGTTCGTGATGCAGACCATGACCGGGCGCGAGCAGACGGCGGTGGCACGGGCCTCTCTGCCCTTCTTCCTCATGCTGGTCGTGACCGTCGCTGTTATCACGGTGTGGCCGCGCACGGTGACCTGGCTCCCGGACGTGCTGCTGAGCCGCTGAGGCCATGCACGCGAAAACGCCGCCGGGATGACCCGGCGGCGTCATGTTCATGCCGGGGCGGCGTCGCGGCCGCCCCGTGCACCAGCAATCACATGACGGGGCGCAGCGAACCGTCCGGCGCCCGCTCGAACACGCCGCCGCCGCCCATGTAGGCCGCGTCCGGGTTGTTCGCGGCGCGGCGGTCGGCACGCATCTCGCGGCGCATGGCGCGGCGCTCGCGCCGCTCCTCGCGCATCGCGCGGCTGTGGTGCATGCCGCGGTGCATCGGAGCCGCCTCGGGCATCGCGCCGGAGGACATGCTGCCCTGCGGCATCGTGCCGCGCGAGGCGGGAGCCATGGCGCGGCCCTGCGGCATGGTGCCGGGCATGGAGCTGCCGGGCATGGCGCCTGGCGCGACCATGTCGCTCTGGGCCTGGGCGTGAGCGCCCGGCGCGACGGCGACAAGGGCGGTGAAGGCGAAGGCGGCCGCAGCGGCCGCGAGCTTGCGGGACATGGAAGTCTCCTGTTCTGCGATCCCGCGGTCCCGGTGAGGGCCCGTCGATGGTGGATCGGCAACGCAACGTCGCCGGGCAGCGGGAGGTTTCCCCTTGCAGTGGCCCGGCAACCCCGCGGGCGGCCCGCCGTTGCGCCGCCATGTGGCGATGGATCGGTGCCTTGTTCCGCTCATGGGGCCTCGTCGCGCTCGCGACCGTCCTGGGCTTGCTATTGGCCTGGCGCTTTGTTTCCCCGGCGCCGCCGGACACCGTGCGCTTCGCCGTCACGGCCGAGCCCGCCAGCGCTTATAACCGCGCCGTCGACCGGTACGCGGCGGGGCTGGAGGCCGAGCGCTTCAAGGTGGAGCGCGTGGCGGCGCAGGGTTCGGTGGATTACATCCGCCTGCTGCGGGAGGGGCGCGTGGACCTCGCCCTGGTGCAGGGCGGCGTCCCTTCCACCTCGGGCAGCGCGGGACTGGTCAGCCTCGGCCAGGTGTTCTTCGAACCGGCCTGGTTCTTCATCCGGGCGGGCGAGCAGGGCGGCAACCCCGTGCAGGCGCTGCGCGGGCGGCGCGTCGCGGTCGGGCCGGAGGGCAGCGGCACGCGCGTGCTCGCGCTGGCGATGCTGGCGGCCAACGGCCTGCCGGCCGGAGCGATCGACCCCGTGCCCCTGGCCGGGAGCGAGGCGGCCGAAGCCCTGGCGACGGGCGCGGTGCAGGCCGCCATTCTGGTCGCGGCCGAGCCCAGCCCGGGCATCAACCGCCTGATGCGCAGCCCCGGCATAACCCTGCTGAACTTCGCCAGCCGGGCACAGGCCTACGAGGCCAACCTGCCCTTCCTCAACGCCGTCAGGCTTCCCAACGCGGCGCTGAGCCTGCCCGAGGGATTGCCGGCCGGGGACGTGACGCTGATGGCGCCGGCGGCCTCGCTCCTTGCACGCGCGGACCTCAACCCGCAGGTGGCGGCGCTGATGATGCGGATCCTGCGCGACGCGCACCAGGGCCGCACCCTGTTCTCCGCCGCCGGGCATTTTCCCTCCGGCCTCAACCCCGAGCTGCCGCTGCAGGCCGACGCGGCGCGCTTCTACGAGAAGGGTGTCTCCTTTCTCCAGACCTACCTGCCCTTCTGGCTGGCCATCACGGTGGAGCGGCTCTGGGTGCTGCTGATCCCGCTGGTGACGCTGCTGCTGCCGCTCGCCCGCATCGCGCCGCCCATCTACACCTGGCAGATCGAGCGGCAGCTCTGGAACATCTACAGCCGGGTCCGGAAGGTGGAAGAGGAGAGCGCGAAGGGCATGTCCATGCAGGTCGTCGCCCGGCTGGAGGCGTTGGACAAGGAAGCGGCGGGCCTGAAGCTGCCCGACAGCTACGCCGACCGGATCTATGACCTGCGTCGTCACATCGCCTGGGTGCGGGACCGCAAGGCCGGCGGCGCGGCCTAGAAGGCGACCCGCCCGAACACCGCGTGCAGGATCGCGAAGAGCGCCCCGCCCGCCAGCGCTCCCACGACGGTGCCGTTGATCCGCACGTATTGCAGGTCGCGCCCCACGCGCAGCTCGATCTTGTCCACCACGGTGGCCGTGTCCCAGCCCGCGACGACCTCGGCGATGAAGCCGGCGATGCGGCCTTGTGCCGCCGGCAGAACCGCGAGGAGAGCCGACTGGATGCCGCTGTCCAGCCGCGCCCGCGCGGCACCGTCCTGTTCCAGCAGGTCGCCCAGATTGCCCAGCAGGCCCGCGATCAGGGACACCGTGCGGCCCGAGGGGCGCGTCGCGTCGGCCTCCAGCGCGGCGCGGAGCCGCTCCCAGGCATCCAGCAGCCAGGCGGCGACGGCGGGGTGGGAAAGTGCGCCGCGCAGCGCGCCCGCGATGGCCTGCGCACGCGCCGGATCGTTCTCCAGCCGGTCGATCTCCGCCTGCACCCATGCCTCGAAGGCGGCGCGCAGGTCGCTGTCGTCCGGACCCATCTTGTCCAGCTCGGCGTTCAGCGCGGAAAGCACGCGCCGGGCGACGGCCGCACCCGCCATCCAGCCGACCAGCGCCCCGCCCTCCGCCCGCACCCGCTGGGCGATGGCCACCTTCAGGCTCTCTTCCTTGGCCGTCATCAGGACGCGGAGCTGCGAGAGGGCAAGGTCGAAGACCTCGTGGTGGCGCCCGCCCTGCACCAGCAGCCGGAGCGCACGGGCCGCCATCCGCGAGGCCGCGGGGCCCGAGACCATGCGCGGCAGCAGCCGCAGCAGGAGCCGGCGCGCGCGCCCATCCTCCAGCGAGCGGAGGATGCGGGGCAGGGCGGCGGCGATGCCCTCCGCCATCGGCCGCACGGTTTCGGGGTCGGACAGGAAGCGGCGCAGCAGGGCGGGGGCGTCGATCCGTCCGGCCACGCGCCGCACCTCGGCCTCCGTCAGCACGTGGTTGGCCACGAAGCGCCCCAGCCCCTGGCCGAGGCGGGCCTTCTGCTGGGGGATGATGGCCGTGTGCGGGATGGGCAGGCCCAGCGGGTGGCGGAACAGGGCGGTCACGGCGAACCAGTCGGCCAGCCCCCCCACCAGCCCCGCCTTGGCGGAGGCCTGGAGCAGGTCGGTCGCGTAGCCCGGTGGCAGCGCGTAGGAGCCGAGCGTCACCCCCGCCATGCCCGCCAGCAGGCCGTTCGCGATGCGGCGCTGGCGGTTCAGCCGGACCCGGAGGGCCGCATCGCCACCACCGCCCGGGAAAGCCGTGCGGGCCGGTTCGAGGGTGGGGGCTTCGGGGGGCGTCATGTCCATCCCGGCCAAGAGTGGCGATCCGCGCATCGCTTCTCCAGGCCCTGGCTGCACGGAAGCCGGGCCGAAGGGCATGGCCCTCCGCGGTTGAACGGGGAAGCCGGGGGGCGTATGTTATGTCGTAACACCATGATCCCGACCCCACGCTTCCGCCTCCAGGACCCGCTCTCGCTTTCCGCCGGCGCCCAGCCGCGGCTGGGATGGGGCGTGCTGGTCTGCGCCGGCCTCTGGGTCGCCGTGCTCTGGGCGCTTTCGGCATGAGCGGCGGGATACGCCTCAGCGACGTGACGCTCTCGCATGAGCGCCGCCCGGCGGTGCACCACCTCTCGGGCGAGTTCGCCCCGGGCAGCCTGACGGCCATCGTCGGGCCAAACGGCGCGGGCAAGACCACCCTTCTGCGCGCGATCGCCGGGCTGCACCCGCTGGACGAGGGCCGCATCGAGTGCCCGGCGGAGCGCATTGCCCTGCTGCCGCAGATGTCCGCGCTGGACCGCTCCTTTCCCATCGCCTGCCTGGACGTGGCCATGCTGGGCCACTGGTCGCGGAGCGGGGCGTTCCGCGGCATTGGCGCCGCGGCGCGGGCCGTGGCCGAGGCGGCGCTGGAGGCCGTGGGCCTGTCCGGCTTTTCCCGCCGCCCGGTGGGCAGCCTTTCGGCCGGGCAGTTCCAGCGCCTGCTGTTCGCGCGCCTTCTGGTGCAGGACGCGCCGGTGATCCTGCTGGACGAGCCCTTCAACGCCGTGGACGCGCGCACCGCGGCCGACCTTCTGAGCCTGGTGCGCGGCTGGCATGGGCAAGGGCGCACGGTTGTGGCCGTGCTGCACGACCTCGACCTCGTGCGGCGGGAATTCCCGGAAACCCTGCTGCTCGCCCGCGACCCAATCGCCTGGGGCGGCACGGAGGGAGCGCTGGCCGCCTCCAACCGCCTGCGCGCCCGGATGATGGCCGAAAGCTGGGACGCCGCCGCCGGGCCATGCGGCATCGCCGCCTGATCCCTTGCTCCACGACCTCCTGATCGCGCCATTCGCCGAGTTCGGCTTTCTCCGGCGCGCCCTCGTCGGCTGCCTGGCGTTGTCGGTCGCGGCGCCGCCGCTCGGGGTTTTCCTGGTGCTCCGGCGCATGAGCCTGACGGCGGACGTGCTGGCGCACGGCATCCTGCCGGGGGTTGCGGCCGGCTTCCTCGTGGCCGGGCTCTCGGTCACCGCCATGTCGCTCGGCGGGCTCGTCGCGGGGCTCTTGGTCACGCTGGGCGCCGGGGCGCTCTCACGCGCCACGGGCGGGCGGGAGGACTCGACGCTCGCGGCGCTGTACCTCGTGGCCCTGGCGCTGGGCGTGGTGATGATCTCGGCGACAGCCGGGTCGGTGGAGTTGACCAACCTGCTGTTCGGCAGCGTGCTGGGCGTGGACGACCCTTCGCTGCTCATGATGGCCGGGGTTGCCACCATCACGCTCCTCGCCCTCGCCCTGGCCTGGCGGCCCCTGGTGCTGGAATGCTTCGACCCCTCCTTCGCGCGTGCCGAGGGGGCGCGCGGCGGCCTCTGGCACATGCTGTTCATGGCGCTGGTTGTGCTGAACGTGCTCTCGGCCTTTCAGGCGCTGGGGACGCTCATGGCGGTGGGGCTGATGATGCTTCCGGCGGTCGCCGCGCGGCACTGGGCGCGGGGCGTGGGGGGCATGGTCTATGCCTCCGTGGGGATCGCGGCGCTCGCCTCGCTGGCGGGGCTCCTCCTTTCCTTCCACCTGGACGTGCCGACCGGGCCAGCCGTGGTGCTCTCGGCCGGGCTGGCCTGGGCGGTTTCCGTGCTGGCGGGGCCGGTGGACGGGGTGCTGGCGCGGGTGGTGCGGCGCCGCCACTTGGCAGGCTAGTTCCCGGCGGGCTCATCTGCGGCCCGCTGCCCGCCGGGGAAGACGGGCATTCTGCCACCATCTCCGCCCTGCCGCGTTTTCCCCGGCGTTTGCGTTGAGCGGGTGGTGCGAAGGATGCGGCGATGACCTCGAAATGGGATGACCGGCTGGAACAGGCGGCCCGGACGCGGGGCACGGTGACGATCACCTGCACCGAGGGCGAGAAGGACGACATCGCCGCCGCCGCCGCGCGCATCGGGGAGCGGCACCGCCTCCACCCGCAGATCGACCGCGCGCCCGCGAGCGGAATGAGGGTCGGCTTCCGCCCGGCCGGCGGTGAGGGGGAAGGCCCGCTCAGTTGACCGGCGGGCGATCCTCCGCCGGTGGCCCGGGCGTTGCCCGCGCCTTGGGCGCACCCTCCACCCGCCCCGCACCGGCCGGGACGCGCAGCGCCGGAAGAACGGCGCCGCGGGTGCCCGGCGCGCTGGAGGACGCGGCGACGGGGTAGCGGCCGGCAGGAGACTGCCGCGTGCAGGATGTTGCCCGCCGCACTTGCCCGCATGGCTGCCTGACCGGCACAACAAGGGCGAACCGAAGGGGCCGGACATGACGGGCATCAGAAGGCTGGCGGAGGAAGAGCGCCTGAGCGGCGCGACCGTGGCGGGGGGGTTCGTGTTCCTGGCCGGGCAGGTGGCCGACGACGCCACGCTTGATGCCGAGGGGCAGACCGCCGACATCCTGCGCCAGGTGGATGCCCTGCTGGCTGAGGCCGGAACCGACAAGCGCGCGCTGGTCCAGGTGCAGATCGTGCTGGCCGACATCAAGGACGCTCCGGCCATGAACCGTGCCTGGGACGCCTGGCTCGATTCCTCCGCCAAGCCGGCGCGGATGACCATCCAGGCACCGCTCGTGAACCCGGCCTGGAGGGTGGAGATCACCGGCATCGCCCTCGCGCCCCGATGAGGCGGGCCGCGCGGGCGCTGCCGCGATGATCTTCACCGGCGACAAGGCCTGGCTGCGGCCTTTCCTGGCCACCATGGGGCTGGGTGGGCTGGTGGCCTGCGGCGTGGGGGACGACGGGATCTGGTTCCCCATGGTGGTGCTGGCCACCGCCGGCATCGGCTTCGCGGTGCTGTTCCGCGTCTTCCCGCGCGGCCTGGACTTCGCCCTGGGCGCCGCCATCGGCTTCGCGACCTATGCGGCGCTGTTCACCATCGTGGCCCGCACAGCCTTCCCGGAGGCCCCCGATCTTCTGGTGGGCCTGGCCTTTCTCCTGCCCATGGCGAGCTTCCTCTTCGCGGTGCTGCTGCGCCAGGGCCCGCTGCGCCACCTGGTTGAGGCGGGCGAGACCCCGGACGAGCGCCACCTGCGCCGGATCGGGCGCTTCTTTCTGCTGCTCGCCCTGATCGGCACGGCCAGCCTTTCCGTTCCGGCGAACCGCATGACGCCGGGCCTGCAGGGGCTGGTGATGGTGGCCGGCGCCGGCCTGATCGGCGCGCTGGCGGCGCAGGCGGTGCGCGAACTCGTGCGGCTGATGGTGGACATGGCCCAGCTCATGGACGCGATCAGCGGTCGGGTGGTGGCCCTGGTGGTGCCGATCGCGGCTTACGCGGCGCTGTTCTCGCTCATCACCATCGTCTTCGCCTGCCTGTTCCGCATCGCCGACGGGCTGTCCCATGTGGCGCTCTTCTCGGGGCCCTTCGGACCGATCCGGATGAACTTCCGCGACGCCTTCCATTTCAATATCGTCACCATATCAACCGTGGGCTATGGCGACATCTGGCCGGTGGACGACGGGGCGCGGCTTCTGGCGGCGGTGGAGGTGCTGGCAGGGCAGATCCTGCTGCTCTTCGGCTTCTACGAGATCACGCGCAGCCGGCTTTCGGCCGACGAAGCGCGGCGCGACGACGCCGGACCGGGAGGGGAATGACGCGCGTGAGCAGGCGGGAGCGGCGCGGAGGGGTGCCCGGCGGCCGCCGCAATTCCGTCCCTCTTCCGCCGTGGCGCTGGGCCATGTTGGATGGGGCCGGAGGTTCGGCAGAGGACAGGGTTCGGGAATGAGCGAAGCTTGGCGCAACAGGCGCGTGCTGGTCACGGGCGGGGCGGGCTTCCTGGGCTCGGCGCTTTGCCACGCCCTGGCGGGCCTGGGCGCGGAGGTGGTCGCGCTCGACGCGCTCATGCCCGGCACCGGCGCGCGCCGGGGCAACCTCGAGGGCAGCGGCGCCCGCCTGATCGAGGCCGACCTGCGCGATGCCGACCTCCACCCGCTGGTCGAAGGTGTCGACGTGCTGTTCAACATGGCCGGGCAGACCAGCCATGCCGGTAGCCAGGCCGATCCCTTCACCGATCTCGCGATCAACGGGCACGCCCAGCTTCGCCTGATCGCGGCACTTCGCTCCGCCGCGCCGGGCGCGCGGGTGGTGCATGCCTCCACCCGCCAGTTCTATGGCCGGCCGCAGAGCCTGCCGGTGGCCGAAACCCACCCCATCGTGCCGCCCGACGCCAACGGCGTCTCCAAGTTCGCCGCCGAGCAGTACTGGCTGCTGGAAACCCGTGTTCACGGCCGGCCCGTCACGGCGCTGCGCCTGACCAATTGCTACGGCCCGCGGATGCGCGTGGTGGATGCGCGGCAGACCTTTCTGGGCATCTGGGTGCGGCGCGTTCTGGAGGGGCAGCCCTTCGAGGTCTGGGGCGGCGAGCAGCTTCGCGACTTCTCCTATGCCGAGGACGTGGTGCGCGCCTTCATCGCGGCCGCCGAGGCCCTGTCCTCCCCGGGCGGCGCGGCCGGACGGGCCTTCAACCTGGGTGGCGACGCCCCCATCAGCCTGCAGGCGCTGGGCGATGCGATGGTCGCCGCGGCCGGGGAGGGGTCCTATGTTCTGAAGTCCTTTCCGGCCGAGCGTGCGGCCATCGACATCGGCTCCTATCACGCCGACGACCGCGCCTTCCGCACGCTCACCGGCTGGGCCCCCGGAGTGGGGCTCGCCGAGGGGCTGCGCCGGACCCTGGACTGGTTCCGCCCCCGCCTTCCCGCCTATCTCACTGACGAGCTTTGAGGCCCACCCCGATGAACGCACAGGATATCACCGTTCCGCAGGCCGACCTGGGCGCCGCCTACCGCGCGCAAAAGGAGGCGATCGACGCCGCCGTGGCGCAAGTGCTGGCGAGTGGCTGGTTCATCCTTGGGCAGGAGGGCCTGGCCTTCGAGCGGGAATACGGAGCCTGGCTCTCGGCCGGAGACGCGCCGGCCATGTCTGCGGTCGGCTGCGCCAACGGCACGGACGCCATCGCGCTGGTTCTGCGCGGCCTGGGCATCGGGCCAGGCTGCGCGGTGGCGACCGTGTCCCACACCGCGGTCGCGACCGTCGCCGCCATCGAAATGGTGGGCGCGACCCCGCTGCTGATCGACATCGACCCGCGGACCTTCTGCATGGACGCGGCCGAGCTGGAGGAGGTTCTCCGCAGCCCGCCGCCGGGCCTGCCGCCGATCCGGGCCGTGGTTCCCGTTCACATCTACGGCCATGCCTGCGACATGGACGCGATCCTCCGCTCCTGCCGCGCGCGCGGCATCGCCGTGGTGGAGGACGTCGCCCAGGCCCATGGCGGGCGCGTGGGCGGCCGCATGCTCGGCACGATCGGTGACGCCGCCGCCTTCAGCCTCTATCCCACCAAGAACCTCGGCGCGCTGGGCGATGCCGGCGTGACCGCGACGCCGGATGCGGAGCTGGCGAAGCGGATGGCGGCGATCCGGCAATATGGCTGGCACCGCCGCTACATCTCGGACGAGGTCGGCGTGAACAGCCGGCTGGACGAGATGCAGGCCGCCATCCTGCGTGTGCGCCTGCCTCTGCTGGACGCCGGGAACGCCCGCCGCCGTGCCGTGGCCGATGCCTATGACGCCGCCCTGGCCGACGGTCCCCTCGCCGCCCCCTACAGGGCGCCGGATGTGGAGCACGTGTTTCACCAGTACGTGGTGCGGGTGCCCGGGCGCGAGTCGGTGATGGAGCGCCTGCGGGTGCAGGGCATCGCCACCGCCATCCACTACCCCGTGCCCGTGCACGAGCAGGGTGCCTATGAGGGTCGCATCGCGATGGGACCGGCCGGGTGCGCCGAAACCGCGCGTGCCGCCGGGGAGGTGATGAGCCTGCCCATCTTCCCGGAGATCACGGACACGCAGGTCGCGCGTGTCTGCGCCGCCCTGCGGGCGCTGTAGGCACCTCCGCCTCAGTCCGCGGCGATCTCCGCCGCCCGGTAGCCCTGGGCAAAGAGAAGCGCGCGCAGGTCGGCATGGTCCACCCGCGCGCGCGCGGCCGCTGCGACGATGGGCTTGGCCCGATAGGCGATGCCCAGCCCGGCCGCGCCGATCATCGCCAGGTCGTTCGCCCCGTCTCCCACCGCCAGCGTCCCGGCCATGGGCAGGCCCTTTTCCGCCGCAAGCGCGATCAGCGTGGCGAGCTTGGCGTCCCGGTCGAAGACCGGCTCGGCCACCTGCCCCGTCAGGGCGCTTCCGTCATCCAGCAGGATGTTGGCGTGGTGGCTCGAAAAGCCGCAGAGCGCTGCGACCCGGCCGGTGAAGAAGGTGAAGCCGCCAGAGGCCAGGGCGCAGTGGGCGCCGTTCGCCGCCATGGTCCGCACCAGCGCGCGCGCGCCGGGCATCAGCTGCGTCCCGCGCCAGGTTTCCTCCAGCGCCTCCAGCCCCAGGCCGCGCAGCATGGCGACGCGCTCGCGAAGGGCGGTGGCGAAATCGATCTCGCCGTTCATGCTCCGGCGGGTGATCTCCGCCACCCGCTCCTTCAGGCCGGCGAAGGCGGCCAGCTCGTCCAGGGTTTCCGAGGTGACGATGGTGCTGTCCATGTCCGCGATGAGGAGCGCCTTGCGCCGGCCTTCCGCGGGCTGGGCGATGGCGTCCACCGGGGCATCGCCCAGCGCGGCGCGTGCGGCGGCGACGGCCTGCTCGGGGTTCAGGTTGGCAAAGGGCAGGTCGGCGGCCTCGGCCTCGGCCAGCCAGTCCGGCGAGCCGGGATCGGCCCCGAGCGCCGCGATGGCGTCCCGCGCGCGGGCAGGAAGGGCAGGGGCGAGCGCGCCCGGGGGTGCGACGAGGGTGAGGACGTGCGACATGGGCGCGGTTCATGCCCGCGCCGCCGGATTGGAGCAAATGCCCGCCGAGGATCCCCCCGCCCTGCTGGTTGCCGGCCCCACGGCCTCGGGCAAGTCTGCCCTGGCGCTCGCCTTGGCACGGCGGCTGGGCGGAGTGGTGATCAACGCCGACTCGATGCAGGTCTACCGGGAGCTGCGCATCCTGACCGCCCGCCCATCCGTGGAGGAGGAGGGGATGGTGCCGCACGACCTTTACGGGGTGCATCCCGCGGCGCAGGCGGCCTCGGTCGCCTGGTGGCGGGAGGCGGCGCTGGGCGCCATGGCGCGGGCCCGTGCGGCGGGGCGGCTGCCAATCCTGTGCGGCGGCACGGGGCTTTACTTCAGCGCCCTGACGCGCGGCCTTTCCGCCATGCCCGACATCCCGCCGGCCCTGCGCGAGGAGGCGCGTGCCCTGCTGGAACGGGAGGGCGCGCCGGCTCTGCACGCCAGGCTTCTGTTGGCCGACCCCCAGAGTGCGGCCCGGCTCCGCCCCGGCGATGGGCAGCGCCTGGCCCGCGCCTGGGAGGTCTGGCGGGCGACCGGGCGGGGCATCGCCCAGTGGCAGGAGGAGGCCCCCTCCACCGGCCCGGCGCCCTACGCCTTTCGTGCAATTCGCATCGATCCCCCTCGCGACAGCCTGCGCGCGGCCATCGCCGCGCGCTGGGAGGGGATGCTGCGCGCCGGCGCGCTGGTGGAGGTGGAGGCGCTGCTTGCCCAGGGGCTCGACCCGGCATTGCCTGCCATGCGCGCGCACGGCGTGCCGGAGCTTTCCGCCGTGCTTTCGGGGCGCCATGATCTCGCCGAGGCGGGCCGGCGGGCATGCCTGGCCATCGGGCAGTACACCAAGCGGCAGGCCACCTGGTTCCGCCATCACGACCTCGCCGCCTTGTGCAGAACGCATATCATCGATGCGCGAATCGACGGCACAGCGCAACTTTCGGAAAGCTGGATGCGGGAAATCTTATCATTCCTGAAATTGCCGCATTGACGCGCCGCAACAACACCCGTAGATGACCCCTCCCGCGAGACCTTCGCCGGAGGAGCCGCCATGTCCGCCACTCTGCCTGCCCAGACCGACCAGAGCACCCTGACGGGCGCCGAGATCGTCCTTCGCGCGCTGAAGGAGCAGGGCGTCGAGGTCATCTTCGGCTATCCCGGCGGCGCGGTGCTTCCGATCTACGATGCCCTGTTCCAACAGAACGCCATCCGCCACATCCTCGTGCGGCACGAGCAGGCGGCGGTGCATGCCGCCGAGGGCTATGCGCGCTCCACCGGCAAGGTGGGCTGCGTGCTCGTCACCTCTGGCCCCGGCGCCACCAACGCCGTGACGGGGCTGCTGGACGCGCTGATGGATTCCGTGCCGCTGGTGTGCCTGACCGGGCAGGTGCCGACGCACCTGATCGGGAACGACGCCTTCCAGGAGGCGGACACCACGGGCATCACCCGCCCGGCCACGAAGCACAACTACCTCGTCAAGAAGATCGGCGACCTTTCCCGCACGGTGCACGACGCCTTCTATGTCGCGCGCTCCGGCCGCCCCGGCCCGGTGGTGGTGGACCTGCCGAAGGACATCCTGCTGGCCAAGGGCACTTATGAGGAGGCCCCGCGCGAGGAGCACCGCTCCTACCGCCCGCAGACGCGGCCCGATGGCGCCCAGATCGCCAAGGCCGTGGCCCTGCTGAAGGGCGCGCGCCGCCCGGTGGTCTATGCTGGCGGCGGCGTCATCAACGCCGGGCCCGAGGCGAGCGAATTGCTGGCCAGATTCGTGCGCATGGCCAACATGCCCTGCACGAACACGCTGATGAGCCTCGGCGTGTTCCCCGCCAGCGACCCGCGCTTCATCGGCATGCTCGGCATGCACGGCACGGTCGAGGCGAACCTCGCGATGCACGGCTGCGACGTGATGTTCAACATCGGCGCCCGCTTCGACGACCGCGTGACGGGGCGGCTGAACGCCTTCTCGCCGGGCTCGAAGAAGATCCACGCCGACATCGATCCCTCCAACATCAACAAGAACGTCAAGGTGGACGTGCCCATCGTGGGCGATGCCGCCGCCGTGCTGCGCGCCCTGATCGAGGCCTGGGAGGCGGACGGCGCCGAGCAGGACCGCGAGGCGATCTCCGCCTGGTGGCGCGAGATCGACGGATGGCGCGCGCGCGACTGCCTTCGCTACGAGCAGTCCGGCTCCATCATCAAGCCGCAGCACGCGGTGAAGCGCCTGTATGAGATCACGCGCGAGATGGGGCGGGACACCTTCATCTCCACCGAGGTCGGGCAGCACCAGATGTGGGCGGCGCAGTATTTCGGCTTCGAGAAGCCGAACCGCTGGATGACCTCCGGCGGGCTCGGCACCATGGGCTACGGGCTGCCCGCCGCTGCCGGCGTGCAGATCGCCTACCCGGACGCGCTGGTGATCGACATTGCCGGCGAGGCCAGCATCCTGATGAACATCCAGGAGATGGGCACGCTCGCGCAGTACCGCCTGCCCGTGAAGGTGTTCATCCTGAACAACGAGTACATGGGCATGGTCCGCCAGTGGCAGGAACTGCTGCACGGATCGCGCTATTCCGAGAGCTACTCGGCCTCCCTGCCGGACTTCGTGAAGCTGGCCGAGAGCTTCCACGCCCGCGGGCTGCGCGCCACCGATGCCAGCCAGCTCGACGACGTGATCCGCGAGATGATCGCCCATCCCGGCCCGGTGATCGCCGACATCTGCGTGGACCAGAAGGAAAACGTCTTCCCGATGATCCCCTCGGGCGCCGCGCACAACGAGATGATCCTCGGCGCGGGTCAGGCGGGGGGCGTTGCCGGCGTCACCGACGAAGGCAAGGTGCTGGTCTGAGCATGTCCGACACGACTCAGCGCACGGCGACGATCGCCGTGCTGGTGGAGAACGAGGCCGGCGTGCTCGCGCGCGTGATCGGCCTCTTCTCCGGCCGCGGCTACAACATCGAGAGCCTGACCGTGGCGCCCGTGGACGCGGAGCGGCGGCTTTCGCGCATCACCGTGGTCACGACCGGCACGGACATGATCATCGAGCAGATCAAGGCGCAGCTCGACCGGCTGGTGCCCGTGCACATGGTGGCCGACCTTTCGCTGGAAGGCCCGCACCTGACGCGGGAGCTGGCGCTGGTGAAGGTGATCGGCCGCGGCGAGGCCCGCATGGAGGCGCTGCGCCTGGGCGACGCCTTCCGCGCGCGCGTGGTGGATGCGAGCCACGAGAGCGCGACTTTCGAGATGACCGGCACGGCCGACAAGATCGACGCCTTCGTGGCGCTGATGCGGCCGCTGGGGCTGGCGGAGGTGTCCCGCACGGGCGCCGTCGCCATCGCGCGGGGTCCGCGCAGCCTCGCGGCCTGACGATATCCGACCACAAGGGGAAGACTATGCGCGTTTACTACGACCGCGACGCGGACGTGAACCTGATCAAGGCCCGCAAGGTCGCGGTCATCGGCTTCGGCAGCCAGGGCCATGCCCACGCGATGAACATGCGCGATTCCGGCGTGAAGGACGTCGTCATCGGGCTGCGCCCCGGCGCCTCCGCGAAGAAGGCCGAGGCCGCGGGCTTCAAGGTCCTCCCCCCCGCCGAGGCTGCGGCCTGGGCCGACGTGGTCATGGTGCTGACCCCCGATGAGGGCCAGGGCGACCTCTACCGCGAGCACCTGCACGCGAACATGAAGGAGGGCGCCGCGCTTGCCTTCGCGCATGGCCTGAACGTGCACTTCAACCTTCTCGACCCGCGTTCGGACATCGACGTGTTCATGATCGCGCCGAAGGGCCCCGGCCATACCGTGCGCGGCGAGTACCAGAAGGGCGGCGGCGTGCCCTGCCTCGTGGCCGTGCACCAGAACCCCTCCGGCAACGCCCTCGAGATCGCGCTCTCCTATGCCTCCGCCATCGGCGGCGGGCGCTCGGGCGTCATCGAGACGACCTTCAAGGAAGAGTGCGAGACGGACCTGTTCGGCGAGCAGGCGGTTCTCTGCGGCGGCCTCGTTGAGCTGATCAAGGCCGGCTTCGAGACGCTGACCGAGGCCGGCTACGCCCCGGAGATGGCCTATTTCGAGTGCCTGCACGAGGTGAAGCTGATCGTCGACCTCATCTACGAGGGCGGCATCGCCAACATGAACTACTCCATCTCCAACACCGCCGAGTACGGCGAGTACGTCACCGGCCCCCGCATCGTGACGGCCGAGACCAAGGCCGAGATGAAGCGCGTGCTGACGGACATCCAGACCGGAAAGTTCGCCCGCGACTGGATGCTGGAGAACAAGGTGAACCAGGCCTCGTTCAAGGCCACCCGCCGCCGCCTGGCCGAGCATCCGATCGAGCAGGTGGGCGAGCGCCTCCGCGAGATGATGCCCTGGATCAAGAAGAACCAGCTGGTCGACCAGACCAAGAACTGATCGCCGAAACCGGCGCCGGGCCATCCGCCCGGCGCCGTGCGCCTCACGCCGCCGGGGCGGGGCAGGGGGCGGCGAGCCGTTGCCGCCGCTCCATCACGAGGGACAGCGCCGCCAGGCTCGCGGCCAGCACCGCGATCCCCGCCGCGATCAGCGGCAGCATCGGGTAGGTGGCGCCGTGCGTCAGCGCCACCCCGCTGATCCAGGCCCCGCCGGCATTGCCGAGATTGAATGCCCCCTGGTTCACGGTGGAGGCCAGGTTCGGCGCGCCCGGCGCCATCTGGATCACCCGCATCTGCATGGGCGTGCCGATCGATGAGATCGCGATTGCCCAGGCCAGGATGGCGGCCACCGCCAGGGTGGGTACGCCCAGCACGCGCGACATCGCCACCATCACCGCCGCAGCGATCAGGAGCAGGGTGATGACCATCGGCATCAGCCGCCAGTCGCCGAGCCGCCCTCCCAGCAGGTTGCCGATCGTCATGCCCAGCCCGATCACCAGCAGCACCGCGGAGATTCCCTGTCCCGTGATGCCGGTTACGGTCCGCAGCGTCGGTGCGATAAAGGTGAACACGGCGAACATCGCTGCCGAGGCCAGCACGCTGATCAGCATGGCAAGCTGCACCTGCGGCCGCCCCAGGGCCCGGAACTCCGCCCCGAGTCCGCCGGTGCCGCGCGCGAGGCTTCGCGGAAGGCAGAGGTGCAGCGCGAGCATGGCCAAGCCACCGATGCCCGCCACGCCCCAGAAGGCGGAGCGCCAGCCCGTCACCTGCCCGATCGCGGTGCCGATCGGAACGCCCAGCACATTGGCCAGGGTGAGGCCCATGAACATCAGGGCGATGGCCCGGGCCTGCCGCCCCGGCGGAACCACCTGCGTGGCCACCACGGCGCCCAGGCCGAAGAAGGCGGCATGGGCGAAGGCGGTCAGCACGCGCGCGGCCATCAGCCAGCCATAGCTGGGTGCCAGCGCGCAGGCGACGTTGCCCAGAAGGAACAGGCCCATCAGGGAGATCAGCACGGGCCGGCGCGGCGCGCGCGCGGTCGCGACCGCCATGATGGGCGCGCCCAGCACCACGCCGAGGGCGTAGCCGGAGACCAGGAAGCCCGCCTGCGGAATGCCCACGCGCAGGTCCGCGGCCAACTCGGGCAGCAGCCCCATGATGATGAATTCGGTCATCCCGATGGCAAAGGCGGCCACCGAGAGGGAGAAGAGCGGCAGGCCCACGGAATGCCTCCGGCCAGAGCGTCAGCGAAGCTTCCTCATGTGCTGCACTGCAACAAGAATGCAAGCGGCGCTTCCGCGCTGCACGCGACTGCCACGGGCGTTTCGGCCACTTCGCTGCTTGCCTCAACCCAGGGCGCGACGTAACTTCGACCCATGCAGGCGACCGACGCCCGTTTCGCGCCCACCCGCACCGGCCTCCTGGCCGAAGCTGCCGCGCGCCCGGCCTTCGCCCTCCTTCCGCTCCTCCTTCGACTTCGCCGCCCCTGGGCGTGACGCGCGGCTGACCGGCCCGCATCGCTCAGGGGGTCCCCCGGGCGATGCGCCCGTATGTCCATCCACACGGCACCCAAGGAACGGCTCAGATGGCCAGCAACCACCCCAGCTTCGGCACCATCGCCGACGATCGCGTCATCATCTTCGACACCACGCTGCGCGACGGCGAGCAGTCCCCCGGCTTCTCCATGAACCTGGAGGAGAAGCTCCGCATGGCCGAGAGCCTGGCGGAACTCGGCGCGGACGTGCTCGAAGCCGGCTTTCCCATTGCCAGCCCCGGCGACTTCGACAGCGTCCACTCCATTTCCACGCGGTTCAGCAAGGACGGGCCGGTCATCTGCGGCCTGGCGCGCTCCGCCGACGGCGACATCCTGCGCGCGGCCGAAGCCATCAAGCCTGCCGCCCGCGGTCGGATCCACACCTTCATATCCACGTCCGAGCTGCACATGCGGGTGAAGCTGCGCATGTCGAACGAGGACGTGCTGGCCGCCGTGGCCCGCAGCGTGGCCCTTGCCCGGAGCCACACCGACGACGTCGAATGGTCGGCCGAGGACGGCAGCCGCACCGATCCGGATTTCCTTTGCCGCTGCGTGGAGGCGGCGATCAAGGCCGGCGCCACCACCATCAACGTGCCGGACACGGTGGGCTATGCGCTGCCCGAGGACATGACCCGCATCTTCACCATGCTGCGCGAGCGGGTGCCAGGCGCCGACGGCGTTATCTTCTCCACCCATAACCATGACGACCTGGGCCTGGCCGTCGCCAACACGCTGGCCGCCATCCAGGCCGGCGCGCGGCAGGTGGAGTGCACCATCAACGGCATCGGCGAGCGCGCGGGCAATGCCTCTCTCGAGGAGGTCGCGATGGCGCTCCGCACGCGCGGCAACGCCATCGCGCGGCGCACCGGCATCAACACGCCGAACATCCTGCGCACCTCGCGCCTGCTGGCCACCATCACCGGTTTCGACGTGCAGCCCAACAAGGCCATCGTCGGCCGCAACGCCTTCGCCCATGAATCCGGCATCCACCAGGACGGCGTGCTGAAGGATGCCTCCACCTACGAGATCATGACGCCGGAAAGCGTGGGCTGGACCACCAACTCCCTGGTGCTGGGCAAGCATTCCGGCCGCGCCGCCTTCCGCGACAAGCTGCGCGCGCTGGGCTACGAGCTGGGCGACAACGCGCTGAACGACGCCTTCCGGCGCTTCAAGGACCTCGCCGACCGCAAGAAGGTCGTCTACGACGAGGATGTCTCCGCCCTGGTGGACGACGAGGTGGTGCGCCAGCACGACCGCGTGAAGCTGACGGGCCTGACGGTGACCTCGGGCCTGCACACCCGCCCCATGGCGACCATCAAGGTCGAGGTGGACGGCGAGGAGCGCGAGGGCATGGCGGTGGGCGACGGCGCGGTGGACGCCACCTTCAACGCCATCCGGACGGTTTTCCCCCATGAGGTCGCGCTGAAGCTCTACGCCGTGCAGTCCGTCACCGGTGGCACCGATGCCCAGGCGCGCGTCACCGTGCGCTTCGAGGAGAAGGGCAAGCTGGTGGACGGGCAGGGTGCGGATACCGACACCATCGTGGCCTCCGCCCGCGCCTATGTGCACGCGCTCAACAAGCTGCTGAACAAGCGCGAGCGCACCGCCCCGGCCGAAATGGCGGCGCCCGCCGCCTGAGCAGGCCGGGCCGCCCCTGCGAGGGGCGGCCCGGCCCGGTTCACCCCTTCAGCCGGGGAATCAGCGCCTCCGCGTTGCCGCACTCGATCTGCCGCATCGTGGCGGCATCCAGCCCGCAGCCGGCCAGCCCGCGCACCTGCTCCTGGCTGGTCCGGTAAGGAAAGTCGCTGCCCAGCACGATGCGGTCGGCGGAAACGAGCTGCCGCAGGGCTCCCATCGCCACGGGGTTCGCCGCCTGCGCCGTGTCATACAGGAAGTGCCCGAGCGCCGGGCGCACGGCCCCGCCGACGAGCTTCGCGGACTGCGCGGGCGGGCGGGCCTGGAAGTCCAGCCGTTCGATGAGGAACGGCATGGTCCCGCCCGCGTGCGAGAAGATGAAGCGGATGTCCGGGTACTTCGCGGCCGTGCCGGAGAACATCAGGCTGGCGATGCTGCGCGTCGTGTCCGTCCCGAATTCCACCACGGTGTCCGCGATCACGGGGACCAGGTTGCCGCAGCACTGCGGGGAGAGCGGGTGCGTGGCCACGACCGCCTTGCGCCGGTTCAGCTCCTCGTAAAGCGGGTGCAGCTTCTCGTCGCCCAGATACATGTTGCCGTAGCTGGTGAAGAGCAGCACACCGTCCGCCTTCAGCGTGTCCAGCGCATAGACGGCTTCCGCCAGGGCGCCGTCCACGTCGGGCAAAGGAAGCGCGGCGAAGGAGCCGAAGCGCCCGGGATGGCGCTGGCCCATTTCCGCCGCGTACTCGTTGCAGACCCGCGCCAGCCGCCGCCGTTCCTCGCCCTCGGCGAAACCCAGCCCCGGCGTGCTGACGGACAGCAGTGCGACGTCGATTCCAGCGGCGTCCAGGTCGGCCACCGTTTTCTCGGGTGTCCAGTCGCGCGCCACCGGGGTCATCTCCACCCGCCGCAGGGCGGCGTCCTTGTAGATGGGCGGGGTCAGGTGATGGTGCACGTCGATCCGGCGTGGGCGGGAAGCCTGGGCCTGAGCGCGTCCGGACAGCAACGAAGCGCTTCCCAGCGCCATTCCCATGGCCGCCGCACCGCGCAGCAGATCCCGTCTCCCACCCGACGCCAAAGGGGCAGGCCGGCAGCCGCAGACCACGTCATGGGTCCCCGCTTCGCAGAACAGCATCGCCATTGGTTCGTTTTCCATCCCTGCGCGCACCGGCATCCTTCGGCCGGCGCTCTGGTGAGAATGGAAGACTGTGTCAGGATACCTTGCAAGCCCAACCGGTTGCAGCGCGCAGCAACGAAAAAGGGCGCCCCCTTCGGGGCGCCCTTCACGATACGCCGGAGTTTCCCGTCCGGCTCAGCGCCAGGCGGGGCGCCCGAGGTTCACGTCGTTGCCGGTGGTCAAGGCGCCGCCCGCAGCACCGGCGGCGCCGCCGATCAGCGCGCCTGCGCCGGCATTGCCCGAAAGCGAGCCGACGAGGCCACCCGCACCCGCACCGAGCAGGCCGCCCGACACCGCGCGATCGCCCGTGCTGTAGCCGCAGGCCCCGAGGCTGAGCCCGGCGAGGGCAAGAAGGGCAAGGCTGGTCTTCCGCATGGGGCTAGTTCCCTGGCTTGTTGATCGCTGCAGGAGGAACGTCCTCCCGAGCGTACGGTTTCCGTAACGTCATCTTCCCGGTGTTGCGGCGTTTCCGGCTTGAGCGCTCGTGGCCGAGCCGCTAGTCACCGCAGCGCCAGGAACACCCGGCCGTTTTTCGCCAAGCAGAGGTCAAGCCCCCATGTTCTCCCGCCTGTTCGGCCTCCTCTCCGCCGACATGGCGATCGACCTCGGCACCGCGAACACGCTTGTTTACGTCAAGGGTCGGGGCATCGTGCTCAACGAGCCGTCCGTCGTGGCCATCGCCGAGATCGGCGGCCGCAAGCAGGTCCTGGCCGTGGGGGAGGAAGCCAAGATCATGCTCGGCCGCACGCCCGGGAACATCTCCGCCATCCGGCCCCTCAGGGATGGCGTGATCGCCGACTTCGGCGCCGCGGAGGAAATGATCCGGCACTTCATCCGCAAGGTGCACAAGGGCCGGACCCTTTCGCTGCCGCTGGTGATCGTCTGCGTGCCCTCGGGCGCGACGGCCGTGGAGCGGCGGTCCATCAAGGATGGTGCGGAGGCGGCGGGTGCCCGCAAGGTGCTCCTGATCGAGGAACCGATGGCCGCGGCGATCGGCGCCGGCCTTCCCGTGACCGAGGCCTCGGGCTCCCTGGTCGTGGATATCGGCGGCGGCACGACGGAGGTGGCGATCATATCGCTCGGGGGCATCGTCTATGCCCGCAGCCTGCGCGTGGGCGGCGACCGTATGGACGAGGCCATCATCGCCCATATCCGCCAGCAGTTTAACCTGCTGATCGGGGAAAGCACGGCCGAGCGCATCAAGATGGAGGTCGGCGCCGCCACCGCTCCCGAGGAAGGAGAGGAGGGGCCGGTCACCGAGGTCAAGGGCCGGGATCTTTCCAGCGGTGTCCCGCGCGAAGTCTTCGTTTCCCGCCGCCAGATCTCGGAGAGCCTTGCCGAACCGGTCCTCCGGATCGTCGAGGCCGTGCGGGAGGCGCTGGAGAACACGCCCCCCGAGCTCGCCGGGGACATCGTGGACCGCGGGATCGTGCTGACCGGTGGCGGCGCGCTTCTTCACGGGCTGGACGGCGTCCTGCGCGAGGCGACCGGCCTGCCTGTGATCGTGGCGGAGGAGGCGCTGTCCTGCGTGGCGCTCGGCACGGCGCGGGCGCTGGAGGACATCAAGCGCCTCGGGCATGTCCTGTCCTCGGCGGGCTAGGCGGTCCGCGCTCTGATCGGCAGAATTCTGCCGCCGGGGGTTGACCTGTCCCATGGATCGGATAGAAGGCGCCGCCCGGGCGATGAAGATCTTCTTCCGGGACATCCGGCCACCTGACCCAGGGGCCGGAATGGTGGTGCGGGCGCATAGCTCAGTTGGTAGAGCAGCTGACTCTTAATCAGCGGGTCGTAGGTTCGAGCCCTACTGCGCCCACCATCCCTTCTTGCAACACGAAGAGGTCACGCCCATCGGTGTCGCCCCGTCGGACGAAGGTTCGCCCTCGGGTCAGCTCGTACGGATGCGGGCGGCGGCACCCAGCGCTTCTCTCGTTTCCCGAGAACCCCAGATTCGGGGTTGTTCTACGATTTCCTCGCGTAAATGATGGCGAGAAGCTCGGTCAGGAGCGTATCGGCCCTGGAAAAGCCTTGTTTGCGGGCGAATGCGGCGAGGTCGCGGGTGGCGCCCAGAAAGCCCTCTTCGTCGCGCTCGTCGCTGCCGACCAGCGGGTTGTCGCCTTCTTTCGGGTCCGCGGCCATTTTGCCCTCCATCTGTGCTGACATGCACCGCTGAATTCCAGAGATTGTGAGAAGTTGGCACTTCCCAAGGAAAACACCCAGACACGCCCGTTACCGGATATTCTCTTCTCAATAACCTCCGCGGAGGTCTCGCGTTCCGTTGGGGCCACTGGAAAGGAGCGCGCCAAATGTTTGATGAGCTCGATCCGCCGAACGAAGATGGTCTGAACAGTGCGGTTGCCGCCGCGCTGACGGCCGTTCTCTCCCGTCATGAACCTGATGAGGCCCCGGCAGAGGTACTCAGACTTCTAAGGGGACAGCTCAAGCAAGTGCTCACGGAGGCGCCAACGCTGCAGGACCCCGTGAAGGAAATCGCCATGCGCGCCCGCTTGGCCCGTATCTTTGAAGCGGAGATCCAAAGGCAGGAATCGAAGCTGAGCCGAGCCGGTGAAGAGTCGCCGCTGGGAGAGGTGACCGACTTCGAGGAGAAGCGGCGCTGGCCGCGGCGCAGGGTGCATCTGAGTGCTCAGGTTTCCACCGGCGGTTCAGCCCTCGATTGTGTGGTTCTGGATCTGTCCGATGGCGGCGCGCAGGTGGAGTTCGCCCATCCGGCGCCCATTTCGGCGCAGGTCACCCTCATGATCCGAAATCGCGGCACCTATTCGGCGCGCTGCCGGTGGACGAGCGGGGCGCGTGCCGGCCTTGAATTCATCAAGGCCGCCTGAACCCTTCCGGGATGTAGCGGGTGGAATCAGGCACCGCTGTCCCGGTGTGGCTGCCTGCAGCCTAACCGGCCGGAAATCAGCCCTTCCGGTCGGCGGCATGCCGTAAAGTCTCCACTTCGCCCCGCAGAGTGCTTGCTCCGCCGGAGGGTGACGCAGGCAATGGTGGCCCGGAAGCCGAGTGGGGCCGCTCAGGCCATCCGTCATGGTCCCTGCGCGGCCAGAGGCCTCCTCGCTCTGCCCAAACGCTGTTCCATCCGGGTTGCTCCCTTGCCGGCGATCAGCCCGGGCGTCGTGCGAACCGTGGCCCAGGCGCACCGAGATGGCGGGCCCGGGCGACGGAACAGGGTTGGACGTAAGCCAGCCTGCACGCCCCCGCCTCGACCAAGACCGCCTGACATCAGCCCGCAACCGAGTAGCAGGCGGAACCGGGACGGCGCATCGGCTGGAACGAACCCACCCGGTTGAGGACTTGCTGTCTCCTGCTCCTCCGGAACGGCCAGCTGGTGGCCACAATCCCTGGTTGGGTGGTCGACCAACTTTACACTTGAGATATTACGCAAGCAGAAGATCAAGTAACGCCATGAAAAGACAAAGGTCGGAATCGGGCATGGAACTTGCGCTGCGTCTGCTCGGTTCATGCGGCTGTATTCCGATGGACCATCAGGCTTGATTTGTGTTCGGAGGAAACAATGAAGTTATTTCGATGGCGCGCCGAAACGGTGACCGCCGTGGCGGCCGTTGCCTTCGCTGTGGCGGCCCCCTGCGGCCCGGCCTCCGCGGAAAGCATCCTCTTCGTCGGCAACAGCTTCACCTACGGCGAACCGGCCGGCGCCCCGCCGGTGGTGCAGAACTACCGCACGAACACCGTGACCGACCTGAACAACACCGGCATCGGCGGCGTTCCCTCGCTGTTCAAGGCCTTCACCGCGCAGGCCGGCCTCAACTACAGCGTCAGCCTCGAAACCCAGGGCGGCACCGGCCTGGATTTTCATTACAACAACCGCCTGGGCCTGATTAACCAGCCCTGGGACCATGTGGTCCTGCAGAGCTACAGCACCCTGGATTCCACCAACCCCGGCAACCCGGCGAAGCTCATCCAGTATTCCGCGCTGCTGGCGAACGAGCTGACCGCGCGCAACCCGAACGTGGACGTCAACCTGATGGCCACTTGGTCCCGCGCGGACCAGACCTACCTTCCTTCGGGCTTCTGGTTCGGGCAGCCCATCAGCGCAATGCAGCAGGACGTGCAGGCCGGGTACGAGGCGGCGAAGGCGAACTCGCCCCTGATCGACGGGGTGATCCCGGTTGGCGCCGCCTGGAACCGCGCGATCGAGACAGGCTTCGCCGATGCCAACCCATATGACGGCATCGCGGCCGGGCTGGTGAATCTGTGGGCGCCCGACAACTACCATGCCAGTCCCTTCGGCTACTATCTGGAAGGCCTCATGGTCTTCGGCCAGGTCACCGGTCTCGATCCGCTGAGCCTGGGCGCCAACGAGTACGTCGCCCGTGACCTGGGCTTCACCACCGCTCAGGCGATCGCCCTGCAGCGGATCGCCCATGACCAGCTGGCCGTGGCGGTGCCCGAGCCCGCCTCGGCCGCGCTGTTCGGCATGGGACTGCTGGGCCTCTTTGGCCTTCGCCGTCGCCCGCGCGCTGCCATGCCGGCCTGAGCGGCTGGTTTCCGGCCCCGGTTACCCCATGCGGGCAGGGCGTGGGCGTGACTTGCGGGCCGGGCGCTGCGAGTTAAGGAAGGCGGCACCGGAAGGCGCCCCTTCCCGGGTCGGGCATGGCCTTTGCCTGGCGCGTGGAGGGGGCGCCCGGCTGGCCCGCGTCTGCAGGAGCGAAGATCATGAGGCGCCGTCCTCCGAAGCCCGCGAGGGGCATGCGTCACCGTTCGGATCCCAAGGCGGAGATCGTCCAGCTGCGCCGGGAGCTGGAGGAGGCGCGCGCCCGGCTGCACGCGGTCGAGCAGAATGGAGCCGACGACTTTCTGCGCCGGCGCCTCTCGGAACTGGAGGAGCACCGGCAGGTCGCCCGCGGTCAGGCGGTGGAGGCCACGGTCGCCAAATCCCGTGCCGAAGCCGAGCTGCGCGCCTTGAAGGATGCGATCGCCAAGGCCCCGGGTGTATGGGGCTGGCTCCTCCGCAAGGCACAGAGGCGCCTGGAGGAACGGTGAGGCCCGGCGCAGGCCGAACGGCGGCTGCGAGCCACGGCCTGCCATCGGCCCGGGCTTCACAAAGGATGATGCGGGAGGAGAAGGCCTCCCGGAAGCATGGAGCCGCTTCGTGCAAGGGAGAGCCTTGCGGCGCGGGATGAGAACGTCTCAAGGACCGGCATGACAGCCCCCGGAAGGGCACCCCTGGACGCACGGCGCAGCCGGCTGCCCTGGCCGGTCTGCGCCGTGCTGGTCTTCGCCGCCTCCTTCCTGCTCTGGTGGCTGTTGGCGCAGTTCCTGGTTTGGATTGTGGGCTGAACGGCCTCAGGCGGAGTTGAGCCAGCCGTACAGGCCCGGCTTCTGCAGGCTGAGCGCGGCGGGGGCGGAGAAGCCCGACCCGGATGGCACAGGCGGAGGACCGCTCAGGGCCATGTCCCCGCGCAGAAGGTTGAACAGGATGGGCAGCTGATCGATCCGGGGCGGCTGGATCAGCAACCCGATGCGGCTCGGCGCGGAGAGGCCCGGCACGCCGCCCTTGGTGCTCCGGAAGGCCAGGAGGTGGAACAGCTGCCCGCCTTCCCCGAAATGCGGCAAGCCCACCAGAACCGGGCCGGGGCTGTCCAGCCGGATGGCGAGCGCTGTCAGCAGCAGCAACGGGCCCGTCAGCGCCAACAGCGCCAGCGCCACCGCCACGTCACCCGCCCGGTGGCCGGTGGCGCGGCGCCGCGGCAGCTCGCTTCCGCCGTGCGAACCCGCGCCGTTGTCGGAGTTCAGCAAGGTGGCAGGCTGCGCTCCGGTGCGGACCGCGTCGGCGAGGATCGGCATCTGCATGGCAAGCAAGGACCCCTTCGTCGGGCAGGGGAGATGCACGGCATCTGCGGCGCGGCATGGATCAGCCGGCCTCGGCCCGAAGCACCGTGCCTATCCCCGGCCAATCGGGCGAAGGTGTGATACCAAGCGCCTTGGTCGCTGACTCGGATGTGATCCCGCCCGTGCTGCGGATGTGATTCGCT